>QAKK01000020.1:27341-163713 GCA_003343845.1 Oscillospiraceae bacterium
CCGATGCCGAACAGGTGCCAGCCGTCGCCGAACAGACCGTCGTTTGCCCAGTCGGTTGCGGCAGAGCCGACCGTGACCATCGAGATGTAATAAACCAGGAACATGATGACCGCAAAGATCGGGAGACCCAGCCAACGGTTGGTGACAATCTTATCAATCTTATCCGAGGTGGACAGCTTGCCCGCGCTCTTCTTCTTGTAGCATGCCTTGATGATCGAACCGATGTAAATATATCTTTCGTTTGTGATGATCGACTCGGCATCGTCGTCCATCTCGGTCTCCGCCGCTTTGATGTCAGCCTCGATGTGATCCATCGTTGCCTTGTCGATGTTCAGCTTCTCAAGCACCTTATCATCGCGCTCAAAGATCTTGATGGCGTACCATCTCTGCTGCTCCTCGGGCAGACCGTGAACAGCCGCCTCTTCGATATGTGCCAGCGCATGCTCGACCACGCCCGCAAAGGTGTGCATCGGAACGGTCTTGCCGTTCTTCGCAGCATCGATCGCTGCCTCGGCAGCCTCCATGATGCCCGTGCCCTTCAGTGCGGAGATCTCAACGACCTTGCAGCCGAGCTGACGGGACAGCTCCGCCGTATCGATTCTGTCGCCGTTCTTCTTGACGACATCCATCATATTAATGGCGAGGACGACCGGGATACCAAGCTCGGTAAGCTGTGTCGTCAGGTACAGGTTGCGCTCGAGGTTGGTACCGTCGATGATGTTGAGGATGGCGTCGGGACGCTCACCGATCAGGTAGTTTCTCGCGACGACTTCCTCCAGCGTGTAGGGGGACAGCGAATAGATACCGGGAAGGTCGGTGATAATCACGCCGTCGTGCTTCTTCAGCTTACCTTCTTTTTTCTCAACCGTAACGCCCGGCCAGTTACCGACGAACTGGTTCGAGCCGGTCAGTGCGTTGAACAGCGTGGTTTTGCCGCAGTTCGGGTTGCCGGCAAGGGCAATTCTGATTTCCATGTCTGAAATCCTCTCTTTCTGCGTTAGCTTTGGCTAACGGTAAGTCTTAAAAAATTCGGGAACACCCCCGTGGGCGGATTACTCCACCTCAACCATTTCGGCATCCGCTTTTCTGAGCGACAGCTCATAGCCGCGAACCGTAAGCTCGATCGGATCGCCGAGCGGCGCAACCTTGCGCACATAGACTTCAGTGCCCTTGGTCAGCCCCATGTCCATGATGCGGCGCTTTGTCGCACCTTCGCCGTGCAGTTTGACGACGCGGACGGTCTCTCCGACTTTCACCTGCTTGAGAGTTTTCATTGCCTTTCCTCCTTGATGTAAATATTTATATTTTGCTTTGTTTCGGATTTATGGGCGCGTGCGATCAGATCATGATCTTTCTTGCCATCTCTTCACTGATGGCAACGCGCGACTCCTTGACGTTGACAATGACGTTGCCGGCAAGCGTCGTGACGACGGTCACATTGCCGCCGACGACAAAACCGAGATTTTCAAGATGCAGTTTGACTTCGGGGTTTCCGCCGATCTTGCGGATGGTGTTGACTTCCCCGGGTGTTGCGAGACTGAGCGGCATCATTTGATATCCTCTTTCCGAGATTAGCGTTTGCTAACCGTTGTCCTTAAAAATTGATTAGCCTCCGCTAACCGATTGTTATCATACAACCCATTTTGCATTCTGTCAAGGGATTTTTTTGAAAAAATCGCGCTTTTTCGCATTTTCATGGAGTTTCACAACGAGTTAGCCTTAGATAACTCTTAATTTTATGCAATTTGTACTCCATCTTGCATTTTATGTGCCGACGTGCTACAATATCAATGAATATTCTTTTATCTGCCCGTACAGGCAGTATGATTTACGGAGCAGCCATGAAAACCGAAGCAACCGCGTGTAAACGTATTCTGAAAAATCTGTCCGTCAGCGCAATACTGCTGATCTGCGCCTTTGCGCTGTGTCTCCTTTTGGATGATGTCTTCGACATCCGTGAACCTGACAATGTTCTGTTTGTATTTTCCGTATTTCTGATCTCGCTGCTGACCGACAGCTACATTTACGGCATCGCATCCTCTTTTCTTGCCGTGCTTGCGGTCAATTACGCTTTTACCTTTCCTTACTTTACGTTTAACTTCACGCTGACGGAGAATCTGATCTCCGCTGCGCTGCTGATCGTTGTTGCTGTGCTGACAAGCGCACTGACCATGAAACTCCGGCAAAGCGAAACGGAAAAGGTCGAAGCCGAACGCGAGCGTGTGCGCGCCAATCTGCTGCGCGCCGTGTCGCATGATCTGCGCACGCCGCTGACCACCATCTATGCCTCCGCCTCCGCACTGCTGGAAGACGAAATGCTCGGCGAGGACAAACGCCGCCGCATCCTGGTCGGCATCAAGGAGGATGCCGAGTGGCTGTCCCGCATGGTGGAGAACCTGCTTTCGATCACGCGCATCGACAGCGGACACGTCAAGCTGCGCAAGACGCCGGTCGTACCGGACGAACTGATCGACGCGGTGCTCGTGAAGTTCCGTGCGCGCTACCCGAATTATGTTGTGCACGCGGAGCTGCCCGGCGACATCGTGTTCATTCCGATGGATCCCATGCTGATCGAACAGGTACTGCTCAATCTGCTTGAAAACGCCGTGCAGCATGCGAAAGGCATGACAAGTCTGACCCTTCGCGTTTCCGTGGAGAACGGAAATGCCGTTTTTGAAGTAAAAGACAACGGCTGCGGCATTCCGAAAGAGCTGCTGCCGCACATTTTCAGCGGGACTTTCCGCCCGCAGGACACCGCGCCGCCGGACGGCAACAAGCACAGCACAGGCATCGGTCTTTCCGTCTGCGCAACCATCATCCGGGTGCACGGCGGCAGTATTACTGCGGAAAATATACCGGGCGGCGGTGCATGTTTCCGCTTTACGTTGCAAATCGAGGAATCTGATCATGAACGGCAATAAATATA
This sequence comes from Oscillospiraceae bacterium, assembly GCA_003343845.1. Taxonomy (GTDB): domain Bacteria; phylum Bacillota; class Clostridia; order Oscillospirales; family CAG-272; genus UMGS902. Next base: position 30,268 of record QAKK01000020.1, read on the forward strand.
AAATTCTCGTCGTCGAGGACGACGCCCATATCCGCAATCTTTTGGTCACCGTGCTGGAATCCGCGGATTATCATGTCATCACGGCAGAGACCTGCGCCCTTGCCGTCACACTGACAGCATCTTACACGCCGGATCTCATCCTGTTGGATCTCGGGCTGCCGGATGCGGACGGCATGGTCTTTCTTTCCGCACTGCGTCGCTCGTCGCCGACGCCGGTTATTGTCCTGTCTGCGCGAACGAACGAAACGGATAAGGTCAACGCACTGGATGCCGGCGCCAACGACTATGTGACCAAGCCCTTCGGCACGGCGGAGCTGCTCGCCCGCGTCCGCAGTGCGTTGCGCAACAGCCGTGTCGGTGACGCGGCAAAGCTGCCGGGCGGCTGCTTTGAGCTGCACGATCTGCGGATCGACTATGACGCACGCCGCGTGACGCTTGCCGATGCCGAGGTCAAGCTGACGCAGACCGAATACAACATTCTTTCCTTTTTATCCGAGCACAGCGGCAAGGTCATGACATATTCCGCCATCATCAAGGCGATCTGGGGGCAGCCGGACGACGGCGCGGTCAAAAAGCTACAGGTGAATATGGCAAATATCCGCCGCAAGCTCTGCGAAAAACCGGGCGAAGCGCATTATATTGTCAATGAACTCGGTGTGGGTTACCGCCTTTGCGGAGAAAGAGGTTAACATGCAATCGGTTTTCAGGCGGCTGTCACCGGCGCGGTTCATCGCGATCGGCTTTGCCGTAACTATTCTGATCGGCTCTGCGCTGCTGATGCTGCCGGTCTGCGTCAAGCCAGACGTATCGCTGCACTATGCGGACGCGCTCTACACCTCGGCGAGCGCCGTCTGCGTCACGGGGCTGCTGACCGTGGATGTCGGCGACACCTTTACGGCAGTCGGGCAGACGATCATCGCCGTCCTGATTCAGATCGGCGGACTCGGCGTCGGTGCGATCGGCGCAGGCATCATGCTTGCCACACGCCGCCGCATGGACCTCAAGAGCATGAACATTGTCCGTGAGGCGGGCAACCTGGATGCGGGGCGCGGCGTCACGCAGTTTCTGTCCGTGCTGTTTAAGACCACGCTGGTCATTGAGCTTTGCGGCGCAGTACTGAGCTTTCCGACCTTTGTGCGGCATTACCCCGTCGGAAAAGCGATCGGCATCAGCCTGTTTCACGCCATTGCCGCATTCAACAACTCCGGTTTTGACATCCTCGGCGGCGGGCGGAATCTTGCGCCTTTCCGGGACGATATCCCGCTGAACCTTGTCACCTGCGCGCTGATCATCTTCGGCGGCATCGGCTTTCTGGTGATCGGCGAAATGCGCAGCAAGCGTTTTGCGTGGAAGCGCTATTCCATGCACGCAAAGATCGTGCTGAGTACCAGCGCCGTGCTGACAGTCGGCGGTGCGCTGCTTCTGTGGCTGACCGAGAAGTTCTCCCCGCTTGCAGCGCTGTTTCACAGTGTGTCTGCGCGCACGGCGGGCTTTTCTACCGTGCCGCTCGGCAGTTTTTCCGAGGCGGGGCTGCTGGTGATGATTGTGCTGATGTTCATCGGCGCGTCGCCCGGTTCCACCGGCGGCGGCATCAAGACGACCACCTTTTTCACACTGCTTGCCGGCATTCGTTCGGCAGCAACCAATCGCTCCGAAAAGGCATTCCGCTATTCCCTGCCGAAGGAAGCCTTCCGCAAGGCGGCGGTCATCACGTTGATCGGGCTGCTTGTCGTGCTCGTCGGCACGCTGCTCTTCATGCTGGCTGAACCGACGGTTCCGCTTGTCGACGCCCTGTTTGAAGTGGTCAGCGCGTTCGGCACGGTCGGCTTGTCCACCGGCATCACGCCGACGCTCGGGTTACCCGCCAAACTATTGTCCATCCTGCTCATGTATATCGGACGTCTTGGTCCGCTCACGGTGGCAACGCTCTGGTATTTCTCGCACGGCGAGCGCGTTCGTTTTCCCGAAGGGGATCTGGCAATCGGATAAAACAAGGAGAACATCATGGCAAAAAAGAACAAATCAAAAAACGTTGTTTACGGTATTATCGGGCTCGGCAGATTCGGCTATGCCCTCGCCGTGGATCTTGCAAACGCGGGCTACGACCTCATCGTGCTGGACCGGGACGAGGAAAAAATTCGTGAGATGCGCGCCTATACCGAAAATGCCTATATCGTCAGCAATCTGGAAAAGAAAACGCTCGCCGATACCGGTATACAGAACTGCGACGTGGCGGTGGTCTGCATCGGCGAGCAGATGGATGTCTCCATTCTGACCACGCTGATCCTGGTGTCCATGAACATCCCGAAGGTGATTGCCCGCGCCACCAGCGCCGAGCACGGCGTGATCCTTGAAAAGCTGGGCGCCGAGGTCGTCTACCCGGAGCGCGACATGGCGATCCGCCTTGCCAGCCGGCTGGAGACGGCGCGGATGCTGGACATTGTGCAGCTGAGCGAAAAGATCAACGTCATGAAAATGGAGATTCCGGCACAGGCGATCGGCAAAACCGTGCTGGAGGTCAATTTCCGCGCCCGCTTTGATCTCAATATCATCGCCATTGAGAACGGCGGCAAGCTGGTGGAGGTCATCAAGCCGGATTACGTCTTCCGTGAGGGGGACATCCTGTTTCTCTCGGGCAGCAAGGACGGTCTGCTTCGGCTGAACGCATGGGCGGAAAACTGAACAAACAAAAAAAGCGGCAAATGCCGCTTTTTTTTTTTGCAGTGTTTTCAGCCGTTTCTGCGCTTGCCGCAGCCACAGCCGCCGCCATCTGTGCTGACCAGCGAAGGCGGATAGAATTCGTTCACTGGGAATGCCATGCCGCGGAAGAGGCTGCACGGGTCGTCATCCTCATTCTGTACGCACTCCTTATCGGGGATGCAGTATTCCGCCACATTGACAAGATACTGCGCGGGGCGCTCGATCCGCACGATCGAGAAGAAGCCGAGCGAAACGTAGAGATTGTTCTCGCCGTTCTGCGTCAGCGCGCCGCTCATGCAGCCGCAGACATTCTCGGGGATGCTGTCGCAGGAGCAGACGCAGCAGGGCGTGAAGTTGCAGCAGGACGGCTCCACCACGCGCGTGCCGAGAATGACCGGCTCTGCAACCTCAACGGTTGCAATCGGCATATTGGTCGAGAAGCTGGTTGAGAGATTGTCGGTGCAGGGGCAGAACTCATCGCTCACGCTGCTTCTGTAAATGTTGACGCAGCCCTCGCTGCCGTAGAGAATGACTTTCTTCTCCACAACTGCGACGCCGTCAAATTCCTGCGCGCGTCCGAGATTGACGCAGCCCTCACAGCAGAGCTTAACATAGAAGCGGATGGAAACCTGATAGAAACCGCGGTTGAACTGCACGGGCTCCACATTGATGCAGGTCCAGAGAATGTGCGCGCTCTTGGTCCGTACATTTGTGGTGTGATCGATGATCTCCTGCCCGAACTCGGTCAAATAGACCCGCGTGTTTTCAAAACAGTCTTTATCGCGACAAGAGTCAAGGACTCTGTAAGTATCGATGCAGACGGATTCCTTGCCGACCGACAGGTTCGGAAAGGAGCCGCCCGAACAGGAACATCTGTTTTCAGCCATAAATCGTTCCTCCTTGAAAGATGGGCTTTCGCCTTCGATACCATCTTATGCAAAAGAGGGGCAGACGTGAAAAACCGACAGTGAAAATCACTGCCGGTTTCAAAATTATATCTTAAAGATACTTCTTGAGCGATTCGGGAACATCTTCAAGTGCGATGGAGGATGTCATCACGCAGTTGAAGCCGATCTTCGTTGCCAGTGCATTGACTGCTTCCACAAACTCGGTGAATGCCGCAACATCGTTGCCGCAGATCTTGAGTGCGGAGTCAACAAACACGTCCGAAAGGTCATGGTCGCTTGCCGCGATGCCGGCGATGAAGCCGAACAGCGCATGCGCATCGTCAATCTCATAAGCATCCGCCTCAACGAGACGAGCCTTGTACTTGACGTCATAAATCAGTTTCTGCCCTTTTTCTATACAAACCACGCTGCCGTGCGATGCATGAGACGCGTCATTTACCATTTCGATGAGGGCCTTGGTCTTGCCGGAGCCCTTGAGGCCGAGAATCAGTTTCAACATAGTCGTATCCTCCAATTATATTATGGCTACAGGGGAAACCCTCTGTAACTATAATATACACCAAAAACCACATAAATGCAAGGGGTAAAAACGCATTTTTTTGTGAATTCGGTTTGAGGCTTTTATGATTACTTCATGCGCGCTTCAAGCGCTTCCTTCTCTTTTTCATAGCCGGTCTTGCCGAGCAGCGCGAACATGTTCTTCTTGTACGCCTCAACGCCGGGCTGATTGAACGGGTTGACGCCGAGCGTGTAACCCGAGACCGCGCAGGCAAGCTCAAAGAAGTAGACCAGATAACCGAACGAGTAAGCCGTGCGGTCGCTGACCTCCAGCACAATGTTCGGGACGCCGCCGTCGTTGTGTGCAAACAGCGTGCCGAGCATAGCGGTGCTGTTGACATAGTTCAGCTTCTTGCCGGCGAGGAAGTTCAGACCGTCCACATTCTCTTCATCATAGGGGATCTCCAGCTCGCAGCCGGTGTTCTTAAAGTCGAGCACCGTCTCAAACAGCATGCGCTCGCCCTCCTGGATATACTGACCGAGCGAATGCAGGTCGGTGGAGAAAATGACGGACGCCGGGAAAATGCCCTTGTTGTCCTTGCCCTCACTCTCGCCGTACAGCTGCTTCCACCACTCGTTCAGCATCTGCTGGAACGGTTCATAACCGACGAGAATTTCGACCTTCTTCCCTGCGCGATACATGAGATTGCGCAGCGCCGCATAGCGGAAGCAATCGTTCTCGGCGAAGGGCTGACCCGTGTAGAGCGTGCGTGCGTCCGCAGCGCCGCGCATCATCGCGTCGATGTCAATGCCTGCGACCGCGATCGGCAGAAGACCGACAGCGGTGAGAACCGAATATCTGCCGCCGACATCGTCCGGAACGACGAAGGTCTCATAGCCCATCTTGTCGGAGAATGCCTTCAGCGTTCCCTTTGCACGGTCGGTGGTGGCAAAGATACGCTCGCGTGCACCCTCAACGCCGTATTTCTTTTCAAGCAGCTCTCGGAAGACGCGGAAGGTGACCGCAGGCTCCGTGGTCGTGCCCGACTTGGAAATGACGTTGATGCAGATGTCCTTGCCCTCGCAGATGGCAAGCAGCTCGGACAGTGCGGTGGAGCTGATGCTGTTGCCGGCAAAATAGATGTCCGGCGTGTCCTTCTTCAGATTGTTGTACAGCGGGGACTTGACAAACTCGATCGCAGCACGCGCGCCGAGATAGGATCCGCCGATACCGATGGCGATGAACACATCGCAGGACTTCTTGATGCGTTCTGCCGCCGCCTTGATGCGGGTAAACTCTTCCTTATCATAATTCACCGGGAGATCGACCCAGCCGAGAAAGTCATTGCCGGCGCCGCTTCTCTCGGCAACCATACGGTATGCCGCGGAAACCTCCGCGCCGATCGCCTTGTAGTCCTCTTCTCTGATAAAATTTTTGATGAACTTGTCATTCAGTTTGATGCTCATAATGATTCCCTCATTTTCGTTTCATTTGAAATCCGTGCCTATCATACACCATTTTGCAAGAGATTTCAACAGTAAATTTGATTTACTTTTTTACACGGATTTAGCCTTTGAGGCAAAAACCGCCGAGGATCCGTGAAAACAGCCCGAAAAAGCCGATGGCATCAATGTCATTTTCCGCCTTGATGTCCGCCGCGCCGACGACTTCGCCGCCGCATTCGTAGATCACTCTGCCAAGCACATCACCCGCGCGCACGGGGCAGCGGACAAATTCGGGCAGGTCAAGCCGCTTTTCGATCTTTGCGATCTTTTCTTTCTCCAGCACTGCCGAAAAACCGTCGCAGCGGAGCGGACAGAAATCCGCCACCCCGCCGGTCGCACGAATCGGCTCGATTGCGCCGCCCTCGTCGGCGAAAACGCCGTAGTTGGCGAAGCCGAAATCCAGCAGCTGCTTTGCCTCATTGTTGCGGATATCGCGGGTCGGCGCCGCCATGATGACGGCGATCAGCTGCATGCCGTCCCGTTTTGCCGTGGCGCTGATGCAGAATTTCGCCTTGGCGGTTGAACCGGTCTTCAGCCCGTTTGCGCCGGAATAGAAGCGCACAAGGCGGTTGGTGTTGGTCAAACCGAAGGCGCCGCCGCGGATGGTGTCCATCCAGATTGAGCTGTATTTGAGGATCAGCTCATGGCGGATCAGCTCCCGCGACATAATGGCAATATCCCGCGCGCTGATGACATGATTTGTGACCGTGTCATCCAGCCCGTTTGTATTCTCGAAATGTGTGTTTTTCATGCCGAGTGCCTCGGCGCGGGCATTCATCTGCGCGACAAACGCCTCCTCGCTGCCTGCGACAAACTCGGCAAGCGCGACGGCACAGTCATTTGCCGAGGCGATGACCACGCACTTGATCATCTCCTCCACCGCCATTTCCTCGCCGACCTTCAGATAGACCTGAGAGCCGCCCATGGATGCCGCGTGCTCGCTGACCGGCACCATGTCGTCGAGCTTGATCTTTCCCGCGTCGATTGCCTCCATCACGAGCAGCAGCGTCATGACCTTGGTGACCGAGGCGGGCGGCAGCGCCTCATCCGCATTCTTTTCAAACAGCACGCGCCCGGTGGACGCCTCCATAAGCACGGCGCTCCGGCATTCGAGCGGTGCGGTGAATTCAGCCGCGCAGACAGGCGCGGCAAGCACTGCGGCAAAACAAAGCAAAAGTAAAACAGCGATCCGTTTTCTGACCATAGCATTCTCCATTCCGCCGCACAGCGGCGATCTTTCTATGGTACAAGTATATTCATTTTTTCCCGGATTATATGCAAAAAGACCGGAATCTGCCTTCCGGTCTTTTGCGTCTTTTCGATTTTTTCAGTCTTTGACCTGCCGCTCGAATTCGTCGCGCAGGATCGCCGCCGTGCCGATGTCACGGTACAGCCCCTTGATGAGCATGCTGCCGCGCGCCGTGCCCTCATACTGCATGCCGCATTTTTTCATGACGGCAAGGCTTTTTTCGTTGCCGATGATGAACCGCCCCTCAATGCGGTGCAGCTCCAGCGTATCAAAGCCGAAGCGCATCACTTCCCGCACAGCTTCGGTCGCGTAGCCGCAGTTCTGGAACTCGGGGTTGACGACATAGCCGATCTCGCCGACGTTGTTCGAGAAGTCGATCCGCGCAAACCCGCAGGTGCCGATCATCTTCTCTTCCTCACCGTCAAGGACGATCGCCCAGTCATAGCATTCGCCCGCCTTGTACTTGCCGATGACAAAGGCGAGATAATTCTTGGTGAATTCAATATCCGGGTGCGGACTCCACAATAAGTATTCGGTCGTCTCGGGCAGCCTTGCGTATTCGTACATATCAAACGCGTCAAACATCCGCATCGGGCGCAGAAACAGACGCTTTGTATGGAAAGTCGGCGTTTTTGCAAACACCTCATATATATATTCACGTTTCATAAAACGGTCTCCATTGATTTTGTCAAATCAGTATACCATATGTGCAGACGGAATACAAGAAAAAATAAAAATAAATTGCAACGCGACGAAAAAGATGCTATAATGTTAAGAAGTAACCCAAACGGAGATGACTTGACCATGGAAAAGAGATTTGCATTTATCGGCGCCGGCAATATGGCATCCGCCATCATCGGCGGTCTGACCGACAAAACAGCGGCGGACGCCGTTCCCGAGGCGCAAATCACACTCTTTGATAAAAACCCCGCGCAGTACGACCGCTACGGAACCGGCTTCGTCCGCGCATCGAGTGCGGCGGATGCCGCGCGCGATGCCGATATCGTTGTCCTCGCGATCAAGCCGCAGAACTACGCGGAGGTGCTGGACGAGCTCGGCAGGACCGACACGCACGGCAAGATCTTTATTTCGATCGCGGCGGGAATCTCGACGGCATTTGTCGAAAGTTATCTCGGCAGCGATGCCGCCGTCGTCCGCACGATGCCGAACACGCCGCTGCTGATCGGCAAGGGCGTGACCGCGCTCTGCCGCAATAAAAACGTGAGTGACGCGCAGTTTGACCTCGTGGAACATATCTTCGCCTCGCGCGGCGCAACGCTGCGTCTTGACGAAGCGGATATGAATAAGATCATCGCGGCAACCTCCTCGTCCCCCGCTTACATCTTTCTGATGATCAAGGCGATCTGCGACGGTGCCGCCGCGGAGGGTATCCGATGCGACAATCTGCGCGATGCCGTCTGCAACATGGTCATCGGCAGTGCCGAGCTGGCGCTGCGCAGCGACAAGAGCTTGGACGAGCTGATCCGCATGGTCACCTCGCCGAAGGGGACGACCGAAAAGGCGCTCGAGGTCTTCTATGCCGCAGGCTTTGAAAAGACCGTTGCCGCCGCGATGGATGCCTGCACCCGCCGCGCGGACGAGCTTGCGCAGGGCTGACATATTTATCTCTGCGCCGTCATACGCTCTACCGAAGTAAAATGACAGGAGAGCGCCATGACAAAGCAAACCGACACTTTTCGCATCCCGAGACAGAAACGCGTGAAGCTGGTCACACCGCGCAGCGTCTACGCAAAATATACCTTGATCTACGCATTGTGCTATACGGCGGCATTTGCCGTCGGCTGCCTGCTGTTCCACGTGACCGGCGGCGCCGAAAATGCACAGTTTGACCGCCGCATTGCAGGCTGGTTTTCGGTGAGCCTTTCCGACTGTGCTGACGCATTTGATTTTGCAAAGCGTCTTCTGTCGTTCGGCGCACAGGATCTCATGCGGCTTGCGCTGATCTTCACGGCGGGGTTCACCGTATTTGTGTCCTTTGCCGTTGCGGGAATCCTGCTGTTCCGCGGGCTGTCCTTCGGCTTTGCGGTCAGCTATCTTGCGTCTCTCATCCGTCGGGATGCGTTCACACTGCCCCGCCCGATCACCTCGCTCGTGCTGTTTTCGCTTTTCGGCGCGCTCACAGCTGCGCTGATGATCCATCTGTCGGTGCGCACAACGATGTTCTCGGACGAGTTCAAGGCGCTCTGCGGGAGGCCGCGCCTGATCCTGCGCTCACGGGCGCTGTACACCCAAATCCTGCGATTCACGGTCGCCGTCGGGGCGATCCTGCTGTTAACGATGTTAAGATGCGCGCTGTAGCGCACGGAGGAAGTCAATGAGCCAAAAGAAGTTCAAACTGTTCGATTTTACGAAGGACGGCAAAGGTGTTTCCAAAGCCGAAACCGAGAACATCAAGCCGAATCTGTCCGGCTTTTTCAAGCAGTACAAAAATAAATTCAGCCGCCTGCTCAGCGTCAACATCTTCATGGTGCTCGGCAACTTTCCGCTCTTTTTTGCGGGACTTGCACTGGCGGGCTACGGCGCGATCCGCAGCACCGCGCCTGCGTCGGTGCTCTATCCGATCGTCTCCGCAATGGAGAAGTTTGACCCGTCCCCGGTGAGCGCCGCGCTGAAAACAATCTTCGGTCTGCAATCCCCGCTGACCGCGTTTTCTACCGGCTCGTTCATCCTGTTCGGGCTGTCGCTCCTCACGCTGTTCACCTTCGGACCGACCAATGTCGGCACGACCTACATTCTGCGCAACCTTGCGCGCGGTGACGCCGTGTTCATGTGGTCGGACTTCTGGTATGCGGTAAAGCGCAACCTGAAACAGGGGATCCTGCTCGGTATACTTGACCTTGTCGTCTCTTTCCTCATGGTCTTCAATCTGCGCTATTATTACAGCGGGCTGAACGGCGGCTTTACAGGCGGCATCATGTTCTACCTCTCGCTTGCCATGCTGATCCTGTGGTTCTACATGCGCTTTTACATGTACCTTCTGCTTGTCACCTTTGATCTCTCGATCCCGAAGATCCTCAAAAACTCACTGATCTTTTCGATCATCGGCTTCAAGCGCAATTTCATGGCGACGCTCGGCATTCTTGTCCTGCTGCTGCTGAACTACATGGTCTTTGTCTATGTCCAGCCGCTCGGCATTGTACTGCCGCTGGTGCTGACGCTCTCCAACGGCGCGTTTATGTCCACCTATGCGGCATACTTCAAGATCAAAGAAATCATGATCGACCCCTATGCCGAAAAGCCGGAAGCGCCGTCCGAAGAACCGCTTGCCAAAGACGATGTCTCAAATTGAAGATTCAATCCGAAACGGCGGCAGATGCAACTGCATCTGCCGCCGTTTTCTGCTTTCAAAGCGTGTCCAATTAATGAATGTAGGATTCCAAAGCGTCGCGATTGATCCAGGTACACAGAAAGGCGGCAATCTCCTTGGCGTTTTCCATTCCGAAAGCGCTTTTCAGCTTGCGCAAGTGGTAAAGGAGACCGTCTTTGGAGATGAAAAGCTCTTTCGAGATAGAATCCGCCGTTTTTCCGTCCATCAGCCCAAGCATCAGCCGCAAAGTCACCGTGTCTGCATAATTCAGCAAGTTTTCGAGCATCATGAAGTGCTTGCGGGTGCAAATCAATCGGAAAATTTCAGCATCGGATACGGGCGTCATTTCCGAAAAGCGCATGCCGGGCGGGAAAGCGGCTTCGGTGGTATCGCGCAGCAGAAGACTGCTCTTCATAATGAAATGCAGATGCGCCATATCCTCATGTTTTGCCAGCATTCGATGGAGGCGAACAACCGCGCGCCCGCCGTCTTCATAATTCAGCGAAACGGAAGTCAATGCGGGCTTGTGAAGTGCGGCGAGCGTCGTATCCGAAAAGCCGAGCATCAGCATCTTTGCATTCCAATCCGGATCCAGTCTGTCGAGCACCCGCATCAGCGGCAAGGCGCAAAAATCATTGATGCAGATGAGACCGTCAATCCTGTCGCGGCACGAGACCAGCTCGGATATGCAGTCAACAAGTCCGTTTCCGAGATCGAAAACCAAAGGCTCCTCCGTGCCGTAGATCCGCTTGAAGGATTCGACACGGCAAATGTCGTGATTGCTTTTGAAATCGACTGCGAAAAGCGCAAGGTGACGACAGCCGCGCGCTTTCAGCAGCCCGACCGCCTCGCGCATGGCACCCGCAAGGTCGCTCATGACATAGGAAAACTCGTCCTCTAACATATTGTGGATATGATGTGCAAACACGATCGGCGAAAGAGGAAGTCCGACATATTCACTAAGCAGATTTGACGGTTCTTCATTTGAAGCGAGAAACAGAACCAGGGAAGAAGGCTCGCGCTGCAGCTCGTCCGCATAGGTCAGCACATCTTCGCGCGAACCTACAAAATAGCATTTGATGCGTCTTTTCGCCGCTTCCTCAACCAGTCCGGTCAGTTTTGCACGGTTCCAGCATGTCGGGTATTGATCCATACGACGGTCAATAAAAATCGGCATACGCTCACTCCTTTTTACCATTTTAGCACATACAAAAATGTATTGCAATTCTTTCGGGCGCTTTTTAAGCAATTCGAGCGTTTTTTACAAGGCTTGAAAAACTCTGCTTTTTTGCACAAGTTTTTTTCAACTTGTCGCTTCCAGACGCCCATGATACAATTTTAAAAAAGGAGGGATCGATCATGCGAAGATTCATCATTGCGGTACTGCTGTTCCTGGCGCTTATAACCTGCGTTTGCGCTGCAGATACCGTGTACCTGGACGGCACCGGACAAACACCCGGCGCATATACCTCGATTTCCGCCGCAGTAAGCGCGCTTCCGAGCGGCGGGACCGTTATGGTTACTGGTGATACTGTAATCGGATCGGCACAGGCAGGCGTAACGCTGCCGAAAGTCGGCGGCAAAGTCACAATTGTCGGCGAAGGCGATGTTACCCTTACTTTTGCGCGCTCGCTCTTTCTGAGCAGCGAGCTTGAGATCGACCACGTTACCCTACATTCTACGGCAACGACCAGCGGAAACATCCTGAGCTGCGGCAATACGCTGACCATCGGCGAAAACGTGCGCGTCACGGCGGCCGCCGGTGCGATGCTCCCCGCCCTGTTCGGCGGTGCGGGCAGCGGCACTGTCAGCTACGACGCACACCTGATCGTGAAATCGGGAACCTGGCGCTGCATTTACGGCGGCAACTACAGCGGAACCTTTAACGGCAATGCCGTTGTAGAGCTCAGCAATCTGGTTTCCAACGGCTCCGTTTCGGCAAAGAATTATTTGGGGAACTTTAACGGCACCCCCATGCTGATTGCCGACCTCAGAGGAAACAAGACCGTAACGGCAGGCATCTATAAAGAAACACCATCACTTCTGGTGGATGACGGATATGAAGGGATACGCATGGAAAACACATATATGCAGAGAAAAATCGTGTCGGCAGAGCCGCGCACCGTCTATGTGGACGGCACTGGACAAACAGACGGGGCATACACTTCCCTTTCGGCAGCGGTCGCCGAAATGCCCGGCGGCGGCACAATCATTATAGCAGGCAACACGGTCATTGCGCAAAATACGGTTTTGCCGGCTACAGGCAAGCTGTGTATTACGAGCAAGTACGAAAACGAAGACTATACCGATGTCGCAGCGCTGCAATTCAAGGCAAGCCTGACACTCGGCGCAGAAACGGTATTCAAGGACATCGTTCTGGAAAGAACGCTCTATACCGGCGGCAATCTCTTTATCATTGCAGGCGGCAAGCCGCTGACGATTGACACCGGCGTTGTTTGCCTCAATTATACGGGCAAGCAGTACCTCTCCGTGATCGGCGGCAATTATAACACCGATTTTGTCGGTGAATCCAACATCACGATTAAAAGCGGCTTCTTCCGGAATGTATTCGGCGGAAATCACTACGGCACATTCAACGGCAACAGCTATGTGAACATTCTCGGCGGTTCCTACGAAAATGCGGTCGTCGGTGGCAATTTCACGGACAACTTTATCGGAGATGCGCATCTGACTTTTGCTGGATCCGCGTCCTTGCTGCACACCTCCGGAACGCAGGGAATCATCGGCGGAACGCTCGGGGACGTTGTTGGAAAGAACTGCACATTCACGGGCAACATCTATATGACGCTCGGCGGCGTGTGCGGCATCAATCACAATGTCATCGGTGCTTCCAGGAATAAGAACGCGTTTACCAACGGCAATGTTGAAATCACAATTGAAGACAAAGCGTACGCGTTTTACTCCATCTACGCAGGCGGTTACATAAACGGTCTGGACGGCAGCACAAAAGTCATTGTAAACGGCGGCGACCTCAACGGCAGCCTTTTCGGCGGCAGCTATGCAGGCACGGTGACGGGCGACACCTGCATTGAGGTAAACGGCGGGAAGCTGTGCTATTACATGGTCAACATGTTCAGCTCATTTTCCTCCGTAGCCGGCACAAAAAATGTATTCGGCGGCGGTGAAAAAGGCAGCATGGTCAATGGTTCATCCACGATTCGGTTAAACGGCGGCAGTGTTTACGGCGACATCATCGGCGGCGAATTTGAGGGTATATCGACTGTAAAAGGCGTCTCCAAGATCATCGCGACAAACGGAACGATTTTCGGAAAAATCAAGGCGGACGAGGCGGATATTGACCTGTCGGCAGGCGGCACGATCAGCATCGGGGTCTCCTCCGACATCCGCAGGCTGACGGGCGGCGGCAAGCTTGTGCTTGCGCCCTGCTCCGCGCTTACCGTCGGTACGGTTTCCGGTGCAACGGAGGTTTCGATCAACGGAAAGCCGCTGCCTGTTGCGTACATCGGTGCGGCGAATATGGATGCTTCCGCGCAGCTACATTATACGCCGCAAGAAAACGAAGCGCTTATCAGAGACGGAAACACCTACTCTATAGACTTTACCGGTGCTTGCCGGACCACCGCAGTTACCGTAAAGCACAAGGCGGGGTTCTCCATCCGTCTGCGTCCCGGAAAGGCCACCACGGGCAGTTGGATTACGGCGGATGCCACAACCGATACTACGGCAACCTATACGCTTACACCCGGTCTGTATACCGTGACAGCCGTTTCGGACACAAACGGCGGGAATTACAAGCGAAAGGCGCTCTATTTGGACGGCAGAAGCGCTGTCTGTGCGCTGAATCTTGAATTTAACAAGCTGAATGCGGACGGTTATGACTACAAAACGGCATCCTTCCACTCAGACGAAATGCTGGAGAAATACTACAAGGAGACGGACCTTGCGGGCTATTTTCAGCCGGATACGCCTTTTTTCAACAAGCGATACGGCACATCCTCCGTTTACACAACCAATGAAGAAATCGCGGAATTTCTGCGCGGCAAAGAAGCAAATTGTGCATACATGCATGTCTACAGCGTCGCCACCTCCCCTTACGGATACGATGTCCCGCTTGCGCTCTTCACCATGGATGAAATCCCAGAGGGTGCAACGCTCACGGAAGCCGCAGCCATCGTCGGCAAGAGGAAGGGCCGCGACATCCTGATGATCAACGGCGGCACGCACGGAAATGAGCCGACGGGTACCGAAGGAACGCTTGCCTTTATATCCGAGCTATGCGGCGACTATGGTAAAACCGTGCTTGACGGCACAAATGTCGGCGCCGTCCTTGTGCTCCCGCGCATGAACCCGGACGGTTTCAAAGACTGGATGCGCGAAACGCCAAATCCTGCATTGGTGGACAATCTGAACCGGGACTATATGGCATTGTCGAGCGCCGAAGTATCCGGAATCGTTCATGCATACAACCTGTTTATGCCCACGTTCGTGCTGGATTGTCATGAAGCGCTCGCAAATCCGCTATGGTCGGAAGGGCAGCTGCAAACCGACATATATGATGCCGGTATCAAAGCGCAGTGCAACCTGAACGGGTACGGTGACCCGCTTTCGGTCATTTACGGCGACCGGACGGCTGCAACGGTAGATGCAGAGAGGATTGCCATGCAGGCGATTTCGGATCTGCGTTCGCAGGGGCTCCGAACATATTACTACGAGACGGGCACCGGAATAGTCTGGAACACCAACTTCTTCGGCGCCTGCGGCTCCTATGCATATCTGCTTGAAATCCCCGGCATTACTGGCGGCGAAAGTTTTATTGCCCGCCGCACCTATGCACAGCTCTGCGGCATTCGGGCGCTGGTTGACATCGTACTGAAGATGGACGGCGAGATGGCGCGAAAGGTGGAGGCGGCGCGCGGGGAGGTCACACGCGGCGCACAGGTTTACGACGACAAAAAGGCGGTCATCCTTTCGAGTGCGGCGTCCAGAGCCGAAAACCGCAGATTTGAATGGAATAACCCGCTTGTCGGCGCGGATGCAACCGTGCGCGTCAAAGATAATCTTACTTATATGTATGACTTTGACACCGCCGTACGGTACCGGAAACTGCCGACCGCCTATGTGTTCCCTGCCGATGCCACGGGCGTCAATGCCGTGCTGTCGCTGCTCGACCGCCATGACATCCGCTATAAAAAACTCGATGACGGCATGACGCTTGCTCTGCAATCCTACAGCGGCACCACCGCAGGTGCAACGCTGAACGCTGCCGCCGATGTCACCTTTGCAAACGGTGCATATCTTGTCCCGGTGGACGGTGTATGCGCATATATTACGGCGCTGCTCTTTGAACCCGATGTCGATGCCGGCGGCACCTACTGCTCATTTGCGCAAATCGGCACCCTTGCCGTTTCGGACATTTACCGCATGACGGACAGTTATATTGCGGCAAAGTCGGGCATGGCGGGAACCTACAAGGCAATCCATATCCCCGAGGGCAAAACGCTTGTATCGGCAGCCGTAGATGGCGTCGTATATGATTCCGTTGCCGTCGAGGGGAGCACCGCATTCATCATCGCCCCCGCAGCCGCCGTGTACAATGTTGAACTCACTTTCTCGGACGGTTCCACAGAGACCTGTCCGATCGGAAGCAAGTATGATTTCTACGGCGACGAAAAGCTCACCATCGCGGACGTGCTCCTGCTGCTGCAAAGCATCTTAGACGGCAAGCCGCTCGACGGCGATGTGAATGGCGACGGAAGCGTCAGCCTTGCCGATGTCCTTGCCCTGCTCAAGCAGATTTCACAGTAAAAAAGGTTTCAAAACCAAAAACCGCACCTTTGAGGTGCGGTTTTTGTATGCAGTTTCAGGTGGTCGAGCGCTTATCGAGGATCTGCGCGTACTTCTGATAGAAGCTCTCATAGCAGCCTGCATCCAGCGCATCGCGGATCTTCTGCATCAGCTCGTTGTAGAAATAGAGGTTGTGCAGCACACAGAGACGCATCGCCAGCATCTCGCGCGCCTTGAACAGGTGGCGGATATACGCGCGGGAATAGTGGCGGCAGGCGGGGCAGCCGCACCCCTCGTCGATCGGGCGCGGGTCGTCGTAATACTTCTCGTTGTTGATGTTCATCTTGCCGTGCCAGGTAAACAGATTGCCGTGGCGTGCATTGCGGCTGGGCATAACACAGTCAAAGAAATCGACGCCGCGATGCACCGCCTCCAGGATATTGAGCGGCGTGCCGACGCCCATCAGATAGCGCGGCTTGTCATACGGCATATACGGCTCGACCGCCTCGATGATGCGATACATCTCGTCCGCCTCCTCACCGACGGCAAGACCGCCGATGGCGTAGCCGTCAAGGTTCAGCTCGGCGATCGCCTTCATGTTGGCGATGCGCAGGTCCTCATAGGTGCCGCCTTGATTGATGCCGAACAACATCTGCTTTTTGTTGATCGTATCCGGCAGCGCGCACAGGCGATCCATCTCCGCCTTGCAGCGGTACAGCCAGCGAACGGTACGCTCACTCGAATGCTTCACATAGTCGTAGGGCGCGGGGTTCTCGATGCACTCGTCAAACGCCATGGCAATGGTGGAGGCAAGATGCGACTGGATCTGCATGCTTTCCTCGGGTCCCATAAAGATGCGCTTGCCGTCCATGTGCGACGAGAAGCTGACACCCTCCTCGGTAATCTTGCGCAGCTTTGCAAGTGAGAACACCTGGAATCCGCCGCTGTCTGTGAGGATCGGTCTGTCCCAGTTGAAAAACTTGTGCAGCCCGCCGAGGCGGTAAATAAGATCATCACCGGGACGGATGTGCAGATGATAGGTGTTGGACAGCTCCACCTGACAGCCGACCTCGCGCAGATCCATTGTGGAAATGCCGCCCTTGACGGCAGCACTTGTGCCGACGTTCATGAACACGGGAGTCTGGATTGTGCCGTGAACGGTCTCAAATTCGCCGCGGCGGGCTTTGTTTTCGGTTTTCAGAATTTTGAACATAAATATTTCCTTTACACTCTGCCGAACTGTTTGTCCAGCGCGTATTTTGACAGATTGGTCACCACGGGTCTGCCATGCGGGCAGACCGTGAGACTCGGCGTGGTCAGCACCTTTTCAACGACGAAGCGGACATCGCTCTCGCTGTCGACGCGGCCGCCCTTCATCGCCGCCTTGCAGGATGCCTGATAAAGCGCCCGCTCATAGACGTCGCGGCGGGCAACCTCAATGTCCCCCGCCCCGCTTGCCAGGAGGTCTGCGGTCACGGTGACAAGGTCGGCAGCCGCCGTCGCATCCAGTGCGGCAGGGATCTGCGTCAGCTTGACGCGATGATCCGCATCCTCGGTCTCAAAGGCAAAGCCGATCGCGCCGAACTCGGCGCGGTAGTCGCACAGCGCCGTGAAATCGCTCTGCGGCAGATCCAGCACAATGGGAACGAGCAGGATCTGCGGTGTGGGCGCTGCGCCGCGCAATTTCAAGCGCATATCCTCAAACAGAATGCGCTCATGGGCGGCGTGCTTGTCGATCACGACCAGTTTGTTGTCGGTCTCGACGAAAATGTAGGTATTGAATGCGATGCCGACAATTCTGTATTCGGGCAGCGGCAGAATCTCCGCCACGGTATCGGGCGTTGGGCCCTCAGCGGGAATATCCGTGCCGGCAGGCTTCTCTTCGCCCGGAGAAACGACTGCTTTTTCATCGTGTGCAAATGCCGGTGCGTCCGCATCGGTCGGCAGCGGGACTTCGGCGCGCATGTCTTTCGCGGGCGCAGGCGCCGCCTCGCGCACGCCGAACGCGGGCGCATAGGTGGAACGCACTGCGCTCTCCGCCCCGAAGCCCTGCGGCGCAAACCGCGGTGCGTCGTCTGCGGTCGGCGTGCTTTTTGCCGGCGGCGCGGACGGTGCGGCAGTACGCTCAGTCGCCGCACGATTTGCGGCATTGCCGAAGGAGATGCCCCCCATGCGGTCAATGCGCCCCTGCTCCGGCATGGCGGCAAGGTAACTGAACCGATCCATTACAGGAACAAACGCATTTGACGTATGCATCTCGACGGACGGATCGCTGCGCAGGACAAGATCGGGTCTGTCCGTGTTCTTTTCCAGTGCGCTGCGCACCGCGTAATAGACCGTATCAAAGATGATCTTCTCATTGGAAAATTTGACCTCCAGCTTTGCCGGATGCACATTAACATCCACCGCCGCCGGATTCACATCAATAAACAGCACGCATGCAGGAAACCGCTCGGGAGCTATGTAGGAGGAAAACGCCTGCTCGAGCGCCGCCATGGCGGTGCGGCTCTTGACGTAGCGGTTGTTGATGAAAAAGTTCTGGAAATTGCGCGTCGGCTTGACATTATCGGGCGTGCCGATAAAGCCGTGTACTTCCACGCCCTCGCTGCGGCATTTGACCGGCAGCATGCGCCTTGCAAAGTCTCTGCCGAGCACCGAATAAATCGTGTTTTCGAGCTTGCCGTCCCCCGCAGTATCCAGTCTGATATTGCCGTCCGTGATCAGGCGGATGGCGATCTCGGGGTGCGAGAGTGCAATCTTCTCCACCGAGGCGGCAACTGCCGCAGACTCGGTGGCATCTTTTTTCAAAAACTTACGGCGGGCAGGCACATTGGCAAACAGCTGCTCCACCGTAATGGTCGTGCCGGACGGGCATCCCGCCTCACCGACCGAAACAATCCTGCCGCCGTCGGCATAGAGCATCGCGCCGTTTGCTGCCTCGGCAGTCTTCGAGAGAATGCGCACCTTGGAGACCGAGGAAATCGCGGCAAGTGCCTCCCCGCGGAAGCCGAGCGTGAAAATAGCGGCAAGGTCCCCCGCCGAGGCGATCTTGCTGGTCGCGTGGCGCTTGAGCGCCAGCGGCATATCTTCGGGCGCCATGCCGCAACCGTCGTCCGAGACGCGCATATAGCTGACGCCGCCGTTCTTGATCTCGACGGTGATCTTCTTTGCGCCTGCGTCGATGGAATTCTCCATCAGCTCCTTGATCACGGAGGCAGGTCTGTCCACGACCTCACCTGCGGCAATGAGGTTTGCAACCTCAAAGCTCAGGACATTGATTTTTCCCATGCGGCGCACTTCCTTTCGCAAAGTCTCAGTTCAGTTTCTTTTTCAGCTCGTAGATCAGGTTCATCGCTTCGATCGGCGTGAGCGTGTTGATGTCGAGGGCACGCAGCTTTTCAGCCACGTCGTGCTCTTCATCCGAGGACAGCATCGACAGCATGTCAAATGCAGGTTCCTCGGGCTTCTTTTCAGGGCGTTCGAGCTTGATGTCGCCGCTCTCGATTGAATGCAGGATCTCTTTCGCGCGCTTAATCACCTCGGCGGGTACGCCCGCGAGCTTGGCAACCTCGATACCGTAGCTGTCATCCGCCGCGCCGCGCACGATCTTGCGCAAGAACGTGATGTCATCCCCGCGCTTTTTCGCCGCAATATTGTAGTTGACTACGCCCTCAAACTCGTCTTCGAGCACAGTCAGCTCGTGATAATGCGTGGCAAACAGCGTCTTTGCGCCGATCTTCCTGCCAAGCGTGTATTCCGCAACGGCGCGGGCAATGCTCATACCGTCGTAGGTGCTTGTGCCGCGCCCGATCTCGTCGTAGACGATCAGGCTCTGCTTTGTCGCATTTTTCAGAATATAGGCGACCTCGTTCATCTCCAGCATAAAGGTGGACTGCCCGGACGCAAGGTCGTCCGATGCGCCCACACGCGTGAAAATGCGGTCCACGACCGAGACAAGCGCGCTGTCAGCAGGGACAAACGAGCCGATCTGCGCCATCAGCGAAATCAACGCAACCTGCCGCATATAGGTGGATTTACCCGCCATATTCGGTCCCGTAATCAGCAGAAGCCGATTCTTGTCGGTGTCCAACGTCGTGTCGTTCGGCACAAAGTAGGAGTCGGAAATGAACTTCTCAACCACGGGATGTCTGCCGTTTTTGATCTCGATGCGCCCGTCTGTGCAGAAGTCCGGGCAAACATAGCGGTTCTTGACCGCCACGGTCGCAAGGCTGATATAGGTGTCGATCCGCGCAAGATATGCCGCGCTCTCCTGGATGCGTGCGGAATTCTGCGCGAGATATTCGCGAATCTGCTGAAAGATGCTGTACTCCATCGCCGCGAGCTTATCGGTCGCGCCGAGGATGGTCGCCTCCAACTCTTTCAGCTCTTCGGTGATGTAGCGTTCGCAGTTGGCAAGCGTCTGCTTGCGTATGTAGGTCTCGGGCACAAGGTCGATCTGAGACTTTGCGACCTCGAGATAGTAGCCGAATACACGGTTGTAGCCGACCCGCATGTTTTTGATGCCGGTCTTCTCTTTTTCGCGCGCCTCGATCTCCTTGACATAGCCGGAACCGTTCTTTTTGATGGAACGCAGTTCGTCAATCTGCGTATTATAGCCGTCCTTGATGATACCGCCCTCGCGGATGGTGAGCGGGGTGTCCTCATCGTTGATCGACTCGGCAAGCAGCTTTCGGATGTCGTCCAGCGTGTCAAGCGATGCGGCGATCTCGCGGAATTCCGCCGCATCCAGCAGCGCGATCTTCTCCTTCACCTCAGGCAGCACCGAAATGCTGCCGAGAATGCCGAGCATGTCGCGCGCGTTGGCAGAACCGTAGGAGATGCGCGCCATCAGGCGCTCAAGATCAAGCACAGATCCAAGCGTCGCAGCCAGCTCCTCCCGCGCGGGGAGATCGTCATACAGTGCGCGGAGCGCCGCCTGCCGCCTTGTGATCTCCGGGATGCTGATGAGCGGGTGCAGGAGCCATGTGCGCAAAAGACGCGCGCCCATCGCGGTCTTGGTGTGATCCAGCACCCAGAGGAGCGAGCCCTTCTTGTCCTTTGTCCGCATGGACTCGGTGATCTCCAGATTGCGGTGCGTGTTGATGTCAAATTCAAGATACTGCCCGTCGCTGTAAACATCCAGCTCCTTGATAAAGGAGATGTCGGTCTTCTGCGTCTCTTTGATATAGTCGAGCAGCGCACCGACCGCGCAGGTGCACTCGCGGCTCAGCCGCTCCGTACCGTATGCGGCAAACTGCGCATGGACGATCTTCGGCGCGTCCGGTTTTTCAAAGCGGAAGCCCTGGTCGTATTCGACCAGCGCCTCGCTGCGCTCGGACAGGAACGTATCGAGCGCAGGCGCGCTTCCCTTTGCGACGTTGATCAAAATCTCACGCGGCGCATAGGACGCCAGTTGATTCTTCAGGCGGATGTCGCGCTCCGCGCCTGCACAGTCCGTGGCGTAGATCCGCCCGGTCGTGATGTCGGCAAAGCCGACGGCGGCAGAAGTTGCGCCGAGATAGACAGCCGCGAGGAAGTTGTTCTGCTTGTCCGAGAGCAGAGCCGTGTCGGTCACGGTACCCGGCGTGACGATCTTGATGACCTCCCGCTTGACAAGCCCTTTGGCAAGCGCGGGATCCTCCATCTGCTCACAGACGGCGACCTTATACCCTTTTTCCACAAGCCGCCCGATATAGACGTCCGCTTTGTGAAACGGAACGCCGCACATCGGCGCGCGCTCCTCCATGCCGCAGTCTCTGCCGGTCAGCGTCAGCTCCAACTCGCGCGAGGCGGTGTAGGCATCCTCGAAAAACATCTCATAGAAGTCGCCGAGGCGGTACATGAGGATAAAATCCTTGTATTGATCCTTTACTTCAAAGTATTGCTGCATCATCGGGGTATAGCCCATCGAAAGTCACCTCGCTGTCTCAAAAAAGTCAAATAAGGTCAAAAGATCAGTGGCAGCCGCCGCAGGAACCGCAGTTGCCGGTGCAGGCGCTTTGCGGGCGCTCGCCCGTGATCTGGAAGTTCAGCTCGTCGTTGACTTCCTTCATCAGGTTGCCGATCTGCTCCTCCGCCTGCACATAGGCGGTGTAGGCGGCATTGTTCACGATCTCATTGTAGAGCTCGCCGATGCGCTTCTTGACGGTCTCCATGAAGACCTCGTCCTTCTCGTCCTTCTGATACTCTTTGGCAAGCACGGCATTCTGCGTATTGTATTCAAAGATCGCCTGCTGGACGGCTTCGTCGTTATCGTAAACAGCCTTTGCCGCGTTTGCAGCCTTGACTTCGTCGCTGTCCTTCAGCAGCTTGCCGAGTTCTTCGGCTTTCTTTCTGATTTCTTCGGTCATCATTGTTCTATACCTCTTTATTGAATTATTTTTAAATTTCGGGTTCGCCATGCAGGCAGAACGGCTCTGCGCGGGTGATGCGCACATTGACAAACTGCCCGGTCACATCCACGTCCGCGCGGAAATGCACAAGTTTGCCCGCCTCGCTGCGTCCGGCGTACACATCTGGATCGTTTTTGCTTGCGCCGTCCACCAGCACGCGCAGGGTCTTCCCCACCGCGTCGCAGTTTTTCGCGTAGGAGATCTCGTCCTGTACTGCGAGAAGGCGCTGCATCCGTGCGGATTTAATATCGTCCGGAATCTGATTTTCCATACGAGCGGCGGGTGTGCCGCTGCGAGGCGAATAAATAAACGAGTAGATCATATCAAAGCGGACACGGCGCAGAATGTCCAACGTCGCTTCAAAGTCCTCCTCGGTCTCCCCAGGGAAGCCGACGATGATGTCGGTGGTCAGCGCAATGTCCGGCATGGCGGCACGCAGCTTGTCCACGATGGTCAGATAGTGCGCGCGGTCATAGTGCCGATTCATCGCTTTCAGCACAGCATCGCTGCCGGACTGAAGCGGCAGATGAAAATGGCGCGCGGCATTGCGGCTTTTTGCCATCGCCGCGATCAGCTCGTCCGAAACATCCTTCGGATGGCTGGTCATAAAGCGCAGGCGGAAATCGCCGTCAATCTCCGAGATCTTCTCGATCAGCTCCGCAAAGCTGCATCCGCCCGCAAAGGAGTTGACGTTCTGCCCGAGCAGGGTCACATCCTTGGCGCCCGCGGCAACCACATCGCGCACCTCATCGAGCACAAAATGATAGTCGCGGCTGCGCTCTCTGTCGCGCACATAGGGCACGATGCAGTAAGAGCAAAAATTGTTGCAGCCGTACATAATGCTGACCCACGCCTTGGTGCTGCCCGTGCGCAGGATCGGCACGCCCTCACGAATCTCGCCAGCTGCTTCGCCGATGTGGAAGCCGCGGCGATGCCGGTCAAGCACCTCGCAGAGGTATTCCGGGAAGCGGTCGAGTACGGACGGTTCAAATGTAAAATCCACATAGGGATAACTGTTTTTCAGCTCCTCCACGCGATGCGCCTGCGCCGTCATGCAGCCGCAGACCGCGATGACAAGCTCGCTGTTCTTTGCTTTGAGATGCTTATACTGCCCGATCGTCGAGAGCGCCTTCTGCTCGGCGTGCTCGCGGATGGCGCAGGTGTTGACCACGATCAGATCGGCGATTTTTACGTCATCGGTGACCGTATAGCCCATTTCCGCCGCCATGCCGCGCAGCTTTTCCGAGTCCGCCTCGTTCTGCTGGCAGCCGAAGGTCACGACCGCGGCGCGGCGCGTACGCCCCGCGTTCCGCTGCCGGACCGCCTGTATGTATTCGTTCATAGGTATCCTTTGCACAATTAAATTCATCATAATATTATAGCAAAGATTCCGACCGTTTGCAACAAATATTTTATCTTTCGATTTTCGGATTATGTTGTAAAAACAACTGCATTTTTCCGAAAAATCGTGTATAATAGATATATCGCAAAATCAAATAATGAAAAGAGGGATCACATCATGTATATTTCGGACGATATCCGCTATGCCGGCGTCAACGACCACGCCGTTGACCTGTTTGAGGGACAGTACACCGTGCCGCACGGCATGTCCTACAACTCCTATGTCATTCTCGACGATAAGATTGCCGTGATGGACACGGTGGACGCGCATTTCACGCATGAATGGATGGATAACCTGCAAAATCTGCTCGGCGACCGGAAGCCGGATTATCTCGTCGTGCAGCATATGGAGCCGGATCACTCCGCCAATATCGCAAACTTTATGAAGTTGTACACCGATGCCACGATTGTGTCCTCGGCAAAGGCATTTGCCATGATGGCACAGTTTTTCGGCACGGACTATGCCGACCGCCGCATTGTGGTCGGAGAGGGAGACACGCTCTCACTCGGCAAGCACACGCTTGCCTTTGTCACCGCCCCCATGGTGCACTGGCCCGAGGTCATTATGACCTATGACACCGCCGACAAGGTACTCTTCTCCGCCGACGGCTTCGGCAAATTCGGCGCGCCCCGCGCGGACGAGCCCTGGGCAGACGAGGCCAGACGTTACTATATCGGTATCGTCGGCAAATACGGTGCGCAGGTGCAGAGTGTACTGAAAAAAGCCGCGGCGCTCGACATCGCGACGATCTGCCCGCTGCACGGTCCCGTGCTCTCGGAGAACCTCGACTACTATCTCGGTCTGTACAACACATGGTCATCCTACACAGTTGAGGATGAGGGCATCGTCATCGCCTACACTTCGATCTACGGGCATACGAAGAAGGCGGTCGAGCTGCTGGCGGACAAGCTGCGCGCAAACGGCTGTCCTGCCGTCAAGGTGTACGATCTCGCCCGCTGCGACATGGCGGAAGCTGTGGCGGATGCCTTCCGCTACAGCAAGCTCGTGCTGGCGACCACGACCTACAATGCCGAGATCTTCCCCTTCATGCACACCTTCATCACGCATCTTACCGAACGGAACTTCCAGGGGCGAACGGTCGGATTGATTGAAAACGGCTCCTGGGCGCCGCTTGCCGCCAAGATTATGCGTGAGCTTTTCGCAAAGAGCAAGAACATTGCTTTTACGGAGACCACGGTCACCATCCGCTCGGCGCTGAACGAAACCAGCACGGCGCAGCTCGACGCGCTTGCGGGCGAACTCTGCCGCGAATACATCGCGCAAAGCAGCGAGACCGCCAACAAGAACGATCTGTCCGCACTTTTCAAAATCGGCTACGGGCTGTATGTCGTCACCTCGAACGACGGCAAACGCGACAACGGACTGATCGTCAACACCGTGACGCAGGTCACAAATTCGCCGAACCGCATCGCCGTCGCCATCAACAAAGAAAACTACTCGCACCACGTCATCAAACAGACCGGCATCATGAACATCAACTGCCTGTCCGAGGATGCGCCGTTCTCGGTGTTCGAGACCTTCGGCTTTGCCAGCGGCAGAAACGTGGATAAGTTTGCGAACTTCACACCCCTTCATGCCGACAACGGACTTGCATTCCTGCCCCGCTATATCAACGCATTCCTGTCGTTGCGCGTAGAGCAGTATGTAGACCTCGGCACGCACGGTCTCTTCATTTGCAGCGTGACCGAAGCGCGCGTGATTTCCGATGCGCCGTCCATGACCTACGCCTACTATCAGGAGCACGTCAAGCCGAAACCGGAGACCGAGGGCAAAAAGGGCTTTGTCTGCAAAGTCTGCGGCTACGTCTACGAGGGTGACACGCTGCCCGAGGATTTCATTTGCCCGCTCTGCAAGCACGGCGCGGCGGATTTTGAGCCGATCACCTGAAAGGCAAACTCACAGCGAACCGAAGGTTCGCAAAGGCGTATAATCGACGTTGCAACAGTCGAAAACCTCGGTTTTCGACTGATAAAAATAAATGCGATGCCGCGGCATCGCATTTATTTTTATTTCAGGTAAGACGAGATGTTCTGCATCGTCTCGCCAACGGCGCCGATCGCCTTTGACGCCGACTTTGCCAGCTTGCGCTTCTTCGGCTTCATCATGCTTTTCGCCGCCATGCCGACCGCCGCGCCGACCATCATGCCCGTGAGCGCCGCACTCGTCATCGTCGCCGTCTTCTTCTTGCTCATGTTCAGATTCATTTTTTCTTTCCTCCCGTCAAGAATAGTATGACGGGAAATGCAAAAAATATCAGCGTCAAATTTTTCTGTATTTGACAGGTGCAGCGGTATGTGGTATGATATGTATTGATTCTTTTTTGAAGCAGGGACTGCAAAATGATTATTTTAAGCACAACCGATCTGTCGCTTCGTTTCGGCACGACAACGGTTCTCGAAAATATATCCTTTTCGATCAATGAGAGCGACCGCCTCGGAATCATCGGCGTCAACGGCGCAGGCAAGACCTCGCTGTTCCGCCTCATCACCGGCGAATACACGCCGGACAGCGGCGCGGTCTACGTCTCCAAGGGCAAGACCATCGGTCTTTTGGCGCAGAATGCGGATATGACCGACGAGGTCGGCGGTGAGAGCGCGCTCGAACACATGTACCTCGCCTTTCCCGCTCTGCTGGCAGCCGAAAAGCGGCTTGCCGAGCTGGAGGATGCACTCGCAAAGCGCACAGACGTAACCTCAAGCAGTTACATCGCCATGACCGCCGAGCTTGCCGACCTCAGCCACAGCTTTGCGCAGAGCGGCGGGCAGTATTTCCGCGGCAAGTGCAAGAGCATTCTTGCGAAGATGGGCTTTGACGAGGGTATGATGGCGCTCCCCGTCACCAAGCTCAGCGGCGGTCAGCGCACGCGGCTGGCGCTTGCGCGCCTGCTCGCGTCCGAGCCGGACATCCTGATGCTCGACGAGCCGACCAACCACCTTGACGCCGAGACGATCGTCTGGCTGGAAGGCTTTCTCGCCGCCTACCGCAACACGGTGCTGGTCATTTCGCATGACCGCTACTTTCTCGACCGCGTGACAAACAAAACGCTGCACATCGAGCATCATACGGCAAAGCTCTACAACGGCAATTATACCGAGGCGCAGCGCCAGCGTGCCGAGAACCGCGAGGCGGAGCTGAGAAAATACAATCAGCAGCAGAAAGAGATCGCCCGTGTCGAGGCAATGATCGAGCAGCAGCGCCGTTGGGGACAGGAGCGCAACTTTGTCACCATCCGCGCAAAGGAAAACTATATCAAACACATGGACAAGGTGGAGAAGCCGACCGACGAGCTGAAGTCGATCCGCATGTCCTTCCAGAGCGCGCCGCCGAGTGCAAACGAGGTCGTCCGCGCAAACAACCTCTCCATGCGTTTCGGGGACAAGGTCGTTTTCCGCGATCTGACTTTTCTCATCAAGAAAGGCGAGCGCGTCTTCTTTGCCGGACCGAACGGCTGCGGCAAATCCACGCTGATGAAGGTGCTGGTCGGCAAGCTCGCGCCGACAGGCGGCACGGTAGAACTCGGTTACAACATCAAGGCGGCGTACTACGACCAGGAAAACCAGAATCTCGACGAGAATTCGACCGTGCTTGACGAACTCTGGAACGCCTATCCGACCCTGACCGAATACGACATCCGCAGTACGCTTGCGCTGTTCCTGTTCAAATATGAGGACACCGAAAAGCGTGTTGCCGACCTGAGCGGCGGCGAGCGCGCGCGGCTGACGATGGCAAAGCTGATCCTCTCCAAGGTCAACCTGCTTGTCCTTGACGAGCCGACCAACCACCTCGACATCGCCTCCCGCGAGGTGCTCGAAGACGCGCTGCGCGAATTTGACGGCACGCTGATCTGCGTCTCGCACGACCGCTATTTCATCGAAAAGCTGGCGACAAAGATCATTGAGATCATGCCCGCAGACTTTCCCTGCTCGACGTTCATCTTCACGCCTGCCGCCTACGACACCGACATTTACGCAGCCTACCGTGCAAAGCGCGAACTGCTGTTCTCCCCCGAAGCGGCGCTTGCCGCCGAGCCGGAGCAAAAGCCCGAGAACACCGGCAGCAAGGAAATTTTTTTGCAGCAGAAGCGCGACGTTGCCGAAAAACGCAAGGAAGAACGCAAGCTGGCTGCCTATCGCCGCGAGATCGAGGAGCTGGAAGCCGAGCTCGCACGCGTGACCGACGAACTCTACGGCGACGCGGCAAGCGACTATATCCGCGCGGCGGAACTGGATGATCGCAAGACGGTGATCGAAGACCGTCTCCTGCAGCTCTACGAATGGACGGAGGAATAAAATGAACATCCGACACGCAAATCCAGCCGACCTCGACCGCATCATGGAGATTTACGCCCGTGCGCAGCAATTCATGCGCGAAAGCGGCAACCCCACGCAATGGAGCAATGTCTATCCCACGCGCAAACTGATTGAAGATGACATTGCAAGGCAGATTTCCTATGTTGTCACGGACGATACGGAGAAAGTCCAGGGCGTGTTCGTCTTTGTCATCGGCAAAGACAGGACCTACGCCGTGATCCGCGGCGGCGCATGGAAAAACGACGATCCATACGGCACGATCCACCGCATTGCCGCAAGCGGCGAAGTCCCCGGCGTCTTCGGCACGGTAATCGACTATTGCAAAACCCGCATCAACAACCTGCGCATCGACACGCACGAGAACAACCGCGTGATGCAGCACCTCATCGCAAAAAGCGGCTTTACCTTCTGCGGACACATCACCGCCGATGACGGCACGGACAGACTGGCATATCAATACACAAAGTAAACGCAAAAAAGGAACGCAGATGCGTTCCTTTTTCACTTGATTCAGTCAATGTCTTCAATCACCGTTTCGGGCGGCGTGGTGAGCAGCGCGGGCGACGCCACAAACTTGCGGATCAGTTTGAGCGCCGATGCAAAATAGAAGCCGTCGCAGATGCGCTCGTCGGTGACGACCTTCACGTCGATCATGGTGCGGCGCTCCACAGCGCCGTTTGCGTTCATTACATTCTTATGATACTTGAGTCCGTAAGAGATGAACACCGGCAGATTGCCAAAGTTGTAGAGGTGGTGGTAGATCGGCGGGATGCCGAGCGAGCCCATGCTGGTGATGATCATCGAGCCGTGAAACGGACTGACATCGAGCAGCGCCTGCGGCAGCCAGCCGTGATAGTCGAGAAATTCGAGCAGACGCACCGTACCGCGGAACAGGATGCCGGGCAGACGGGTCAGCCAACGCGCCGTCTTGTCAAAATCGGTATTGCTGCCCTCCGCCGTCGCCTTTTCAACCACGGCATTGAATTTTTCATAGACATCCGTGATGGTGTCGGTCGGCTCAAAGCGAACCTTGATCATCGTGTCCGGCGCATCCAGCGACATTTCCTTTTTCACCGCCATGTTGATTTCAATCGTGTTGCGGTGATAGATCTTCTGCCCGGAGCAGAAGCGGTTGATGCCGGGGCGCATGGAAATCGCGCGGATGTATGCGGCGATAAACACATGCAAAACGCTGATGCTCTTATATCCCTTTGCGCGCATCTCGCGCAGGAACTTGTCTGCCTCGGTGATGTCGATCGTATCGGCAATCTGATTCTGCGCATCGTTGCGCGTGCGCATGATGTACGGAATGACATAGGACATGGGCGACATCGTGCGGACGCGTCTGCCGTCCTTTCGGTCGCCGAAGCGGCGTTTCTTACTCATATACGGTCCTCCGGGTCATGAAATCCGAGTTCTATTATGATATTATAGCACAGTATAACCGAAAAGGCAAGTGTCGTGTCGATTTTTCGGGAAAGTGCGGCGCTCAGCCGAGATCGACGGCGCAGGCTGCGTCGGCGAACGGAAAATGCGTCGCCGCACCGGGGATCGGCAGACCGTCCGCGCCGAGCGGCTTGATGTAGATCTCGCCCGCCACCTGATAGCAGACGACAAGTGTGCGCCCGTCCTTTGTCAGGATCATATGCCGCGGTTTCTCTGCCTCAACAGGCTCCTGCAATACCTTCGAGAGCAGCCCGTCCGCGCCGACCCGGAAGTAGACCAGCGACTCGCTGTATCGGTTTGCTGCATAGATCGTTTTTTCATCCGGCGAAAGGCAGATTGCCGAGCAATGGCTCTTGCCGACAAAGCCCTCCGGCAGCGTGGAAATGCGCTGGAGCAGTTTTTTCTCCGGCATGGCATAGACCAGCACCTCGTTGGACAGCTCGGTCACGACATAGAGCAGACTCTCGTCATGATTGTAGACCGAATGGCGCGGATGCTGCCCGCGCTCGGTATAGATGCGATCCTTCTCCCGCACGGTGCCGTCTGCGATCTCATAAAAGTAAATGATGTCAAGCCCGACATTATTCACCATCAGCGTATCCTCGGCTTGATTGACATGTACGAAGTGGGCACGCGTGATGAGGCTGTCATCGCCGGTCTCGTTGACCTGCAGCAGCTTGCCCGCATGATGAAACTTGCCGTCCTTATCAAGTGTGGCATAGATCAGATGCCCGGAGCCCCAGCAAGCGCCGAACAGCATGGCATGCTTCTCCGAATAGCAGACGTGGCACAGACAGCCGACACCGTCAAACCGCAGACTGTCGGTCTTGCGATAGCCGTCGCCGTCCTTAACATAGGCGGTAAACACTGCGTAATCGTCGTTTTCCGTACCGGCAAACAGACGGTCACCCGCCGTGCAGATAAAGCTGGGGGACTCCACCGTGTCCGCCCAGACAACCTTGCCGTGCTCGTCACACTTGACGAGATTTTCACGTCCCGCAGGACCGTAACCCGAGATCAAAAGCTCCATAGTTGACTCCTTTTCGGCGCGAAGCGCCCTGTGATAGATGAACGTCAACATCATACCATATCCGAAGTAAAAAAACAAGCGGTGCCCGCAGAAAAGCACCGCTTATCTTTTTATTCTGCCGATTCAAAGGTGAAGACCGTCATGTAGTCGTACTTCTCACCGCGGCGCAGGATCGTGCGCTCGTAGGTGGGGCTGTCCGGCTCATACTGCGGCTCGATGCAGATCGCCTGCCGCTTATGCTGTTTGACGCCGCCCTTGAACGGGATCGGTCCGTTCAGGATATTCGAGGTGTAGAACTGGTCACAAGGCATATCGGATGACACACGCAGCGTCAGCCCCTCGCAGGACGCCTCGGCATGCACCATCAGGTCTCTGCCGAAGAACGTCTCACGTTTCTTGCCGTTGATCCAGTAATTGTGCCCGTAGCCGCCGATGTTGCCCATCTGCTCATTCGGCACATCAATATCCTGTCCGATCAGTTTTGGCTTGCGGAAGTCGAACGGCGTGCCGACAACGTCAATGGTATACCCAAGCGGAATGCGCAGAAGGTCGACCGCCGTGAAGCGATCCGCGTAGATCGTCATCATATGGTCCTCGATCGTGCCCTTATCATAGCCCTTGAGGTTGAAATAGGAATGATTGGTCAGGTTGACGTAGGTGTCCGCATCGCTGACCGCCTCGTAATGGATCGCGAGGCTTCCGCCGACGAGCGTGTACGTCACCTTCACGTCCAGCGTGCCGGGATAACCCTCTTCCCCGTCCGGGCTGGTGTAGGTGAGAACAAGCGATTCCATGCCGTCCTTCTCTTCGACTGCGGGCGTCCAGACCTTACGGTCAAAGCCGGAAATGCCGCCGTGATTGTGGTTGACCTCATGGTCATTTGCCGACAGCTTGTATTCCTTGCCGTTCAGCGTAAAGCAGGCATTGCTGATGCGGTTGGCATATCTGCCGATAATCGCGCCCTGATAGGAATTATCGTTTACATAGTCGTCCAGCGTGTCAAAGCCGCAGACCACGTCGCGTCCGTGCGTCAGGATCGACTGAATCCTGCCGCCGTAGTTGAGGATCGTGATCTTCACGCTGTCGCTTGCCAGCGTAAAAGCATAAATCTCACTGCCGTCCGCCAGCTTGCCGAAAAGCCGTTTTTCCATATGTGTTTCACTCCGTTTCGGATCGTTTTACTGTCATTTTTATTGTAGCGTGCAGGCAGGATGCCGTCAAGACAAAGAAACGAATAAAAAATCCGCATTTTTTCACTTTCGTGTTGAAAAACGTCGAAAACTGTTGTAAAATTATACACAAAATGAAAATATATAGAGAACATATCGGAAAGGGGCGGTCGGCATGGGTATCTTTTCAAAAAGACCTTTGCTTGCCGCCTGCGCTGTTTTTCTTGCCGCAGGTCTCTGCGGCATCGCGATGAACACAGAGCTGCGACGGCTCGGCATGCTCGTTTTCGGTATCGGCATTCTTCCCGCTCTTGCCTGCATGCTCTGCTTTCCGCAGCTGCGGCGCGGCTTTTTCACGCTCCTTCTCTGCCTGTCCTTCGGCATCGGAGCGTTTTTCCTGTCGCATATGTTCTTTGACCGGGCGCTCGCGCCGCTGGAAGCGCAATCCGAACCCGTAAGCCTCACTGCAACCGTCACAAAAACCATTTATACCGCCGACTATCTCACGGTTTGCACAGCCGATGTAACGCAGTTCGGCGATCGGAATAAGCGCTTTTCCGCCGAACTGAACTTTGAGGGCGAAGTCGACCTCGAACCGGGCGACGTGATCGCTGCCGTCGCCGACTGTACGCCGTTTTCGACCGACCTCTACGGCTACAACCAGCGGAACAGCCAGATCTCGCACGGCATCCTGCTCTCCTGCGCCGTCACGACATACACGGTCGTCGGCAAGCAGGAGCCGCCGTTTTTCACGCGGCTGCAAAGCGCAATCGCCGCGCGGATCGACCGCGCATACAAGACCGAGACCGCTGCCATGCTGAAGGCGCTGCTGATCGGCGACAAGGACGGACTTGCAGACAGCCTGAAACGCGATTTCCGCCGTCTCGGCATCAGCCACATTCTCGCCATCAGCGGCACACACTTCACGGTATTGCTCGGGCTGTGCGCGCTCCTTTTGCGCCTGCTGCGACTGAATAAAAAGCAGATCTATTTTCTGCTTATCCCGGCGGCACTTCTGTATATGGGCATTTCCGGCTTTTCGGCATCGGTCTGCCGCGCCGGGATCATGGCACTGCTCACCTATCTTGCCTTTCTGCTCGGGCGGGCACGGGACGCCTACACCGCGCTCTTTATCGCCGTCTGCATTCTGATCGCGGTGCATCCGTATGCGGTGCTGGATGTCGGGCTGTGGCTCTCCTTCGCTGCGACCTTTTCCATCCTTGCGCTGTCCGAGCTGTTTGCCAAAGTGACGCTGCGCGCCGGTCGCGCCGAACGCCTGCTTTCGTTTTTGTTTCATCTGTTTTTCAATGTCGCTGTCACGGTTGCCGCATTTTTCGGCACGCTGCCGATCACAGCGCTCTGCTTCGGCGAGACTTCCCTGATTGCGCCGCTTGCCAATCTGTTGATCGTACCGCTGTTTGAGTTGTTTCTCTACTTTGCACCGTTCGCCGTTCTGTTTTCCGGCTTGGCACCGATGGTGCATCTGACCGAGTGGGCATGCACATGGATCTGCCGTGCCGCCGCCGCGTTGGCAGACCATGACGATCTTGTGTTTTCTCTGCAACAGCCGGCGGTTTTGCCGATCGCCGTCACCGGCGTCCTGCTCACGCTGCTGCTCCTCGCGCCGAAGCTGAAGCACCCGCGCCTTGCCGTCCTGCCCGCAGTGCTGACGCTTGTCACGCTTGCCGTCTATATTCCGCTGTTCAACATGTCCTTCACCGCAGCCGACCGCGCCGTATTTCTGACCGAGGGCAAAAACGATGGTTTTGTCCTGTCTTCCGGCGGTGAGACGCTGTACATCGACATTTCAACCGGCGCATCCGCGCCGACGCGCCGTGCCGAAGCTGTTGCCGAGGGGCTATATGACCCGGAGCTCGACGGCTATTTGCCGACGCATTATCACATGCGGCATATCAACACATTCAACAAGCTGGCGGCGCGAACGCACATCAAACGGCTGTATCTGCCGCCCGCTGTACGCGAATCCGATTACAATGTGCGTGCGGCGCTCGCCGCGACCGCAGAGCGAAACGGCATCGAAATCATAGAGCTTGTCTATGACACGCCGTTTGCATTTGAAAAATGCACAGTGACACTGGCCGAACCGCAGCTGCTCAAACGTTCCACGCATCCCGTCATCTGCCTGTTGGTCACCGCAGACGAAGACGAGCTCCTTTATCTCGGTTCCTCTTTCGACGATACGGCACTTGACTTTCCGGCACCGGTGAGCGATGCTGGACTTGTTGTGCTCGGGCAGCATGCGCCGATCACCAAACATGAATTCAGCCTGCAAACCGACGGGATCCTGCTGCTTGCAAGCGAAGAAATCGCCAACTTTGCGGACTTTGACAGCGAGGCACTGGTTCTGCGGCAAAACGGCAGCTTCACCTACTGCTTCGGAAAGACGAAATAAAAATGTTGAAATTTCAAAAAAGCGTGCTATAATAGTATGATGAAATCCAATGCAAAGGAAGTCTTTACAATGACGAAAATTGATATTATCTCCGGCTTTCTCGGCGCAGGCAAGACCACGCTGATCAAAAAGCTGCTCTCCGAGGCGCTCGGCGGCGAGAAGGTCGTCCTCATCGAGAATGAATTCGGTGAGATCGGCATCGATGGCGGATTCCTCAAAGATTCCGGCGTACAGATCACCGAGATGAACTCCGGCTGTATCTGCTGCAGCCTGGTCGGCGACTTTGAGAAGTCGCTCGGCGAGGTGTTGGACACCTATCATCCCGACCGCATCATCATCGAGCCGTCCGGCGTCGGCAAGCTCAGCGACATCATCGCCGCTGTGGAAAAGCTGCACCGCGACGACATCAGGCTGAACAGTTTCTCGACGGTTGTGGATGCCAAGAAGTGCAAAGTCTACCTCAAGAATTTCGGCGAATTCTTCTGCAACCAGGTGGAGA
The DNA here is from genome assembly GCA_003343845.1 of Oscillospiraceae bacterium. Taxonomy (GTDB): domain Bacteria; phylum Bacillota; class Clostridia; order Oscillospirales; family CAG-272; genus UMGS902. The sequence continues at coordinate 64,905 of QAKK01000020.1, forward strand.
ACGCACGCGCCATCATTCTCAGCCGCTCGCAGGATGCAACCGAGGAAAAGCTGGCGGAGACAACCGCGCTCCTGCGCGAGCTGAACGCGGAGGCAAACATCATCACCACGCCCTGGGATATGCTGGATGGCAAGCAGATTCTTCACGCCATGGAACACGCAAAGCTTCTGAAAAAAGAGCTGGAGCATGAACTGGAGGAACACGAGCACGAGCATCATCACCATCATGACGAGGACGGCGAATGCTGCTGCGGTCATCATCATGATCACGACGATGACGACGATCATGATGAACATGAGCATCACCATCATCATAACGAGGACGAGCACCATCACGACCATGATGAACACGAGCACGAGCACCACCATGACCATGACGACGACCACGACGAATGCTGCTGTCACGACCATGACCACGAGCATCATCACGATCATCACGGGCATCATCATGCAGACGAAGTATTCACCTCGGTCGGCTTTGAGACCGTGCGCAAGTACACGACCGACGAGATCCGCGAGATCCTGTCTGCCCTCGGCGACGAGGCGCGCTTCGGCTATATCCTCCGCTCCAAAGGCATCGTTCCCGCAGCGGACGGCTGGATTCACTTCGACTATGTGCCCGAAGAGTCCGACGTGCGCATGGGCAGTGCCGATGTCACCGGCAAGATCTGCGTGATCGGGTCGAAGATCAACGAATCCGAGCTTGCAAAGCTCTTCAAAATCTGATCGGAGCATATCATGGAAGAAGTACAGGTCTATCTGTTCACCGGCTTTCTCGACGCGGGCAAAACGAAGTTTATCCGTGAGACCCTGCAGGACAAACGATTCAACGACAAAGAGCCGACGCTGCTGCTCGTCTGTGAGGAGGGCGAAGAGGAGTACGAACCGGACGCCCCCTATATGAAAAACGTCACGATCCGCACACTCGGGGACATGTCCGAATTCAACGAGGAAAACCTTAAGCGGCTGACCGCCGAGGCAAAGGCAACCAAAGTCGTTGTGGAATACAACGGCATGTGGATGCTGAACGATTTCTATCAGCTGATGCCCGAGGAATGGGTCGTGTACCAGGAGATGATGTTTGCCGATGCCAACACCATCGAGAGCTACAACGCCAACATGCGCAACCTTGTCTATGACAAGATAAGCAGCTGTGAGCTGGTCATCTTCAACCGCTGCAAAAAAGATGTGGACAAGGATGCCCTGCACAAGCTGGTGCGCGCCATCAGCCGCAAGACCGATATTGCCTACGAATACACCGACGGTACGGCGGAATATGACGACATCGTCGATCCGCTGCCCTTTGATCTGAACGCCGATGTGATGGAGATCGCCGACCGCGACTATGCGCTCTGGTACCGCGACACCACCGAGGACATGAGCAAGTATGACGGCAAGACCGTGTCCTTCACAGCCCTTGTTGCCATCGGCAAGGAGTTCCCTGCCGACACCTTCGTCGGCGGCAGAAAGCTGATGACCTGCTGTGCAAACGATGTGATGTTTGCAGGCTTTGTCTGCAAGACCGAACATCGCGATACGCTGAAAAACGGCGACTGGGTCAAGGTCACCGGCAAGATCGAGATCCGCTTCAATGCGCTCTACGGCAGAAAAGGTCCGGTCATTCACGCCGAAAAGATCGAGAAGACCGCAGCGCCCGAAGAACCGGTTGCAACCTTCTATTAAAGTCAAACAAGATCAAAAAAAAAGAAGCTGCAATGCAGCTTCTTTTTTTGATCGTTTCAGTCAAGCAAAATGCGGCGCAGATCGGCAACGCTTTCCGCGATCCGCCAAGCGCCCGCCGCGGTAAGCTCCTCCCGCGAGCCGTAACCGTAGAGCACGCCGACCGCATCCATATTGCATGCGCGTGCGCCGCGCACATCATATTCACGGTCGCCAATCATCAGACACTTGTCGGGTGCGGGATTTCCGATGTTCCCGAGCACATAGCGGATCACGGCATCCTTGGTCGCGCGGGTCTCTTCCATGTCAGCCCCGCCGATAAACGAAAAATATTTCGTCATATCAAAGTGGTCGAAAATCTGCTTTGCAAACAACTCCGGTTTGGAGGTGGCGACAACCGGCTTGTATCCCGCGCTTTCCAGGTCCCGAAGCAGCGCCGGAATGCCCTCGTAGACCGTGTTCTCATAGATTCCCTTGTCTGAGAAATACTCCCGGTACAGCCGCAGCGCCTCGCGCGATTTTTCGGGCGAAAAGCCGCAGTAGCGCGCAAAAGAATCGAGCAGCGGCGGTCCGATAAAACGGTGGTAAAAGCTCCGTTCTTCAACCGGCGCACCGAGCTTTCGTAGCGCGTACATCACGGAATTTGTGATGCCGAGTGCAGGATCGGTCAGCGTGCCGTCGAGATCAAAAAGGATATAATCGCGCTTTACCATTTCCACAGATTTTTCTGATCAAGAATCAGCTTGACGAGCACGGCACAGATGATGCCCGCCAGCGCCTGCATCAGGTTGCTGACAACACCGGCAGCTGCGCCGAGTCCGAGCCCGAGGAAGGTCGCCTCAAAGCAGAAGTAACCGCCGACCATCACAGCCTCGGCAAGCACACCGCTCACTACAGATTTGACCACGGACTTGCCGGGAACAGCCTTTGCCGCAAAATAGGCAACAACCGCCATCAGTGCCTTGATAACAAACGTGCCGGGAACATAAGCAACATAGCCGAGCGTCAGATCCGCCAGCGCCGGACCGAGACCGGCGGCAACCGCGCCGTAAGCAGGTCCGAGCAGCCAACCGGCAAGCAGGACGATGCAGTCGCCGAGATTGAGATAGCCGCCGATGGGCGACGGAATGTGAATGACCAGTGTCGCGCAGTATGCCAATGCCGCAAACAGCGCCGCGAGAACGAGTTTCTTGACCTTCATGATGTTCCCTCTTTTCGGAATGATTCTTCCTGCATCATAGCACAGTCGCCATGCAAAATCAATGCAAAACCGTTGTTTTCGGCAGTATTTCGTGTTATACTGTAAAAAAAGATATTTTTTTGGGGAGAACGCACAGATATGAATGTCACGGAACGCTTTTTACATTATGTTTCCTTTGAAACCACCTCCGACGAAGACGGCACGGCATCGCCCACAACAGCGGGACAGCGCGTCTTCGGCGAATTTCTCGTCAAAGAGCTTGCCACAATCGGTATGACCGACGCACGCATTGACGAAAACGGTTATGTCTACGCCTTTTTGCCCGCAAGCGCCGGGCATGAAGCCGATCCCGCCATCGGGCTGATCGCGCACATGGACACCTCGCCCGATGTCAGCGGCAAAAACGTCTGCGCCTCGATCGTCCGCTATACGGGCGAAGATCTGACGCTTGCAAACGGTGAAGTCCTGTCTGCAGCACGCTTCCCGTCCCTCGACGACTATGTAGGCAAGGATCTGATTGTCACCGACGGCACAACGCTGCTCGGCGCGGATGACAAAGCCGGCATTGCCGAGATCGTCTCCGCCTGCGCACATCTGCTCTCCCACCCGGAGATCCCGCATCGCGCCGTTGCGGTCTGCTTTACGCCGGACGAAGAGATCGGCAGCGGTGCCGACCTGCTGGATCTCGGCGCATTCCCCGCCAAGGAAGCGTACACCGTGGACGGCGGCGAGATCGGCGAGATCGAGTATGAGAACTTCAACGCTGCATCCGCGCGCGTGACCATCCACGGCGTGAACATCCATCCCGGCTCTGCCAAAAACCGCATGAAGAACGCGGTACTGCTCGCGTCCGAATTCATCTCGATGCTGCCGCCCGCCGAAACGCCCGCACATACAGAGGGCTACGAGGGTTTCTACCATGTCTCGGACATTCGCGGCAACGAAAGTGAAGCCGAGCTGAAAATGCTGATCCGCGACCACGACCGTGCGTCCTTTGAGCGCCGCCGCGCATTTCTTATGAACCTCTGTGAATACCTGAACGGCGTGCACGGCGCAGGCACATTTGACCTGACGGTCACCGACAGCTACTACAACATGAAGGAAAAGATCCTGCCGCACATGCACCTCATTGAAAATGCGGCATCCGCCATGCGCGCCTGCGGCGTCACGCCGAAGATCGTCCCCATCCGCGGCGGCACGGACGGCGCACGCCTTTCCTTCCGCGGGCTGCCCTGCCCCAATCTTTCGACAGGCGGCGTCAATTTTCACAGCATCCACGAGTTCATCCCGGTTTTTGCACTGGAAACCATGACCCGCGTACTCATCACCATCGCCGAGGGCGAATTTGCAAAGTAAAAACGCAAAAAAGAGACCGCAGACATGATGCCTGCGGTCTCTTTTTTGCGTTATCTGGATTGCATGTTGTAGAGCATCTGCACAGTGGATGCGCGATCAAGCAGCGCCGACGGGCGGATCGCACCCTCGCCGTCACCGTTGAACACGCCTGCCGCCGTCAGCGCGTAGACCGCCCCGCGCGCCCATGTGGGAATCGCGCTGTCGTCGGCAAATACGCTGACCGCTCCGTCCGTTTCATAGCCGAACACATTGTTGATCAGCACGGCAGCCTCGGCGCGCGTGATGCAGTCCTTCGGCGCAAAGCAAAGTGCGCCGTCCACCTCACGTCCGCCGACATAGCCCATGCGCTGTGCGGTCGCAATATAGGGGCGGTACTCCACCGCAATCTCGCCGTTGTCGGCAAACGAGGTCTCCGCATCGGTCAGGGTGGACACGCCGAGCGCCTTCATCACCATGGTGACAAACTCCTCGCGGCTGACCGCATCGGTCGGGCAGAAGCAAAGTCCGTTCTGATACCGCACGGCGGTAGCAATGCCTGCATCATAGAGCGCGATCGCCGCGTTTTCGCACCAGTGTCCCTCCACATCGGTAAAATGCGTGTCGCTCTTGCCGACATGCACCGATACGGTCTGCGTGCCGGAATAGTTGCCGTACTCGTCGCGTACAACAACGGTAAAGTCGTCACTGCCGGTATATCCGGCAGCGGGCGCATAAACATACGCCCCGCGTGCGCGGTCGGTCAGCGTCAGAATGCCGTGCGCCGGGTATTCCACGACCTGAAAATCAAGGCTGTCCCCCTCCGGGTCGCGGGCAACAAGATTGCCGTAGCACGCAACACCGCGATAGGTTTTGATCGCGGACGTCTCTGCAGCAAGCGTCGGCGCATAGTTGACGGTGTCAAGCAGATTCAGCGTGCACGGAATCTCAGTGTCGTCATGCGTAAAGGTGCAATTTGTATAGTGCACCTGTTCGTTTGCGGGGACAAAGCGCAGGACGGACAGATATTCGGATCGGATGGTCTGCCCTTCGGCAACCTGCAGCGTGCCGAGTTTCAGCACGCCGTCACTTTCGGGCGGAAGCGCACTCACCTTGACGGAATCCACTGCAGAAAGCCCGAGGCATTTTTTGAAATCCTGCTCGGAAAAATAGATGTCACTGTAGACAAGCCCGCTTTTGATCAGCGTATTTCGCTTGGACAGCACATTCAGCGCGGGGGAAACGATGGCAGATGCCGATGCCGTGATCAAAAGGGCGCACGCGACGACAGCGGCAAGCAGCAGTCGAAAATTCTTTTTCATAAATCAGTCTCCTTTGAACTCTTAGTATGTTCGTCTTCATTTTTTCCCGCAAAGCGGATTTTATGCAAGGATGACCCAATTTACACCTGCCGCATAGAATGAAAGTGAGCCTACGGCTCAATTCCGGAAAGGTTTTACTTCAGAAAATGATGTACGATATGAATCAATACGGCGCCACACCGCGCGACAGACTGGATCCGCGACTGTTTGACCAGCCTGCGGCAGCGACTGCCGCCGAGACGATGCGTCGGTCCGCGCCTGCCTGCGGCTGCAATGACGGCAGGATGATGCGCGAGGAGACTGCGCCGCGTCTGGAACGCATGGAGGAGACCCCCTGCGCACCGGATGCAAGCGATCTGATGCCCGCACTCGCGATGGTCTATTCGCCGCAGCAAAGTTTTCGGAACATTTACTGTGAAGAAGACGCGCTGATGCGCGGCACGATCTTTGAAGAGCTCGACAAGCCCTTCTACGGTCCCGCCTGCATGGGAGGTGGCTGCAATGGTTAATATGAACGGCAGAAACACAAACGGCAGAAATATGAATGCCGACGGAAACAACCGCGGCTGCGGCTGCCGGAAGGACAATACGCGCGCCATGCTGCTGCGCCATGTGCAGATGCACGGCTTTGCCATGATTGAAGCCGGGCTGTATCTCGACGGGCATCCGGACTGCCGCCGCGCGCTGGAATACTTCCGCCGTCAGCGCGAACTCTATATGAAATACACCGCCGAATATGAGGCTGCATACGGTCCGCTGACCATCGCGTCGCAGACCGACTGCGATGCGTGGAAATGGGTGCAGGGACCGTGGCCCTGGGAAAGTGAGGCTAACTGATGTGGACCTATGATAAAAAGCTCGAATTTCCCGTCAAGATCAAAAATCCCGATCCCCGCGCTGCCAAAATCATCATCAGCCAGCTCGGCGGACCGGACGGCGAAATCGGCGCTGCCATGCGCTATCTGAACCAGCGCTATTCCATGCCCTATGACAAGGTCGTCGGCATCCTCACCGATGTCGGCACGGAGGAGCTCGCGCATATTGAGATGGTCGCAGCGATCCTCTACCAACTCACGCGGAACCTCACGCCCGAGCAGATTAAAAATTCCGGCTTTGACACCTATTTTGTCGACCATACGACCGGTGTTTATCCGCAAAGTGCGGCAGGCGTTCCCTTCTCAGCAGCGGCGCTGCAATGCAAGGGCGATGTCATCACCGACCTCATGGAAGACCTCGCCGCCGAGCAAAAAGCCAGAACCACCTACGACAATATTCTGCGCCTGGTGGACGATCCCGATGTACGCGAACCGATCAAATTCCTTCGCGAGCGCGAAGTCGTGCACTTCCAGCGCTTCGGCGATGCCCTGCGCATCACACAGGATAACCTTGACGCGAAGAACTTCTATGCCTACAATCCCGCATTTGATAACTGCGGCGACAAGGGCAAAAAACGCGGCTGCGGCTGCGGCAGATAAACTCCGCAATCCACAAAAAATCTCCCGCAGACGGTCTGTGGGAGATTTTTATACATATATGCTATGCGTTTTATACGTTAAACCTCGTCCTCGTGACGGCTGAACTTCTGCTGCATGGCGTGCAGCTTCGACTTTGCGGCGCGCAGTGCCTCGCGTGCTTCCTCCAGGCGTTTCGAATCCTCCAGCTTCTGCCCGACCTGCTTCTTCTGCGCCTGTGCGGTTTCGCGCACGAGCGCCTTAAAGCGGCGGTTGGCTGCCTTGAATTCCTTCTGTGCATCGTGCAGTCGCTCCATCATGGCATGGGGACGCGCCTGCAGTTCGGGATATGCCTCATGGATACGGCGCAGAAGCAGGCTGCGATCCTTCAGCAGCTCGTGTACACGATGGCTGATCTCTTCGGTATTATCGCCCTCCTGTGCATCGATCTCGCGGCGGACGATGTTCATCAGCGCATGCGAGGTGACAAGATCGGCAAGCATGACAATGACAATGCAGGCAGCCAGCGCATACAGCCAGACGGAGGGCAGTTTTTCGATCAGGCGGAAGTACACCGGGTCGATGATCCGCACGACCGCCACGCTTGCAATGCCGAACAGGATCAGATTGCCGATCCAAACACGCCCGTTCAGATTCATCGGCTTCCGACTGTAATCCCACCAGCGCGCATGGAACAGCTTCTCCATATACCAGCTTGTGAAATACTCAAGTGCGCCGCAGATGAAGAACCCGGCGAGAAACGTGTCCCCGATCGAGCCGTCCAAACCGACAAGTCCGCCGACGCAGACCGTAATCGCCACAACACCGCTGCCGTAGATCGGGCAGTACGGACCGATCATAAAGCCGCGGTTGATAAAACGATGATACTGAAAATATTTGAGCGTGACCTCAATCATCCAGCCGACGATTGAAAAGATAAAAAACAGAATGATCAGCTGACAAAGCAGTGTCTGCATGGCGCGTGCTCCTTTTTATCGGATTCTACCTTCGATTATATTGAAAAAAGCGTTGCCTGTCAAGCTGTTTTCCGTGCCTCGCACAAAATGCCGGAAACCGCATGGCAAATCGCACAAAAATCCGTGGCTTGCACAATAAAATTTAATACTTCAACTGCGTTCCATGGGTTGCATCTACTCGTATTTTATGGTAAAATTGAATTGTATTTCATTCTGACCTCAAGGAGGATGCGCGTTTGATCAAACCCGACAAGTTCACCACGGCCAGATCTGCGGTGGCGGAAAAAGTAAAAGAATCTGCGGTCTCCGTTCTGCCGATCGTTCTGATCGTGACCCTGCTCTGCCTCGGCATTGCACCGACCAAACCGGAGCTGCTGCTCTGCTTTTTCATCGGCGCACTGATGATCGTGCTCGGCATGGGGCTATTCTCGCTCGGCGCGGAGCAGTCCATGACGCCGATCGGCAACAAAATCGGCACGGCGCTGACCAAGACGAAGAATCTGCCGCTGATTCTCGGCGTCAGCTTTCTGCTCGGCTTTGCCATCACCATTGCGGAACCTGACCTGCAGGTACTTGCGGAGACCGTGCCGCACATCAAAAACATCGTTCTGCTTGTGACCGTCGGTGTCGGCGTCGGCTTTTTCATGTCTGTCTGTATGCTGCGCATCATCACCGGTGCGCGCCTGCGCTGGCTGCTGATCGGTTTTTATGCATTGGTTTTTGCGCTTGCGGCGTTTGCTGACCGCAACTTTCTGAGCATCGCATTTGACTCCGGCGGTGTGACGACCGGTCCGATGACCGTGCCGTTCATCCTCGCCATGGGCGTCGGTGTCTCCAACATCCGAAGCGATAAACGCGCGGAGGCGGACAGCTTCGGTCTGGTTGCCCTCTGCTCCATCGGTCCGATCCTCGCGGTGCTGATCCTCGGCTTTTTCTATCGGGGCAGTGACGCGGTATCCGGCATCAGCGCCGCCGCCTACGGCGATACGACCGCCATCGGTCACGCGTTTCTCAGCGCGCTGCCCGCCTACCTGAAAGAGACCGCGATCGCCATGCTGCCGATCGTCGTGATCTTCTTCCTGTTTCAGTTTTTCCTCCTGAAGCTGCCGCGGCGCAGCCTTTTCAAGATCCTGATCGGTCTGTTGTACACCTATGTCGGGCTGGTTCTGTTCCTGACCGGCGTTAACATCGGCTTTTCCACACTCGGCGCAGAGCTCGGCGCGGCGCTGACCGCCGGAAAGACCTACTGGCTGCTCATCCCGCTCTCCATGCTGCTCGGTTGGTTCATCATCTCTGCCGAGCCGGCAGTCGTCGTCCTGGAGAAACAGATCGAGACCGTCAGCGCGGGCGCCATCCCGGGCAAAGCCATCAAGCTCAGTCTCTCGGTCGCTATTGCGCTCGCCATGGGACTTTCCATGCTGCGCGTCATGACGGGTATCTCGATTCTGTGGTTTCTGCTCCCCGGCTATGCCGCAGCGCTGATCCTGTCCTTCTTCGTGCCGGACATTTACACGGCGATCGCCTTTGACTCTGGCGGCGTCGCCTCCGGTCCGATGACGGCAACCTTCATGCTGCAATTCTTTATGGGCGCCTCCACGGCACTCGGCGGCAATGTCCTTGCCGATGCCTTCGGCGTGGTCGCCATGGTCGCCATGATGCCGCTGCTCTCGATCCAGATCGTCGGCTTTCTGTATGAGCGCAAAGCAAAGCGCGTCACCAAAACGCCAGAAGTCTACGGCGACTTCGATGTTGTTGAACTGTGGGAGGATGCCGCATGAACTATGTTATCTCGATTATCAACCCCGATTCGCTTGATCTTCTCTCCGCCATCTGCGAAGAGTTGTCCCTGCCGCTCTCGGTGATTCTGCACGGGCGTGGCACCGCCGTACAGAGCATGCTGGATCTGCTCGGCATTGAATCGACCGAAAAACGCGTTGTTCTTTCTATCGCAAACGAGGAAAAAACCAAAGCCCTGTTCACCGCCGAAAAGCACCGTCTGCACATCGGCGTCCCCGGTCACGGCATCGTGATTGCCGTGCCTGTAAAAAGTATCGGAGGAGGTAAAGCCGTGGCTTACTTAAACGGAGACAGCAAACTCGAAAAGCATGCACCGACACTGAATTACGCCTATGAATTGATCGTGGCGATTGCAAGTGAGGGTTCGACCGACATGGTCATGAACGCCGCACGCGCGGCAGGTGCGCGGGGCGGTACCGTCCTGCACGGCAAGGGCACGGGCGCAAAAGATGCACCGAAATTCTATAACATCTCGATCGCAGAGGAAAAGGAGCTTGTCCTCATCGTCGCCGCAGCGGATCAGAAATCCGAGATCATGCGCGAGATCCTGCACAAGGCAGGTCCCGGCACCGCGGCAGGCGCCATCGTCTTTTCCCTGCCGACCACCGAGGTTGCGGGCTTCGGTTTACTTGAAGAAAACTGAAGGACACCGAACATACAAAAAAAGATTGCCGTAGGGCAATCTTTTTTTGTATGTTGATTGCAATTCTGCTCAACCGCTTATACCTTGAAAAAACGCTCAGAAATTGCAAGGTTTGATTGTCCATTGTTTCTCCCCTTGCAAATCCGTACCCGTTTCGCGCAAAATAAATGTTAAATTATAGCATTGATGAAACTCCTTGTCATCCGTCCTGCAAGATCATTTTCAAAAAATATACGCAGAGAATTGCAATCCATGCACAAATGTGCTATAATTTTTGTCGGTTGCCGCTGTCGGTTTACACCGCAAATCGAGTCTGTAGGATACACAGCAAAACCGTGATTTTTGTCGTGTGAAAGCGGTAATTCTAATAATTCTTAATGGATCAACCGATTGACTTTTCCCACGGCATCGCGTTTAATATAATATGTATATTTATGCTGCCGCGGATCTGCGAAGGGAGTTTTCAAAATGAACGATTTTATCCTCTATACCGATTCCGCATGTGATCTGCCCGAGGACATGCTGAAAAGCCTCGGCATTCACTATCGCTCGCTGACCTTTGCCTTTGAAGGCGAGAGTGAGCACGGCGACCGCGAAGTGCCCGCCAAGGATTTCTACGCAAAAATGCGCGCGGGCGGGGTCGCCAAAACAGCTGCGATCAACACCGAGTGCTTCCGCGAGGCGTTTGAGGAAGAGATCGCTGCCGGACACGATATTCTGTATATCGCATTTTCCTCCGGGCTCAGCACGACCTACAACTCCGGTCGCTTTGCACTGGCAGATCTGAAGGACAAGTACCCGGACCGCAAGCTGATCGCCGTGGATTCCCTCTGCGCATCGGCAGGCTTCGGACTCATGGTCTACCTTGCCGCCAAGAAGAAGGCGGAGGGCGCGACGATTGAGGAAGTCGAAAAGTTCGTGCTGGACACGCGGCTGCACATCTGCCACTGGTTCACGGTGGACGACCTCGTCTATCTGAAGCGCGGCGGACGCATCAGCCCTGCCGCCACGCTGATCGGCACGATGCTCGGCATCAAGCCGGTGCTGCATGTGGACAACGAAGGGCATCTTGTGAACGTCTCCAAGGCGCGCGGCAGACAGGCATCCATCCGCGCACTTGCCGATCACTACGGCGAAACGGCACTGGACAAAACGGGCGGCACGGTGTTCATTTCCAACGGCGACTGCATTGAGGATGCGGAAACTCTGCGGGACATTCTTGCCGAGGAATACGGTGCGAAGGTTGAACTGATCACGGATGTCGGTCCGGTCATCGGCGCGCATTCGGGTCCCGGCACGCTGGCACTGTTCTTTGTGGGCAGCGCACGTTAAACTACCGATACAAGGAGTAAGACTCATGCAAGAAAACGAAGTGCAGACCCCGGACGCCGCGCAGTCGCCGCAATACCTGGACGGCACGCTGCTCTCCAAAATGGCGCACGGCGGCGCTGCCGTGCTGAAAAACAAGGCAGAAGAGGTCAACCGGCTCAATGTATTCCCCGTTCCGGACGGCGATACCGGCGTCAACATGTATCGGACGATTGAAAGCGGCGTTGCCGCGCTTGACCGCATGGATTCGGACAACCTGTCCGAGGTGATGCAGGCACTGTCCCATGGGATGCTGCTCGGCGCGAGGGGCAATTCTGGCGTCATTCTGTCCCAGTTTTTCAGCGGCATGGCAAAAGGCTTTGAAAACAGAGAAAAGGCGGACTGCCGCACGATCGGCACAGCGCTCGAAACCGCAGTCAAGCAGGCATACCGCGCCGTGCTGACGCCGACCGAAGGAACCATCCTCACGGTTGCACGGGAGGCAGTGGAATACGCGGTCTCCCGCATCACGGATAAGAGCACGATCACTTCCCTTTTTGCCGACCTGACCGAAGAAATGTACGCATCGCTCCAGCGCACGCCGGAATTTCTCGCCGTGCTGAAAGAGGCGGGCGTTATCGACAGCGGCGGCGCGGGTCTGCTCTACATCATGCAGGGCTTCAACCGCGTGCTGCGCGGCGAACAAATCAAGCTTTCCGCCGACGATACTGTCGGCATGTCGCAGGTACCTGCCCGTGCAGCCGTATTTGACAGCGAAAGCGAAATGACCTACGGCTACTGCACCGAGCTGCTTTTGCAGCTGCAAAGCCGAAAGACCGATCTTGCAACATTTGATCTGAAGACCGTCACCGATTTTCTTGCCTCCGTCGGCGATTCGGTGGTCGCCGTGGTGGACGGTACGATCCTCAAGGTACATGTACACACGATGACGCCGGAGCGTGTTCTGGAATTCTGCCACGCATTCGGCGAGTTCATCACACTGAAGATCGAAAACATGTCCCTCCAGCATAACGAGACGCTGGTCGGCAAAGCGGACAAAAATCCCGCGAAGGCACAGCCGCGCAAACGCTACGGCAGCATCGCCGTATGCAGCGGCGCCGGCATCGAAGCCACCTTCCGCGAATTCGGCGTGGACGAAATTGTCGCGGGCGGGCAGACCAGCAATCCCTCCACAGGCGATTTTCTCCGCGCCTTTGATAAAGTGGCGGCAGAGCACATCTTCGTCTTCCCCAACAACGGCAACATCTATCTTGCCGCCAAGCAGGCAGCCTCCATCTACCGTGCGGCAGATGTGCATGTGATCGAAAGCAAGGATCTCGGCTCCGGCTACGTCGGCATCACGGCGATCGACCCCGATGCCGAAAGCGCCGACGACGTGGAAAAAGAGATTGTTCGCGCCATGCGGCGCGTCACCACCGGCTGCGTCTCCACAGCCATCCGCGATGCCAATCTGAACGGCGTGCAGATCACAAGCGGCGACTATATTGCCTTTGTCGGCAAGGAGACCGTCGCCGCCGACCGCGATGTCGTCACCGTCGCAAAAGCACTTGCCGACCGGTTGCTTGCCGACAAGCGAAAATCCATGCTGACCGTTTTTTGCGGTGTAGATGCGGCAGCCGCCGATCAGAGCGCCCTGCAGGAATGGCTGCATAAGACATACCCGCGCGTTGAAGTCTACTTCTCAGACGGCGGGCAGGAGATCTATCCTTACATTTTCATTGCCGAATAAGCGCAAAAGCCGCCCCGACGGGGCGGTTTTTTTATAAAAGCCCTTTACTTTCCGTTGCGGCTGTGCTATACTTGTTTCGCCCATCGGAGGGTAGGCGCTTTTGCGCTGCCGGATAAGATGTCGGGGCGAATTCCCGGTTTCTTGTCCTTTTTTTGTGTTTTGGAGGATTTTATGAAGATTATTACGATCAGCCGTGAATTCGGCAGCGGCGGGCGTGAGCTTGGCAAGCGCCTCGCCGATGCCCTCGGCATTGCATACTTCGATCGCGAAATCATTGAAGAGATCGCGAAAAAGACCTCACTGGATGCAGAATATATCGAGCGGACGCTGGATGCCGGTATCTCAGCAGGCGCATTTCCCATCACCTATTCGCGTACATTCAGCCTGCCGCACAGCGTGAATACAACAGCGTCTCTGCTGGCACAGCAGCATAAGATCGTGCACTCTCTGGCAGCGCGCGGCGACTGCGTGATCGTCGGCAGAAGTGCGGATGCCCTGCTTGAGGAATACCATCCGATTCGCCTGTTTGTCTACGCGGATATGCCCTCCAAGGTTGCCCGCTGCCGCGGAAGAGCGAATGAAAGCGAGAACGCCCTGACCGATCGCGACTATGAGAAAAAATGTCGGCAGATCGACCGCGCCCGCGCCGCTAACCATGACTTTATATCCGCTCTCAAATGGGGCGACATGCATGGCTACGACCTTTGCATCAACACGTCAGGGGTCACGATCAAGGACATCGTTCCGCAGATTGCCGCCTATATCCGCGCATGGTTTGAGGAGTGTAGCAAATGAGAATTCAGCTTTCCGATCATTTTACCTATAAAAAACTGCTTCGCTTTGTTCTGCCGTCGGTTATCATGATGGTCTTCACCTCGATCTACGGCGTTGTGGACGGTCTCTGCGTCTCCAACTTTGTCGGCAAAACGCCTTTTGCAGCCATCAATCTCATCATGCCGTTTGTCATGATCTTCGGCGGCATCGGATTTATGTTCGGCACGGGCGGCAGCGCACTGGTCGCCAAAACGCTCGGCGAAAAGCAACCTGAAAAAGCAAACCGCTATTTCACCATGATGGTCTGGGTCACGCTGATCGTCGGCGTAATCGTCTCGGTCATCGGCATCATTTTCATGCGTCCGATCTCTGTTCTGCTCGGCGCAGACGAGGCGATGCTTGAGGACTGCGTCATTTACGGCAGAATCATCATCGGGTTCAACACGGCGTTCATGCTGCAGAACCTCTTTCAAAGTTTTCTCATCGCAGCCGAAAAGCCGCGCCTCGGACTTGTTGCAACACTTGCGGCAGGCTTCGCCAATATGATTCTCGATGTGCTGTTTGTCGGCGCCTTCAAGTGGGGCGTTGCAGGCGCGGCGATCGCCACCGGTATCAGCCAGTGTGTGGGCGGCATTATCCCGTTTGTCTACTTTCTGCGTCCGAATGACAGCCTGCTGCACCTGACAGGGACGCGCCTTGAATGGCGGCCGATCCTCGCGGCATCCGCCAACGGCTCGTCCGAGCTTGTCTCCAACATCACGGCATCGGTCGTCGGCATGCTCTATAATTTTCAATTGCTGGAATATGCCGGACAGGACGGCGTCGCCGCTTACGGCGTCATGATGTATGTCGAGTTCATCTTTGTGGCAATCTTCGTCGGCTACTCCATCGGCTCCGCGCCGATCATCAGCTATCACTATGGCGCGGAAAACCACGCGGAGCTGAAAAACATGCTGCACAAGAGCTTATTGCTGATGCTCGGCGGCGGCGTGTTGATGCTGGTTGCCGCACAGGTGCTGGCGGGACCGCTTGCACATTTATTTGTCGGCTATGACAAAACGCTGTTTGACATGACGGTGCACGGCTTCCGCATTTTCTCCCTGTTTGTGCTGTTTATCGGCTTCAACATCTTTGCATCCTCATTCTTCACAGCGCTGAACAACGGCGGTGTTTCCGCTGCAATCTCCTTTCTGCGCACCTTCGTCTTCAAATTTTCCGCTGTACTGTTCATGCCGCTGCTGTTCAAGCTGGACGGCATCTGGTGGGCGACGGTGGTCGCCGAGGTGCTGGCATTCATTATTTCCGCCATCTTTATCATCTGCAAGCGTAAGAAATACCAATACTGATTTTCCGCATATGGCACAAGGATGTGCCGGGGTTCAATTATGAAAGATTCAAGCACGGTCAGAATGACCGACGGTTCTCTTTGGAAGAATATTTTCATTTTCAGTATTCCGCTGATGTGCTCGAACCTGCTGCAGGTGCTGTTCAACATGTCGGATATTGCCGTGGTCGGTCAGTTTGCCGGCAAGGAAGCGCTCGGCGCGGTCGGCTCCTGCACAACGGCTGTCTCGCTCTTCACCGGGCTGCTGATCGGTATGGGCGGCGGCATCAACGCAATCGCCGCGCGCTATGAAGGCGCCGGAGACCGGGTGCGCATCGGCAAAACCGTGCATTCTTCCCTGCTTATTTCCCTGATCTACGGCTTTTCCATCATGGTGCTCGGACTTCTGCTGATCGACAAGCTGCTGATCGTGCTGAATACGAAGGACGAACTGCTGACAGATGCCATCCTGTATATGCGCGTCTATCTGCTCGGCACGCCCGCACTTGCAATCTACAACTTCGGCAACGGCATTCTCAGCGCCGCCGGGGACTCCAAGCGCCCGCTCTACTATCTGTTTGCGGCAGGCATGGTCAACATCGTGCTCAATCTGTTCTTCGTCGTTGTCTGCAATCTCAGCGTCATGGGCGTGGCACTCGCCAGCGCGATCTCACAGTATCTCTCCGCATTCCTGATCCTGCGCCGCCTGTTCACCTGCAGTACGGAATATGCGCTCTCGATGCACGAGATGCGCATTGACGGCGTGATCACCAAGACCGTGCTGATGCTCGGTCTGCCGACTGCATTGCAGAATGCGATCTTCGCCGTGGCAAACCTCTTTATCCAGGCAGCAGTCAACTCCTTTGACACGCTGATGGTGGAAGGCAACTCCGCAGCAGCCAACGCGGACGCGCTGATCTATGATATGATGGCGGCATTCTATGTTGCCTGTACCACCTTCATGGGGCAGAACCTCGGCGCGGGCAAGAAGGAACGCGTGATGAAAAGCTACAAGATCAGCGTTGCTTATTCGTTTCTGATCGCCTTTGTCGGCGGCGTGCTGCTGTTCTTCTGCGGTCGTCCGTTCCTCATGCTGTTCTCGCGCGATGCCGATGTCATTGACGCGGGCATGAAGCGGCTTTCCATCATGGCATTCTCCTACTGCGTCTCCGCTTTTATGGACTGCACCATCGCTGCCTCCCGCGGTCTCGGCAAAACGGTTGTCCCCACGATCATCGTTGTCTCCGGCTCCTGCCTCTTCCGCATCGCGTGGGTCTACACCATCTTCGCTTATTTCCACACGATTCCCTCGCTCTATCTGCTCTATGTCTGCTCCTGGACGCTCACGGCGACCTTCGAAATTCTCTACTTCCGCCATGCGCTGAAAAAGCAGTTTGCAGCCGAACCGCAGCCTGTATAAGCATAAAGAAAACCGCCTGTGCGACGCACAGGCGGTTTTCTTTATGCTTTTTGCAGCTGTTCTTTTGTATATTGCAGTGTGTAGAGCTTGTGATACTGTCCGTGCAGCGCCAGCAGCTCGTGATGCGTCCCCTCTTCGAGAATCTCGCCGTGCGACAGCAGAATGATCTTGTCGGCATTGCGAATCGTTGACAGGCGGTGCGCCACGATCAGCACCGTGCCGATGTTCATCATTTTTTCAAGCGAATCCTGGATCAGGATCTCGGTCTCGGTATCAATATTTGCCGTCGCTTCATCGAGGATCATGATGTCCGGCTTATGCACGACCGTGCGGGCAAAGGAAAGCAGCTGCCGCTGTCCCGCAGAAAAGTTGTTGCCGCGCTCCCGCACGACCTCATCAAGTCCGCGCTCCAGCCGCGAAATGAACGAATCCGCATTGACATAGCGGCAGGCATTCATCACCGCCTCGTCGTCGATGCTTTCGTCGCCGAGCGTGATATTGCTGCGGATCGTGCCCGAGAACAGGAAAACATCCTGCAGCATCTGCCCGAAATGGCGGCGAAGTGACGCGATGGTGATCTTGCGGATGTCGATGCCGTCGATCAGGATCTGCCCCTTCTGAATATCGTAGTTCCGGCAGATCAGGGAGAGGATTGTAGACTTGCCGGATCCGGTCGCGCCGACAAATGCCACGGTCTCCCGCGGCGAAACATGGAATGAGACACCGCGCAGCACCCATTCGCCCGGATTGTAGGCAAACCACACATCGCGGAATTCGATCTCCCCGCGAATGGTGTCAAGCGGTTTGGCGTTCGGCTCGTCCACCACATCCGGCTCGATGTCAAAGACCGTGAAGATCTTCTCAGCCGAGGCGAATGCCGCCTGCAGACGGTTGAACTGCTCGGCAAGGTTCTGAATCGGCGTGAAAAACTTCGACAGGTACATATAGAAGGTGACGACCGTGCCCGCGCCGAGCGTCTGCCCGAGGAAGCTGACTCCGTCGATATATCCCTTGCCGCCGAGATAGAACAGGCAGAGCACCGAGGAAATATACAGCATATAGACCACCGGGCGGAACACGCTGAATACGAAGGTCTGCTCGTGCTTGGCACGCCCGAGCTGCTTGTTCTTCTCCGCAAACTCGCGCATCTTGCGATCCTCACAGCAGAAGATCTGCGTGATCTTCATGCCGGAAAGGTTTTCGGAGAGATAGGTATTGATGTCGGTGGTGCCGTCCTTGACCTTACGGTGCGCACGACGCGAGAACTTGCGGAAGATCACGGTGAACAGCACAACAAACGGCACAAAACAAAGCACCATCAGCGTCAGCTCGAGGTTGAGACAGAGCATGGCGCAAAGCACGCCGATGACCACAAAGGCATTCTTGGCAAGCCCCGGCAGCAGGTTGATAAACAGCACCGACACGGCGTTGGTGTCGTTCACTTCGCGCGTGACCAGTTTGCCGACCGGCATTTTGCTGAGCTGATCGTGTGACAGGCTCTCAATATGGTGAAACAAATCTTCGCGGATCTCGGTCAGGATCCGCTGCCCCGTCTTCTGCAGCAGAATCGACTGCACATAAGTGCAGACCAGCGAAACCACTAGAATGGATGCGTACAATGCGACCATTGCAAACAGACGGTTCAGCGCAAAATCCGCCCTGACCAGCTCCTCGATCTTGCCGACCAGCACAGGCGCAAAGACATCATAGCCGATGGAAAACAGCAAAAAGAGCCCAACCAAAACGAAGTTCTTCCAATACGGGCGTGCGTAGGAAAGCAGCCTGCGGATCAGTTCGCTGTCCTTCATATGGCGATCAAACCCGATCGCCTCTTTCTTGTTCTTCATCAGCGCAAACGCCGTGATAAAGCAGACCGTAAACGCGCCGATGATCGCGCCGACGACGAGCAAAGGATAATAGTCATGCATGTGCGTGTTCCTCCCCCTCGTCCTCGAGTTTTTGCAGATCGACGTTCCGCCGGTAGCCGGCAGACGCCGCGTACAGTTCGGCATGCGTGCCGATGGCGGAAACCGCGCCGTCCTCCATATAGATGATCTTGTCCGCATCCGCCACGGTGGAAATGCGGTGCGCGATCATCAGCGTCGTGCGCCCCGCACGGCGGGCGGCAAGGTTTGCAAGAATCGTTTTCTCGGTCTTGGTATCCACGGCAGAGACCGCATCGTCCAGAATCAGGATCGGTGCATCCTTCATGAGTGCGCGGGCAATGGAAATGCGCTGCTTCTGCCCGCCGGAGACCGTCGTGCCGCGCTCACCGAGTACCGTTGCATAGCCGTTCGGGAACTCGCGGATGTTATCGTCCACATCCGCCATCACCGCCGCATCGGCAACCGCCTCATCGTCCGGCGCGTCGCTGGAAAAGCCGATGTTGTTGCCGATCGTGTCACTGAACAGAAAGTTGTCCTGCGGCACATAGCCGATCGCGTTCCGCACGGCATGCAATGTCAGGCTGTTGATGTCGTGCCCGTCCAGAAACAAGGTGCCGTCCGGCACATTGTAGGTGCGCAGCAGGAGGTCGACCAGCGTCGTTTTGCCACAGCCGGTATCGCCGACGATGCCGACGCGCTCACCCGCAGCGATTTTGAACGAAACGTCATGCAGCACGTCAAATTCACCGTCCGGATAGCGGAAGGTCAGATGCCGGAACTCAATCTCGCCGCGCGTGATCGGGATCTCCGCAGCGTCCGGGCGATCGGCAACCTTCGGTTCTGCGTCAAGCAGCTCACCGATGCGTTCGAGCGACGCTTTGCCCCGCGAAACCATTTCGATCATCTGCGAGATCGCCATGATCGGCCAGACTGTCGCTGTGAAATAACCGATAAACTCCACCAGCTGCCCCGCGTCAAACGTGCCCTTATAGACCAGATAACCGCCGTAACCGAGAATGACGCAGACGACCGATTCCACAAGGAAGGTAACCGTCACGTTCAGCGCCGTGGACAGCTTGGTATACGCCACATTCGCGCGTTCGCTCGCGCGGTTGATCTTGCGGAATGCCAGCAGCTCACGTGCCTCGTTGACAAACGCCTTGATGACGGCGATGCCGGAAAAGCTCTCCTGCGAGAAATCGGAGAGCGCAGAGAATGCCTCCTGCCGCGTCTCCCACTTTTTCATCATATATTTTTCAAGGATCGCGCCGCTGATGAGCAAAAGCGACATCGGAATGAGGGCAAGCAGCGTCAGAAACCCGTTCATGCAGTACATTTTCCACAGTGCGAGTCCGCCGAGAAACACCGCGTCAAACAGCATCAGAACCCCGTCTCCGAAGCAGTCCTGCACGGTTTCAAGGTCGTTGGTGAACAGCGACATCAGCGTGCCGACCTTGTTCTCCTGATAGTATTCCTGCGACAATCCGCGGCAGCGGTCAAACATGCGGTCACGCAGATCGGTCTCCAGGCGGATCGCCGTGCCAAAGAAGCAGTAACGCCACAAAAAGCGCCCGAAAACCATGGTGCAGACGATCACAAGTGTCGGCAGACAGATGTCGTCCAGCAGAAAATCGAGGTCGAAGGGCTGTGTGACGCCGTCTTTCACAACCATACCCGTATTCATGCCGTTGATCAACAGCCGATACAGTTCCGGCACCTTGAGCTGCACAACATCCACAAAGATCAATGCGACAATGCCGAGCAACAGCACCGGCGCATAGCGGATATAATAACGATTGATGTGTTTTCCGAACAGCAATTTGTCTTCCCCCGTAGTCCGAAAGTGCAAACCGTGCCCGCAGGCACAGTTTCGCTTATTTCACGCGCAGGCGCTCGCAGAGTTTCTCATCCCGCGCAACATAGGCTGTATAGTTGGTCGAATAGGTGACATAGCCGGGCTTGGCTGCCGGCGGCTTTTTGACGTTCTTCACCCGCGTGTAATCCACCGGGACGAGCCCGCCGTCCGCCGCCTTGGAATAGGTCGCCGCGATTGTTGCCACCTCAGTGTAGTCGCGTTCCGGCGGCTCTTCCCCGTCGCAGATCAGAACGACGTGCGAGCCGGGGCAGCCCTTGACGTGAAACCAAAGGTCGAGCTTGCCCGCCGCGCGGAAGGTCACAAATTCATTCTGCATATTGTTTTTGCCGCACAGCACACGATAACCGCCGCTCGTGCGGAATTCCATCGGCTTGACCGGCGCATTCTTTCCGGGCTTGTAGCCGCGCATCCGTGAGCCGTAGCCGCTGACCGACAGTTCGTGCCGGATCTCGGCAAGGTCGCTTTCGGTCTCGGCGCGTTCCAGCGCGGCGGCAACCGTCGCAAGGTAGCGCAGCTCCGCCTCGGAGAGCGCGATCTGCTCGGTCAGCACAACGCGCGCGTTTTTGCTTTTATTGTACTTTTTATAATAGCGCTGCGCGTTCTGCGCAGGGGTGAGCCGTGTGTCAAGCGGCACGATCACCGTCTCGCAGTTCTCGCTGTAATAGTTCGGCAGCGCCGCTGTTTCGGCACCGCGCTTCAGCTGATAGAGATTCGCCGTGATGAGATCGCCGTACAGCCGGTAGGTCTCTCCCTCGTCACAGGCAGCCAGCTCCTCGCGCTGCACATCCAGTTTCCTCTCGAGCCGCGCATTGGCATGTGACAGCAGATGGATGATGTCCTGCCCGCGCTGTTTGATCTTCTCGGCGAGATCGCGCTTGCCGAAATAGGCGTCCAGCAGCGCACCGAAGGTCGGAAACCGCTCGGTTTTCGCACCCGCACCGTACTGCCGCAGCTCGGTAAAGCAAAACTCCACCGGCGTGTCGTCTTCACCGTACACCAGCGTCGGCGCATAATCATGCTCGGCGAAAATACGGATAAAATCCGCAAACGCCGCGAAAAGAGCGTCTGTCCGCACCTCGCCGACCGGCGTGTCTGTACGCCCGGTCGCACGGAAAGCCAGCTCCCGCGCGACAAGCGGTGAAATACCGAGAAAACGACCGAGAATGAACTTGTGCAGCGGCAGCGACGCATCCGCCGCCGCAAGATAGGCGGCAAGCGTCGGGCAGTCGGTCGTGAACAGATCTGCTTTATCCTGTGCGGGCGGCAGCTCGTAGGTCATTCCGGGCAGGATCTGCCGCAGACGGCTGGTGGAGAAATCGACCAGATGCAGCGCGGTGATGATTTTTTTGTTTTCGTCGGCAAGCAGCAGATTGCTGTACTTGCCCATGATCTCGACGATCAGATAGCGCGTGACCGCAAAGCCCATCTCGTCGCGGCTGGCGAACTCCAGCTCGCAGACGCGATCAAAGCCGATCTGCCGCGCCTGCACCAGTTTGCCGCCGCCGAGCTGCTTGCGCAGCAGCATGCACAGCATCGGCGCCGCCGCAGGGTTTTCCTTGGCTACGGCGGTAAAGCCGAGCTTCGGGTTGTTTGCCCCTGCATTGATCGACAGGCGCAGATCGCTGCGCTGTGCTGCCGAATGCAGCGTGATGACGATCTCATCCTTCTGCGGCTGCTGTATTTTTTCCACACGCGCCTCCTTCGCCGCCCGGTTGATCTCCCAGACGACAGCGCGCATCATACCGGCATCAAAAGCCATGGTTCACCTGTTCTTTCTATATACAAAGTAGGCAAAATCGCCTGTCTTCTCAAACCCGGCAGCGCGCGCCACGCGGGCGGAAGCCGTGTTTTCCCTCCTGCATTTGTAAAGTGCTCGATACCCGCGCGACAGAAGATGTGCAGAGAGCGCGGCGACGCACGCGGTCGCATAACCCTTGCCGCGAAAATCGGGCGCGGTCTCCGTACTGATTTCAATGCTGTTCCCTACGTTCTCTGCCGTAAGCGTCTCACAGGCAACGGCGACCGACACGATTTTTTCTTCTGATATGGCAGCGAAGATCACGCGCTCAGCGGCAAGGCAGGCAGAAAGGTCAAAGGTGGTCAGATTTTCATACTTGCCGTCGCGGCGGATCCGCTTGCAAAAAGCGAAATCGCATGTCGGCTCCCCCTGCGGCAGAAAATTGTATCCGACGACCGCCGAGTGCTTGTCTTTTGTATACCCAAGCGAAGTGCAGAACGCCGCGCAGCCGTCCGCAAGATACGCAAGCGCAGCATCGCTGTAGAGATCCGCCGCAAAGCGTGCGGCATAGGTCTCACACAGCGACAGAACCGACGGATACGCAAAAACTTTCGTCTCGCCGCCGAAGGTCTCGACATGCACCGGTACGGCGATGTCAAAGTTCGTCTCGCGAACAAGTTCTTCGCCGTCTATATCCGGAATAATCTGCATTACAGCTCCCCCTTTTCGGCAGCATGCAGCAAGTCGGTCACGGTATCAAGCACGCGGCACCCGGTCGCCTCCAACCGCGCGCGGCTCTGATGTCCGCAGGCGAGCAGTACGCAATCAGCGCCGATTGCCGCCGCGACCTCGGCATCGTGCAAGGAATCGCCGATGAGAAGCGCCGCGCCGAGCCTGACTTTCTTTGACCATTCTACTGCCGCTGCAAGCTTGCCGTGCGCCCGCGTGTCATCCTGTCCGACGATGTCGTCAAAAAAGGACGCGATGTCGAGCGGTGCAAGCTGCCCTGCCAGCATTTCGCGTTCGGTAGCGGTCAGCAGATACTGTCTGCACCCGGCATCCCGGAAATACGCAAGCGCCTCACGGCAGCCGGGATACAGCCCTGCCAGCGGCGCGCGGAGATTGTATTCCGCAACCCATTCGTCGGCGTAAATTTCAAATTTTTCACGTTCCAGTCCGATCTTCTCGTAATAATCAATGACCGGAAAGCCGAATACGCGACGGTATGCGTCCGCATCGGCAAGCATCGGCTTGCCGTAGCGGGCAAGCAGCGCATTGGTTGCGTCCAGCGTCTCGCGCACGTCGTCCAGCAGCGTGCCGTTGAAATCCCAGATGATCTGCTTATGCTTCATTATTTATCGTTCTTCTTCGGGAACAGGCGAAATTCCTTTGTGCCGAGCAGATAGGAAACGCCGCTGACCGCGACCACATAGAGCGCCGCGACAAAGAAGACCGCTGCAACCACTGCAAAGTTCTTTCCCTGCGGAGCAAGCGTGATCATAATGCCTGTGAAGCAGCCGTCCACGAGAATCAGAATCGCATAGCAGACCGCACGGATCGAATCTGCAAGCTCGGTCTGCGGCACAAGTGCGCAGACGAAATAGACAAGCGTGAGCAGCAAAACGGGAATCTGTGCGACCGCCGCAATCCAAAAGCCATCTGCACGATAGTCGGTCAGTCTGCCCGCATCAATCGCCGATTTGTCCTTTGCGCCGAGCTCCCACATGGGCACATAAATCATCGCCGCATAAAACAGGGATGCGAAAATGCTGACGGCAAGCGTCATTCCCTTGCCCATCCGGTTGGTCCAGAGAAAGAGAACGGTGCCGAACACCGCCATACCGATATGTGTGACGATCAGACGTCCGATCGCGCCGGACCGCGCTTTGATTTTTTCCATCTATGTGACCTCCGCAGCTGATTTACATATGTCTGTATATTATAGCTGATTTTGCGCCCGCCTGCAAGACAAATCGTGTTTTTTTCACATTTCTCTTTTCTTTTGCAAATAAATTTTGTATAATGGTGAGCAGAAAGGAAGTGTCGCAATGCTGACGCAAACCCGCAGCGAGATCGACCGCGCCACCCTGCCCCCGATCCTGATTGATTTCGCGGGCTACAAGGGCGGCATTGAGAACCGCTCCAAGCTGACCGTGGAAGAATATCTCCTCGACCTGCGCACCTTTTTCCGCTACATGTGCGCCGCAAAGCGGCTGGGCCTGACCGCACCGTCTGCCGAGGAGCTGGAAAAGGTGAATATCAAGGATGTTGACCTTGAATTTGTCGAGTGCATCCGCACCGAAGACATCTACGAGTTTCTGTTTTTCGTCGGCGCGGATCTGCAGAACGGATGGTCCGCCAAGGCACGAAAGCTGACCGCAATCAAATCCTTTTATAAATACCTCGTCAACAAGCGTCATCTGCTCGAAAAGAATCCCGCCGCCAACATTGACGCACCGAAACGCGAACGGACGCTGCCGAAGTTTCTCTCCGCCGAAGAAAGCCTTGCGCTCCTCAATGTGATCGCAAACGATACGGAATCCAAGACTGTCCGGCGCGATTATGCCATCGCAACGCTGTTTCTGAACTGCGGTATGCGTCTCTCCGAGCTCTGCGGCATTGACATGCGGGACATCGACAGCGAATTGCGCTCGGTGCGTGTATTCGGCAAGGGCGCCAAGGAGCGCATCATCTATCTGAACAGCGCATGCCGCGCCGCGCTCACGGACTATCTCGCGGTGCGCGGCGACAATCTGGACGAGAAGACCGCCGCCTGCCCCGCCCTCTTTCTGAGCAGTCGCGGGCAGCGCATCAGCAACAAGACCGTGCAGTGGATGATCGGCAAATACCTGAAAGCCGCCGGACTTGAAAACAAAGGTTATTCCGTGCACAAGCTGCGGCACACCGCCGCCACGCTGATGTACCAGACCGGACATGTGGATGTGCGCGTGCTCAAGGACATTCTCGGGCATGAACAGCTGAACACCACGCAGATCTACACGCATGTCAGCAGTGCGAGCATGGAAAACGCCATGGAGCAAAACCCGCTCTCCGGTGTCAAGCCGCCGCGCGCACGGGTAAAGAAAACGCCGGAGGACTGACCTGACCGCTGACGCAAAGTGCATCCGCCGCATACCCTGTGGATACGGGGGTGGTGGTATGGCATTTTGCGGGCTGCAAAAGCAGAAGAATGAAAAGCGGCGGCGCTTTGCGAAAATTGTCGTTTTTGCGCTGTTTTTACTGCTTTCGTGCGTGCTGATCTATAATCTGCAAATTCTTCCCGTTCTTTTTCCGCTCGCCAAAGCCAAGTGCACGACCGAACTGACCGACGCCGTCAACCGCATCGTACGGGCGCGGATGCAGTCGGATAGCGACGGCTATGCCGATTTTGTACGGCTGCATTTCGGCGAGGACGGCAGTGTTGCCTCGGTCGAGACCAACACGCCCCGCCTTGCCAAGCTTTCCGGCGACGTTGTGGGCGACGTGACCGACGCGCTGACGCACGAACGCATGACCGTGCGCATTCCGCTCGGCAGTCTCTCCGGCAGCGCGCTGCTGTCCGGCAAGGGTCCGGATGTGCGCGTGAAGCTGGCGGTCTCGCAGAAGATCACCTGTGCCGTGCGCGGCGACTTCACCGAGAGCGGCATCAATCAGACCCTGCACCGCGTATTTCTGCGCGTGACCGTGGAAGTCTGCGCACTCTTGCCGGGTGCGGTGCAGACCTTTTCCGTGCCGACTGACGTCTGCGTTGCGGAAACCGTCATCATCGGCAAGGTGCCCGAAGCGTATACGCGCATCGACCGTTTCGCCTCCGACGTGACCGAAACCGAGATCGACGACATCTCGGATTACGGCGCGCAGGGACAGCTGCGAAACCTTCCGTAAAAAGGTGTTGCCAGCGCGGTCGGATTGTGTTATATTATGTATGTGAATCAAATTATACTTTTTGAGGTGCAAGATGTCCAAAGACAGTATGCCGAAAGAAAAAATGGTCTATTTCCGCACATCGCTCGGCGGTTTCAACCGCGAGGATGTCAACAGCTATATTGAGAAGCTGAACGGTGAGTTTGCCGAACGGGAACGCACCGCCAAGCGCAAAACCGACGCGCTGGAATCCAAACTCGCGGAGCTGGAAAACGCAAAATCCGAACTGGAACGGGCGCTTGCACGCGCATCGGCGCTGGAAACCGCCGCCGCCGAGCGCGAAAAGCTGATTGCGGAGCAGCTTGCCCGCATTGAAGAACAGAACCGCACGATCGACGCTCTCCGCCGCGAGCGAGGCGAGGCGCAGTCCCGCGCGGAAAGCCTCGACGAGCGGCTTGCTTCCCTTTCGGACGCGATCGCAAAATCCGAAAAATACGATGATGTGAGCGCGCAGATCGGCGAGATCATTCTGTCTGCCAAGAGCACCGCCGACGAGATCATCGAGGCGGCAAAGCGTGAAGCAGACGACATGCGCCGCTCGGCAGACGAGCAGCTGGAAAGCGCCGCGGCAAGTTTCAATGCGCGTGCCGCAACCGCTGCCTATGCGGTAAAGAGTCAGATCAAAAAAATTGCAAACGACTCTTATTCCGCGCTGACGGCACAGACCGAGCAGACCGCAGCGCTCCTGCATGCACTCGCCGAGAACATCGGCAAGTCCTCGGCAGAGCTGGACGACAGGCTGGCAAGCGGAAAGAGCGATGCCGAAGCCGCTATAGGCGCGGAAGCCGCCAAGATCTTCGGTGACGAGAACCGCATCAAATTCAACTTCTGATATGAACTTCTGATATGAAAAGCTGCAATACCGAAAACTTCAGAGAATGGGCGTCCACTCTGCGCGCCGGCGAAGAGATCCTGCTCTCCGGCACGGTCTATACCTCGCGCGATGCCGCGCACAAGCGGATTTTTCAGGCAATCGCCGACGGCACGCCCCTGCCTTATCCGATCGAAGGCGCCTTCATCTATTATGCCGGACCGACACCGGCAAAGCACGGCGCGGTCGGCTCCTGCGGACCGACCACTTCCTCGCGCATGGACGTTTATGCGCCGCAGCTCTACGACATGGGGCTTGCCGCTACCATCGGCAAGGGCGACCGCAGCGAAGCGGTCTATGACGCCATCCGCAGAAGCGGCGGGCTGTATCTCTGCGCCATCGGCGGCGCGGGCGCGCTGGCTTCTCGCGCCATTGTAAAGAGCGAGGTCATCGCCTATGACGATCTCGGCTGCGAATCGGTCAAGCGCTTCACCGTCCGCGACTTTCCGCTGTTTGTTGCCATTGACACGGCAGGCAACAGTATCTTCAAAAAGTAAAGTATTTCCCGGGAAAGGAGAATCGGCGTGTCCCTCGGTTCCAAGATCAAAAACCTGCGCCGCATGCGCGACATGACGCAGTCGACGCTTGCCGACGGAATTGTGACGCACGGCATGCTCAGCCGCATCGAGCATGATGATGCCACACCCTCTCTCGAAACGCTCTGCGCACTTGCCGGGCGACTGGAGGTCTCCCCCGGCTTTTTGCTTGACCCCGCAGACGACCTGCTCCCCGCTGTGCGCGCCCGCGCCGACAAGCAGATTGCCGATCACTTTGCCGCCGGCGCATATGCAGACTGCCTTGCCGCCTTTGATGCTGCGGGGATTACACCCGACGCGGACAATGCAGCCGTATACACCCGATGTGCCTTTGACGTCGGCATGCAGGCGTTTGACCGCGGCGACCTCGCGACAGCACGCCGTCTGCTCACCGCCGCCAAAGAAGCCCTGCCGCTCGCACCCGTCCCCCCGGCTGAGGTCACGGCGACGCGCATTGACTTTGCACTTTTGCTCGCCGACCACATTGACGATCTTCCCGCAGTTCTTCCGTTTGCACCGGGCAAACCTGACTTCGGCTTTCAGCCGTCGCTGTTTATTTATACCCTTGCACAATTTGAAAACAAAGCGCTGGATACCGTGCGCGCCATCCTCTTGCTGGAGCTTCTGGACGCGCCGTATGCCGCCTATATCGATGCAAAGCTGAAGCTGCTCGACTACAAATTCATCGACGCGATCCTCGCCCTGCGCCCGATCGCTGCCGCCAAAGAGGTTCCCTGCTTTCTTGCCCTGCTTGCCGCCGCTGCCGTGGAGGACTGCTGCAAGACCTGCGAGGACTATAAAGGCGCATACGAGAGCCGCGAGCGTCGCGAAGCGATCCTCGCTTCCGTCGTGCGGTGAGCCCCGGTGCGCAGCGTTTGGACCGCATCGGATATAAACCGACGGATTCCGTTTATAACCGGTTTTATCATCTTTTCAAAAACGCGATCGGATCGCGTTTTTTTCTTTATTCGTGAATCTCTCCAAAATCGTGTGAAAAATTCAAAAAAAGTTGATAAGAATTTAACACATTTTTTGATTGAAAATCGAAATCGGATGTGGTATAGTATATAATGGGTTAGAAAGGTATTTCGACGCGATTTTTACGTATTATACATACTTTTCTATCCATACTGACCATACTTAAATCTAAAGAGCAAAATTTTAAGTAAACGGAGGTTTACAATGGACAATACAACAAAGACTGCCGCCGAACTCAAGGCGGAGCTTGCCAAGAAGGACGCGCAAAGCGCGTCTGCCGCCGCGAAGGACAAGGCTATCAGCGCACGACAGACGATCGCCTCCGTCCTGGACGAAGGAACTTTCGTCGAGATCGGCGCTTATGTCAAGCGCACGTTTGACGAGAGAGACTACGAGGGCGTGATCTGCGGCTACGGCGCGATCGACTCCCGCTTGGTCTTCGTGTTCGCGCAGGACTTCTACAGAATGAAGGGCGCGTTTGACGATGTGCAGGCGAAGAAGATCTGCGACCTTTACGCGCTTGCCGTCAAGAACGGCGCTCCGGTCATCGGCGTATTCAACAGCGCGGGTGCCGTGCTCGGCGAGGGCGTTGACGCGCTCGGTGCATACGGCAAGGTGATGCGCGCGGTTTCGGATGCGTCCGGCATCATTCCCCAGATCGCGTATATCAACGGCGTCTGCGCAGGCAGCGCAGCCGTGATCGCCTCGATGTTTGATGTGATCGTCGCCGCAGGCGAAAAAGCAAGCATCTACGTTTCCCCGATCTCCACACTGAAGGCAAAGAATGCCGGCGCGGCGGAAACCGGCTTTGCAAACGGTCTTGTCGACAAGCTGTATGCAACCGATGCGGAAGCGCTCGGCGGCATCCGCGCACTGGTCAACTACCTGCCCCAGAACAACATGGAAGGCACGGTCACCGAGCTTTGCACGGACGATCTCAACCGTGCGGTTGATCTTTCGTTTGTCGGCGGCAGCTATGATATGAAGAATGTCCTCGCCGCAATCAGCGACGGCGGCAACTATTTTGAACTCTCAGAAAACTACGCCCCTGAAGCAGTCTGCGCGCTCGCATCGGTCGGCGGCACGGTCAGCGGCATCGTGGCAAACCAGCCGAAGGAAAACGGCGGCAGACTGACGCCGAACGCTGCAAGAAAGATCGCAAAGTTCGTGTCGATGTGCGACGCATTCGGCATTCCGGTGATCACGCTGGTTGACAGCGAAGGTGTCACCGCGGGCGACGATTATGAAAACGCCCCCTACGCCGCAGAGCTTGCGAAACTCGCCTATGCATACTCGGGCGCCGAGACCGCAAAGGTCACGGTCGTGCTGGGCAGCGCATACGGCAGCGCATTTGTGCTGATGGGCTCGAAGTCGATCGGCGCGGATGTCGCATTTGCACTGGACACTGCCAAGATCAGCATTCTCAGCCCGAAGGCGGCGGTCGCCTTCCTCGAAAATGAAAAAGTCGCCAAGAAAAGCCGCGACGAGCTGGAAGCCGAGTGGGCTGCCGAAAACGCAGCGCCTGTCAAGGCTGCCGTTCACGGCGAGATCGACGACGTCATCGCGGCATCCGAGCTCCGCATGCGCATCTGCGCGGCGCTCTCCATGCTTGCCTCCAAGTGCGGCGGCGCGCCTGCGCGCAAGCACGCAAATCTTCCCCTGTAAGGAGGTAAACGATGTTTAGTTTTTATCTGGCAGCGGCGGAAACCGAAATGGCGCTCGGTGACAAGCTGGCGCTCGGCGGTCAGGTCTCGCTGCTCGGCATGGGAACGGTCTTTGCCGTCCTGGCGATCCTTTGGGGTCTTGTCGAGTTGATGCACCTGCTGCTCACCGGTTTTTCCGGCGACAAGAAAAAGAAAGCGGCTCCTGCGCCCGCAAAGGCAGAGACGCCCGCAGCGGCACCCGTCACGGCTGCACCCGCAGCTGCGGCAAACGATCTTGAGATCGTTGCTGTCATCACCGCGGCAGTTGCAGCGGCAAGCGGTTCTTCCCCGTCTTCCTTCCGCGTGGTTTCTTTCAAGCGCGCGAACGATCGTTTTTCATCCGGTAAATAAGATTTGAGTTTAAGGAGAATAAAGAAATGAAACAGTATAACATCACCGTCAACGGCACGGCATACGAAGTCACGGTTGAAGAGGTCGGCGCAGTTTCGACCGTTGCGCCCGTCGCACCCGCAGCTGCTCCCGCACCGGCAGCGGCTCCCGCTCCCGCAGCAGCACCCAAGGCTGCTCCCGCACCGGCTGCAGCGCCCGCAGGCGCAGAAGGCGCAACCAAGGTTGCAGCGCCGATGCCCGGCACGATCCTCAAGATCAACGTTGCCGTCGGTCAGACCGTCAAGTCCGGCGACGCTGTCTGCGTGCTCGAAGCTATGAAGATGGAGAACGACATTCCCGCACCCGCTGACGGCGTTGTCGCATCGGTCAACGTCACGACCGGCGCCACCGTCCAGAGCGGCGACATTCTCGTAACGCTGAAATAAGCGGGAAAGTTGGTTAAACGATGCTTGAAGTCCTGATCAACTTCGCGAAGTCGACCGGAATATACGACTTTGTCGAAGATCCTGTACTGGCAGGCAAAACGCTGCTGATGTATGTCATCATCGGCGTGCTGATCTACCTTGCAATCGGCAAAAAGTATGAGCCTCTGCTCTTGCTCCCGATCGCGTTCGGCATGTT
The DNA here is from genome assembly GCA_003343845.1 of Oscillospiraceae bacterium. Lineage (GTDB taxonomy): Bacteria > Bacillota > Clostridia > Oscillospirales > CAG-272 > UMGS902. Next base: position 96,367 of record QAKK01000020.1, read on the forward strand.
GCTTGCCAACCTCCCCGGCGCAGAGCTGTTCCACATGGAATACTTCCTGCGTGAGGAGCTGAATTATTCCGAAATCCTGCACGGCGGTCTCATTGATATTCTGTACCTCGGCGTAAAGCTCGGCATTTATCCTTCGCTGATCTTCCTCGGCGTCGGCGCGATGACCGACTTCTCTCCCCTGATCGCCAATCCGAAGAGCCTGCTGCTCGGCGCTGCCGCACAGTTCGGCGTGTTTGCCGCCTTTATCGGTGCGCTTCTGCTCGGATTTGCGCCGGAGGCTGCTGCTGCAATCGGCATCATCGGCGGCGCGGACGGTCCTACGGCGATCCTTGTCACCAAGACGCTTGCACCGCAGCTGCTCGGTCCGATTGCGATTGCGGCATATTCTTACATGGCACTGATTCCGATTATTCAGCCGCCCTTCATGAAGCTGCTGACAACCAAGAAGGAGCGCTCGGTCGTCATGGCGAACCTGCGCCCTGTCTCCAAGGTTGAGAAGGTCGTCTTCCCGATCGTGGTTACGCTGTTGGTCGTCCTGCTTGTTCCGGATGCGGCACCGCTGGTCGGCTTCCTGATGTTGGGCAACCTGTTCAATGTCTGCGGCGTGACCGAGCGTCTCTCCAAGACGGCGCAGAACGAGCTTTGCAACATCCTGACCATCTTCCTCGGCGTTTCGGTCGGTGCAACCGCGGATGCGGCAACCTTCCTCTCCAAGGACACCGTCTTCATCATCGTCCTCGGACTCTGCGCATTCTGCTTTGCAACCTGCGGCGGTCTGCTGTTCGGCAAGCTGATGTACTGGCTGACCGGCGGCAAGATCAACCCTCTGATCGGTTCGGCAGGCGTCAGCGCAGTCCCGATGGCAGCGCGCGTCAGCAACACGGTCGGTCAGCAGGAGAACCCCGCAAACTTCCTGCTCATGCACGCTATGGGTCCGAACGTGGCAGGCGTTATCGGTTCGGCTGTCGCAGCAGGTATCTTCCTGCAATTCTTCAAATAATATTAAGGGGATAATTTGCAATGGCAAAAGTAAAGATTACAGAAACCGTTCTCCGCGACGCGCACCAGTCGCTCGCGGCAACGAGAATGACCACTGAGGAAATGCTCCCCATTCTGGAGGCGCTGGACGCAGTCGGTTACAATGCACTGGAAGCATGGGGCGGCGCAACCTTTGACGCATGCCTCCGCTTCCTCAACGAAGATCCGTGGGATCGCCTGCGCACCATCCGCGACCATGTCAAGAACACCAAGCTGCAGATGCTGTTCCGCGGTCAGAACATCCTCGGCTACCGCCACTATGCGGACGATGTGGTTGAATACTTCGTCCAGAAGTCGATTGCAAACGGCATCGACATCATCCGTATCTTCGACGCGCTGAACGACCCCCGCAACCTGAAGACCGCCATTGACGCGACCAAGAAGGAAAAGGGTCACGTACAGGTCGCATTCAGCTACACCACAAGCCCGGTGCACAACAACGAATATTTTGCAACGCTGGCAAAGCAGCTCGAGGAGATGGGCGCAGACTCCATCTGCATCAAGGATATGTCGGGTCTTCTCAAGCCCTATGACGCATACGATCTTGTCAAGAAGCTGAAGTCCAGCGTCAAGGTGCCGATCGAGCTGCACACGCATTACACCGCAGGTCTTGCATCCATGACCACGCTCAAGGCGATCGAAGCCGGCGTGGACATCATCGACACGGCGATCTCGCCGCTGGCAATGGGCACGTCGCAGCCCCCCACGGAGCCGATCGTTGCCGCTCTGGCAGGCACCGAATACGACACGGGTCTCGACCTTGAAAAGCTGAATGTCGTTTCGAACTACTTCAGCGGCATCCGCGAGAAGTGGCTGGAGAGCGGTCTCATCAACCCGAAGGTTCTGAAGGTGGACGTCAATGCTCTGCGCTATCAGGTTCCCGGCGGCATGCTCTCGAACCTTGTTTCGCAGCTGAAGCAGGCTGGCAAGCTGGACAAACTCGACGAAGTGCTTGCGGAAGTGCCGCGCGTCCGCGCAGACGCTGGCTATCCGCCGCTGGTTACCCCGACTTCGCAGATCGTCGGCACGCAGGCAGTCTTCAACGTCATTTCGGGCGAACGCTACAAGATCGTCACCAAAGAGTTCAAGGGCATCGTTCACGGCGACTACGGCAAGACGCCCGCGCCGATCAGCGACAAATTCAGAAAGCAGATCCTCGGCGACGAGAAGCCGATTACCTGCCGTCCGGCAGACAAGATCAAGCCGGAGCTGGCAACGCTGCGTGAGAAGGTCAAGCCCTATATGATCCAGGAAGAGGACGTTCTCACCTATGCCCTTTTTGAGCAGGTTGCCACCAAGTTCTTTGAGGCACGCAAGGCAAAACTCTACGGTCTCGATGACAAGAACGGCGATCCCGTCCTCGGCATCCACATGGCATAATGCAAAAGCACCGATTCAGTCGAATCGGTGCTTTTTTCATCCAAAAACACCCCGCAAGTATTGGCTTGCGGGGTGTCTTTACACATACATATTGCTGTAGCCCATCAGGTATTCGTCCACTTCTTTGGCACAGGCGCGCCCCTCGGCGATCGCATGCACCACCAGAGACTGCCCGCGGCGGCAGTCGCCAGCGGCAAAGATGCCGGGTGAAGCGGTGGCAAAACCGCCGTCTGCCGTCGTGAGACAACCGCACGCGGTCTTCGGCACGCCGAATGCGTCGGCAACATAGTCCTCGCAGCCGACAAAACCCGCCGCGATAAGCAGAAGCTCGCACGGCAGCGTCTCTTCACTGCCCTCTACGGGTTTCATCGTCGTGCGTCCGGTTTTTGCATCGGTTTCCGGTCGGAGCGCAATGGTGATCACCGACACAAGCGCGCCGTGCATATCCTTTTCCAGTGATTTGACCGTGCGCTGATAGATCCGCGGATCCCTGCCGAAGACGGCAATGGCTTCTTCCTGCCCATAGCCGGTCTTTTCGGTGCGCTGCCATTCGGGCCACGGATTGTCCGCCGCGCGCGTCTTTGGCGGCTGCGGCATCATCTCGAGCTGCACCACCGACTTTGCACCCTGCCGAAGCGCAGTTGCCACGCAGTCGTTGCCGGTGTCGCCGCCGCCCACGATTACCACGTTCTTTCCTGCCGCCGTAACGGTAAAGTCCTGCGTCTCGCCGATGACCTTCTCGGTCACGCCTCTGAGATAGTCCACGGCAAAGAACACACCGTCGGCATCCCGCCCGGGCACGGCAAGGTCGCGCGGCAGCTTTGCGCCGCAGCAAAGCACAATCGCGTCGTACTGCCCGGAAAGCGTTTCCAATGTCACATCACGCCCGACATCCGTGCCGGTGACGAAGGTCACGCCCTCCGCCTCCATCAATCGGGTGCGGCGTGCGATCACCGCTTTGTCCAACTTCATGTTCGGAATGCCGTACATCAGCAGCCCGCCGGGGCGCCTGTCGCGCTCGTAAACCGTGACGCAGTGCCCGCGGCGGTTCAGCATATCGGCTGCCGCCAGCCCGGCAGGACCGGAGCCGATCACCGCCACCCGTTTTTCCGTGCGGACAGTCGGCACGCGCGGCTGCATCCAGCCGTTTGCAAAGCCGTTTTCGATCACAAACCGTTCATTGTCGTGTACGGTCACGGGCGAACCGCCCAGTCCGCAGGTACAGGCTGCTTCGCAGAGCGCGGGGCAGACTCTGCCCGTAAACTCCGGGAAGTTGTTGGTTTTGAGCAAGCGGGACAGCGCCTCGCGCATGTCGCCGCTGTAAAGCTCATCGTTCCACTCGGGAATCAGATTGTGCAGCGGGCAGCCGCTGACCGCGCCGCCGAACGGAACGCCCGACTGACAGAACGGCACGCCGCAGTTCATGCACCGCGCCGCCTGAACGCGGCGGGCATCTGCCTCCATCGGCAGCCTGAACTCCGCAAAGTCGCGAATGCGCTCTTCGGGTGCGCGGCAGGACAGCGCCTGCCGGTCATATTCCAAAAAACCTGTTGCTTTTCCCATAGACGCCCTCCTTACTTTGCGAGATAGAACGCTTCCAGCTTTGCCGCCTCATGCGACATGCCGCGTTCTTCCAGTTTGCCGACGGCGATCATCATCTTCTGATAATCGTTCGGAATGATCTTCTTGAACTTCGGCAGATAGGCATCGAAATCCGCAAGAATCTCTTTTGCAAGTCTCGACCCTGTTGCCGCTGCGTGCGCCGTCAGAATGCGACGCAGCTCCTCTGCGTCGTGCCGTTCGGTCACACCGCTCATCGTCACCATCTGCTTGTTGAGACGTAGATAGAGGTCATGCGCCGCATCCAGCACATAGGCGATACCGCCGCTCATTCCGGCAGCGAAGTTTTTGCCGGTTCTGCCGAGAATGACGGCGCGACCGCCGGTCATGTATTCGCAGCCGTGGTCGCCGCAGCCCTCGGCAACCGCGACAGCGCCCGAGTTGCGCACGCAGAAGCGTTCACCGGCGATGCCGTTGATATATGCCTCACCGCCCGTCGCACCGTAGAGCGCCACATTGCCGATGATGATATTATCTTCGGCGGCAAAAGCGGATGCCGGATCGGGACGGACAATCAGTTTGCCGCCCGAAAGTCCCTTGCCGAAATAGTCATTGGAATCGCCGACAAGCTCCATGGTCATGCCCTTCGGAATAAAGGCGCCGAAGGACTGCCCACCGCCGCCGTGACAGCGGACGACATAGGTGTCATCGGCAAGCGAAGTACCGAAGGTTTTGGTAATGACCGATCCCATGATCGTGCCCGCCGTTCTGCTCCGACTCGACACTTCAACCTGCACAGCATGCGGCTTCTTCTTTCTGAAATAGGGCGCAAATGCGGGCAGCAGAACCGCCTCATCCAGCGTCTTTTCCAACGCGAAATCGAACTTGTCCGCAGGGTCATTGCAGACATGCGGCATCGGCGTGAGCAGATCGGCAAGGTCGATCTTCTCGGCGCGCTCGGTGATCCGCTTGTCACGGACACGCAGCTTTGATGTGTCGCCGACCAGTTCGTCCACGGTGCGCACGCCGAGCTTTGCCATGATCTCACGCAGCTCCTCAGCGACGAAGCGCATGAAGTTCATCACATACTCCGGCTTGCCGCAAAAGCGCTTGCGCAGCTCGGGGTTCTGCGTGGCAATGCCCATCGGGCAGGTGTCGAGGTTGCAGACGCGCATCATCACACAGCCCATGCTGACCAGCGGTGCCGTGGCAAAGCCGAATTCCTCCGCGCCAAGTGCACAGGCGATCGCCACATCGCGCCCGGTCATCAGCTTGCCGTCCGTCTCCAGGCGCACACGCGAACGCAGACCGTTGCGGATCAGCGTCTGGTGCGCCTCGGCAAGACCGAGCTCCCACGGCAGCCCCGCATTGTGGATCGAGCTTTTCGGTGCAGCGCCCGTACCGCCGTCGTAGCCGGAGATCAGCACGACGCCCGCGCCCGCTTTGGCAACGCCTGCGGCAATCGTACCGACGCCTGCCTCGGACACCAGCTTGACCGAGATGCGCGCATCGCGGTTGGCGTTCTTCAGATCGTAGATCAGCTGCGCAAGGTCCTCGATCGAATAAATGTCATGATGCGGCGGCGGCGAGATCAATGAGACGCCTGGCGTGGAATAGCGGGTCTTGGCAATCCAGGGGTAGACCTTTTTACCCGGCAGATGACCGCCCTCGCCCGGTTTTGCCCCCTGCGCCATCTTGATCTGGATCTCCTCCGCACTGCACAGATAGGCGCTCGTCACGCCGAAACGCCCGGAGGCGACCTGCTTGATCGCGCTGTTCTTCTCCGTGCCGAAGCGCGCGGGATCTTCCCCGCCTTCTCCGGAATTGGACTTGCCGCCGAGGCGGTTCATCGCGATCGCCATGCAGGTGTGCGCCTCTTCCGAGATCGAGCCGTAGGACATCGCGCCGGTTTTGAACCGTTTGACGATCTCGCTGACCGGCTCGACCTCTTCCAACGGCACACCTCCGTCCTCCGCCCAGGCAAAGCCGAGCAGACCGCGCAGCGTGTGCGGCTTCTGCGCATCGTTGACGCGCGCCGCGTACTCCAGATAACGCGCGTAGGAGCCGCTGTGCGTTGCCTCACGCAAGGCAACGATGGTTTGCGGGTCGTACATATGATCCTCTGCATTTTTGCCGGAGCGCAGTTTGTGCGCCCCCGTGCTGTCCAGCGTGGTATCCACGCCGAAGCCGAGCGTGTCGAATGCGTGATTATGCCGCCACTCTACCCCTTCGGCAATCTCGGCAAGACCGATTCCGCCGACCGGGCTGATCGTGTTGGTAAAATACTTGTCGATGACCGCCTGCGAAATGCCGACCGCCTCAAAGATCTGCGCGGACTGATAGGATTGCAGCGTCGAAATGCCCATTTTGGACGCGATCTTGACAATGCCGTGCAGGATCGCGTTGTCATAGTCCTCGATGGCGGTGTGATAGTCCTTATCCAGTCTGCCGCCCTCGATGCTCTCGGCGATACACTCCTGTGCAAGGTACGGGTTGATCGCCCGCGCGCCGTAGCCGAGCAGCGTTGCAAAATGGTGCACATCGCGCGGCTCCGCGCTCTCGAGGATGATGGAAATCGCGGTGCGTTTCTTGGTGCGGATCAGATACTGTTCGATCGCCGAAACCGCAAGCAGCGACGGCACGGCAACGTGGTTCTCGTCCACGCCGCGGTCGGACAGAATGATGATATTCGCGCCGTCGCGATAGGCGCGGTCACATTCGACAAACAGCTTGTCCAGTGTCTTTTCCAGCGACGCATTCTTATAGTACAGAAGCGAGACGGTCTGCACCTTGAAACCGGGCTTCTGCATGTGGCGAATCTTCATCAGTTCCACCGAGGTCAAAATCGGATTGCGGATCTCGAGCACCCGGCAGTTCTCCGGTTCTTCAATGAGCAGGTTGCCGTCCGAGCCGACATACACGGCGGTATCGGTGACAACCTCCTCACGCAGCGCATCAATCGGCGGGTTGGTGACCTGGGCAAACAGCTGCTTGAAATAGTTGAACAGCGGCTGATGCTTTTCGGAGAGGACGGCAAGCGGTACGTCAATGCCCATGGACGCCGTCGGTTCCGCGCCGTTTTTCGCCATCGGCAGTATGGCGTCGGTCACATCCTCGTAGGTATAACCGAACGCCTTGTACAGTCTGTCGCGCTCCGCCTTCGTATACTGCGGTACACGGGCATTGGGCACGGGCAGCGAATCCAGCGTGACCAGATGCGCATCCAGCCACTCGCCATAAGGCTTGCGCGAGGCATAGACCGCCTTGCATTCTTCGTCCGAGATCACGCGACCCGCAACGGTGTCCACCAGCAGCATTTTGCCGGGTTCAAGGCGCGACTTGCGGACGATGTCCTCCGGCGGAATATCCAGCACGCCGACCTCGGACGACAGAATCAGACGATTGTCTTTTGTGATATAGTAACGTGCGGGGCGCAGTCCGTTGCGATCAAGCACGGCGCCGAGCAGGTCGCCGTCCGAGAACAGCACGGCGGCAGGACCGTCCCATGGCTCCATCATCGTGGAATAATAATGGTACAGATCACGCTTACCGCGGGAAATGCTCGGCTCGTTCTTCCAAGGCTCGGGGATCAGAATCATCACAGCAAGCGGCAGCGGAATGCCGTTCATCATGAGAAATTCCAGCGTGTTGTCCAGCATGGCAGAATCCGATCCGTTCCCGCTGATGACCGGCAGCACCTTGTCCATGTCCTCCCGCATACAGGCGGAATGCATGGTTTCTTCGCGCGCGAGCATACGGTCCGCATTGCCGCGGATGGTATTGATCTCGCCGTTGTGCAGAATATAGCGGTTCGGATGCGCGCGCTCCCAGCTCGGTGTGGTGTTGGTGGAAAAGCGCGAGTGCACCGTGGCGATCACGCTCTCGTAATTCTCATCCCGCAGATCAGCATAGAACCGCCGCAGCTGACCGACGAGGAACATCCCCTTGTACACCACGGTACGCGAGGATAGCGAGCAGACATAGGTATTGTCGTTGCTCTGTTCAAAGACGCGGCGGAAGACATACAGCTTGCGGTCAAATTCCAGCCCGCGCGCGAGCTTCTCCGGACGGCGGACAAAGCACTGGGCAATAAACGGCATGGAATCCAGCGCCTTTTCGCCGAGAATGCTGCTGTCGGTGGGCACATCACGCCAGCCGAGCAGCACCACACCCTCCTTTTCGCAGATGATTTCAAACATCTTCTGCGCCTGACGGCGCGCAAGCGTGTTCTGCGGAAAGAAAAACATGCCGACGCCGTAGTCACGCGCCGCAGGCAGTGAAATGCCGAGCGACGCGGCAGCCGCCGCAAAGAATTTATGGGAAATCTGTACAAGGATGCCGACGCCGTCGCCGGTCTCCCCGGCGGCGTCTTTGCCCGCGCGGTGTTCGAGCCGCTCCACAATGGAGAGCGCGTCGTTTACGATCGCATGCGACGCCGTGCCGTCGATGCTGACGACCGCGCCGATACCGCAGGCGTCGTGCTCATAGCTTTCTCGGTATAGGGTCTGCCGGTTGGGGTTGCTCATGGCATTTCCTTTCTGCTTGGCTGCGGAAATTATTTTCCGCTGTCGCCGTAGTTGGCAAGGACGCGGGCGGAGGGGTCGCGCACGTCGCAGCCTGCCCAGCTCTTGTTGGGCATCCAGAAGTCTGCGATCATCTCCGCCTGTCCCGGATAGTAGGTTTCAAACAGCTCACGATACAGGAGCGATTCCTTGGTAAAGGGTTTTGCAAAGGTATAGGCTTCGCATTTTTCTTCAAATTCCGCGTCGGTGTAGCGGCTCTCGGCATATGCCTTCAAATCGTCCACCATCGAGTGACCGACCGCGTCGCTGAATGCCGCCTTTTCGCGCATCAGAATATCGTGCGGCAGCCAGTCGCCCACAAACGCATGGCGCAGGAGGTATTTTCCCTTGCCGTAGCGGTTCAGCTTCATCTCGGGATCAAGCGACATCACATAGCTGACGAAATCGAGATCGCCGAACGGCACGCGGGCTTCCAGCGAGTTGACCGAAATGCAGCGATCCGCACGCAGAACATCGTACATGTACAGCTCGCGGATGCGCTTCTCCGCCTCTGCCTGAAATGCGGCGGCAGAGGGCGCAAAGTCGGTGTATTTGTAGCCGAACAGCTCGTCCGAGATCTCGCCGGTCAGCAGCACGCGCAGATCGGTATGCTCATGGATGTACTTGCAGACGAGATACATGCCGATCGAAGCACGGATGGTGGTGATGTCATAGGTGCCGAGCAGTGCAACCACCTCGGGCAGCGCGGCAAGCACATCTTCTTTCGTGATGATGACCTCGGTATGCTCGGCGCCGATGTAGTCGGCAACCTGCTTTGCATACTTGAGGTCGATGGCGTCGGTGCTCATGCCGATGGCAAACGTGCGGATCGGCTTTTTCAGGAGCTTTGCCGAGACGGCGCAGACCAGAGAAGAATCAAGTCCCCCGGAAAGCAGAAAGCCGAGCGGCGCATCCGCGTCCAGCCGCTTTTCGATCCCGCAGATCAGCTTCTCGCGGATCTTTGCGCAGGCGGTTTCAAGATCGTCATGGCAGGCCATCCGCGGGTGACTGATATCGCGATAGCAGACAAATCTGCCGTCGATATAATAGTGTCCGGGCGGGAACGGCATTACCTTTTTGCACAGACCGACCAGGTTCTTCGCCTCGCTGGCGAAAACGATTGAACCGCCGTCCGAATACCCATAGAACAGCGGGCGGATGCCGATCGGGTCGCGGGCGGCGATGTACTGCCCCGTTTTGCCGTCGTACAGAATCATGGCAAACTCGGCGTCCAGCCGCTTGAACATCAGAACGCCGTATTCCCGATACAGCGGCAGCAAAAGCTCGCAGTCGGAGTCGCTTGCAAAGCGGTACCCCTTGGCTTCGAGCTCTTTTTTGGTCTTGCGGAAGCCGTACAATTCCCCGTTGCAGACGACATAGCTTCCCTCTGCTGAAAATGGCTGCATCCCGCTCTCCGACAGCCCCATAATTGCGAGGCGGTGGAAACCGAGCAGACCGTAACCGGTGTCGATCACGCGCGACATATCCGGTCCGCGTGAAATCGTTCTGTCAAAGCATTCCTTGAATTTTTCTGCGGTAATGTCCTTCCCGCAATATCCCATAATCGAACACATGGTGTTTCCTCCGAATACACAGTTTCACGGCACAGCGTTTGTCTCACAGGACGAGCTGTGCTGCCCGCGGTGCCACCTGTATTATCCGTGCGAATCTTCGCCGGGATCCCTCATATTCGATTCTGTGCGAAAGCACGGCATGCCGCACGCGGCATACCGCGAAAGTGTTCTTCACACCGGGGATCGCGCGCGGCTCTCACCGTCCCGCGCTCGCTGTACCGACCTTATCCGTGCTACTCTTTCGGTTTCGCTTTTATTCTACGTCCTGCAGGGCGTCATAGCCCTCTTCGCCGGTGCGTACCTTGACGACGTTCTCCACGTCGTAGACAAAGATCTTGCCGTCGCCGATATGCCCGGTGTACAGTACCTTCTTCGCCGTCTCAATGACCGACGAAACCGGCACCTTGCTGACCACGATGTCAACCTGAATCTTCGGCAGCAGCGTTGCCTCGACAAGTGCGCCGCGGTAATACTCCGGCTTGCCTTTCTGTGCGCCGCAGCCCATGACGTGCGACACGGTCATACCCGTGATGCCGATCGCCATCATGGCTTCCTTGAGCGCTTCGAGCTTCGCTTCTTTGCAGACGATCTCCACTTTGGAGAGCTTCTTGCCGTCGCGCGGCTTGTCAAAGACAGGCATTGCCTTGACCTCGACCGCCTCGGCAACCGGCGTATCACCGGATACTGCCACAGGCGCATCTATCGTCTCGGGCGCAAGCGTTTCGGGCAGGAACGCAAAGCCTGCGTAAGCGCTTGCAAGACCGTGTTCGGTCACATCAAGCCCGAGCGTTTCTTCCTCCTCGGAAGCGCGCAGTCCGACCGTCTTGCGGATCAGGATAAACGTGATCGTGATCGTGACCGCCGTCCAGAGCGCAACCAATGCAAAGCCGAGCAGCTGCAAGCCGAGCAGTTCAAAGCCGCCGCCGTAGAACAGACCGACCAGCTTTTTGCCGCTTGCATCGGCAATACTGTAGCCGGGCGCCGTGTCCGTGGCAAACAGACCAACGGCGATCGTACCCCAGATGCCGTTGAGGCAGTGGACGGCAACCGCGCCGACCGGGTCGTCAATGTGCAGCTTGTAGTCCAGCAGCCATACGCCGAAGACCACCAGCACACCGGCAACCGCGCTGATGATGATCGCACCGGTCACATCGGTGACATCGCAGCCCGCCGTGATGGCGACGAGACCCGCCAGCGATGCGTTGAGGCACATCGAAACATCCGGCTTGCCGTATTTGATCCAGGTAAAGACCATGCAGACCACCGTTGCCACCGCCGGCGCAACCGTCGTGGTCACAAAGATGGAGCCGAGCTGCTCGACCGAGGTTGCCGCGGCACCGTTGAAGCCGTACCAGCCGAGCCACAGAATGAACACGCCGAGACAGCCGATGGTGATGTTATGCCCCGGGAAGGCGTTGACCTTGACGATCTTGCCGTTCTTGTCCTTGGTAAACTTGCCGATACGCGGTCCGAGCATCTTCGCGCCGATCAGCGCCGAAATGCCGCCGACCATGTGGATGGCGCAGGAGCCTGCGAAATCGTGAAAGCCGAGCTGCGCAAGCCAGCCGCCGCCCCAAATCCAGTGCGCCTCGATCGGATAGATAAACGCCGAGATCACACCGGAATAGATGCAGTACGAAAGAAATTTCGTGCGTTCTGCCATCGCGCCGGAGACGATTGTCGCCGCCGTTGCGCAGAACACAAGGTTGAATACAAACGCAGACCAATTGAAGTCCGCATAGGAAGTGAAAATGTCAAAACCGGGTTTACCGATCAGACCGACCAGGTCTTCGCCGAGGAAGAGCCCAAAGCCGATCAGAATGAACACGACCGTACCGATGCAGAAGTCCATCAGATTCTTCATCAGAATGTTGCCAGCGTTCTTCGCGCGGGTGAAGCCGGTCTCCACCATGGCGAAGCCCGCCTGCATCCAGAATACCAGTGCCGCGCCAATCAAAAACCACACGGCAAACAGTTTTTCGTCCATAAGAGCTGCAATCGCTTCCATGCTCATGTCGTCATCTTCTTTCTGTAAATATAATTGTCTGCGGATATCTGTGCCCGGTCATCTCACGCCGAACAGCAGATCGCCGTAGCAGGGATAGGGCCATGCCTTGGCAGAGGCGAGCGTCTCCATCTCATCCACCGAGATGCGCAGGGCACGCATATCGTCGAGGATCGTGCTCTTGTATACATCGGCAAGCGCCTCAGGTGCGGTCACCGACTTTGCCGCAAGCAGATCGTCCTCCAGCTTTTTCACGCCGCGGTGCGTGGCGCCGATCAGCGCGCACAGGCTCTTGACGCTCTCCTTTTCATAGGAGCAGTCTGCATCGCCGAGCAACGCAGTCTTGGCTGCCGCATCGCTTGCCAACTCTGCCGAATAGCTGCTCATGGCAGGCAGGATGTCCTTGCGCGCCATGTCCAGCATGGTCAGCGCCTCAATGTTGACCACCTTGCAGTAGTTTTCCAGGCGGACTTCATGGCGCGCCTTCAGCTCAGTCTCGGTCAGCACCTTGTGCGAGGTGAACAGCTTGACGTTCTTTTCATCCAGCATATGTGCCAGCGCGTCAGGCGTGGTCTTGAGGTTGAGCAGCCCGCGGCACTCCGCCTCCTTGACCCAGGACTCGTCATAGCCGTCGCCGTTGAAGATAATGCGCTTGTGCGCCTTGATAGTTTCTTTGATAAGATCGTGCAGCGCCGTCTCAAAGTCGGCAGCGCCATCCAGCTTGTCGGCAAACTGCTTCAGCTCCTCGGCAACCGAGGTGTTCAGCACGGTATTTGCACAGGAAATGGACGCAGCCGAGCCGAGCATACGGAACTCAAACTTATTGCCGGTGAAGGCGAAAGGCGAAGTGCGGTTACGGTCGGTAGTGTCCTTCGGGAACTTCGGCAGCGTGTGAACGCCGATGCGCATCAGATCCTTCTGCTTGGCATCGTATTTTTCATCCTTTTCGATCGCCTCGAGGATCTCGGCAAGATCGGTGCCGAGGAACATGGAGACGATTGCCGGGGGCGCCTCGTTTGCGCCGAGGCGGTGGTCGTTGCCCGCCGAGGCAACCGAGATGCGGAGCAGATCCTGATACTCGTCAACCGCCTTGATAACGGCGCAGAGGAACAGGAGGAACTGTGCGTTTTCATAGGGCGTTTCGCCAGGCTCAAGCAGGTTGACGCCGGTATCGGTCGAGATCGACCAGTTGTTGTGCTTGCCGCTGCCGTTGACGCCGGCAAACGGCTTTTCGTGTAGCAGGCAGACCATGCCGTGCTTCTTGGCAACCTTCTGCATGATCTCCATGGTCAGCTGGTTGTGATCGGCTGCGATGTTGGTTGTGGTGAAGATCGGCGCCATCTCATGCTGCGCAGGCGCAACCTCGTTGTGCTCGGTCTTGGCAAGAATGCCGAGTTTCCACAGCTCCTCGTTCAGTTCCTTCATGAACGCCGCAACGCGGGGCTTGATCGTGCCGAAATAGTGGTCGTCCAGCTCCTGCCCCTTCGGTGCACGTGCGCCGAACAGCGTTCTGCCGGTGTAGATCAGATCCTTGCGACGGTCAAACATGTCCTTGTCTACAAGAAAGTACTCCTGCTCGGGTCCGACCGTGGTCTTGACGCTTGTCACGTCCGCATTGCCGAAGAGATGCAGCACGCGGAGCGCCTGGCGGTTGATCGCCTCCATCGAGCGCAGGAGCGCGGTCTTCTGGTCGAGCGCCTCGCCGCCGTAGGAGCAGAAGACAGTCGGGATGCAGAGCACGCCGTCCTTGATGAACGCATAAGAGGTTGCGTCCCACGCGGTGTAGCCTCTCGCCTCAAAGGTGGCACGCAGCCCGCCGGAGGGGAACGAGGAGGCGTCCGGCTCACCCTTGATGAGCTCCTTGCCGGAGAATTCCATGATGATCTTGCCGCCGTCCTTCGGAGAAATGAAGCTGTCGTGCTTCTCCGCCGTGATGCCGGTCATCGGCTGGAACCAGTGCGTGAAATGCGTTGCGCCGCGTTCGATCGCCCAGTCCTTCATCGCATTGGCGACGACAGTGGCAACCTCGATGTCGAGGTGCTTCCCTTTTTTGATCGTCTGCTGAAGCGCACGATAGGTCTCTTTCGGAAGCCGCGCTTCCATGGTCCTGTCGTCAAAAACCATTGAGCCGAACAGTTCAGTTACGCTTGTCATGTTCTTTCTCCTTAAAAATAAAAATAGAGCGGCAGGGAGACCGGGCAGCGCGGCTGCGCTGCCCGGCGACCTCCTTGTCGCCCGAATATACCACAGAAAACGAGAAAGCCGCAGACGAAAAGACTTCGTCCGCGGCTCCCTTGTCGCTTGATGGGTGTGATTATAGCACCGCTTTTTCAGCTTGTCAAGCGTTTTTCGGGAATTTTTTCATTTCTGTCGAAACTGCACGAGAAACCGCCGCGCAAAGCACGCATCTCCGAGCAAAGCAACCATGAAAACATGCGGCTTTTCCGCCCGCCGCGCATACGAAAAAAGGTGGCTTTTTTTGAAACTTTTTTATTGACAAGTGCGGCGGCACGTTGTATACTTTTAGGGTAAACAAGGATGTTTGCTACCTTGGGGCGCTGCCCTTGTAGCAGGCATCCTTCTCTCTTTTTATAAAAATGCGCGGAGGGAAACGCTATGATCTACACAGCACAAGAGGTATTCGACTTTGTGAAGGAAGAGGACGTCAAGTTCATCCGCCTTGCCTTTTGCGACACGCTTGGCAGACAGAAGAACATCTCCATCCTGCCAAGCGAGCTGCGCCGCGCCTTTGAAGACGGCATCTCCTTTGACGCCTCGGCGATCTGCGGGTTCGGCGGCGCCGAAAAGTCCGATCTTTTGCTGTTCCCCGATCCGTCTACGCTGAATATCCTGCCCTGGCGTCCCTCGCACGGCAAGGTCGTGCGCATGTTCTGCGACATCCGCCACCCCGACGGCACGCCGTTTTCCCGCGACACACGCGCGATCCTGCGCCGCGCTGTTGCCGATGCAAAGGCGGCAGGCATCACGGTGCAGTTCGGTGCGGAAATTGAGTTCTATCTGTTCAAAACGGATGAAAACGGCGACCCGACGAAGATCCCGTTTGACCATGCGACCTACATGGACGTTGCGCCCGAGGACAAGGGCGAAAACGTGCGGCGCGAGATCTGCCTGACTCTGCTCGACATGGGTATTCAGCCCGAAAGCTCGCACCACGAGGAAGGCCCCGGGCAAAACGAGATCGACTTCCGCTACAGCGACGCGATGCGCGCCGCCGACGATGCGATGAACTTCATCACGGTGGTCAAGGCGACCGCAAGGCAGAACGGTCTGTACGCCGACTTCTCCCCGAAGCCGCTTGAAAACGAGAGCGGCAACGGTCTGCACATCAACATGTCGGTGAAATGCGCCGACGGCACGGACCGCACCCCCGCCTTTATGGCAGGCATCCTTGCGCACATCCGCGATCTGACCGCGTTTCTCAACCCGAGCGAAGCGTCCTACAGCCGCTTCGGCAAATGCAAAGCGCCGAAGTTTGTCACCTGGTCGCATGAAAACCGCTCGCAGCTGATCCGCATTCCCGCGGCGAAGGGCGAATACCGCCGCATTGAACTGCGCTCACCCGACCCGTCCGCCAACCCTTATCTTGCCTATGCGCTGCTCATCTGGGCAGGGCTTGACGGCATTGCAAAAGACATGTGCCCCGCACCGGCGGTCAATCTCAATCTGCTGGCCGCGCCCGAGAGCGAGACCCGCGAGTTTGACACGCTGCCGGGCAGCCTGAAAGAAGCCGTCGCGCTGGCAAACGGCAGTGCGCTTGTGCGGCGCGTACTCGGTGAGGATGCCGCGTCATTTTTGACCGACGTGCGGAGGTAAGCCCCATGACGACACCCAAACCGCTCTGCCGGGTGTTGGTCGTCTCAAGCGGCAGGCAGGCATACGACTACATTGCGGAGCTGCTGCCGCCGGGCGAATTTGCCCCGATCACACATGTGACAAGCGCCGGCGAAGCCAAACGACTGCTGCTCGGCGCCGACTATGACATCCTCATCATCAACACGCCGCTGCCGGATGAATTCGGCACGGAGTTTGCGCTCGACTGCGCCGAGGGCACGCGCGGCGTGCTCCTCCTGTGCAAAAGCGAACTGTACGAGCAGGTTGCCTATCGGCTGGAGGACAGCGGTGTGCTCACGCTGCCGCGTCCGGTAAACCGGCAGATCTTTTACAGCGCTGTCAAGCTGCTGGTTGCCACCATCGCGCGGCTCTCCAAAATGGAAAAGCAGAACCGTACGCTGCGTGAAAAAATGGAGGACATCCGCGCCGTCAACCGCGCAAAATGGCTGCTGATCGAGCATCTTTCCATGACCGAGCAGGACGCACACTACTATATCGAAAAGCAGGCAATGGACACGCGCCTCTCCCGCCGGGAGGTCGCGGAGCACATCATCCGCACCTACGACCAATAAATCAAGTATAGAATAAAAATGTATATAGAAACGGGGAAATCCAATGAAACAGACTAAGTATATTTTTGTGACCGGCGGCGTCGTCTCCGGGCTTGGCAAGGGCATCACCGCCGCCTCACTCGGCAGACTGCTGAAAGCGCGCGGGCTGAAGGTCGCAGCGCAGAAGCTCGACCCCTACATCAATGTTGACCCGGGCACGATGAGCCCTTACCAGCACGGCGAGGTGTATGTCACCGAGGACGGCGCGGAGACCGACCTTGACCTCGGGCACTATGAGCGTTTCATCGACGAAGAGCTGAACCGTTATTCCAACCTGACCACCGGCAAGGTCTACTGGAACGTCCTCAACAAGGAGCGCCGCGGCGAATACCTCGGCTCAACCGTGCAGGTCATCCCGCATGTCACCAACGAGATCAAGGACTTTGTCTATTCGGTCGGCAAGAAGACCGATGCGGACGTCGTCATCACCGAGATCGGCGGCACGATCGGCGACATCGAGTCGCAGCCGTTTCTCGAGGCGGTCAGACAGATCTCACTTGAGGTCGGTCGTGAAAACAGTCTGTTCATTCATGTGACGCTGGTTCCCTTTCTCAGCGGCTCGGACGAACACAAGTCCAAGCCCACACAGCACTCGGTCAAGGAGCTGCAGGGCATGGGCATCAACCCGAACATCATCATTCTCCGCTGCGACGAGCCGTTGGAACCCGAGATCTTCCGCAAGATCTCGATGTTCTGCAACGTCAAGCCCGACTGCGTGATCGAGAACATCACGCTGCCCGTGTTGTACGAAGCGCCCGTGATGCTGGAAAAGAGCAACTTCTCCGCAATCGTCTGCCGTGAGCTCGGCATCGACGCGCCTACGATCGACATGAGCGACTGGAACGAGATGCTCGACCGCATTCACAACCGCCCGAAGACTGTGACGATCGGACTTGTCGGCAAGTATGTACAGCTGCACGACGCCTACCTCTCGGTGGCGGAGGCGCTGCGTCATGCCGGTTATGTCCACGGCTCGCACATCAAGATTAAATGGATCGACTCCGAAACCGTAAATGATGAAAACGTCGCCGAGATCCTTTCGGACTGCTCGGGCGTCATCGTCCCCGGCGGCTTCGGCAACCGCGGCATTGAAGGCAAGATCGCGACTGCGCATTACTGCCGCACGCACAACCTTCCCTATCTCGGCATCTGCCTCGGCATGCAGATCGCCGTCATCGAATTTGCGCGCAATGTCTGCGGCTGGAAGGACGCAAATTCGGGCGAGTTTGATCCCGCATCCACACACAAGGTCATCGACTTTCTGCCCGATCAAAACGACGAGGTCGCCAAGGGCGGCACGCTCCGTCTCGGCGCGTACCCCTGCAAGATTGCAACCGACACGCAGATGTACCGCACCTACGGCAAAACCGAGATTTCCGAGCGGCACCGCCATCGCTACGAATTCAACAACGAATTCCGCGCAGCCCTTGCCGACGCGGGTCTCTGCATCAGCGGTACATCACCGGACGGCTACATCGTCGAGACCGTCGAAGTACCGGAGAACGATTTCTTCATCGGCGTGCAGTTCCACCCCGAGTTCAAGAGCCGCCCCAACAAGGCGCACCCACTCTTCCTCGGTCTCGTTGCCGCTGCCCTCGCAAAGAAAGAAAACCAGTAAAAAAATCGCTGCACGGCGTAGAGCCGTGCAGCGATTTTTCAGTTAAAAGTCTGTTGGAATGTCCGTGTAATCCGTCGTCAGCCGTTCGGCGATGCCGCGCAGCTTTTCCTGCTCCGGCTCACTCGTGTCGTACACGCCGACCACGCGGAAGCCCGCGGTCTTTGCCGTCTTCGCCGCGTGATACGCATCCTCAAACACGACGACGTCGGATTTCGGCAGGTCAAGCAGACGCAGTGCCGCCTCGTACACATCCGGCTCATGCTTATTGCTGCCGAGCTCCAGACAAGTCACCATGCCGACGAAGCAATCCGCCACGCCGTTTGCCCGCAGCGCCGCCTCAGCAAGTGTGCGTGACCCCGCCGTTGCGACGCAGCATGCAACACCCGCCGCGCGGAGGCGCGTTAAAAATGCACGAACGCCTGGCTTGAGTTCAACGCGCGTGGCATAATCCCGCTGCATGAAGCGGATCATATCGGCGACGAGCTCGTCCGCAGTTTCGCGGAGTGCATATGCATCCCGCAGGTATGCCGCCGCCTCTGCAAGGCTCATGCGCAGAATTGTCTGCCGCAGACCGGGCAGCGGCGCTTCACCGCGCTCGGTCAGCCAGCGGTCCACCGCCGTCTCCCACAGCCCCATGGAATCGACCAGCGTCCCGTCCAAATCAAAAATCGCACCGCGCATGTTATCCCTCCTCGGTCCCGCGCGCCATGCGCGAGCAGATCACGGCAAGCACGCCGCTCTCAAACGTAATTTCGGCATCGCCGCGCCACTCGTTGCTGACCCCGATGGGAAATGCGTTTGTAAGCATGGCATTCTCGAGCGGGTACTTGACGCCGCGGACCGAAACACCGCGGCATTCGTCCGTGAGCGACAGCAAGGACAGCGAATATCCCGCCTTTGCGGGAAGGGTCAGGCTGCCGCCGCCGCGCACATATACAAAGTCAAGATCGTCCACGATCTCAACGCACGCGCCGTGCTCCACGGCAAAGACCGCCGCCTGCAAATTGCCGAGCATATGATCCAACCTGCCGCCGAGCGCGCAGTAAATGCGCAGATGCGTATACCCTTTTCCCACTGCATAACGCACCGCCGCCATAGTATCGGTGTCGTCCTTCTCACAGGGGAGCTCCAGCACGGGCACATCGGCATCGACCTTTTCAATAAGTGAATCGAAGTCGCCGACAAACAGATCCGGCTTGATGCCCGCCCGCTTTGCATAGGCATAGCCCTTGTCGCAGGCAATGACAAGCGCCGTATGATCCTCGATGCCCGCAAGCGGCGAAAATGCGCCGCCCGACAGGATCGCACATGTTTTTTCCATTATCGTCTTCCACCTTGTAAAGAGAAAAGCCGCAGCATAGCTCCGGCTTTTTCGTCTTTTCTGTAAGCTCAGTTGTCGATCTTTTCCTTGACCTTTGCGCTCTTACCAACGCGGTCACGGATGTAGTAGAGCTTTGCACGGCGAACCTTACCGGTTCTGACCAGCTCAACCTTAACGACATTGGGGGAATGGAGCGGGAACGTCTTCTCGACACCGCAGCCATACGCAACGCGTCTTACCGTGAAGGTCTCCGAGATACCACCGCCGTTCTTCGCAATCACGGTACCCTCGAAGATCTGGATTCTTTCCCGTGCGCCCTCTTTGATCCGGTTGTGGACCTTGACGGTGCTGCCGACCTGAATGACCGGGGGATTCTCCTTAATCTGCTCACTTACAAAAGCCTGAATCTTATCCATCTTCGGCTCCTCCTTATCCTACGAACATTCGTGCAGAGCATTGCAGAGGACTGTTCTGAATCATGTGCATACACACAACGAATAGATTATACCATGTAAAATACGCGTTTGCAAGCCTTTTTGCAAAATTTTTATGACTTTTTTGGAGGAAAATTCCGCATCGAACGCTTGTATATAATTTTATTCTATGGTATAATATTATGAATAATTTTTGCATTTCTAAAAAGGAAGTTTTTTCATGAAATACTTTGTTCTGGTCTGCGACGGCATGGCGGATCGCCCCATTGCGGCGCTCGGCGGCAAAACGCCGATGGAAGCCGCCGTCAAACCGATGATGGATACGCTCGCGGAAAAGTCGCTCTGCGGCACGGTTTCCAACGTCCCCGAGGGCATGGTGCCCGAGAGCGACACGGCAAACCTCGCAATTCTCTCCTACGACCCGAAGATCTATTCCAAAGGGCGTTCACCGCTTGAAGCCATGAGCATGGGACTGACCATGCAGCCGGATGAGACGGCTTACCGCTGCAACGTGGTCACACTCAGCGGAGACGGCGACTACGATGACAAGATCATGATCGATCACAGCGCCGACGAGATCTCGACCGCCGAGGCGGACGAACTGATCCGCACGCTTGAAGCCAAGCTCGGCAATGCCATGCGCCATTTCTACACCGGCGTATCCTATCGACACTGCCTGCTTTGGAAGAACGGCGACGAAACCTATGATTTTGCACGCCCGCACGACATCATCGGCAAGCGCATCGGTCCCTATCTGCCGTCCGGCGAGGCGGGCAAGCCCTTCTACGATCTGATGCGGGCAAGTTATGACATTCTGAAGGACCACCCGGTCAATGTTGCGCGCCGGAATGCGGGCAAGCATCCCGCCAACTCCGCATGGCTCTGGAGCCCGGGCAAGAAGCCGGCACTTCCCTCTTTTGCGGACAAATGGGGGCTGCGCGGTGCAGTCATCTCCGCGGTCGATCTCATCAAGGGTATCGGCATCTGCGCGGGCATGACCTCAATTGACGTCGAGGGTGCGACCGGCAATGTGCACACCAATTACCGCGGCAAAGCGGATGCGGCGATCGAAGCCTTCAAGGACGGCTATGACTTTGTTTTCGTCCATGTGGAGGGTCCGGATGAGTGCGGACATCGTGCCGAAGTCGAAAACAAGGTGCTCGCCATCGAAAAAATCGATGCAATCATCTTAAAGTCTGTCTATGACTATCTGGAAAGTTCGGGCGACGACTTCAAAATTTATGTGCTGCCCGACCATCCGACGCCGATCGAACTGCGCACGCACAGCATGGAGCCAGTGCCCTTCTTCCTCTACGACAGCACAAAGGCGCAGCGCGGCGTGACGCCGTTCACCGAAAAGACGGCAGCGGCAACCAAGCTCTACTACCCGGACGGCAGCCAGCTGCTCCGGCACATCATCACGAAGTAAAGGCGGGTGTGAATGATGGCAAAATTGAATCCGAAGGCGCAGGACGCCGCGGCAAAGCAATCCGTCGAGGCAAGTATTTTTGAATGGATCGAGATGGTCGTCCTCTCGGCTTGCCTCATCCTCCTGATCTTCACCTTTGTCGTGCGCCCGGCGCGCGTGGACGGCAACTCCATGCAGGACACCCTGCACAACGGCGAGATGCTGATCATCTCGGACATCGCCTACAAGCCGAAGCGCGGCGACATTCTCGTATTTCAGAAGATCAATTCCACGCATCCGGATCCGATCGTCAAGCGCGTGATCGCCACCGAGGGCGAAACCGTGGACATTGACTTTGACACCTGGACGGTCACGGTGACGGATGCGGACGGCAATGCAAAGATACTGGAGGAGAGCTATCGCAAGCTGGCGACCGACGCCCGTGTGACCAGCAATCTGGAATACCCCGTGAAGGTCGGAGAAGGTCAGCTTTTTGTGATGGGCGACAACCGCAATCACTCGCTGGACAGCCGTTCTTCCCTGATCGGGCTTGTGGATGAAAACGAAGTGATCGGCAAGGTACTCTTCCGTTTCTTCCCCCTGAACAAGATCGGGACGGTGCACTGATGGGCATCAATTCGCAATATCAGATCCAATGGTTCCCCGGGCATATGGCAAAGACGCGCCGCCTGATGCAGGAGAACCTGAAGCTGGTCGACATCGTGATCGAACTGCGCGACGCGCGCATTCCCTACAGCTCGAAGAACCCCGAGATTGAAAAGCTGATCGGCGACAAGCCGCGGCTGATTCTCTTAAACAAAGCGTCTCTCGCGGATCCCGCTGTCAGCCGCGCATGGCTCGCCGTCTTTGCCGAGCGGGGCGAGCGCTGCCTGCTCATTGACTGCGTGACGGGACAGGGGCTGCGCGACATTTACCCCACCGTATGCGATCTGCTTGCCGACAAGCTGCAGCGCTGGGCGGACAAAGGCATGAACAAGAAGATCCGCGCGATGATCGTCGGCATTCCGAACGTGGGCAAATCCTCGTTCATCAACCGCATCGCCGGTTCCAAAAAAGCCAAGGTGGAAAACCGCCCCGGCGTCACGCTGAACAAGCAGTGGGTCTCCACCGACATCGGGCTTGAGCTGCTTGACATGCCGGGCGTGCTCTGGCCTAAATTCGAAGAAAAGCGCGTGGGCGAAAATTTGGCGCTGACCGGCGCGATCAAGGACAAAATCATGGACACCGAGGAGCTTGCCATGATCCTCTGCACCCGTCTGCGCACGCTTGCGCCCGCGGCGTTTGCGGCGCGTTACAAACTGACCGACGAAGACGGCTACACTGACATGGATGCCTACGATCTGTTTGAGCTGATCGGCAAAAAGCGCGGCTTTCTGATGGCGGGCGGCGTGGTCAACCACGAGCGCACCGCCGACATGCTGCTCGGCGAGTTCCGCAGCGCGACGATCGGGCAGGTTTCTCTGGAGGCACCGAAGAGTTATGACACACGAACCCGTTAAACTGACCTACGACTACGAGATCGAATACGGCAAGCGCGGCTACAAGTCAATCTGCGGCGTGGATGAAGCCGGACGCGGACCGCTCGCCGGTCCGGTCGTTGCGGCGGCATGCATTCTGCCGGTCGGCTGCGAGATCGAGGGGCTGAACGACTCCAAAAAGCTCACCGAAAAGAAGCGCGAGGTGCTCTACGACGTCATCTGCAAAAAAGCCGTCGCCTACTCGATCGCATATGCCACGCATGAGGAGATCGACAAGCTGAACATTCTGAACGCCACGATGTTTGCAATGGCGCGTGCCATTGAGGGGCTGCCCGTTCCCGCCGACTTTGCGCTGGTGGACGGCAACTGCGTGCGCAATTTTCCGATCCCCGCCGTGACCATCGTCAAAGGCGATGCCAAGTCGCCCTCCATTGCGGCGGCATCCATCCTTGCCAAGGTCACGCGCGACCGTTTCTGCATGGAGATGGACGCGATGTACCCGGAATACGATTTCAAAAAGCACAAGGGATATCCGACCAAAGAACACCGTGAGCTGGTGATGAAATACGGTCCCTGCCCGCTGCACCGCCGCAGTTTTCTCAAATTTATGGAGAAGGAGCCCCGCGATGTTTGAGCGGCTGACCACCAAAAACATCGGCGACCGCGGTGAAGCGCTTGCCGCGCGTGAACTGAAGAAACACGGATACCGGATCCTTGCGAAAAACTTCCGCTCGGCGCACGGTGAGATCGACATCATTGCCGAAGACCGCGATGTGCTCGTCTTTGTCGAAGTGAAGACGCGGAAGGACTGCGCGGGCAACTTTGACGCATACGGTCTGCCCTGCGAAGCGGTCAATGCCGACAAGCAGCGGCATATTCTGTATACGGCGCGCGTTTTTCTTGCGCAGCACCCGACGGACAAATACATCCGCTTTGACGTGATCGAGGTCTATCTCGGTAAGGACGTGCGCATCAACCACATCGAAAGCGCTTTTGAAGCGCGGTAAGGAGCAAGCCTTGGATTACAAACTGATCGACCTGCATTGCGACACCGCTTCCCGCATGTACAAAGAAAAGAAGCCGCTGCGGTCAAACGATCTGCACATCGCCCTTGATAAAGCCTCCGGATTCAAAAAATATGTGCAGGTCGCCGCAATCTGGAGCGATAACACACTTTCCGATGAAGAAGCCTACTCGGACTTTTGGCGGATCCTCAACAATTTCAAAATGGAGATCGAAGCCAACCGGCAAAGCGCCGTGCTCTGCCGGTCCTTTGACGATCTCACACAGGTGCCGGACGGCGCCGCGGCATTTTTCCTTGCCGTGGAAGATGCGCGGCTGGTATCCGGCAATGTGGAGCGGATGCACGAGCTGTACGACGCCGGCGTCCGCATCATCTCACTGAACTGGCAGGGGGAGAACGCGCTCGGCGGCGGGTATGACACCAATGCCCCGCTGACACACCTCGGGCGGACGGTCGCCGCCATGGCGCTTGACCTCGGCATGGTACCGGATGTCTCGCATTCCTCCGCACGGGTGACGGAAGAGATCGCCGATATGGCGGCTGCCGCACACCGTCCGTTTATCGCCACACACTCGGCATCCAGCTCGATCGCAAGGCACCCGCGCAATCTGACCGATGAGCAGTTTATGCGCATCAGTGCATCGGGCGGCATTGTCGGCGTCCCGCTGGTCGGACCGCATCTCTGCGATGTGTCCACCCGCCGCGCCACGATCTCGGATGTAATCAACCATATCGAGTATTTTCTCGGGCTGGACGGACAGCACACCGTCTGCCTCGGCTGCGACTTTGACGGGACGGATTCCCTGCCCGTCGAGATCGACAGTATCGCAACGCTTTACCGGCTGGCGGATGCCATGTCGGCGCGCAATTTCAGCGACGAGCTGATCGGCGCGATCTTTTATCAGAACGCATACAATTTCTTAAAAAGAATGTTTTAACCGGGAGAAAAAAGAACCATGAAGTACGCAAGCACGCGCAGCGCAGATGCTGCAAACAGCGTTTCGGCAGCACAGGCAATCAAACAGGGACTTGCCGCAGACGGCGGACTCTTTATGCCGCAGGAGATCCCCGCACTCACGCAGGATGAGATCCTGATGCTGAAAGACAAAACCTACATCGAAAGAGCCGTATATGTGCTCTCGAAATTTCTCACAGATTATACCGAAGAGGAACTTCGCCGCGACTGCAAAGCTGCATACGGAGAGATGAAATTCCCCGGCGGTGCAGCGCCGCTCGTCAAAGTGGATGACCGCATCTATTCGCTCGAGCTCTGGCACGGACCGACCTGCGCCTTCAAGGACATGGCGCTCCAGCTGATGCCTCGTCTGCTCTGCCGCGCGTTGGATAAAACCGGGGAAAAGCGCGATGCGATGATCCTCGTCGCCACCTCGGGCGACACCGGCAAAGCCGCGCTTGAAGGCTACTGCGACGTGGACCGCATCAGAATCAAAGTCTTCTACCCCGTGGACGGCGTCAGCCGCGTGCAGAAGCTGCAGATGGCAACGCAGACCGGCGCAAACGTCGATGTCTGCGCGATCCGCGGCAACTTTGACGACGCACAGACCGGCGTGAAGAAGATTTTCGCGGATGCGTCCATTGCAAAGGAGCTGGACGAAAAAGGCGTGTTCCTGTCCAGTGCAAACTCCATCAACTGGGGCAGACTTGCACCGCAGATCGTCTACTACGTTTCGGCATACTGCGACCTGCTTGCGCAGGGCGCGATCATGCCCGGTGAAGAGATCGACGTCTGCGTGCCGACCGGCAACTTCGGCAACATTTTTGCCGCCTATATCGCAAAGCTGATGGGGCTGCCGATCTGCCGTTTGGTCTGTGCATCCAACCGCAACAACATACTGACCGATTTTCTCCGCACCGGCACCTATGACCGCAACCGTCATTTCTACACGACCATGTCGCCCTCGATGGACATCCTGATCTCGAGCAACCTCGAACGGCTGCTTTACACCGTTGCCGGTGCGGAAAAGACCGCAGCATACATGCGTGCTCTCGGCACGGACGGCAAGTACACCGTGGACGCCGATGTCAAGGCGAAGATCGACGAGAGCTTTCTCGGCTATTTCTGCGATGAAGAACTGACGAAAAAGACCATCCGCGACACCTTTGATACAGATCATTATCTCTGCGACACGCACACTGCCGTCGGTCTTGCGGCAGCGAGACAATACATCGCCGAGCACGGCGGCGCGCGCAAGATCGTGCTTGCCTCGACGGCAAGCCCCTATAAGTTTGCAAACGACGTTTACACCGCGCTCACGGATAAGGTCGCCGCTGACGAGCTTGCGGCACTGTCCGCACTCGCGGCTTACTCGCACACAGAGATCCCCGCGCCGCTCGCCGGGATCGATAGGCGTCCCGTGCGCTTTACCAAGACGATCGACGTCTGCGATATGCCGGCAGATGTTCTGTCATTTGCAAAATAATCAGCAACACATTCGGAGGTAGAATGGCACTCTATACGATCGCCGACCTGCATCTGTCCCTCGGCGTCGGCAAGGAAAAATCCATGGAGGTCTTCGGCAGACGCTGGCAGGGCTACACGGAAAAACTGGAGCACAACTGGCGCGCGATCATCGAGCCGGAAGACGATGTGGTCATTCCCGGCGACATCTCCTGGGCGCTCGGAATCGACGCGGCGCTGGAAGATCTGCGCTTCATCGATTCTCTGCCCGGCACGAAATACATCGGCAAGGGCAATCACGACTTCTGGTGGAGCACCCGCAAAAAGCTCGAGGACTTCTTTGCCGCGCACGGCATCACAAGCATCCGCATCCTGTACAACTGCGCTTACGAAGTCGAGGACTATATCATCTGCGGCACGCGCGGCTGGTTCTATGACGACAACCTGTCCGGCATTCCCGAGGGAACCGACTTTGACAAGCTGGTCAACCGGGAGGCACAGCGGCTGAAGCTCAGCCTGGATGCCGCAAAAGAGCTGCAAGCGGCGTGCGGGAAGCCGATTCTTTGCTTTCTGCATTTTCCGCCGGTCTGGAACGATACTCCATGCGAGCCGTTCATCACACTTTTGCGGGAATACGGCATCCGAAAATGCTACTTCGGGCACATTCACGGCGCCTATGACGCGCCGCCCTGCTTCGACTATGCGGGCATCAGTTTTGCCATCATCGCGGCGGATTATCTGAACTTCATTCCGCGCATCATCTTTCCGCCCGAGGTTTAGACGCGCAAACGCAAAAAACATGAAAAAACGCCCCCATTTACCCCTATAATTTGAAAAATCTCTTGACTTTATAAAGAGTAGGAAGTAAAATAAGGGGTGGCACGATTTACAAGAGTATTTGGAGGACATGCAAATGAGCTTTAAGAAAGCCGAAAAGAAAGAAACCAACACCTATGTGATTGAGTTTCAGATCGAGAAGGCGGATTTTGATGCCGCAAACGACCGCGCATTCCATAAGAATGCAAAGAACATCTCCATCCCCGGGTTCAGAAAGGGCAAGGCGCCCAGACACCTGATCGAGAAGATGTACGGCACGGGCGTTTTCTATGAAGAGGCAATCAATGACTGCCTGCCTGCGGCTTATGAAGAAGCAGCGAAGGCTTCCGGGCTCGACATCATCGGTCAGCCTGAATTTGATATCACCACCATCGACGAAAACGGCGTTGCCATGACCGCAAAGGTCACGACCAAGCCGGAAGTCAAGATCGAGAACTACAAGGGCATCAAGGTCACGAAGGACGTCAAGAGCGTCACCGCGGCAGATGTCAAAGCGGAGATCGAAAACGTACGCAGCCGCAACAGCCGCGAGGTTGAGATCACCGACCGCGCCGCAAAGAAGGACGACATTGCCAACATTGACTTTGACGGCTATGTCGACGGCAAGCGGTTTGACGGCGGCAAGGCAGAGGGTCACACGCTGAAGCTCGGCTCCGGCGCATTCATTCCCGGTTTTGAGGATCAGATCATCGGCAAGAAGGTCGGCGAAGAATTCGACGTCAAGGTCACCTTCCCCGCTGACTATCATGCAACCGAGCTTGCAGGCAAGCCTGCCGTATTCAAGTGCAAGCTGAACAGCCTGAAGGTTGAGGAGCTGCCCGCACTGGACGATGAGTTTGCAAAGGACGTCTCCGAATTTGACACGCTGGATGAATATAAGGCAGACGTTAAGGCAAAACTTGCCGAGAGAAACGAAAAGGCTGCCGATGCCGAGGTTGACGAGCAGTTGACCGACGCACTGATCGAACTTGTCGAGGCAGAGATTCCCGAGGTCATGTACACCGCCGAGACCGAGAACTTTGTCCGCGACTATGACAATCGTCTCCGCATGCAGGGGCTTGACCTGTCCACCTACTTCAAGTATACGGGTCAGAACCTTGACACGCTTCGCCAGCAGATGCGTCCGCAGGCGGAAAAGCAGGTCAAGATGCGTCTTGCACTCGAGACCATTGCAAAGCTGGAGAACCTCGTTGCCACCGACGCAGAGCTTGAGGAAGAATACAAGCGCATCGCAGACGGCTACGGCGTAGAGCTTGACAAGGTCAAGGAAGCCATTGCTTCCGAAGACATTGCGGCGGACGTCGTTGTCAAGAAGGCGTTCGACCTCGTCAAGGATGCGGCGGTCATCACCAAGAAGGCGGCAAAGAAGGCTGTCGACAAGGTTGACGCGGAAGTCGCCGAGGAAAAGCCTGCTGTAAAGAAAGCGGCGGCAAAGAAGACGACTGCAAAGAAGACGGCAGATGAAGAAAAGCCTGCCGCAAAGAAAGCTCCCGCCAAGAAGACCACAAAGAAGACGGAAGAAAGCAAGTAAACCGAATCACTTACGGCGGGTACATCGTTACCCGCCGTATTACTCTCAAATGAAAGTGAGGAGAATTTCATGGCACTGGTACCAATGGTCATTGAACAGACCAACCGCGGCGAGCGTTCCTTCGACATTTACTCTCGCCTTTTGAATGACCGCATCATCATGCTGACCGACGAGGTCAATGATACCACCGCATCTCTGGTCGTTGCGCAGATGCTCTATCTGGAGGCACAGGACCCCGACAAGGACATTTCGCTGTACATCAACAGCCCCGGCGGCTCTGTTTCCGCAGGCTTTGCCATCTACGATACGATGAACTTCATCAAGTGTGATGTCTCCACCATCTGCATGGGTATGGCGGCGTCGATGGGCGCGTTTCTGCTTGCCGCAGGCGCAAAGGGCAAGCGTCTTGCTCTGCCCAACAGCGTAATCATGATCCATCAGCCGCTCGGCGGCGCGCAGGGACAGGCAAGCGATGTCAAGATCCACGCCGAGCAGATTCTGAAGACGCGCACGAAGCTCAACGAGATCCTGGCTGCCAACACCGGCAAGCCGCTGGAGGTCATTGAGCGTGACACCGACCGCGACAACTTCATGAGTGCTGCGGAGGCAGCCGCTTACGGGCTGATCGACAAGGTCATCGAGAAACACGCATAATTTTTACCGAGGATTACAATGCCGACAAACAACAAAAGCAAAAAACTCTGCTGCTCGTTCTGCGGCAGAAGCGAGACCGAGGTTGAGCTGCTGATCCCCGCCGCGCTCGGCGGTGCGGCGATTTGCGGCGACTGCGTGATGACCTGTGCCAACTTTCTCGAAGAAATGAATCCGGAGGAAGTTCCGACGGCGCACAGCGCCCCTGCCGACAAGCTGGAGCTGTCGATCGACACCCTGCCGAAGCCTGCCGAAATCAAAGCCGTGCTGGATCAGTACGTGATCGGGCAGGATGACGCCAAGCGCGTGCTTTCGGTGGCGGTCTACAACCACTACAAGCGCTTGATCTATGGGGAAAAGAAGACCGACGACGTCGAGATTCAGAAGAGCAACGTGCTTCTGCTAGGCCCGACCGGCGTGGGCAAGACCTTCCTTGCGCAGACGCTGGCGAAGGCACTCAAGGTTCCCTTTGCCATCGCGGATGCGACCACGCTGACCGAAGCGGGCTATGTGGGCGAGGATGTCGAGAACATTCTGCTCCGCCTGATTCAGGCAGCGGACTACAACGTCGAGCGCGCGGAGAAAGGCATCATCTACATTGACGAGATCGACAAGATCTCACGCCGCGGTGAGAACCGCTCGATCACGCGCGACGTTTCGGGCGAAGGCGTGCAGCAGGCGCTGCTGAAGATCCTCGAGGGAACGGTCGCCAACGTGCCGCCGCAGGGCGGACGCAAACACCCGAATCAGGATTTCATTCAGATTCACACCGAGAACATTCTGTTCATCTGCGGCGGTGCTTTCGACGGGCTTGCCGAGATCATCGAAAAGCGGCAGGGCAGCCAAACGATCGGCTTCGGCGGCGAGATCAAGACGAAGAAAGAAAAGACGGCGGCAGGCATTTACCGCGACGTCAATTCGCATGACATCGTCAAATACGGTCTGATTCCCGAGCTGGTGGGCAGACTGCCGATCATCACGGCGCTGGACAATCTCGATGAAGCGGCGCTTGTCCGCATCCTGCGTGAACCGAAGAACGCGATCATCAAACAGTATACCAAGCTGCTCGCACTGGACGGCGTGAAACTGGAATTTGCGGATGGCGCATGCGAAGCCATCGCAAAACTGGCGATCGAGCGCAACATCGGCGCGCGCGGGCTCCGCTCCATCATGGAAGAATTCATGCTTCCCGTGATGTATGATGTCCCCTCCGAAAAGGGTATCAAGAAAGTCATCATCACAAAAGAGCTTGTCGAAAAGCACGATAAGGCGCAATACGTTTCCTGAAAAAAAGCTGCAAAGGGAGGAACTACGTAAGAAAGTAGCTCCTCCCTTTGCTTTGTAATCCAAATCCTGACCGAATGGATGCCTGATATGGGATTTCAGTTAAAAAATGCACCTGAACTTGCAGTTTACCATTGGCAGCCTAAATCTGAACGCAACGTTCAAATTTGGATGCCAATAGAAAAAATCAAATAATTGAGATACAAAGTCACATTGGGGCACCTTCCCTACGGAGGGTGCCCCAATGCAGCCTTCTTTTTGAATTCATTTCAGAATTTCATAGAGCTCGTCGAGCGCGCGGATGGTGTAATCGGCGGAAACCGCCTTGCCGCTTCCCTTTTCGTCAAACCAGCAGGTCGCAAGCCCCGCATTTTTGCCGCCGGCGATATCCGCCGTCGGCGAATCCCCGATCAGCAGAGCGCGCGTGCGATCAAAACCGTCAATGTGTGCAAATACATAGTCGAAGAATGCCGCCGACGGCTTCTGCGCGCCGATGCTTTCAGAGTTGAACACCACGCGGAAGTAATCTTCAATGCCCGCCTCGCGCATCCGTTTCTCCTGCGTGGCAGCCACGCCGTTGGTCACCACATACATCTCATATGTATGGGCGGCAGCAAGGTTTTTGCACAGCTCCACCGCCCCGGGAATCGGCTCGTGCCCATCGCCGAGAAAACGGCGGTAGTCGCGTTCCCATGCTGCGCCGTCCGCTTCCGCGCCGAAATGCTGCATGGTTTTTGCAAAGCGTGTGTTGAGGACAGTCTCGATCGCAACCTTTCCCGCCTCATAATCCTGCCATAAGCCGTGGTTGATTGCATCGTACACCGCCCGGATCTCCGGCGTAAGCGTCACACCGTGCGCCGCAAACACGCGCGGCAGCGCCTGTGCCTCGTTTGCATCAAAGTCGAGCAGCGTGTTGTCGAGGTCGAACAGCAAAAAACGATATTTCATCTTTTCCCTTTCCTGCGAAAAAAGCGGTTGACCTGTCAACCGCTTTTTTCAATTCTCATTCGTACATTTTGATATAGGCGTCGCGCTCTGCGCCGACCGAAACGTAGGTCACCGGCACGCCGACTGCTTTTTCGATGTATTTGATATAGTCGTAGGCTTCCTTCGGCAGATCCGAGGCATGACGGCACCCCGAAATATCGCAATGGAAACCGGGCACATACTCGTAAATCGGCTTCGCATGGTTCAGCTTTTCGCCCGTGACGAAGTTATCTACACGCTTGCCGTCGATCTCGTAAGCTACGCAGACCGGAATCTTGTCCAGATACGAGAGGACGTCCAGTTTGGTCAGCGCGATCTCGGTTGCGCCCTGCATCAGGCAGCCGTACTTGGATGCGGGAATATCGAAGCCTCCGACACGGCGCGGTCTGCCGGTCGCAGCGCCGTATTCGCCGCCCGCCTCGCGCAGATCATGCGCCTCGTCGCCGAACATCTCGCAGGTAAACGGGCCTTCACCGACGCAGCTGGAATATGCCTTCATGACGCCGATCACGCCGTCCAGCTTGGCAAACGGAATGCCCGCGCCGACCGGTGCGTATGCAGCGATCGTCGAGGAGGACGAGGTGTACGGCACGATACCGAAGTCGATGTCGCGCAGTGCGCCGAGCTGTGCCTCAAACATGATGCGCTTGCCGTCCTTGATGGCATCGGCAAGATAAGCCGTCGTATCGCAGACATAGGGCTTCAGCTTGTCGCCATAGGTACGCAGCCATGCGTACATATCATCCGTAGTCACAGGCTCTGCGCCGTAACCGTTGTGGATCATCAGGTTGCGCCACTCGAGGATCCCCGCCAGTCTCTTCTTGAGGTATTCCTCGGACTCAAACAGGTCGCACATGCGGATGATCTTCTTCATATACTTATCGCCGTAGACCGGTCCGATGCCGCGGCGGGTCGAACCGAATTTGGCGTCGCCGAGACGATCCTCTTCGAGGCAGTCCAACATCTTATGATACGGCATGCAGATGACGGCTTTCTCGCTGATCTTGAGATGTGCGGGTGTGATCGCAATGCCCTTGTCGATCAGACGCTGCATTTCGCCGACGAGATGCTCCAGGTCAATGACCATGCCGTTGCCCATCACGTTGACGGTGTTCGGACGCAGAATGCCCGACGGCAGCAGGTTAAGAATGAACTTGCCCTTGTCGTTGACAACGGTGTGCCCCGCATTGTTGCCGCCCTGATAGCGGATGATGATGTCGTAGTCCTCGGAAAGCAGGTCAACCATTCTGCCCTTGCCTTCGTCGCCCCAGTTGATGCCTACGATCGCCGTAAGCTGCGTTGCCTGATTTGCCATTGATGATACCCCTTCCGGTTTATTTATACCTTTAATTCGACCTTGACTTCCTCGGTCAGATACTTGCCGATGATCGGCTCGGCGGTTTCACGGATGAACTCCGCGACCTGCGACGGGCAGCGCCCGATATACAGCTCGGGTGAAAGCTCTGCTTCAATCTCTTCGCGCGTGAGTTTGAACGCCGGATCGGCAACGATGCGGTCGATCAGATCGTTTGCCCCGCCCTCCAGCTTGACCTTTGCCGCAGCGGCATGTGAATGCACGCGCAGGCGCTCATGCAGCTCCTGGCGGTTGCCGCCGTTTTTGACCGCCTTCATCATGATGTTCTCGGTCGCCATGAACGGCAGCTTTTCCATCACGCGGCGACGGATCACGCGGTCATACACCACAAGCCCGCCGGTAACATTGATGTAAATATTCAGAATCGCATCCACCGCGAGAAATGCCTCAGCAACGCTGATGCGCTTGTTTGCGCTGTCGTCCAGCGTGCGTTCAAACCACTGCGTTGCCGCCGTGAATGCGGGATTCTCCGCGTCGGTGATCACATAGCGCGCCAGCGCACAAATGCGCTCGCAGCGCATCGGATTACGCTTGTACGGCATGGCAGACGATCCGATCTGATGTGCCTCAAACGGCTCCTCGATCTCCTCAAAGGATTGCAGAATGCGCAGATCGTTTGCAAACTTGTACGCGCTCTGCGCAAAGCCGGAGAGCACCGCCAGAAAATAGGCGTCCACCTTGCGGGAATAGGTCTGTCCGGACACCGTCACACAGCTTGCAAAGCCCATCTGCTCGGCGATCAGGCGGTCAAGCTCTTTGACCTTTTCCTCGTCGCCGTCAAACAACTCCATGAAGCTCGCCTGCGTGCCGGTCGTCCCCTTGGAGCCGAGCAGCTGCATCGTGTCCACACGGTGCTCCAGCTCTGCGACATCCATCGCAAGCTCGTTTGCCCACAGCGCAGCGCGCTTACCGACCGTGGTCAGCTGTGCCGGCTGCAAATGCGTGTAGGCAAGGCACGGCATCGCCGCATACTTCTCTGCAAACTGCGTCAGATTTCGCAGCACTTGCGCCGCCTTTTTCAGAATCAGCTTTGACGCCTCGCGCATAATGATGAGGTCGGTATTGTCACCGACATAGCAGGAAGTTGCGCCGAGGTGAATGATCGGCTCCGCCTTCGGACACTGCTTGCCGTAGGCGTACACATGCGACATCACATCGTGCCGCACCTCCGCCTCACGCGCCTCTGCGACCTCAAAATTGATGTCGTCCGCATGCGCGCACATCTCGGCAATCTGCTCGTCCGTGATGTTCAGCCCGAGCCGCTTCTCCGCCTTTGCCAGCGCGATCCACAGTCTGCGCCATGTGCCGAACTTCATCCGATCGGAAAACAGCGCCTGCATCTCCCGCGACGCATAGCGCGTGCTGAACGGGGATATATAGATGTCTCTGTTCTTCTCCATGATACTCCCAAAATAGTAAGGCACCCCGTTTTCGGGGTGCCCAAACAGAAATATTGATCTTGCGTAGGGTGAACCCGCGTTGTGAGAAAGGCTGTGGCTTATTCTACGATGTAAGCCGCAAGCGCCTTCTTCAGATCTTCGACATCGTCGGTATGCGCCGTCAGCAGGATCTTGTTCATCAGATCAAGGCTGAAGATGCCCATGATGGACTTGGCATCGACGACGTATCTGCCGGAAGACAGGTCAATATCGTAATCCTGGCGGGTCACAATATCCACAAATTTGCGGATGTCCTCGATCGTGGACAGCTTGATATAAAACGTATTCATAGTTTAACCCTCCGTTTTTAGATTCCTTATCTATTATACTTGATACTTGCCGGGATGTCAACAAAATGTTGCAAGAATTCTTGCGTTCAGCCGTCTTCGTAAACGGTGTTGTCATCCCCCTCGGACGGAATGGTCTCGGACGGGGTTTCCTCCGTCGCGGTCGTCGATGCGCTGCCGCTGTCAAACCGTGAAAAATCGTAATTCTCATAGCTGAAGGAATTGAACTGCCGTCCGCCCTTCAGATTGGTGATGCCGACATAGGTGCCGTCCGGAACGGTATAAATAAAGTACGGAACGCCCCACCAGCCGCCCGGGCGCACGTTGTCCGGCAGCAGACGGTAAACATACTGCGCATCTTCCACATAGATCTGCACGGGGAACGCGCGCGTCGTCTCGCGGATCAGCGCCACCTTCTTGCGGTTTTCGGGTCTGGTGTATTCATGGGCATAGGCGTTGGTCGTCGTATCGTAATCCACAACCACATGCCGGTCGCAATAATCATGCGGCGCAGTGGAAACCGTGAAATAGCCGGTGTCCGAACGGTCGCCGCGCGGGTCAAGCCGGCAGGCATCCGTCATCAGCTTGCCGGAATCCTTGCAGTAAGTGACCTCAACGACCTCTGCCGGGCGGTGATTGTCAAAGGTGCGGAGCGCTTCCCCGCCGTTCTTCGCCTCTTCGATCGCATCCTCGTGCAGCTTGGTCATCACGAGGTCAAACAGTTTGTTGGACGGATTCGCCTTCAGACTGCTGAGCGACTTCGGATAGGAATAGCCGTACCAAACAGCGCCGATATAATACGGCGTATAGCCGACGAACCAGCGGTCATAGTCATTGCCCGCCGTACCGGTCTTACCGGCGACATCGACCGAATTGCGCAGGGTCACGCTGCGGCCGGTACCGTTGTTCATGACATTCTGCATCATTTTAGTCATGATATAAGCGGTCGACTCGCCGAATACGACCTCACCCTTCTCGCTGTCGTTGGACAGAAGCAGATTGCCCGCGCTGTCACAGACATAGAGATAGGAGTGGCTTTCATTGTAGACGCCTTCGTTGGCAAACGCCGTATATGCAGCGGCAATGTCGCGCACGGTCACGCCGAAGTTCAGCTGTCCGAGCGCCAATGCCGCGAGTCCCTTGTCGGTATAGCCGCGCCCGCTGCTGTCCTCGCCGTAGTCAACCAAATAGTCAAAGCCGAGACGGTTTTTCAGATAGTCATAGGATTTGTCGATGGTCAGATCCTCAAGGACCTTCATTGCCACGGTGTTGACCGAGCGCTCGACAGCGCTGTTGATCGTGGTCAATCCCTTGTAGACATCCGGCAGGTTTCTCGGGTACGGCGTATCATCACCAGTGAACCAAAGTGGCGTGTCGTCATACACCGTGCCGTAGGTGATGATGCCCTCCTCCAGCGCCGGACCGTAGACCGACAGCGGCTTCAGCGACGAACCGGGGGCACGTTGTGTCTGCGTGGCATAGTTCAGCACCAGATTGCCCTGTTTTTTGCCGCGTGCCCCGACCACGCCGAGCAGGTCGCCTGTGTATGGGTCAACAACAGCCATTGCCGACTGCGCAGGCACGCCGCCCGTATTCTCCGGGAAGCTGGACTCATCCGCGTAAATCTCCTCCATAACGCTCTGCACCTTCGGATCCATCAGCGTGTAAATGCTGAGACCGCCGGAATTGATCATATTGCTGGCGATCTGGCTCGAGACACCGTACTTCTCCATCAGATCGTCACGCACATCACAAATGACCGTATCGACATACCAGGAATTGAGGCGCGCCTCTGTGTCCGTGGCTGCCGTTTCATCATCGGTGCTTTCCCGGAGGGTCAGCGGTTCGGCAAATGCCTGTTCCATCTCCGCCTCGGAGATCTTCCCCTGCTTCTGCATTTGATCCAGGATGTCGTCACGGCGTTCGAGGTTGTTTTTCGGATTCTGTATCGGGTCGTATTTGGTCGGGTACTTGGTGATGGCGGCAAGCGATGCGCATTCCGCCAGCGTCAGCTCGGAGAGTTCCTTACCGAAGTAGGTATTCGCCGCCGCGCGGACGCCGACGCAATTCTGCGACAACGGAACGATGTTGAGATAGAGTTCGAGGATCTCTTCCTTGCTCTTGACCTTCTCCAGATTCAGCGCGGTCAGGATCTCCTGCACTTTGCGCTGAATGGTCGGCTCGTTGTTGCCGGTCAGGTTCTTGATCAGCTGCTGTGTGATGGTCGAACCACCGTAGGATGAGTCGTCAAAGCCAAGGAAAAAGTTGAGCACAGCGCCTGCCGTGCGCTTCCAGTCCACGCCCTTGTGCGTCATGAAGCGCTTGTCCTCGATCGCGATGAACGCCTCCCGCAGATAGGTCGGAATCTCGTCATAGGATGCCCACAGGCTGTTTTCCGCACCGTAAATGCGCTGATCTTCCAACTCCACCGCCGTGCCTGCACGGTTGGTTCGATCGGTAAATTCGTAGTAATAAATCTTCGTGGTTTGTTCGCTTTTACCCGTAACAAGCAGGGATTCGTCGATGGTCGGGTCAATATAATTGCTGACATAGATCGAAAACACGCAGGCAACAATGATACCGGTGACCAGACACACCAGCATCAGCGTCACAAGTGCGCTGAAAATGTACCCGAAGACGCGCCCGACGCGGGACGCCGCACTGCGTGCGGTCTTCTTCTCCTTTTTGAAGTTGTCGATCCTGACCTGACTTTGCATGTTTGCTTTTTTCACAGTGAACCTCTCCCTGAATTGTTCCCTTTTGCAGCCGAATAGATTATTCACCGCTGCAAATAATAATTATACTCTGAAATCCAAAGGAATACAAGATATGAAACTGAAACTTCCGTGCAGAGAGAAGCTCATCACAATTTCGCTTCTCGTCTGCCTTGCGATCGTCGCATCCGCCTTTGCTGCCTTCGCCGCCGTCACACACCGCACGCTGAAAAGCCTGCGCACCGAATTGTACGATGTAAAACACGATGCGGCGGTCGCCGCGCCGATGCTGTCCGGCAACGCGCTCTATACCCTGCGCACCTGCGGCGGCAAGATCGGCATCTACGATGCCGCAAGCGGGCTTTTGCTTGACTTTGTGGACGTGCTGGTCGAGACGCTGCCCGAGCAGGATCGCATGGCGCTCGCGCGCGGGATCACGCTCTACAGCTTTTCCGACCTTGCGTCGATCATCGAGGATTTTTCCACCTGACTACCGGACAACGACATTATCCTTGCCGAGCAGTGCGGCAAGTGTGCCGCAGAGCGAATCCGAGATCTGCACCCTACAGTCGGCAAGCCGGACATAGCGCGCCTTTGCAAGATCGTACAGCACGACCGGACGATCACCCGGTGCACGCCGCAGCGCGGCAAGCGCCTGTACGGCGGCGGGCGTGTCCGTGGACGCCACCCGCAGGTAGAGCGTCTTCGGCTTGTCCGCCGCAAATTCGGCGTCGGTCAGCAGCCTCTCGCAGCTGTTCATCAGGATCTTCGGCTTTTCTTCGTCCCGTACCGAGACCGTGCCGTGCACAATCACCGGGTTCTCGGTAACAAGCACACCGGCGCTGCCGAGATACTGCCTTGCAAACACAACGACCTCGATCTCGCCCGTGCGATCCTCCACGGTGACAAACGCCATGCTATCACCGTTTTTCGTCGTCTTGACGGTCTTTTTGGTTACAATGCCGGCGATTGTCACCGGCTGTTTATCCCGGTACGGCGGTTCGATGTCCGCATCGGCGCTCGCGAGAATATCCGCGATCCTTGCGGCGGAAAGCGACTCGATATGCTTGGCATAATCGTTGAGCACATGCCCGGAAAAGTACATGCCGGAGCACTCTTTTTCAAGCGTCAGCTTTTCCCGCAGGGAGAACTCCGGAATATCCGGGTAGGCGAACCGCACCGGCGCCGCTGCCGCAGCCCCCGCGCCCGCCATTGCAAAAATGTCGATCTGCCCGTCGATCTCGGCGCGATTCTTGCTCTGCGCGTTTTCGATAATCTTTTCATAGGAGGCAAGCAGGCGGCTGCGATACACGCCGAGTGAATCAAACGCGCCGCTCTTGATGAGCGACTCGACCTGCCGCTTGTTCAGATCATAGCAGCCCATACGGGTGACGAAATCCTCAAAGCTCTTGAACAGACCGTTCTGCCTACGGTCGGCAATCAACTGATCTACAAACAGGCGTCCGACGCCCTTGAGCGCCAGCAGCCCGAACCGGATCGCACCGCCTTTTGCGGAAAACGCGGTCTCGCTCTCATTGATGTCCGGCGGCAGGACGGCGATGCCCGCCTTGGTGCATTCGCCGATATATTCGGCGGTCTTGCCGAAGTCGCCGAGCACCGACGTGAGGAGCGCCGCCATGTATTCGCTCATATAATGCGCCTTGAGATACGCCGTCTCATAGCACAGAACGGCGTAGGACGCGGCGTGGCTCTTGTTGAAGGCATAGCTTGCAAAGCTCGCCATGTCCTCAAACAGCGCCGTCGCATCAGCCTCGGTCATGCCGCGCTCCACGGCTCCCCGGACAAACACCTGTCGTTCCGCCTCCATCACGGAGGCTTTTTTCTTTGACATGGCACGGCGCACAATGTCCGCCTTGCCGAGACTGTAGCCCGCGATCTCGCGGAAGATCTCCATGACCTGCTCCTGATACACAATGCAGCCGTAGGTCTTGCCGAGGATCTTTTCAAGCGCGGGATTCTTATATTCGGTCTTGTCTCTGCCATGCCGCCGCTCGATATACTGCGGGATCGAATCCATCGGACCCGGGCGGTACAGCGCGATCGCCGCAATCACATCGTCGATCGAATCCGGGCACAGGCGCATCAGCACCTGCTTCATGCCCTTGGATTCCAGCTGAAATACACCGTCGGTCCGCCCCTCGGAGATGAGGGCATATGTCTTTTTATCGTCATACGGGATCTTTTTGATGTCAAAGCCCGGCTCACTCGCGCGCACCATACGCTCGGCATCGGCAATGATGGTGAGATACCGCAGCCCGAGAAAGTCGAACTTGACCAGTCCGAGCTCAGCGACTGTATCCATGTCAAACTGCGTCACAATGGTATCGCCGTTGACCGACAGCGGCACATAGGAGAAGACCTCCCTGTCTGTGATGACCACGCCTGCCGCATGGGTGGAGGCGTGGCGCGGCATGCCTTCCAGTGCGCGCGCCGTGTCAATCAGGCGCGCCACGTTGGCATCGCTCACATAGAGCGCTTTCAGCTCCTTTTGCTTCAGCGCATCAGCGAGCGTCACACCGGGTGCGCGCGGCACAAGGTTTGCCACCCGGTCAACCTCGGCATAGCTCATGCCGAACACACGTCCGACATCGCGGATTGCCGCGCGCGCAGCCATTGTCCCGAACGTGACAATCTGCGCCACATGCTCCGCGCCGTAGCGCTCCGAAACATAGCGCAGCACTTCGTCACGCCGCTCGTAGCAGAAGTCCACGTCAATATCGGGCATACTCACACGCTCCGGATTGAGGAAGCGCTCAAACAGCAGATCAAACCGCAGGGGATCGACATCCGTGATCCCGATGAGGTAATTGACAAGGCTGCCCGCTCCAGAGCCTCTGCCGGGTCCCACCGCGATCCCATGCGTCTTGGCATAGGTCACATAGTCGCGCACAATGAGGATATAATCGGTAAAGCCCATGCTCTCAATGACAGAAAGCTCGTATTCGGCACGGGCAATATAGTCTTCTTTTTGATGCGTATCAAGGCGGATGTAGCCGCCCTCGATCTTCTTGTCCAGCCCCGCAAAGGTAAAGGTACGGAGCTGCTCAAACGGTGTTTTGCCGTTCGACACCGCGATCTTCGGCAGATACAGATTGCCGAACATGAATTCAAAATCGCACGCATCGGCGATCCTTACCGTGTTGGCAAGCGCCTCCGGCACGTCACCGAACAGCTTCTCCATCTCGGAGGTCGATTTGTAGTAGAATTCCTCGGTCTCAAACCCGATTGGTTTGCCCTCGGCAAGTGTCCGCCCGGTCTGAATGCACATCATGACCGCCTGATGCTCGGCATCAAGCCGGCGCAGATAGTGCACATCATTGGTGGCGACGAGCGGCAGCGAAAGTTCTTTTGCCATCGCGATCAGCTCCGCGTTGACCTCGCGCTGCTCGGGAATGCCGTGATCCTGCAACTCCAGATAAAAATTTCCCTCGCCGAAGATGCCGGCAAGTGTGCGCGCGTACTGCCGTGCACCCGCAAAGTCGCCGCTGACGATCGCGCGCGGAATATAACCCGCAAGGCAGGCGGAAAGCGCGATCAGCCCGTCCGCATGCGTGCGCAGCAGATCCAGGTCAATACGCGGCTTCTGATAAAAGCCCTCGGTGAAGGATTTGGAGACCATGTAAATCAGGTTTTCATAGCCCTTTTGGTTTTTGCACAGCAGAATAAGGTGGTTGCCGGACGCATCCCGCTTGCCTTCTTTATCAAAACGGGTGCGCGGCGCGACATAGACCTCACAGCCGATGATCGGCTTGATGCCCTCGGCGCGGCAAGCCTTGAAAAACGCGACCGCACCGTACAGGTTGCCGTGATCGGTGATAGCGACGGCAGTATGCCCCGCCGCCTTCGCCGCCTTCGGAATATCGACAATGCGGCATGCGCCGTCCAGCAGGCTGTATTCGCTGTGCAGATGCAGGTGTACAAAATCCATTGCCGATCCTCCCTTTTAAGATTCTTCTTTGTTTTTCAACCCCAGCCCGTCGGCAATCGCGCAGATCTTTTCAAGGCGGTGATACAGCCCCGGCTTTGACACCGTGGGCGTCATCATCTGCCCAAGCTGTGCAAGCGAGATTTCCGGATTTTCCAGCCGCATCCGCGCGGTGTACTCAAGCTCGGGCCCGAGCTCGGACAGCCGCCCGTGCGCATCCAGCAGCCGGATGGCGGCAAGATGCCGCGCCGCCGACGCCGTAGAGCGCGCGATATTGCCCGTCTCACAGTTGGTGCGGCGATTGATGTCGTTTTTGATTTCGCGCCCGATTCTGGCATTGACAAAATCAAACGCCTGTTTTCCCGCGCCGATGAAGAAGAGAAAATCCTCGATCGCACTGCTGTCCTTCAGATACAGCGATGGTTTGCCGAGACGGGTCGAAACTTTGAATGCAATGCCGTTTTCCGCCGCGAGCGCGGCAAGCGGCGACGGGTCAACCGCCGCACGGCTTTTCAGCTCCAGGTGATAATAGTTCCGCGGCGCGCTGATCGTGCCGCCGCCGAGAAACAGCCCGCGGAAGAGTGCCGCCGCGCATTCCGGGCAACGGATCAGAACCCGCGGATTTTCCGCGCTGTCCCGCATCAGCGCTGCTGCCGATCTGGACGGAAAGGTCAGCAGAAAGCCGCGCTTGCCGATCGGCTGCGGCTCGCATTCTCTGCCGAACTGCTCGCGTACCAGGTGCGCGCACAGCTCTGCCGCCGCGGCATCGTCCGTCTGCAAAGCGATCTCGTCGTCACAGCTCACTGCGCCGCCGAGCAGTGCGCCGGCAATCAGTGCACGGCGGCAGCAGGTCTTTTTCATCGGCAGCGCCGCCGCCTCGCGCTTGACATCGGTTGAAAAGGACATCAGTCTTCTCCGATCGTGCGGATCTCGCACTCGAGCGTCACGCCGCTCATGGCATAAACCTTTTCGCGGATGCGTTCGATCAGCTCAAGCACATCCCTTGCGGTCGCACCGCCGACATTGACGATAAAACCGGCATGTTTCGGCGACACCTCGGCGCCGCCCACGCGCAGACCTTTCAGCCCGGCATCCTCAATCAATTTACCGGCAAAATGCCCCTCGGGGCGCTTGAACACGCTGCCCGCACTCGGATATTCCAGCGGCTGTTTTTCGCGGCGGCGCGCAAGATAGTCATTCATTCGCGCGCGGATCGCATCCGGTTCGTCTTTCGTCAGCTGTAGGGTCGCGGACAGGATGATATAGTTTTTCTCCATGAAAACGCTGTGCCGGTAGCCGAAATGCTGCGCCGCATTATCCAGATGCAGAACCTGCTTTGCATCGAGGTCATAGCAGACAGTCTCGCACACAATGTCCGCAAGCTGCCCGCCGTATGCCCCCGCATTCATGTACACAGCGCCGCCGAGCGTACCCGGAATGCCGTTGGCAAACTCCGCGCCCGCAAGCCCGGCGCGCGACGCATTGGTCCCGATGCTGCCGAGCAGAACGCCGCAGCCGCCGGTCAGCCGCGTACCGTCGATCGTCACGCGGCGCATGTCCGTTGTGACAAACACGACCCCGCGGAAACCGCCGTCCCGCACCAGCGTATTGCTGCCGTTGCCGATGACGGTATACGGCACGCCTGCCTGCACGACGGCGTCCAGCGCATAGGCAAACGCCTCGGCATCCGCCGGGTAAACCGCCAGATCGGCATTGCCGCCGATGTGAAACGAGGTCACGCGCGAGA
The DNA here is from genome assembly GCA_003343845.1 of Oscillospiraceae bacterium. Lineage (GTDB taxonomy): Bacteria > Bacillota > Clostridia > Oscillospirales > CAG-272 > UMGS902. The sequence goes on from QAKK01000020.1 coordinate 139,470, forward strand.
GCGGGAAATCATGCCGGATAAAGAAGCGCCGCCCTGCCGTCTCCGGCAGAGTGCACAGCGCTTTCTCAAAGGTTTCGTAAGACATAGCGTCTCCCTTTTCTTACAGTGTGAAGCGGTGGAACGTCTTTTTGCCTTTCTTGACGACAAGCCCGTCGCCCTCAAAGGCGCCTTTGTCAAAGGTCTTGTCGATTGCCTCGACCTTTTCGTCACCTGCAAGCATACCGCCCTGCTGAATCAGGCGTCTTGCCTCTCCGCGCGAGGGCGCGAGTTTCGACAGGACAAGCAAGTCGATCGCCGAGATCTTGCCATCCGTGAAGTTTTCTTCGGTGAGCACGGTCGAGGGCATGTTTGCGGAAACGCCGCCGTTTGCAAAGACGGCTCTTGCCGCCGTCAGCGCCTTCTCCGCCTCGTCCTTGCCGTGTACCAGCTCGGTCAGCTCATACGCCAGCTTTTCCTTGGCGCGGTTGAGGTCGCTACCGGTCAGCTTTGCATATTCCGCAATCTCTTCAAGCGGCATGAAGGTGAGCATGTTCATGCACTTGATAACATCCGCATCGTCGACGTTTCTCCAATACTGGAAGAAGTCGTAGGGCGAAGTCTTGTTCGGGTCGAGCCAAACGGCGTTGCCTGCGGTCTTACCCATCTTCTTGCCCTGCGAGTCGGTCAGCAGCGTGATCGTCATGGCATATGCGTCCTTGCCCAGCTTGCGGCGGATCAACTCCGTACCGCCGAGCATGTTGCTCCACTGGTCGTCGCCGCCGAACTGCATATTGCAGCCGTACTTCTGATACAGCACATAGAAGTCGTAGCTCTGCATGATCATGTAGTTGAATTCAAAGAAGCTGAGCCCCTTCTCCATACGCTGCTTGTAGCACTCGGCGCGCAGCATGTTGTTGACCGAGAAGCATGCGCCGACCTCGCGCAGAAAGTCCACGTAGTTGAGGTCGAGCAGCCAGTCTGCGTTGTTCACCATCAGCGCCTTGTCGTCCGAGAAGTCGATGAAGCGCTCCATCTGCTTTTTGAAGCAGGCGGCGTTGTGCTCGATGTCCTCACGGGTCAGCATCTTGCGCATATCGGTTCTGCCCGAGGGGTCGCCGATCATGGTGGTGCCGCCGCCGATCAGGGCGACCGGCTTGTTGCCCGCCATCTGCAGGCGCTTCATCAACGTCAGCGCCATGAAGTGCCCTGCCGTCAGGCTGTCCGCCGTGCAGTCAAAGCCGATATAGAACGTCGCCTTGCCCGCGTTGATCATCGTCTTGATCTCTTCCTCGTCGGTCAGCTGGGCGAGAAGTCCTCTTGCTTTCAGTTCGTCAAAAATGGTCATTTGTCTTTCTCCGTTTTTATATATGAAAAATTTTAATAATTCTTTCCTTCGTCAATGAGCTCACGCGCAGAGGAGCGCATGGTCTCGCTCACAGTCACGCCGCCGAGAATGCGCGCAATCTCGCGCACGCGATCATCGCCCGTGATCTCGGAGACCTGCGTCTCGGTGCGCCCGTCGATCACCCGCTTTTCGATCAGCAGTTGCCGGTCGGCAAGCGATGCGATCTGCGCCGAGTGGGTCACGCAGATCGTCTGTGTGCCGCGCGCGCTCGTCTTCAGTTTGATGCCGATCTTGCGTGCAGTCTTGCCGGACACCCCGGCATCGATCTCGTCGTAGATGACAGTCTGCACGCCGAAGCTGTCGGCAAACACGCTTTTGAGCGCCAGCATAATTCGGGCAAGCTCACCGCCCGATGCAATTTTGGCAATCGGTTTCGGTTCTTCGCCCGGGTTGGTGGAGATCAGGAACTCCACCGCATCCGCGCCGGTCGCCGAAAGCGCGGCAGGTCGGATGTCCGTGAGGAAGCGAACCTTCTCCATATCGAGAAACGCAAGCTCGTCCGAGACAAGCGGCACCAGCCGCTCCGCCGCCGCACGCCGCGTGTCGGTCAGCGCCGCCGCCGCGGCTGTCGCCGCCGCAGTTGCCGCATCCAGGGCTTTTTTCGCCCGCGCGGTCTCGTCGGAAAGGTCGGAAAGTGCAGTCAGTTCCCGCTTGGCGTCAGCGAGCTTTTCGAGCAGCCCCGCCTCGTCGGTCATGAACTTTTTCTTCAGTTTATCCAGTTTATCCAGGCGGCTTTCAATCCGATCGAGTCTGGCGGCGGGATCGTCGCCGATGTCGCCGGTGAAGTCGTAGACCGTATCGGCGATGTCCTCGATCTCATATTTCATGTCGCCGAGCCTTGCTGCAAGCTCTGCCGCACGCGGCACGGCGTCCGCAATCTGTGACAGTGCCGTAGCACAGCGGTCGAGAATGTACGCGACATTCCCCTTTTCCGCATCGCGCAGGGCGCGGTAGACAAACGCAGTCTGCCGCGAAATGCGCTCCGCATCGGCAACGATCCTGCGCTCGGCAAGCAGCTTTTCTTCTTCTCCCGGATGCAGCTTTGCCGATTCCAGCAGCTGAACGGTGCGCGTCAGCGTCTCGAGTTTTTTCTGCTTTTCGGCATCGCTCATCTGCAGCGCTTCAAGCGCGCGGCGGGCAGCCTGCATCGCAGCATAGGCGTCGGCATAGGCGGAACGCGCCGCCTCGTTCCCGGCATAGGCATCCAGCATGGAAAGATGATTCTCGCTTTTCAGCAGCTGTAAATTGTCGCTTTGCCCGTGAATGCTGATCAGCGTCGGCGCAATCGCGCGGAGCGTATAGGTTCCGACGGCACGTCCGTTAACCTTACACTGCGTGCGCCCGTCTGCGCCGAGCGTGCGGGTGAGCAGCAGGTTGCCGTCCTCGTCGGGCGACAGCTCGTTTTCGGCAAGCAGCCGAAGGCTCTCCGCGCCGAGATCGCCGAACATGGCGCTGACCACGGCTTTTTCTTCGCCGGTGCGCAGAAGGTCGCGGTCACCGCGTGCGCCGAGCAAAAAGCCGATGCTGTCGATCAGAATCGACTTGCCTGCGCCGGTCTCGCCGGTCAGTGCGGTAAAGCCCTTCTCAAAATCAATATCCACGCATTTGATAACTGCGACATTTTCGATGTGCAGAGACAACAGCACGGACACACCCCCTAAAGTCTTCTCGCGTCGGTCATGCCGAGCGCATCATGTGCTTGATCTTATCCGCCAAATCTTCCGCAGCCCCATCGGAGGCAACCACGACCATGACCGTATCGTCCCCGGCAATGCAGCCGAGAATCTCGGGTGAGCGGATCGCATCAATTCCCGCGCCGATGGCATTGGCAAGCCCCGGGAAGGTCTTCAGCACGATAATATTGTTGGCAAAGGAGACTTTCGTGATCGAATCCACAAGCGCGCCGTTGAATTTCGGTGCCGGGATCGCGCCCGACGCAGTCCCCTGCACCGCATACTTGTAGTTGCCGACGCTGTTGGTGACCTTGGTCAGCTTCAGCTCGCGAATGTCGCGTGACACCGTCGCCTGCGTCGTCTCAAAGCCGTATTTGTTCAGATAGAAGATCAGCTCTTCCTGCGTCTCGATCTCATATTCCCGAATCAACTCGAGGATCTTCTGCTGTCTTTCGCTCTTCACGTTCATTCTCCTTTATCAGTTTTTCAGCTCGTATTCGGAGAGCTTGGCATTTAGCACACTGAAGAAGCCTGCATGCTTAATTTTCAGCATTTTGAGCGTCTTCGGTGAGCGCCGGATGACCAGCCGTTCCCCGAGAAACAGCGGCATCGGCTCCGTACCGTCGCATGTCACGTCCACATGCGGCGCACGGTCGTCAATATTGGCAAGTTCCAGCACAGTTGCACCGGAAAAAACAAACGGGCACGCATAGCGCGAGATCGGGCAGACCGGCGTGACGCAGATACATTCCAGCGTCGGGTCAACCACGCAGCCGCCCGCCGCCATGGAATACGCCGACGAGCCTGTCGGCGTGGCAAAGACCACACCGTCCGCACGGATGGTGCGCACCACGCAGTCGTCGGCGGACAGACGCAGGTCTATGCACTTCGGATAGGCGCCGCGCCCGACCGCGACCTCATTGAGCACGCTGTCCGCGAGAAGTACCGTTCCCTCCGGCGTCTCTTTCTCCGCCTGCATGGTCATGCGGTTCTGAATGGTATAATCCCCGCTGTAAATGTGGTCGATCAGTGTGATCTCGTGCTTTTCGAGCTCCGCCATATAGCCGACGCGCCCGAAGTTGATGCCGAGCAGCGGCACATCGCACATCAGCGCATATTCCGCCGCACGCAGGATCGAGCCGTCCCCGCCGAGCACCACGATCAGATCAATGCCCGCAAACAGCTCTTCCCGCTTGCAGAGCACAGCGCCCGCCGCAAATCTCTCCCCCGCAAACACTTCGTCAAAGCGCACCTCGGCGCCGTGCATGCGAAAGCGCTCGGCGGTGCGCAGCGTATAATCCTTATCGGTTTCCTTGCGTATCGTCGGAAGCAGTACGACCCGTTTCATAAAGCACCTCGGATTCTTGTATTTCGGCTTATTTCAGTCCGACTGCCTGCCCGATCCGGCGCTGCACGTCGCCCGCATAGGCAGGGCGCGCGCCGCCTTTGGCAAAGCAGCATAAAAATTCTTCATTCCCGTCCCCGCCTGTGATCGGCGATGGCGTAATCTCGCAAAACGTAAACCCGCAGAGCGCCGCGCTGTCCGCCACACGGCGGATAGCCGCCGCGCGGTCGGCTTTGTTTTTCACAATGCCGCCCTTGCCGATCGCCTCGCGCCCCGCCTCAAACTGCGGTTTCACCAGGCTGACAAGCAGCGCACGTTCGGCAAGCACCGAATAAAGCGCGGGCAGGATCAGCGTCTGCGAAATGAAAGACACATCCATGACCGCAAGCGTCGGCGGCACCGGAAAATCCTTCGGCGACAGCAGACGCGCATTGTACTTCTCCATGGAAATCACGCGTGCATCTGCCCGCAGTTTTGCCGCCAGCTGACCGCTGCCGGCATCCACAGCGTAAACCTTCACCGCGCCGCGCAGCAGCAGATACTCGGTAAAGCCGCCGGTCGATGCGCCGACGTCGATCGCCGTCTGCCCCGCAGCATCCAGCGAAAATGCCTCAAACGCCTTTTCCAGCTTCAGGGCGCCGCGGCTGACATACGGCAGCGCCTCGCCGACGATCTCGATCCGATCCGTCTCGGCGACTGCCGCCGCAGGCTTTGCCGCGATTCTGCCGTTCTGCATCACAAGACCGGACTCGATCAGCAGCTTTGCCCGCTGCCGACTCTCGCAAAGCCCCTTTTCGGTCAAAAAAACATCCAGCCGCATCAGTATGTCCTGTGCAACAGCCACTCGCCGAGTGAGATAAGCGTCTCCGACGCAGGATAGCCCGCGATGGCATCCGTTGCCTCTTTTGTCACGCGTGCGGCGTAAGCCATTGCCTCATCGGCATTCATAAACGACAGGAACGTCGATTTTTCATTCTTCGCATCGCTGCCGACCGATTTACCGAGCGTCTCAGTGCTGCCGTAAACGTCCAGCACATCGTCAACGATCTGGAAAGCAAGCCCGATGCCGCTGCCGTAAGCGTCCGCCGCAGCCATTGCCGCATCGTCGCCGCCTGCCGCGATCACGCCGAGCTTTGCAGCCGCGCGGATCAGCGCGCCGGTCTTGTGCGCATGGAGCGCAAGCAGGCGCTCAAACGGAATCTGCACCCCGTCGCTCTCCATGTCGATCATCTGCCCCTCGCACATGCCGTCCGCACCTGCCGCCAGGGCAAGTTCGCGCAGCGCGCGATTCTGCGATTCCGCATCCGAAACACCCGACAGGGCGCAGTCAAATGCCGCAAAGATCAGCGCGTCGCCTGCGATCAGTGCCTGCGCCTCGCCAAACACCTTATGTGTTGTGGGACTGCCGCGCCGCAGGTCGTCGTTGTCCATGCAAGGCATATCGTCGTGAATCAGCGAAAAGTTGTGGATCATTTCGATCGCCGCCGCGTACGGCAAAGCCGCCGCATCGCTGCCGCCGAGCATCCGGCAGAATTCCAGCGTGAGGAACGGGCGGATGCGTTTGCCGCCGCCCATCACGCCGTACTCCATGGCGCGGTAAAGCGTGGTCTTCTCTGTATCCTTCGATGCAAAATAACGCCGCATCGTATCTTCGCAGAGCGCCGCGGCATCGTGCATTCTGTCAAGCAAGCTCTGCATCACTTACCGCTCCCGTCAAAATCCTTTTCGACAAGCGTGCCGTCGCCGCCGGCGGCAAGCAGCTTGACCTTCTGCTCCGCGCCTTCCAGCTTTGCGTTGCAGAGCTTGACAAGCGAGATGCCCTCTTCAAACAGTCCGAGCGACGCATCCAGCCCCGCACTGCCGCCCTCGAGTGCGCGCACGATCTCCTCCAGGCGTGCCATTGCCGCCTCAAATGTCATTTCTTTATCAGCCATTGTTACCCCTCTTATGTTTCACTTTGCAGCGAAGTTACTTTCGCGTGCAGCGCGCCGTCTGCAAGGCGGAGTGCGATGTCCTCGCCCACCGCCGTCTGGGTCGCCATGGTCAGCACCCTGCCGTCCGCGCCCGTCGCAACCGAATAGCCGCGCGACAGGATCGAAAGCGGACTGAGCGCCTCCAGCTTTGCGCCCCGCTCGGCAAGTGCATGCCGTGCGGCGACAAGTTTATTGTTTTCCGCTGTTTCCAGCCGCTGCCCGAGCAGGAGCAGCTGCATCTTTCTGTCTTCAAACAGGCGCTCGGGATGCGCAAACACGCCTTGTTTCATATAAAAGTCCAGCACCTGTCTGCCGCTCTCGAGGCGGCGGGACAGAAGCAGGGACATTCTGCCGATGATGTTGTCGATCTTGTGCATCAGCTCGTGCGTCTCCGGCACGGCAAGCTCCGCCGCCGCAGAAGGCGTGGGTGCGCGTCGGTCGGCAACGAAGTCGCAGATCGTGAAGTCGGTCTCATGTCCGACCGCCGAAATGACCGGGATCGGGCACGCGGCGATCGTGCGGGCAAGCTCCTCACTGTTGAATGCCCACAGGTCTTCAATCGAGCCGCCGCCGCGCCCGATGATAATCACATCGACGTCGCGCGTCTCCATGAAGTGCCGCATCCCCGCGATCAGTGATGGTGCAGCCTCCGCGCCCTGCACCAGCGCCGGATACAGGATGACCTTCGCATACGGGAACCGTCTGCCGAGAATATTGATGATGTCGCGGATCGCCGCGCCGGTCGGCGAGGTGATGACGCCGATGCGCGTCGGGATCTTCGGCAGCGGGCGCTTGCGCGCCTCGTCAAACAGCCCTTCCGCCGCCAGCTTCTTTTTCAGCTGTTCAAACGCAAAGTAGAGCGCGCCGATGCCGTCCGGCTCCATGGAATCGCAGTACAGCTGATACTGTCCGTCCCGGACAAATGCAGAAACTCTGCCGCGCGCCACGATCTTCATGCCGTTTTCGGGCACAAACCGCAGCTTGGCGGTGTTGCCGCGGAACATGACCGCGCGGATCAGCGAAGTCTCGTCCTTGATTGTAAAATAGAAGTGTCCGGTCTTATAGTGATTGGTGAAATTTGAGATTTCCCCCTTGACCGACACGCGGGAAAGGAAACCGTCGCCGTCGATCTTCGCCTTGATGTATTCATTCAACTGCGTGACGGTCACCGTGCCGTCACCGCGCGGATCGGGCGCACGGTCAAACAGATCGTCCAAATCAGCCATTGTACGCCCCTCCGTCAAATTCGTTTCAATAGTCCGCAGCATTTCCGCCGCGTCAGCTCGGCGATGCCGACTGCATTGTCGGACGAGAGCTGCGGCTCTGCAAAATACACATTGCCGAGCGAGGCAAGCATCGCTCCGATCCGCTTGTTGCTCATCACGCCGCCCGCAAACAGAATCGGCAGATCGCCGTGCGCCGCGCGCGCTCCCTTTGCCATGGCAAGAAGCGTGCGTCCCACGAAGTCGAGGACAAGCGCGCTCGTCTTTGCGACGTCGCCGCTCTCATGATAGCACTTCTCTGCAATGTTTTGCAGCCCCGAGAGGTTGCAGGTCGCGCCGCCAACGCTGATCCGCGGCTTTTCGATCCTGCCTGTGTAAGTTGCCGCCGTCGTTTCCAGCGCCGCGCCGCAGGGAAACTGCATTCCCATCATCACGCCTGCGCGGTCGATCGTCTGACCTGCGTTGAGGTCGCGCGTCCCGCCGACAATTTCACAAAGAAAGCCGTCCTCGCTCTTTTGGCACAGCAGAACCTCGGTCGTGCCGCCCGAAACATGGAACGCGAGGAACGGTGCATCCGCGATCTCCCACACCCCGGCGGAGGTCAGCGCCGCCGAAACATGCCCGCACTGGTGCGAAAAGGCAATCGGCGAAAGCCCGTGCCCGGCGGCAAACGCCTCGGCAGCCGCCGCGCCGCAAAGGAAGCACGGCATATACGAACCTTCCGCATTGCGCGGGCGGGCGGAATAACCGATGCCGAGAATCTCGGCGTCCTCAAGCTGCGGTGCCGCTTCGCGGAAGACGAGCGGCAGATTTTTCACATGGGCAAACACCGCGTCGCTCTGCCGCAAACCGCAAGCGCCGTCCGCCACGGGAAGCAGACGTTTGACGTTGGCAATAATGCCGCCGTCCGCATCCACAATGCCGACCGATGTCGTATAGTTGCTCGTATCGACACCGACATAGCATTTCATTTGCCGAGTTCCTCTTTCACCGCGTTCAGAATGCCGTTGACAAACGCCTTGGTCTTATCGTCGTCATACTGCTTGGCAAGCTCCACCGCCTCGTTGATCGAGACGCTTGCCGGAATGTCGTCGATGTACAGCATCTCGTAGATGGAGATGCGCATGACTGCCTTGGCGATCTTCGAGATGCGCGCAAGCGTTCTCCCCTTGGCGTATTTCTCGATATAAGCGTCCAGTTCATTCTGTTTTTCGAGAATGCCGAAATACAGCGTGCGGATATACTCGTTTTCTTCAATGCCGCGCGCGGCGACGGCGTTTTCATACAGTTCGGTCTTATCGTCATAAAGCCCGAACTCGTTTTCAAAAATCAGTCCGAGCACGGCTTCTCTGGAGCTTCGTCTGTTCAGCATAGATGCGTCATTCCTCAACTTTTTCGCAGAATTATAGATGATAATATTATATAATATATATAGGGCAAAGTCAATGAATATTCTGCATAAAAATGCGGCATAACCCGCCGCACGGCAAAATATAATCTCATAGATCGCTTTTCGGTTGCAAAGCGTCCCGAAATGTGCTATTCTTAAAGAAAAAGCCAATCCGGAGACAGACCTATGAAAAAAGCGATCTCTTATCTGACCTCAGCCTGCGTGATCTTTACGCTGCTCACCATCGGACTGCACATTGCCGAGTTTGCGCTCGGCGGCGGCATCGCAGCGCTCGGGCGGCAGCTGCTTCTGCTCCTTGCCTGTCTGCTCTTTGCCGCATCCAACTTCATTCTCGGCGCCGAACGCCTGCCGATCGGCGTGCGCATGCTGCTCCACTACATCGCCATCGGCATCGTCTTCTTCGCGGTGCTCGGCATTGTCGGACGGACGGTGACCAAATCGCTGCAGGCCTTTGTCCTGCTCATCTGCATCACGATCCTGTATCTGATCTTTGCCGTGATCTATCTGCTGATCCGCCGCCGCAGGAAAGCAAAGGCGGCAAATGAAACCGAATATAAAAGTATGTTCTGAAAATGCCGCTCGTGCGGCGACGTCGAAAGCCCTTCTTTGATTGCAGGTGCTTTATGCGAAAAGTGGAGTATCTTACTTGCCTTCTCGCCGGCGTCGCCGTGCTTTTTTCTTTTCGGGGAACGGCAGCACCGACGTCCGAACTGCCGACAGTCTCTTTGGCTGTATCCGACGGTGTAACCCTCGCCGAAACCGCACACGGCGGCGCGGATTACCTTGGGAAGATCGTATTTCTCGGCGACTCCCGCACCTACGGGCTGCGTCACTTCGCCATGCTGGAGGGCGGTGCGGACACCGCGCAGGTCTGGACACCGCTCTGCGGCACCATGTCCGTGTGGGACATGCAGAATCAGAAGATCTATCTGCCGGACACCGGCGCGGAAATGACCTGTGCTGAGGCGGCGGCACTGAAGCGCCCCGAGATCCTGCTGATCTCGCTCGGCTTCAACGGCTTTGAGATCGTGGACAGCGAGTATTTCGTATCGGAATATCTGAAGCTGATCGAATCTGTGCAGAAAAGCAGCCCCGAGACCGTGATTATCCTGCAATCCATGTTCCCGGTTTGCCGCAGCTATGCCGACACCCGCATCACCAATGCAGCTATCCGCGCGGGTAACCGGACCATTCTCGGCATCGCGCAAACCGCCGGGGCCTACTATCTCAACACGGCGGAGGCGCTCTGTGACGCGGACGGCTATCTGCCGGAGGCATATGCCAGCGACGGCTGCCATCTGACGCCGCTCGGACTCGACGCCGAGCTTGATTACATCTGCACCCATCAGATTCCGGAGGTTTTCAAATGAAACGCCTGCTTTCCGCTTGTCTTGCCTGTCTGACGCTGTTTTCGCTTGCCGCCTGCGGCGCGGTCCGCGACGACGTCCCCGTGCAGGTGATCGCCGATGCAGTCGGCAGTGAGGTTGATGGCTATACGCATCTTTCGCCCGCCAGCGACGACTTTATCCGCTACTGTATGAAAAGCGACCTCTCTCTGTACGAGGAGCATCTGATCCTCTGTCCGTTCTCCGGCAGCAGCTACAACGAGATCGGCATTTTCAAGCTCACGCCGGGCGCCGACCGTGAAAGCGCCCTCTCCGAAGTCCGTGCCTATCTTGCGTTCAGGCGCGCGAACTGGGACATGCGCTACAATGCCGACGAATGTATCAAGGTCGAGCACGCGCGGGTCATATCCCGCGGGCGCTACCTCTTTTTCGCCATTCTCTCGGATGCGGAGCGCAACGCCGCCGAAAGCGCCTTCCGCGCCGCACTGCAAGGATAATGCACGCAAAAAAGGACGCCGAGCGGCGTCCTTTTTTTACGGCTATATTACTTATGAATTGCTCTTTTCCGCCGTGTTCTGAATGTGGCGGTCGATGAGCTTGTGCACGCGCTTTGCGGGGTTGAGCAGATTGCTGATGGTGGCATCGTGGTTGAGTGTATCGATCAGGTATGCAACATACTTGCACATATTGACCGACTGATACCATTCTCTTGCCTTCAACTCGTCCTTGGCATAAACCAGGTTGGTGGTGAAGATCTTCGTGAAGATGCCCTTCTCATAGGCTTCATCAAACTTCTCAAGCCCGTTGCAGAACAGACCGAAGGTTGCAAAGACGAAGATGCGGCGCGCGCCCTTCTCTTTCAGCTGCTCGCAAACATCCAGCATGGAGCCGCCGGAGGAGATCATATCGTCCACGACGATGACATCCTTGCCCTTGAGGTCACGACCGAGATATTCGTGTGCCTCAATCGGGTTCATACCGTCGATGATGACCGAGAAATTGCGGCGCTTGTAGAACATGCCGAGGTCGAGCCCGAGCAGCGAAGAATAGAACATACATCTGCCCATTGCGCCCTCATCGGGCGAAACGACCATCAGCTCATCGCTGGAGAACGAAACTTCGGGGAATGCCTTGACCAGCGCCTTGATCATCTGATAGGTCGGACGGACGTTGTCAAAGCCGCTGAGCGGAATGGCGTTCTGAATCTTGGGGTCGTGCGCATCAAAAGTGATGATGTTGGACACGCCCATATTGGTCAGCTCCTGGAGCGCCAATGCACTGTCGAGCGATTCGCGTGCGGTGCGGTTGTGCTGTCTGCCCTCATAGAGCATCGGCATGATGACCGAGATTCTTCTCGCCTTGCCGCCGATGGCGCTGATGATGCGCTTGAGATCCTGATAGTGGTCGTCCGGGCTCATCGGGACAGTCATGCCGTACATCTTGTAGGTCACGCCGTAGTTGAACACGTCACAGATGATATACACGTCTCTGCCGCGCATGGACTCGTGAATCAGCCCCTTTGCCTCGCCCGAACCGAAACGGGGGCAGTCTGCTTGCGCGATGTAGGTCTCATCCTCCACATGGCGGCGCCAGTCCTTGATGTAGTTGTCCACCTCTGCGGTAAACGCCTCGCATCCGCGCATACCGATAATACAGAGTTCTCCGTAAAACGAATCGTTCATAAGTCCTCCAGCAACTGTTATTTAGTTTTTTGCATCGTTTGACGCATTCATTATAGCACGAAATTTCGGGAATTTCAAAAAAAATCGTCATTTTTTGAATTTTTTTCGGAAATGCACAAGGACGGTCATGTTTTTCCTGTAAAACCTATACTATTTAGTATGTCAAATGCGTGTAAAGTGAGGAAAACATATGGAAAATAAGCTATCCGAGAATTACAGTGCCACCGGCACGCTGATCGTCACCGCCTCCACCGCGTGCGGCGCACTGCCCGTAGAGGGAGCACTGATCACCATCCGCGGCAGTGCGCCCGCAAACAGCGGCGTGCTCTCGGTCGTCACAACCGACCGCAGCGGCAGAACGCCGCGCGTCACCCTGCCGACGCCGCCCGCAGCGGACTCCGAAAAGCCGGGGATGGAAAAGCCCTACGCCACCTACAACATCGAAGTGGAAAAGGACGGTTTCTTTCACCAGAGCTTCACCAACGTGCCGCTCTTCGCGGACACGACATCCATCCAACCGGTCAATCTCTATCCGCTGACCGAATATGCGGGCGACGCGCAGGATCCAAATCCGCGGAACACGGACGAATCCGGCGCGGAAAGCCCGAGCCTCTGAGAAAGGAGCACGCACATGCCGCTTGGAGCACCCGTCATTCCGGAAACGATCACAGTGCATCTCGGGCTGCCGAACGAGGCAGCGGAGAATGTCACCGTTCCCTTCGCCGATTACATCAAAAACGTAGCATCGAGCGAGATCTACCCCACCTGGCCCGAAGCTGCGATCCGCGCCAATATCTACGCGCAGATCTCCTACGCGCTCAACCGGATCTACACCGAATACTACCGCAGCCGCGGCTATGACTTCGACATCACAAGCCGCACGCAGAACGACCAGTCCTATGTCTACGGGCGCGACATCTTTGAAAACATCTCACAGATTGTGGACGAGATCTTCGACAGCTACGTCAGCCGTGAGGGCGCGGTCGAGCCCCTGTTCACCCAATACTGCGACGGTGTGCAGACCACATGCAGCGGGCTTTCGCAATGGGGAACGGTGCCGCTTGCCGAAGCGGGGCAAACACCCTTACAGATCCTGCAAAACTACTACGGGAACAATGTGGAGATCGTCACGGACGTGCCGATTGCATCCCCCGGAGAAACTGCGCCGAACATCGCGCTGCGTCCCGGCACGGGCAACGACGCGGTGCGGCAGGTGCAGATCCGCCTCAACCGCATCGGCATGAACTACCCCGCCATCCCAAAGATCGCGCCGGTGGACGGCTACTTCGGGGACAGCACCGAGGCGGCGGTGAAAGAATTCCAGCGCATTTTCAACCTGACGCCGGACGGCATCGTCGGGCGCGGCACGTGGTATGCGATCTTACGCATCTACAACAGCGTCAAGCGCCTGTCCGAGCTGAATTCCGAGGGGATCTCCCTCGAAGAGATCTCCCGCCAGTACCCCGAGGTGCTCGCCGAGGGATCGGAAGGCTCCGGCGTGCGGCTGGTCCAGTACTTTATATCCTATATCGCGCAGTTTGTCCCAACCGTGCAGGCAACCGACATTGACGGTATCTTCGGTCCGTCCACGAGGGAGTCTGTGGAAAGCTTTCAGCGCGCCTACAGGCTGCCTGCCGACGGCATTGTGGGCGAGCAGACCTGGCGGGAGCTGAACAACGTATATACGGGGCTGCTTGCCTCGATCCCGACTGCATACACCGAGGGCGTCACCGTGCCCTATCCGAGCATCATCCTGCGCGTGGGCAGCGAAAACGACTATGTGCGGCTGCTTCAGGAGTACCTGAACTATATCGGCAGAACCTACACGCAGATTCCCTCCGTGCCGGCGACCGGCTATTTCGGCGCGCTGACCTACAATGCGGTCGAAGCCTTCCAACGCCTGTTCGGGTTGGATCCGAACGGTGAGGTCGACTCGGCGACCTGGAATGCCATTATCGACACATACGAAGACCTTTATAACGGCAACCAGCTGAGCCCGGGACAGTATCCCGGCTATGTCATCTCGTGAGGTGAGAGCATGATACAGGCAAACGACGAACAAGCAGTCATAAGACAGCTGCAAACCATGCTGCGCAGCATACAGATCGCGCGCGGCGATGTCGTCACGGTCCCCGTGGACGGCATCTACGATACGGCGACCCGCGATGCGGTTGAACAAATCCAGCATGAAAACGGGCTTGCCGTGACCGGCAAAGTCGATCTCGAAACCTACAATCTGATCTACGGCATGGCGCTGGAGGCGGATTTTGCCGCCAGTGAGCCGATGCCGCTGTATGCGTTCCCCAAGGGACGCACCCTGAGTGCCGGTGAAGTCAGCGATCTTGTCATTCTCGTACAGGTGATTCTGAATGCGCTGACCGACGGCTACGACGATCACCCGCATTTCAAACTCGACGGCGCATACACCGACGACATCGCCGCAGCGATCCGCCGCTTTCAGATGCGAAACGGCATTCCGCCGACGGGGGACGTGGACAAAGCCACATGGAATGCTCTTGTGCGCAATTACAACAAATACCGCGACGCAGGCGCATAACATCGCGAAAAAGCGCGAAAAAAGGCGTGTGCCGCAAATCGAGCGAGGAATCCGCACCCCATCGTGCGCCTCGCTTTTGATTTGACTTTCATCGACTTTGACTTTTGCTGACTTTCTCGGTATACTGTCTGTATCAACCGAAAAGGAGCTGAACAACTTGCTTCTGTCCGATACGATCGCATCCTTCATTGATCAAATGCTGAACGACTGCGGCGGCACGCTTGAGATCAAGCGGAACGACCTCGCCAAAAAGCTCGGCTGCGTGCCGAGCCAGATCAACTATGTGGTTGCCTCCCGCTTCACGCCGGAGCGCGGCTATCTCATTGAGAGCCGCCGCGGCGGCGGCGGATATATCCGCATCGTCCGCCGCGAGATCGACGCAGACGGCATAGTCGAGGCGGCATTTGCCGCCGTCGGCGACAGTCTCACCGAGACCGCGATGCGCTCGACGCTCGACACCCTTTATGCCGCCGATCTGATCACATCGAGAGAGAAAAAGTACATCCGCTCCTGCCTGTCGGCATCGGCGCTTTCCGCACTGCCGCGCGAGATGCAGGACGCCGCTCGCGCTGCAGCATTCCGCGGCTTTCTGTTGGCGCTGATGAAATAAGAGCGCAAAGCATGTGTCCTCCGCCGATAGGTTTTCCCGCAAAATGGGTATACTCTGCAAAGAAGAAATGCCCATCCGCGCGGGCGGTGAAAATCCAAACCTCTCTGTGAAGGAGGGTCACTATGACAAACCGTTTTACAAGAAAAGCGCAGAATGCGCTGAACCATGCGCTGATCGCGGCGCGCAGCTTCGGGCACAGCTATGTCGGGAGCGAGCACCTGCTGGTCGGTCTTGCGTCCGACAGTGAGAGCGTATCCGCACGCATACTCGCCGCCAAGGGCGCAACGCGGGCAAAGATCATCGACACCATCACCACTGCCATCGGCACCGGCACACCGACCGATGTGACCGCCGCCGATTTGACGCCGCGCACAAAGCAGATCATCGAAATGTCCGCCTATACATCGACCCGGCTCGGACACAGCTATATCGGCACCGAGCACCTCCTGCTTTCGCTTCTCGAGGAGACAGATTGCGTCGCGCTGCGCGTGCTGGAGGCACTCGGCGTCAGCGCAACCGACCTCAAAAACAGTCTGCTGTCCTATTTGGACGGTGTGAAGCCCACCGCGCCCGTCGACAAAGCGGCGCGAACGCAGGCGCGCGCAGACGGCGCGCTGCGGGACTGCCCCACCCTGGCAAGCTACGGCAGAAATCTGACCGCTCTTGCCAAGGAGGGCAAGCTCGACCCGATCATCGGGCGCGATGCGGAAACCGAGCGGGTTATCCAGATCCTTGCCCGCCGTCAGAAGAACAACCCCTGCCTCATCGGTGAACCCGGCGTGGGCAAAACCGCCGTGGTCGAGGGGCTTGCCAAGCGCATTGCGGACGGCAACATTCCCGAGATGCTGCGAAACAAGACCATCGTCACGGTAGACATTCCGTCTATGATCGCAGGCGCGAAATACCGCGGCGAATTTGAAGAGCGGCTCAAGAATGTGATGGCGGAGGTGGCAAAACGCCCCGACATCATCCTCTTCATCGACGAGATCCACACGCTGGTCGGCGCGGGTGCGGCGGAGGGCGCGCTGGATGCGGCAAACATCCTGAAGCCTGCGCTCTCCCGCGGCGAGATGCAGCTGATCGGCGCGACGACCATCGCAGAGTACCGCAAAAATATCGAAAAAGATGCGGCGCTCGAACGCCGCTTTCAGTCGGTCATGGTCGGTGAACCGTCGCCCGAGGACGCCGTCCGCATTCTGCGCGGGCTGCGCGACAGATACGAGGCGCATCACAAGCTAAAGATCTCTGACGATGCCATCGAGGCGGCAGTCAGCCTGTCCGCGCGGTACATCAACGATCGCTATCTGCCGGACAAAGCCATCGATCTCGTGGACGAAGCGGCGTCCCGCCTGCGCATTTCGCGCTATACTTCCCCGCCGGACGTCAAAGCGCTTGAAGCGCGCGTGGACACGCTGTGCCGCGAGAAAGAAGAAGCCATCAAAGCACAGGACTTTGAAGCGGCGGCGCGCCTGCGCGACGAAGAACAAGCCCTGCGCGATGAGCTGCGCCGCGAAACGACCGCATGGCAGGAGAATCGCCGCGATGCTGCGCTCACCGTCACACGCGAGGACATCGCGGATATTGTGACGGCATGGACGGGTATTCCGGTGCGGCAAATGGAAAGCGAGGAAAGCAAAAAGCTGCTGCACCTCGACAAAATTCTGAAAGAACACATCATCGGGCAGCCGGAAGCCGTGGACGCCGTGGCAAAAGCGATCCGCCGCGGCAGAATGGGGCTGAAGGATCCGAAGCGCCCGCTCGGCTCCTTCCTGTTTCTCGGTCCGACCGGCGTCGGCAAAACCGAGCTTTGCCGCGCGCTGGCGCTTGTCATGTTCGGCGACAGAAATGCCATAATCCGCGTGGACATGTCCGAATATATGGAGAAGCACAGCGTCTCGCGGCTGATCGGCTCACCGCCCGGCTACGTCGGCTATGACGAGGGCGGACAGCTCACCGAAAAGATCCGCCGCAAGCCCTATTCGGTCGTCCTCTTTGACGAGGTCGAGAAGGCGCACCCCGATGTCTTGAACATCCTGTTGCAGATTCTGGACGACGGTATGCTGACCGATGCGCAGGGGCGGCGCGTCGATTTCAAGAACACCGTGATCATCCTTACCTCCAACATCGGCGCGTCCGCGATCACCGAAAAGGCGAAAAGCCTTGGCTTCACTGCCGCGGCGACGGATGAAAAAGCCGCCATGGAGGCGAATGTCATGCAGGCGCTGAAATCTGCATTCCGCCCGGAATTTCTCAACCGTCTGGACGAAATCATCGTCTTCAATCGGCTGACCGATGCAGACATCCGCAAGATCGCATCGCTGCTGCTCGCCGAGCTCGGCGAGCGGATCTGCGGCATCGGCGTGGAGATCGAATTTGATCCTTCGCTTGTCGCCTATGTCGCCGAAAAGGGCTTTGACCCGATCTACGGTGCACGTCCGCTGCGGCGCGCCATCACAAGCCTTGTAGAAGACAGCTTCTCCGAAGCCATGCTGGAGGGCAGGATCGCTGCGGGTGACCGCATTCTGGCAAAAGCGATCGAGGGAAAGGTTCTCTTTGAAAAGCAGACTGCGCCGCTTCCCGATGCAGTCGGATAAAAACAGAAAAAAACCACGGAAATCCGTGGCTTTTTTCTGTTTCCGGGTTTACTCGGCAGCCGTACCGTCCGTCTTCCAGGTTGCGACCGCACGCTGATAATACTCGTTGATAACACCGAGCAGGTTCTCGGCGACATTCTTCTTCGAATCATAGCGCGAAGCAAAGTTTGTGTCATATTCGCGAACCATATAGATCAGTTCCTTGTTGTAGGGACCGATCTGATAGTAATAGCCGATGTCAAACACGAGATTGTCGAAGATGATCTTCAGCATATCCTCGGATTCCTCATCACGCGTACTCTGTCCGATCAGGTTCACGTCGTAATAAGCCGGCGTGACGATCTTCTTGCCGTAATATGCAAGCGCCTCGGTGATCGTTCCGGCGCGCTCCACATCATTCTGAATGAGCGGCATGCAGATGAACTGCGAGTTGTAGGGTGCGACCGTGGTATAGTAATCCTTCTGCTCAGCGTTCAGCTTCGGATACGGCAGAATGCCGAAGTCGTTCTCCATCTCGCGATAGCGCGGCACGATGCCGAGCCAGGTCGTCCAGAAGAGACCGTGGTTGCCCGACCAAAGTTCCTGCTCATTATAGCCGCTGACGCGCTGATAGGTATACGCGTACTGCGTATCATAGGCAATGGAGAAATACTTTTCAAGTGCCGATACCGTCGTCTCGTTGTAGAGCGTCAGTTCGATATTGCCGTCCTCGTTGATCGTGCAGCAGCGCTGCCCTGCGGCGTTGACGATACCGACGACCGAGTCGTCCCAAACGAGCAGACCGAAGCGGTCGTTCTTATCCATCGTGCCGTTCTGATCGAGATCCTCCGTGACCGTCTTGCAGAGCTCGGCGAACTTGTCCATCGTCCATGCACCGTCATAAACCAGCGTATAGGGGTTTTCCAGCTCATAATCCTTGAGCAGCCCCTTGTTGAACAGGATGACAAATGCTGCATTGTTGTCCGAGCAGGTGATCTCGCCCGTCGTGAAGAACATAACGCCGTTCACGGCAAGGCTCTCATTTGCTTTCTGATCCCACCAGGACTTGGTGAGATCGATGCCGGGCATCGAGTTCAGGTCGTACAGAAGCCCGCTGTAGGCAAGCACGGAGACATCGTAGCCCGCGATGAGCGCAAGGTCATAGTTGCAGTCTCCGGCGCTGACGTCCGTGTTGATCTGCATAAAGCCCGGTCCGCCGCCCGACGAATACGCCTGCTTGATGACCTCGGAGATCTCGACCTTGTACTTCTCCTCCACCAAACGCTTGCGCTTGTACTGCGCGTTGTCGAGTGCCAGTGAAGACTCCTCGTCAAAATTGAAGTCATTGTAGGCGACGCTGCCCGCCGAAAGAATGTTGAATGCCTCACCGCCGTAATCAGCGGTTTCGGGTACGCCGAGCGTCTCCTCCGTCACCACCGTCGTCTGCTCCGTATCGCCCGACGATGCCGTTGTGGAATCGGGGGTCTTATCGCCGCAGGCGACCAGTGCGCAAAGCAGGACAAGCGTGCAAAGAATTGTGCCGAATCGTTTCATGCGTTTTCCTCCCAATAATACAATGTACTGATTTCATTATAGCATCCCGATGCGCCAAGTGCAAGCCAATTCTGTAACCAAAACGAGACAAAAGTTCGCATAAACGTTCCGTTCCCAATCCAAAAAGCCTGCAATTTGACGCAAAAAGCCAACTGAACAGTCGGCTTTTTGCGTCAAATTCTGATTGAATTTGCTGATTACTTCTTCTTTTTCTTCACCAGAATAACGGCAACAACTGCGGCAACCGCAACAGCTGCGACAACAATTCCGATCACAAGTCCGGTGTTGCTGCTTTCCGCAGGTGCCTCTGCTGCCGGTGCGGTCGATGCAGCAGGCGCCTCGGTGACGGTCGTCGAAGGCTTCTCGGCAGACGTGGTAACCTTGGGTGCCGTGGTTTCCTTCGGTTCGGTCGTGGGACGCGTCATCACGGTAAGCTCGGTTGTCTCGGGGGGCACCAGCTCGGGGAGCTCGGTGACAACCTCTTTGGTATCAAAGTCAACGACGGAACCGGCATTTTCAATGGTCAGCTTCGTCATGGCGTCGTGCGTGCAGACCAGCGTACCGCCCTCATCGACGATAATCTTCCAGTAGTAATCATTGCCGGGCTTTGTCATAATGTCCACGGTATCCGTAATCGTGAGCGTCAGCCCGGACGGCACCTTGAACGCGCACTGCAGCCCTTCCTGGAACAGGATCGTGTCGGTCAGCGTCGTGTTCGTGCCGATGGTCAGCGTTGCAGCATCCGCACATTTGAGCACACCGGAAGTCGGGTTGGTCTCCGGCTGTCTTTCCCGATAGTCCACGCCGTCCCAAACCGAAGTAATGGTCAGCGGACCGGTCATGGTCGGGAACGTATATGTATTGCCGGGGCGAGCCTTACCCGAAATAACCATAGTGCCACCCTCTTCACCGAGCGCCGCCATACATCCGCTGCCGTCCAGCGAACCGAGCGAGCGCCTCGCGGTTTCGGCGGTCAGACCGTCTCTGCCGTCCTTGCCGGTGTTGACATCCATGAAAACATATTTTCCCTCGGCTGCAAAAGCAGGAACGAAAAGCGCGCAGGAAAGAATCAGTGCTGCCAGAAGAATTGCTGCAAATTTCTTGAACATAACGATACTCCTTTGTGTAAGTCTTGTTATTATAGTATCATATTTTTTTCGTAAAATTCAACCAATAAAAGCAACACCGTTTCCCAATTTTTCAACCATTTGAACAAAAATGTACAATCGACAGGTGAGAAAAGCCGATTGTGCATTTGAAACAGGAGCAGCCTATTCCGAGATTGCCACAAGGAGTGCCGCGATATCTTCGGCATCGTTTGTACCGTTTCTGTCCATATCCCCTCTGCCGCTGTACGGCGCGCCGCCGGTGATCTTGCCGCACAACAGCAGCGCATCGCGCAGCGTCTGCGCGCCGTCGCCGTCCAGGTCGCCGCGCAGCGTATCGGACGGCAGCGGCTGCGGCGTAGTCGTCGGACCGCAGACCGTCAGAATATCGGGGCCGCCGTTTTCATCCAGCACAAACTTCACGCGGTCAATGCGGGTCTGCCGCGGCTCGACCTTTCCGAGCGCTGCATGGGAGTGGTAAACCATGAAAAGCTCCTTGCCATCGGGAGACGGAATGAAAATGCCGTCTCCGACGCCGTCCACGGCAGCGTTATGCGTCAGAATCTCGTTGTATGCGTACTTTGTGTACGGTCCGAGAATGTGCTCCGCAACAGCATAGCTCTCGCCGTAGTGCCCTTTGTAGTGACCGGACGCATAGATCATATAATAAAGCCCATTGTGTTTATACAGCACGCCGCCCTCGGAAATCAAGCCGTAGCCGTCATTCTCATACGCCTCGGTCGGCGTGATCGCGAGCGTCGCCGTCCCGGCGACCGGCGTGACAACGCCGTCCCGCATTGTCACTTCTTCCATCCAGACATGGTTGCCGCCGCCGAAACGGACGAAGGACATGTAGAGCCTGCCGTCATCATCGCGGTACGGATGCCCGCCGATCTCAGCGATCTCATGGAGCGGCTTTTGGTCATTCACGGGCAGAAACGGACCGTAGGGCGATGTCGCGGTCGCATACCATACGCGCTCTTTCCCCTCTTTGTTCAGCGCGGAATAGAACATATAGAACACGCCGTCATGATAAAACACGTTCGGACTCATATAGCTGTGTGTTTCCGCCGTATTCGTATGCCAGAAGACGGTCTGCCGTGCCGTCCAGTGTACAAGGTCCGGTGAAGTGGAGACGCGGAAGACCGCGTTGCCGGCGCTGATCCGATTGTACAGATAATACGTACCGTCATAGTACAATATATCCGGATCGGCGCCTGTCACGACCGGGTTTGTATAGGTTTCTCCGGCATAGACCGCAGGCTCGCCGACCGAAAGCCCTCTGACGGTGCCGCCCGTCAGCATCACGCCGAATCTGCCGGCGGTGTAACCGCCGAGCCGCAGTTCGAGCTTGGGATACGGCGATGTATCTGCGCGATTGTCTTCAAAGTACACCGCTGCAATGCCGTCTGACACCCGGATGCGCACATCGCGTGCGCCGTCGCCGACCGCGCACGCGCGTTCGCCGAGGCAGGTGTAGACGCCGCTTTCGATCCTCCACAGCGATACGGTGTTATCGGGTTTGTCCACCCTGAAAAGATAGCCGCTGTTTTCCCGCATGCCGAAATAGAATCGGGAAACGCCCTCGGCGTTCAGCGCGCAGGTAAGGTCAAAATCCGCGGCGAGTGTCGCATCGGTCATCGCCGCACCGCTGCCGGTAAGCGCGCCGCCATGCAGGTTCAGTCCCGCACTCGCACGAAAAGCAAAGCCACCAAATTCAAGCGTCTTTGTCAAATTCGGCAATGCAGGCTCGGCAAGCAGCGTCACACGGAAGTTGTCAAATCTGCCTTTGTCCGCGTAGAACTTCCGCAAGCCAACCTTGCCGCCGAATGCGCTATACACGTCCCGTGCGGATGTACCGATTGTGTAGGTCACGCCGTAGAAGCGCGTTCCGCCGTCCGCCGAGGTGACAAGGTATGTCAGCTCATTGCCGCGCACGGTTGCGGAAAGATGCAGATCGCGCGGCAATTCGGTATCTTTACCGACATTGATATTCCCGCTCCAAGCGCCGGCTGCATCGTAGCAGCCGAGCGCACCTTTTTTGCCGTTTGCGCCGATGAAGCAATCATAGCCGAAAAAGCTCGTCGGTGCCTTTGCAAGCTCGTCCCCGATACCGCCGATCAGAATGCCGCCGGTGGAGGTGTGCCCGAGGAAATCAACCTCGACGCGGAAGTCCTTGCCCGCGAAGGCAGCCGGCAGCGTATAGGTCAAAAAAGCCGATCCGCCCGTGCCCTGCGTTTCCAGTGCGCCGTCCTGCACACGCCAGTTTCCCTGCGTCTCCAGCCCGGTCAGCGCATCTGCCGATGAAAAGTCATTCAGATAGATCATGGTTCCCTCCTCTGCCGCCGAAAAGGCAGGCAGCATGATCGAAAGCAGCAGCACGGCAAAGAGCGCGCCGCACAAAAGTTTTTTCATGATAAACCTCCGATCACAAATCTGTATGCATTATAGCACGACAGACGTGGAATTGCGATGTAATCTATCCGAATGTTTGTATAAAAACTATCGGTCAAGTAAAATGGTTTCAATGGTCGGGCTGATCCGCCGCAGCTCCGAAAAAGGCAGGAACGACGCCGGATTATCCGTATGCGGTGACAAGAACTTCTCCATCCAGATCATGTCCAGCCACTTACCGAATTTATAGCCGCATTTGTGAAAATGCGCGACCGTCGTATAGCCGAGCTTTCCGTGGAACTGGTCGCTCCCCGCGCTCGGATAGGTGATGCAGGCATTCAGATTGGTCACATGCTGCAGGCGGAGGATCGTTTCCAACGCCGCATACAATGCCCTGCCGATGCCATACCCGTGTACGCCGTTCTTTACATAAATAGACATCTCCACCGCCCGGTCGTAGGCGGCACGGCTTTTGAAAGCGCCCGCATAAGCGTAGGCGACCGGCTCGCCGTCCAGCAGCGCGACAAGATACGGATAACGTTCGAGCGTGTGCGCAATCCGTGCCGTGAAATCCTCGAGTGTCGGCACGTCGTATTCAAACGTGATTGTGGTGTTTTCCACATAGGGCTTATAGATTGCGAGCAACGCAGCCGCATCCGACGGTTTTGCGACGCGAATTTCCAATTCGTTTTCCATTGTTTCCTCACATTCTGTATTTGGACAGGTCTACCCTGCCATCGACCACTTCAACGCCCTCAGCGCGCAGCATATTTGCCTGTATGTCCGCGCCGCCGAAAGCAAATTCTCCGGAAAGCCTGCCCTGCGCACTCACAACGCGATGGCAAGGCACTTCGCCGAAATAAGGGTTGATATGCAACGCATTGCCCACCACGCGGCAAAGCCGTGGGTTGCCGACCATGGCGGCAACCTGCGCATAGGTCGCCACCTTCCCGCGCGGAATCGTCATCACCGCGGCATAAATCTTTTCGTAAAGCTCGTTCATATTTCCTCCGTCCGGTTATTGCACTATATGCCAATTATACAAGTAAATCCCCCGAAAAGCAACAAAAAAAGACGCCGAAGCGTCTTTTTGGTTCTGAATGTTCACTCAAAACTGAACAAATAGGAAGAAATGCGAGTAACGAAGCTGATGCTATGAAACGAATCCGCAGATTGCTGCGAAGACGGTTCAAGCCCTCGGTCTATTAGTATCAGTCAGCTGCACGCATTACTGCGCTTCCACCTCTGACCTATCAAACTTGTAGTCTGCAAGTGACCTTACCAACTTGAAGTTGTGGGATATCTAATCTTGAAGCATGTTTCACGCTTAGATGCCTTCAGCGTTTATCACTCCCGCACGCGGCTACCCAGCTATGCCCCTGGCGGAACAACTGGTGCACCGGAGGTGCGTCC
>QAKK01000006.1 GCA_003343845.1 Oscillospiraceae bacterium
AGCATTAAAAAAGAATTTTGATAAGAATGGAACAAGACGATAAATTCCAGTTTGTCTAACTGAATAATCTACATAGCCAAACGCTACTCAGCCGAGCGTTTCTTCTGCCCCGCAAAAATTAAATCTCCATTAAATCCACAAAATAGGGCTTGCAACAATCCCGTTTTTGGTCTATAATAGATTATGGAGAATTTTTCAGTGAAGAATCTCCCGGAAAGGCAGGTGCCGTATGATGATGAACAAGAAACAACAGACACAGATCTTCAAGAAGGTTGACATTGAAGACGACGGAATGCAGGCAACGCTGACCGAAGTCTACAACGCGCTCAGCGAAAAGGGGTATGACCCCATCAACCAGATCGTGGGCTACATCCTCTCGGAGGACCCGACCTATATCACCAACTATAACGGCGCGCGCAGCCTGATTCGCCGGATCGACCGGGACAAGCTGCTCAATACCCTTGTCAAAAACTATCTCGGGGTTGAATAAGCCGTGAATTTTGTACATCTTGCACCCGGCGTGGGCAGCACCCGGGGGCTTGTCGTCGCGCTCGGCACCTTTGACGGCGTGCATGTCGGGCACCGCGCGATCGTTGCCGCCGCAAAAAAAGAGAGCACCGTGCTGGGGACAGACACCGCGGTGCTTATTTTTTCCGCATCGCCGCACGGCGCGGGCTGCATTCTGCCGCTTGACGACCGCCTCCGTGAGTTCCGCGCACTCGGCGTGAACCTCGCGGTCGTCTGCGACTTTGACGAGCTGCGCGCGCTCACGCCCGAGGCGTTTGTCTCGGAGATCCTGCTGGACAAGCTCGGCGCTGTTGCCGTCTTTGCCGGCTATAATTATCGCTTCGGCGCGAAAGCCGCAGGCGATACCGATCGCCTGCGCGCGCTCTGCGCCGCGCACGGGATCGCCTGCGGCGTGACGCCCTGCGTGGAGCTTTGCGGCGCACCGGTCAGCTCCACCCGCATCCGCGCCCTGCTGGCGGCGGGCGACGTGGAGACGGCGGATGTCCTGCTCGGCTATCGGTATTATCTGCGCGGCGAGGTACTGCACGGCAAGCAGCTCGGGCGCACGCTCGGCATGCCGACGGTCAACCAGCGCTTTGCCGACGGCTGCGTCACGCCGGCGCACGGCGTGTATTACACCACGGCGGAGATCGACGGGCGGATTTACCCCGCCGTGTCCAATGTCGGCACACGCCCCACCGTTTCGGCGGGGGATGCGGTCGATCTCGAGACGCATATCCTGCATTACAGCGGCGATCTGTACGGCAAGACCGTCACGGTGCGCTTCCATGCGCATGGCAGAGCCGAGACAAAGTTTGCGGACGTCGCCGCTCTGCGCGACGCCGTCATGCGCGACATTGCCGCCGCAGCTGCCTATTTTGAAAGGGAGGGGATCGAGTGAAAACCTATATGCGCGTCATGGCGCTTCTTCTGTCCCTTGCCTGTCTCGTTCTGCCCGCCGCAGCGGCGGGCGAGGCGGTGGAGCTCCGCGGCATCGCCGAGGACAGCGTGCCGGATGCCACCGGCATCGGTGCGGCGGCGGTCTGGAATATCGAGAACGAAACCTTTGTCTATGAGCACAACATCGATGCGCTGCTTGCGCCCGCGTCGCTCGTCAAGCTGATGACGGCGGTCTGCGCCTATGAGGTGCTCGGCGACCGGATGGACGAGACGCTGACGGTGGAATACAGCATGATCGCGGCAGCAAGCGGCAACCAGGTCGGGTATTACGTCGGCGAGACGATTAGCATCCGCGACCTGTTCGGCGGGCTGCTCACCCGCGGTGCCAACGACTGTGCCTATCTGCTTGCCTATGCCGCGGACGGCGGCACAGACGCCTTTGTCGCGAGAATGAACGCGAAGGCGGCATCGCTCGGCATGGATGCGACTGTCTACAAGAACCCGACAGGCATGAACGCCGAGGGCGCAGCCACCACGGCGCGGGATTCCATCCGCATTGCCGCCGTGTTCAATGCGATTCCGGCGCTGACCGCGCTGTCCGGCTCGGTGCAGTATGAGATGCCCGCGACAAACAAGGCAACCGCGCGCATTATCTATAATAGGAACGCTTTGGTCTCCCGCGTGTCCGAGACCGGCTATTTCGATGCGCGCATCACGGGGCTGAACGCGGGCTCGACCGTCGAATCCGGCTATTATGCCGCCTCCGCGGTCGGCAGCGAAACGCTGCACTATGTCATTGTCGTGCTCGGCGCCGCAGAGGTCGACGGCAAGAACCTTGCCTATACCTACACGTCCAAGCTGGCGGGCTATGCGCTTTCGCGCTTCGGCTATATCGAGGTCATCAAGGCGTCCGGCGCCGTCTGCGAGCTGCCGGTCACGCTGTCTTCGACGGCGGACTATGTCACGCTTGTCCCTGCGTCCTCGCTCACGCTTTACCTGCCGCTTTCGACCGACGTTGACACCGAGCTGACCAAGACGGTGCGGCTGGAGCATGAGTCACTGGAGGCACCGGTCGAGGCGGGCACGGTCGTCGGGGTCTACAGCGTGTCGCGCGGCGGTGAGCTGCTCGGCAGCGTGGATCTCGTGACCAAGAATGCGCTGCCGCGCAGCGAGTTTCTGGTCGTCCTGCGGTCGATCGAGGATTTCACCACCGGCGTTTTCTTTCTCAGTACCGTCTGCGCGGCGGTCGTTCTGACGCTTGTGTATTTTCTCGTCCGTGCGCTCCTGCGGCGGCGTGCGGGCAGACGTTCGGTGCCCCGGCATTACAGAAGCCGGTAGGGTACGCGCCCGGTAACAGGATGATATGTAAGGGCGACCGTCGGTCGCCCTTTTTTCATGTCGGCTGCGGGACGCCGATCCCGACAGAAGCTGCATTGACAGAAGCGCGGCGGGAGCTTGCTCCCGCCGCGCTTGACAATTTGCGCTGTCATGCCTGCCATACTATTTGCGGTGTCTGCGCTTCGGCTCCTTCGCGCCGAGGAGGGCGCCCACCGAGACAAGGAACGCGCCGATACCGCAGAGCACGGCGCCCTTTGCAAAGCTGCCGCCGGGAAAGGCAAAGGAGGCGGCGATCACAAAGAGAAGCAGAATACCGCCGGACAGCATTCCGGAGAGAAAGCGTTCATCGCCGGAGAGCTTTGCGCCGAGCAGCCCGCAGGTGAGCATGGTCACGGCAAATATGATCTCGCCGTAAAGTGACAGATGTGCGGTCGGGTCGTCCAGCGAGGATGCCGCGGCGGCGAACAGCAGGCAGAGAACCAGGGCAAACAGGCAGGATGCCGCAGCGGCGAGTGCCGCCCGCGTCACCGTCGGCAGTTTTTCAAGCGTGCGTTTGGACATCAAAAACACCTCCGTTTTTTGTACAAGGATATGATCCAAGCAGCGGAGATATGAAAAAAGCGAACGGCATGTGCCGTTCGCTTTTTGTGTTTGGGTTTACTCCGCCTTTGCGCCCTCGGCAGCCTGCTTTTTGCTTGCTGCGCTGACGTCTACGCTGCGGATCGCGGTCTTGAGGAAGCGGATCTTGGTGCCCGCCTTGCTGGTCTCAATCGTGACGGTCTCGTCCTTGATGGAGACGATCTCGCCGATGATACCGCCGATGGTGGTGACCTCGTCGCCGACGGCAAGGGAATCACGCATGTTCTGCGCTTCCTTCTCCTGCTTCTTCTGCGGACGGATCATCAGAAAATAGAAGATTGCGACCATCGCGATCAGCATGATCGGCATGGAAAGCGCCGCGAGCGGGCTGCTTTCGGCAGTTTCAGCCGCGCCTGCGGCTGCGTCCAAAAGGAAATTGAGCATAATAGCCTCCGTGTTTTTTGAATTTACTTTCTTATTATACACGAGCGATGGTGTATTTGCAAGGCGTTTTTGAAAAAAGAGCGGAGAATATGGGCAAAACGACAAAATTATCTTTTTTTGAAAAAAGGGTTTACAAACCCGTAACAGTATGCTATACTACACCCAGTAAATCTTTAAGACGGTACAGAGATGCCGGCAAGATTTGATGAATCCGCTGTCAGTCTATCTGCGGATGCTTTTGTCTTGCCTGCGTCGGCAAGGCTTTTTTTATGCCCTGCGGCGCGGCGCTGTGCCTCCGAAAAGAGAATTTGAGGAGGAAAGTATGACTAAAAAGAAAAACGCAATCCCCGAAAACGGCATTTACGATGCCCGCACGCTCGGTGTGCCGAAGATGCTCATCCTCGGCCTGCAGCACATGTTCGCCATGTTCGGCGCAACCGTGCTCGTCCCGCTTCTGACCGGACTTGACGTTGCCTCGACGCTGCTGTTTGCAGGTCTCGGCACGCTCTTCTTCCACCTGGTCACGGGCGGCAAGGTTCCCGCATTCCTGGGTTCGTCCTTCGCATTCCTCGGCGGCTATGCTGCCATTACCGGTCTCGCCGGGACGGCAGGCTATGAGACCATGACAAAGACGGAGCTCCTGCCTTACGCCTGCCTCGGCGTTGCCTGCGCAGGTCTCGTGTATCTCGTACTGGCGGCACTGATTCGTGCGGTCGGCGCAAACAAGGTCATGCGCTTCTTCCCGCCGGTCGTCACCGGTCCCATCATTGTTGCAATCGGTCTCGGCCTTGCAGGCTCGGCAGTCAGCAACTGCCAGGTCAACTGGCCGCTCGCACTGATTGCCCTCGCAATCATTATTATCTTCAACGTCTGGGGCCGCGGCATGGCGAAGATCATCCCGATCCTGCTCGGTGTCCTCGGTTCCTGCGCAGCCGCTGCAATCTTTGCGCTGACCCTCGGTCAGACGATCACGGCAGCCGACGGCGCACAGTACATCGCCATCGCCGGCAAGGAGAACATGATCCTCTTCTCCACCGAAGCGCTCCAGCAGCTGAAGGATGCCGCATGGGTCGGTCTCCCGGTCACCTGGAAGCACACGGTCTTCGGCGGCGTTGACTTCTCGAATACCTCGCTCATCATCAGCTCGATCGTTGCCATCATGCCGATCTCGCTGGCAACCATGATGGAGCATATCGGCGACATCTCGGCGATCTCCTCCACGGTCGGTAAGAACTACATCAAGGATCCCGGTCTGCACAGAACGCTCGTCGGCGACGGTATCGCAACCACGCTGGCATCGCTCTTCGGTGCGCCCGCAAACACGACCTACGGTGAGAACACCGGTGTGCTTGCACTCTCGAGAGTCTATGATCCCCGCGTCATCCGCATCGCGGCAGTCTTCGCGGCAGTCCTCTCCTTCAGCCCCAAGTTTGCGGCGCTGATCCACCTGATCCCCACCGCAATCATCGGCGGTATCTCCTTTGTCCTCTACGGCATGATCTCGGCCATCGGTGTGCGCAACGTTGTTGAAAACCAGGTCGACTTTACGAAGAGCCGCAACCTGATCGTCGCGGCGATCATTCTGGTCTGCGCACTCGGCCTCGGCTCGGTCAGCTTCACGATCGGCGGTGTCGGCATCTCGCTCTCCGCACTCGCAGTTGCATCCATCGCGGGCATCGTCCTCAACGCAATCCTGCCCGGCAAGGATTACACCTTCGACTCGGAAGAGAAGGGCGCACAGGCGGTTGACTTCCAGATCAACTCCTCGGAGAAATAAGCTCCCCGAAATGCAATCGAAAGGCGGCTTCTGCCGCCTTTTTTGCGTTATGTCTTGAACTGCGCACGGGAATATGCTATAATCTATATAATATGTAGAAATTTGTGCTCCGCCCGCTAAGGCGGCGAATATAACGAGGTTTTAGTATGCCAGAGAATATCAGACCGCAGCGCGTGCCTGCGCCGCAGCCGTCCGCGCAGACGGCGACGCGCCCCGCTGTCCGGAAAGGGAAGGGCGATCGCGCATTTTCCCGTGCGATCCCGATCCTGATTGTCGTTTTGCTCTTGTCCTTTGCTGCCATGCTGTTTTTGCTCGGCGCTCTGCAAAAGCGAAATGCAAGCATTGCCGCCGAATATCAGGCATTGCAGGAAGAGAACGAGTACCGGCAGATGCTCATTGCACGCGCCGACGTCGATACGCGCACCGTGGAGGCTGTGCCGGTAGTCGAACCGCAGATTGCGCATGCCGCCTATGCCGCGGATGCGAAGACGCTCAGCGACATCAACAGTGCCTACGCCATTTTGATCGATGTGGACAACAATACCGTGCTGGCGTCGCGCAACGGCGAGGCGCGCATTTATCCCGCCTCGATGACCAAGCTGATGACGTTGATCGTGGCGATGGAGCACATGGCGGATCTGAACGATACCTACACGTTTACTTATCAGATCATCAATCCGCAGGTGGCGGCGGGCGCAAGCGTTGCAGGCTTTTCGGCGGGCGAGACCGTGCCGCTGATCGACCTCCTGTACGGCACGGCGCTGCCCTCCGGCGCGGATGCGACGGCGGCGATCGCCGACTATGTTGCCGGTTCGGAGAGTGTGTTTGCCGAACTGATGAACGAAAAAGCCGAAGCCATGGGGCTCACGAACACGCATTTTGTCAACGCAAGCGGGCTCCACGATCCGGATCATTATTCCACGCCGCACGAGATCGCGCTGATCCTGGAATACGCG
Source organism: Oscillospiraceae bacterium (assembly GCA_003343845.1). Classification (GTDB taxonomy): domain Bacteria; phylum Bacillota; class Clostridia; order Oscillospirales; family CAG-272; genus UMGS902. Next base: position 6,502 of record QAKK01000006.1, read on the forward strand.
CTCGAAATTCCGCAGCTGCGCGAGATCATATCCACCTATCAATATACAACGGCGAAGACCGAGCAGCATCCGGACGGACTGCTGCTGACCAGCACGGTGTTCTCCCGCATGCGCGGAGACGAACCCGGGAATGCAGAGGTTTTCGCAGGCAAAACCGGCTATACGCACGAGGCGAAAAGCTGCCTCGCCAGCGCCGCCGAAACGCCGGACGGGCACACCTATGTGCTGGTGACGGCTTTTGCGGACGGTACCTATGCGCCCGTCTACGATGCAATTGACATTTACAGAAACTATATTCCGTCACCGGATGCCGCCGAAGCCGGGGCAACCGATGCCGGGGACTAAAATACGAGAAAAAAGCGCCGGGATTTTTATATTGCATCCCTGCGCTTTTTTGTGTATTCTTTATATGCGATGATTTGTACTTCAGGCTGCATTTGTGCAAAAAAATGAGCCTTGTCTGCGTTGTTTTGTGTATTGCATCGCACAGGTTGCACAGTTTTGATGCGAAAATTTCTATGTGCGGCGGCGAGACTTGCTTTGAATCCCGCCGCAGCCTGTGGTACAATAGAAAGAGAAGAAGCAGTGCGCTTTGACGCGATGGACGGACAAGTTCCGGATTCATAAGGTAAACCCGGCGGCGATGCCGCCATAGATAAGGAAAGGACCAGCACATGAAAAGAAAACTGATTGCAATTCTGCTTGCCGTGTTCACGGCATTTGCCTGCGTGCCCGCCTTTGCGGCAGGAGATCTGCTGATCTCACCCGCACCGACGGCATCTGCGGCGCGCCCGACCGCGGGCGGCGCAGCCGACGCGCTGTACGCGCTCGGACTCGTCGGCGGCTACGGGAAGAATGCGGACGGCAGTGTGAATTTCGCGCTCGGCGAAAAGCTGACGCGCGCACAGGCGTTCGTCCTCGTGGTGCGCTTTGTCGGCGCGGAGAAGGACGCAACGCTGAGCGTGCAGAGCCACCCGTTCACCGACGTGCCCGCATGGGCGAACCCCTATATCGGCTACGTCTATGCAAACGGTATCACCAAGGGCGTGAGCGAGACGAGGTTTGACCCCGACACCCCGGTGTCGGAGGCGGCGTTCCTCACGATCATGCTGCGCGTGCTCGGCTACAACGACGGCGCGGGCGACTTCAGGTGGGACGACCCGTATACGCTGGCACAGTCGGTCGGCATCGCGGACGCAAAGGCGGACACGTTCAACCGCGGCAGCGCGTTTGTCATCTGCTACCGTGCGCTGACCGCGACGGTCAAGAGCGGGAACAGCATTGCGGAGCAGCTGATCGCCAAGGGCGTCTTCACGAAGGAAGCCTATGATAAGGCGATGAATCCCGGCGACGATACACCGATCGTCATTCCCGGCGAATCGACGCTGAAGACGGTGATCACCCCGATCGCCGAGCTGAACACCAAGGG
>QAKK01000038.1 GCA_003343845.1 Oscillospiraceae bacterium
GGTGTCGCCTTTGTCGCCCTTGTCACCCTTTTCACCCTGGATGCCCTGCGCGCCGGTGTCACCCTTGTCGCCTTTGTCACCCTTTTCGCCTTGGATGCCCTGTGCGCCGGTGTCACCTTTGTCACCCTTTTCACCTTGGATGCCCTGTGCGCCGGTGTCACCTTTATCGCCCTTGTCACCCTTTTCACCTTGGATGCCTTGCGCACCGGTGTCGCCCTTGTCGCCTTTGTCACCTTTTATGCCGAGGGCGGAGATGCCGGTATCGGTATCGCCGATCCACCAGTTGCCGTTTGCGCCGATAAAGGGCGTGAGACCGTTTATACCGTCTTTACCGTTTGCGCCGTCCTTACCATCTTTACCATCTTTACCATCTTTGCCATCCTTGCCGTCCGAACCGGAAGCGCCTCTGCTGCCGCGCGCGCCGACCAGCGATGTAAGCCATTCCTTCTCCGTGCCGACAAAGCCGTTCTTCACCGCGATGTCGTAGGCGGAAAGCCCGACGATATCGCCCGATGAGCCGGCGGCGGCGTTCGCCTTTTCAACCGCTGCATCAAACGCAGCGTCGGTAAACAGCTTTTGCGTGATCAGCTTGTCCGCGAGCGTCGTCTTTGCCCCCTTGATGTAGGCAAACAGGGCATAGTAGGCGACCGCAACGGCATCGCCGCGTCTGAAATCCACGGTGTTGACCGTGCCGTCCAGAATGCCGATCTGCCTTGCCAGCGGGAACGGGTCATCCCAGGAAAAATCTTCCTCGTTCGTATCCGAATAGCCGAGCGCGCGGAGTATCAGCGTCAAAAACGCCGCTGCGCCTGCATTGCCCGTGCCAAACTGCGTCTCCGAGATGCCGTAGGTCAGTTTGTGCCTGTAGGCATAGCCGAGATAGGCGTCTGCCCACTTCGGCGTGTCTTCAAACGGATGGTCAAGGTTGTCCGCAAGCGCGTCCGCTTCGCAGCCCATGACGCGCAGCAGCATGACCATCGCCTCCACGCGCGTCATCTCGCGCTCAAGCGCAAAGTCGGTGTCCGAAATGCCGCGGAACAGTCCGAGCTCCTTCAGCGCGGTAGCCATTGCCACCTTGTCCGTGCGCCGCACGGTGGTTGTGTATGCCGCCGTCGGCAGTGCAAACATGCTGCCTAGCAGCGCCAGACACAGCAAAAGAGATAGAATTTTCTTCATGTTTCGTCCTCCCTTGTTCTTGTCAATATTGCAAAAGATTGCATATTCTGTTGCCATTATACTCAATTTATGAGTATTTGTCAATACTCAATTTTTGAGTATGCTACTATCGTTGTATCTGAAAAAGGGAGGGTGCAACATGGATTACCGCGTCAGAATGCGCGCAGTACGGGAGGATCACGATTATACACAGGCGGAGATCGGAAGGCTGCTCCACAAATCACAGCAGGGCTACGCCCACATTGAGACCGGCAGAGCCGAGCTGAAGATCGACGATCTGAAAGTTCTCTGCCGCTTTTATGATGTTTCCGCCGACTACATGATCGGTCTAAGCGACGCGGCGCGTCCCTGCCCGAAGGAGTAAAAAAGAAGGTGCTGCGGCACCTTCTTTTTCATGTTTCTTTATTTTGCTGCGATGGATTTCAGCGTGTCGAGAACGGTATTCAGCGTATAGTGTGCGCCGCCGTTTGCGATGCTTTGCAGCATGATGAGCGCATCGGCAAGGTCGACATTGCCGTCCCTGTTGGCATCCAGGCGCACGGCGGGATCCGGCAGCATCGTGTTTTCAAACCGATCGTTATTCTGCTCGAAGATCCAGTCGATGACCTCGGGCATCTTCGCAACCGTCGGCCAGATGTTGTGCTTGCCGCCCTCAATGACCGTGTACTCGAGTTTTGTGCCGCCTGCATTTTTGATGGCGGCGACAAGCGCGTCCGTGCCTTTGATGAGCAGCGTGGGGTCGGCATCGCCGTGGAAGGTCCAAATCGGGGTGTCGAGATAGCGCGCGGCGATCGCGGCTGCTCCCGCCTCGGTGACAGGACCCTGCGGCTGACCGGTGCCCGCCATCGGGACGACTGCCGCAAAGGTATGCGGATGCAGGGCAACCATCGCCCATGCCGCGCCCGCGCCGTTGGACGCGCCGCTGAGATAGATGCGCGAGGTGTCGATCACGTCGCGGTTGTCTTCGATAAAGATACCGAGCAGCTCCATGGCTGCATTGAGATAGGCGCGCTCCAGTGTGCCGTCGGCGATGTCGGCGGCAAATTTGTCACTGCCGGGATAAGCATCGCGGGCGATCCACATGTCGGAGGCAGGGCACTGCGGCGCAATCATGATGCAGTCGTAGTCCGAGCGGAAGACGGCGGTGTTCAGCTCCGTGCCGGTTGCGGAAATCTGTTTTGCATTGTCCGTGCCGCGCGAGCCGTTGCCGTGCATGTGGATGAAGACGGGGTAGGTCTTGCCGGACGCCTTGTAGCTCTCGGGGAGGTAATAGCGATAGGGAATGGTCAGCCCGTTGGAAGCGGTGTAGCTGCCCTTGGCGAAGATGTTCTTCGGCACAAGGTTTGCCGTCTCGGATGCGGCGCCGACACCGATGGCTGCGCCGGTGAGCAGGGTCGCTGCCAGCAGAAAACAGAGCAGATGCTTTTTCATATGTGAAAATCCTCCTGTTATCCATAGTTAATTCTATTATAAATGAAAAAAGCTTGGCTGTCAATCCCCAAAATTGCAGTTTTTGCATAGAAAAAGCAGGCACGCCGCGGCGTGCCTGCCTGTATTTTATGCCTGTGCCAGCTGCTTCAGGGTGTTTGTGACGTCGTTCAGGCTGTAGTTGCTGCTGCCGCGCAGGATGTCCGCCAGCATGGTGAGGACGTCCTGCAGATCGACCTTGCCGTCCCCGTTTGCATCCATGGGGTCGCGCACCGGCATCAGCGTGTTGCGGAAGTTCTCGTTCTTCTGCGCGAAGATCCAGTCGATCAGCCCATCTGTGCCTGCCGCCTGCGAAACGATGTCATGCGAACCGCCGGGGATGATCGTGAAGTTGATCTTCTTGCCGCCCGCTGCATTGACCGCATTGACGATGCCGCGCGTGCCCTCAATGGAGAGCGTGGTGTCCGCATCGCCGTGGAAGGTCCAGATCGGCAGATTGAGGTAGCTCGGCACCAGCGCATTCGCGCCCGCAGCGGTGACGGGGCTCAGACTGTTGCCCGTGCCGCACATCGGAATCGCCGCTGCAAAGACGTGGGGATGCAGGGCAGCCATCGCCCATGCCGCGCCGCCGCCGTTGGACGAGCCGGTGACGTAGATGCGGGAGGTGTCCGCCGGGATCGTTTTATCCGTGATGAAGCTGTTCAGCAGCTCCATCGCCGCATTCAGATAGTTGCGCGTCTCCAGCTTGCCGTCCGCAAGATCCGCCGCAAAGGCGTCGCTGCCGGGGTAGGCGTTTCGGTCGATCCACTCTGCGGGATGCGCGGGGCACTGCGGCGCGATCATGATGCATGCATAGTCGGAATTGAGCACGGCGGTGTTGAGCGCCGCACCGTTGGTGGTCAGCTGCGAGACGTTGTCACTGCCGCGTGAGCCGTTGCCGTGCATGTAGAGAAAGACGGGGTAGGTCTTGCCGCTTGTCTGATAGCCTTCGGGCAGATAGTAGCGGTAGGGGATCGTCGTGCCGTCCGTCGCGGTGAAGCTGCCAGCGAGGAATACCTCTTCGGGGATCTTGTTTGAGGTTGTGCCCGCCTCGGTCACGATTTCGTTGAAGCCCGCGAGTTTGGCTTTCAGCGCGCGCGCTTGCTCGGCGGGAAGCGTCGAAAGGTCGATCCTCGATTTGGCGACCGTGCCCGTGGGCTGCCCGTTTGCCGTCGTGAGCGCGGAGAAATCGCCGCCCTTCACGGTGACCGTCAGGTTGCCGGTGAACTTGCTGGAGGTGCCGGCGTTCCACTTGTTTGTAAAGCTGCCGCCGGTGATCCTGACATTGGCGGCGCCGCCGGTGCCGTTGTTGATCGAGCCGAAATACAGGATCGGCACTTCGCCGCCGGAGATGTCGATGTGCGCCATGCCGGTGAAGTCGCGGGAGACCTGGCGGGAGAAGGCGACGATGTTGAATTTGCCGCTCTTCACCGTGATGTGCGAGTCGAGGTCATCTGTCAGCGAATTGTATTTGTCGGCGCCGTTCTGCGTGCCGCCGACGATGGTTGCACCGTTGGAGGCGGCGGCATAGTTGCCGAAGTCCGCGCAGACAACGCCCTCTCCTATCGTGATGGGGTGGAACTGGGCGACAAAGATGGCGCCGTTATTCTTGACCGTTTTGGCGCCGAGACCGCGGAGGGTGATGTTCTCAAACGCGGTCGGTCCGTTCTGCACATAGCGCTTGCCATTGCAGAGAAGACCGGCACCATCCGCCGTGCGGTAGGACGTGCCGCCGATCTCCTGCGTCAGCGTGACGAGACCCGCGTGCGCCGGCTCGACCAGGTGACCGTTTAACGTGTATGTGCCGACGAGAACGATCCTGCCGCCCGCGTCGCCGAGGGCGTTATAGGCGGCGGCAAGGTCGCCGAGCGGGGCGGACGCAGACGTACCGTCGCCGTTTCCGCCGTCCGAAACGTATACAACCTGTTCCGCCGCCGCTGCGCCGATCAGCAGCAGGGCACAGAGCAGGAGCGTGACAAGCCAGATGTGCTTTTTCATAGTTGTATCCTTCCTCTTAGAAAATGACAGATATCTTCAATATCAATTGTAAGCGGAAGGGGCAGCGGGGTCAATGCATAAAAGTGATACAATTCTTTTTTTTTTTGCATGCTTTGTCAAATTGCTGCAAATCAAAATGCGATAAATGATCATTTTGCACAAAAAATACGTCCTCTTTTCCGCGTCGAGCGGATCGCAGAAAAGCCGCCGCAGGCGGCGGCAAGCCACGGCGCGTCTCCTTTCGGGAATTTCGATGCGGGCGGATGCAATGCAAAAAAACAGCGTGATTTTCGCACGGTTTGTATAAAACCGCGCCGCGCCGCAAACAATAAGCCGATACATCCGAAGGAGGTTCGGCAATGAAAAACAAAAAGATTGCACCGCTGTTTCTGAAGATTTTCTCGGTGCTGGTGCTTGCCGTGTCGCTGTTTTACATGGTGGGCGCGATCGATGACGGCAGCGTGTATCACGACGTGCTGCGCTTGCATGTCATCGCCAATTCGGACGACAAAGCAGATCAGGAGCTGAAGCTGGAGGTGCGCGACCGCATTCTCGAAGCCTACGGCACGCGGCTCTCCGGCTTTTCCTGCAAGGCGGATGCCGAGGAGGCGGCAGTTTCGCTGCTTCCCGAGATCGAGGCGACGGTGAACGGCTTTCTCGGCGGGCGCGCGCCGTACACCTGCGCCGTGACGGTTGCCGAGGAGTATTTCCCGACCAAAAGCTACGGGGAATATCGCCTGCCGCGCGGGGTCTATACCGCGCTGTGCGTGCGTCTCGGCAAAGCCGCGGGCGAGAATTTCTGGTGTGTGCTCTACCCGCCGCTCTGTCTTGGCGCGGCGAGCGCGGACGAGGGAGACATGGAGGATCTGTTTCTGTCGTCCGGGCTGACCGAGGCGGAATACGAGCTGATGCGCGGTGAAAAGCCGGTCTTCCGCGTGCGCTTCCGGCTGCTCGAATGGCTGCACGGAGAGAAGTGAGAAAAATCTGTTGCCCGCGGCAATCATAGCGCACGAACCCAGCCTTCCCCAAACGGGGAAGCCGAAGAGCCGCGCAAACTTTTGCATCACAAAAAAGAGGCTGTTCAACCACACGGTTGAGCAGCCTCTTTCATACTTCTTTATTTGATATTCCCCTCGTAGACCTCCGAGATCATGCCGGGAATCTCGCGGATCATATAATGGATCACCAGCGTGTTTTTGTAGGGGGACGCGATGCCGGAGACGTCCCTGCCGCTCTGCGTCTCTGCCAGCATTACGGCGCGGAAGACGTGAAAATTGTTGGTCACCACGGCAAAGGTCGCGTCTTCCTCCATCAACGCAAGGCTGTTGCGGATATTCTCGTTGGTGTCGCGCGACTGGTCCTCGAGGATCAGTCGTCCGCCGTCGATGCCGCGCTCGGTCAGTACGTTGTACATGCACTGCGCCTCGCTGATCTCCTCATCCGCGCCCTGTCCGCCCGATAGGATGGCGCGGGTGTCCGGATTTTTGCGCAGATAGTCCTCGGCAGCGTCGATGCGCCAGACGAGGGCATTGCTCGGGCGATCGCCGCGCAGGTGCGCGCCGAGCACCACGATGTAGTCAAGCCCGTCTTCACCCTTTGCCCCCATCATGGAGACCACGCCGACCTCGATCACAAGCGAGAGCGCCGCGACAAAGGCAAGGAGCACACAACCGGCGCGGAACAGCCAGCCGGGCAGGGGCAGACGCCCGTACCGCGCAGTCAGCGCCGCCGCAACCAGGCAGACAACGCCGCCGAGCGCCCAGATGCCGAGCATCGAGATGCGGAAGCCCGCAAAGATGCCGCTGATGATGTAATAGACCAGCATGGCAAGCCCGAGGACGAGCCAGACCGCCGTTTTGATCTTTTCCGTTTTGGTGCGATTTTGCATGTTGTCCTCCTATGGATGAAAAAAGCAGACAACGAATGCTGCCTGCTTCTTCTGTCAATCGATATGTTCTCCGGCGGGGAGGCGTCAGATGGCGCGCTCTACCTTGCCCGAACGGAGACAACGGGAACAAACGTAAACCGTCTTGGGTGTTCCGTTAACAACAGCCTTGACCTTGCGGATATTCGGCTTCCACATTCTGTTCGTCTTGCGATTCGAGTGGGAAACGTTATGACCGAAGGTTACGCCCTTGTTGCATACGCTGCACTTTGCCATGTGAATTACACCTCCATACTAAACTCTTATATCAATTTTTATCATACAAATATAGTTCGCCTGACGCGACAACCGATATTATAGCATACCGATTGCGAAAATGCAAGAGAAAAATGCAATTTTCCAAAAAAGTTTATTTGGCGCGTTTTTCGGCGATTTTTGCGACCTGCGGCTCCATCTTCGCCCAGAATGCGTCGGCGATCAGCTGCATGCCGAGGTCGCTCGGGTGATTGAACCTGCCGTGCGTATCGGCACGCGTGCCGATGTCACCGAGCGGCACCCAGGTGTCGCCGAACTGCTCTGCCACGGCGAATTTCTCCGCATCGAGCACCGGGCGGACATAGAATCCCTCGCCGTGGAAGACGACGGCACTTCCCGCAGGGTCGAGGTAACGGCGCATGTCGGCGTAGGCGTCGGCAAAGCGGCGCGGCGGCGTCTCTGTCGTCTCGTAGTCCTTCGGCACATTGGCACCGAAGAACATCACGATGATGTCCGCGCCGAAGGCGGCGGCATCCGCATGCGCGTCCGAAGGCTTTGCGCCGTTCCACAGGTTTGCCTCATAGCTGCCGACCTGCGCGATCGCCCATGCGGGATTCGGATCGTAACGGTGGATGCGGTCGAGCAGCAGATGCACATAGTCGTGCGCCTCGTCGGACGCCGCCATGCCGCAGTCGTTCAGCCAGCCCATGGCGGGGCGGGGTGAATGCTTGGTAATGGAGTTGCCCGCGAAAAGAATGCGCAGGCCGCTGTTTTCGTGGATAAACACGCTTTGTCTGACCTGTCCCACGGCGGGGACATCGTTTTTTTGCAGATCTGTCATGATGGTTCTCCTTATAAATTGAGGTCGGCGCGGATATAGCCGTCTTCGATCTTGTCTAACCTGACCTTACGCAACTCGCCGTGCAGATCCGCGTCGGACGCGGCGCGCACCTCGGCAAAGGCGGCGGTGTGTCCGCTCCACAGCCCGCCGATCTTCTGTTCAAACAGGACAGTCTCGGTCGGGTGCGCTGCGAGAATTTCGGCAAGGCAGTGTGCCGTACTTTCGGCGGAGAGGGCGATCAGCGCCTGCGAGCGCGCATGCTTGACCTCCTCTGGAATCTGATCCGGCATTTTTGCGGCGGGCGTGCCCGCACGCTTTGAGTATTTGAACACATGCGTCGCAAGGAAGCCGACACGGCGGGCAAATTCCATCGTCTCGGCGAAGTCCTCGTCGGTCTCGCCGGGGAAACCGACGATAAAGTCGGTGGTGAACTGCACACCGGGCAGCGCCGCGCGGGTGTTTTCGATGTTCCGCAGCGCCGTTTCCGCATTGTATTTGCGCCGCATGGCGGCAAGTGTGCGCGATGAGCCGCTCTGCATGGAGAGGTGAAAATGCGGCGTGAGCTTTCCGACCTTTGCAATGCGGTCGAGAAAGGCGGGGCGCATCAGCGTCGGTTCGAGCGAGCCGAGACGGATGCGCTCGATGCCGTCGATGCCGTTCACCGCGTCGAGCAGGTCGCACAGGCTCTCGCCCGTGTCCGCGCCGAAGGACGCGGTCTCAATGCCGGTCAGCACCACCTCGCGCACACCTGCGTCGGTGAGTGCGCGCGCCTCGGCGACGACATCGGCAATTTTCTTGGAGCGGACGTGCCCGCGCGCATCCGGAATCTTGCAGTAGGCGCAGCGGTTATCACAGCCGTCCTCGATCTTGATGTAGGCGCGGGTGCGCGGCGCATGCAGGATGCGCATGGACTCAAAGTCCGCGCCTGCAAGCGGGGCGACCTCGATCTTCGGGATCGCCTTGCCGTCGAGCAGCTCGAGTGCGCGTTCCACCGTGCGCAGCTTGTTCTGTGTGCCGCAGACGTAGGCAACGCCGTCGATGGCGGAGACAGATTCGGGCGATACCTGCGAATAGCAGCCGCAGACCATGATCTTCGTTTCGGGCGACTGCCGCACCAGGCGGCGGATCAGCTGGCGGCACTTGCGGTCGCCCTCGGCGGTCACGGTGCAGGTGTTGATCACGGCGATGTCGGCGCCCTCCGTCACCGGTGTAAAACCGCGGCGCACCGCCTCTTCGAGGATGGCTTCGCTCTCGTACTGGCTGACCTTGCAGCCCAGGGTATAGACCGCGAATGTCCGGTGCATGAGACCGCCTCCTTTTCGATGCAACATCAAACCACTTTATCATACCACACTTTTTTCGCCGCGTAAATAGAAAAATGTTTGTTTTGACATATGAAAATCCGCAAAACGGCTTGCAAAAGGGTGGGCTGCGGTGGTATAATAACATGAAAATGAAATAGCCGAAAGGCGGACTGGAGACACAATGAGTAAATTACATGTATTCGATCATCCCCTGATCGCGCATAAGCTGTCGATTATGCGCCAGACCAAGACCGGTTCCAAGGACTTCCGCGAACTGCTCAACGAGATCGCGATGCTGATGGGCTACGAGATCACGCGCGACCTGCCGGTTGAGGACTACGAGATCGAGACCCCCCTCGAGAAGATGGCGGGCAAGCGCATCTCCGGCAAGAAGCTGGCGATCGTGCCGATCCTGCGTGCAGGCCTCGGCATGGTGGACGGTCTGCTCACCCTCGTGCCCGTTGCCAAGGTCGGTCACATCGGTCTGTACCGCGACCCCGAGACGCACACACCGGTCGAATACTACTGCAAGCTGCCCGAGGATATTGAGAACCGCATTGTCATCCTGGTTGACCCCATGCTGGCAACCGGCGGCAGCGCGATCGACGCGATCAATATGCTCAAGAAGCGCGGCGTCTCCAACATCCGTTTCATGTGTCTCGTTGCTGCACCCGAGGGTGTTGCCGCACTCCAGGCGGCGCATCCCGACGTGGATATTTTCACGGCTGCGCTGGATCGCCAGCTCAATGAGCACAAGTACATTCTCCCGGGTCTCGGCGACGCGGGCGACCGCATTTTCGGCACGAAGTAAGCCATGCGCATCCTGACCGTCGGGCAGAACGACGCGGGGCAGCGGCTGGATAAGTTCCTGCAAAAGGCGCTCTACGGCATGCCGCAATCGCTGATGTACCGGCTGATCCGACAGAAAAAGATCAAGGTCAACCGCAAGCGCGCCGAGGGCGGGCAGATGCTCTCCGAGGGCGATACGGTGCAGCTGTTTATCGCCGAAGATTTCTTCACGGGCGGTGAACGAAAGGGCAGCGAGAGCGAGCTCTCCCGCGTGCACCCGAACCTTGACATTGTGTATGAGGATGCAAACATCCTGCTGCTCAACAAGCGCCCGGGCGTGCTGGTGCATGACGACGCCGAGGGGCAGAGCGACACGCTCCTGCTCCATGCCAAGGCGTATCTCTATCAGAAGGGTGAGTACGATCCCGCTGCGGAGCAGTCCTTTGCGCCCGCGCTCTGCAACCGCATCGACCGCAATACGGGCGGCGTGGTGATCCTTGCAAAGAATGCCGAGGCGCTGCGCGTGATGAACGAAAAGATCCGGAACGGCGAGGTCTCGAAATTCTATCTGGCGGCGGTGCACGGCATCCTGCGGAAAAAGAGCGACACGCTCCTTGCCTGGCTGAAGAAGAACCCAGCCACCAATACCGTGAAGATCTACACAGCGTCGGATAAACCGCGCGATGCCAAGCGCATCGCCACGCGCTACCGTGTTCTCGCGGAGAAAAACGGCGATTCGCTCATCGAGGTCGAGCTGCTCACAGGCAGGACGCATCAGATCCGCGCACAGTTTGCCGAGATCGGGCATCCCCTGCTCGGCGACGGCAAGTACGGCGTCAACCGCGACGATCGGCGGCGCGGATATAAGTTTCAGGCACTCTATGCCTACCGTCTGCGCTTTGATTTTGCGGACACGACGGGGGCGCTCGGCTACCTTTGCGGTAAAGAATACAGGCTTCCCGAGGGGGCTGTCTGGTTTGTCCCCGATTTTATGGAATGAGAGGTGTTTTGGATGGTACGCATTGAAATGGAGGACGGCGGCGTCATCACGATCGCGCTCGATCACGATGCCGCACCGAAAACGGTTGAGAATTTTGAGAAGCTCGTCTCCGAGGGCTTTTATGACGGGCTGATCTTTCACCGCGTCATCCGCGGCTTTATGATCCAGGGCGGTGACCCCACCGGCACCGGCATGGGCGGCGCGGATGAGAACATCGTCGGCGAGTTTGCGCTCAACGGGCATCCCAATCCGATCAGTCACAAGCGCGGCGTGATCTCCATGGCGCGTGCGCAGGACTTCAATTCTGCGTCCTCGCAGTTCTTTATCGTGCATGAGGATGCGCCGTATCTGGATGAGCAGTATGCCGCATTCGGGCATGTCGTGGACGGCATGGACGTGGTGGACGAGATCGCCAATGTCCCCACCGGGTACATGGATCGTCCCCGCACCGATATGCGCATGAAAAAGGTCACCCTTGTGGAAGACTGATTGTAAAAAATATCATTTTTCGATGCATCCGAACGGAGAAACCCCGTTCGGGTGTATTTTTTGTATTCTGACGCTTTTCGTTAGATTGCGCGATACCTGCAAGAAAACGGAAGATAACGGAAAATCCCCTTGTATGCCCCGGATTACCTATGGTATAATATAGGCAAATCGGAAATACAGGGGGATTCTTTCATGAAACTGTTTTTGAGCGGCGGTGCGGCGGACGGCAATCCGGGCTACCACGGATTTTTGGAGGCGGTCGATCGCACAAAGCCGATCCTTTATATTTGTTTTGCAGTGGCGCCGCGCAACCGCGTTGCCCGCTATGCGGACTTTGCCGCGCGCATGGCGCGGGAAGGCGTGCTTTCCACGCGGCTCTGTGACAGCGCCGCATGGCTCGGTGAGGCGGATCTCAGCGCGTTCGGCGGCATCTTTTGCAGCGGCGGCAACACCTATCGTCTCCTGAAAAGCCTTCGGGAGCATGGCGGCATCGAGAATATCAAAGCCTATCTCGCCGCCGGCGGCGTCTGGTACGGCAGCAGCGCGGGCGCGGTCGTGTGCGGCGCGGACATTCAGCCGATCTGCTATATGGACCCGAATACGGTCGCGCTGCGCGACACGCGCGGGCTGAACCTCATCGGCGGGTGGTCGACGGTGGCGCATTACAATTCCTCTGCCGAGCCGGAGGTCAACGAAGAGTTCAACGCGGCGGTCGCCGAGCTTGCCAAGGATTATCCGAAACTGCTGGGGCTGCCCGAGGCAACGAGCGTGGTGGTCGAGGACGGCAGAAAGTATATCTGCGGCGCACCCTGCCCGGTCTTTGAGGGCGGCGTGCAGACCCGCATTCTCGCCGATGGCGAGGCGTTCGATTAACGCAGAAAAGGCGGCTTCCGCCGCGCGGGACACTGATGGAGAAAACAAACGATGAATGAGATATATGCTTACAACGAGTATCTGCGGCAGGAATACGAGCGGACGCATGATATATCCGTCTTGGAAAAATACATCGTTTCCGAGACGGTTTGCCCGATTGGAGACTATGAGAATGCAAAGAAGCTGATCCGGGCGCATTACCGTGAGCAAACCAACAGCACGCTGCTGATCATCGGTGCGCATCTTGCGCAATATTGGGGTGCCGATCACAATGATTTTCTGGATATTCTGAATGCCATGTATGATTATCTTCCGGCAGAAGAACAAGCGATCATCAGCTATCTGCGGGCGGAAGAGATGCTCAGGGATTATGATTTTGACTACAAAAACTCTGCCGCGTATAAACAGCATTTGATAGACTCTGTGTCAAAATCAGATTTTCCGTTTGTATATAATCGTGAAAAACTGGCGGAGGTATCTCCCCCAAAGCAGGCAGCGGCATTGCTTCGGGAAGCGATTGCCTATACGGATGTGTCCGTTGCGCTTGAAGAATATACTCCGGATGCGTACTTCTGTGAACCGAAAGCATTTATTGATGAACTCATTTTGGGAACACAGGTGCCATACGACAGATTGAGAGAATTGCGTGAGAAGCTTGAACGTGTCGAGCAATCCTGCCCGCAGCAAGGATTACGGAGAAAGGATGAACCATGATCAAACGTTATTATATTGACGCCTTGAACAAACGTCTTCCGTACACCAAATTCATTGATTATATGGTTGCCCATAGCGACGCGTTCTCGGTTGTGTACTTTAAGTATCATGATTCCGAGCGGACGAAAAAGTCCACGCGGGAGATGAAAAAACAGCTTGAACCGTATAAACTGTTCTCCTGCAATGTCGACAAGTGGCCGGGCACGAAGACGGAAAACGAATTCGGGCATATTTACAGGTTGGCTGTTTACAGATGCGATGAAGCTGTTGCAGACATCCTGAAAACGGTTGACCATCTGTATGCGTGGAATTATCCCGCCTTTCCGATGGATCTGGCGTTTTACCGGGACGGATACGCATGGTTTTCATCCTGCGCCCATGAATGGCTGATGTGGTTTTATACAAACGATGCACTTGCCGTGGAGGCGCTGACTGCACAGGGGCTGTCCGTAGAAGAAGACGGAGAGAAAGACATTGAAAAAATGTTTCTTCTGCCCGCCGCTGCCGCAAAAAAGCTTTGATATAAGCGGAAGAAAAGGCTGAAAAGTATGATAGATAAAGTTCTCTCTGTATATGAGAATGTTGATTCCGCACGCATCATTATTTGTCCGTGCAGTCAATTTGCAGATAAAGGCGGCTTTTATGAAACTCCGCTTGTGCGTATCATCCCGGTTCCTTATGCGGATGAGCAGCTTGCCGAGGCGATTGCCGAAGGGTTTCAGAATTGCAATCGGGTATTGGATGTGAACGAAGACGAATGGGACAAAAAACCGCTATATCGCGCGTTCGGCGTAAAAAGCTTGCGAGGGCAACTGCGGCATAATAAGCTTGTCGATGTCAGGATAACCGACACGCAGATTGAAATTTTCGGCGGTGTCCCGGAAGGCGGTGGGTATTCCTTTTTCTGCCGCCGTGGTCTTTACAGCTATCTTCCACTTGATGCAGACGGGATAACCATAGCAGCAACCGTGCGTGAGCTGCTCGAAAAAGTCAAACCGCATAAATAATGAATCGGAACATGCAAACACAAGACGAATGCTTGGAGGATAAAAATGACAAAAACCGTATTGGCAACAATAAAATTTATAGATCCGCTGCGCGGGCAGAAATTCATTGTCCCCTCAAATGCAAAATATGGTCCTATCATTCGATTTTCTGACCAGAAGTTATCTGATGAAGGATCATGGAGTGCAATTCTTGTGTTCAAAAAGAGAAATCCGGACGGCAGCATTTTGGCAGAGCTTTCATATCTGAGCGAATTGGCGCCGGTCGAGCACCTTGTGTCCGGCAATACATTTGAACTTTTTGAGGGACCGCACAAAGTCGCGCAGGGCGTTATTTTATAGCCATGCGGTTTGTTTGTGTACAGTCGCAAAAATAAAAAGAGCGAGGATGAGCGTAGTGATCAATTTTCTGTGCGGAGATTACTATTTGTACGTGTCAGAATATGATTCTGAAAATGAAATGTTAGAAAAACTGCGCGGAAAGAATGATTCTATCATTTTGAAGAAGTCCGAGCATGTGCTGAACAGCTATATGATTAACGGCTGTTGCGAAATGGACGGTAAATCAATCGGGATAGGAATTCTATCGTCTGATCCGGAAGTGGCACCAACCGTTTCATTTGACCCGTTTGGTTTTCTGTATATTCAAAACGGACAGATTTTTTCAGTTGTTGATTTGAATCAGAAAGTAACGGTTTTTGAGCATCAGGCGATGTGCGATGTGTTCTTTTTCAAGGTGTTCCCCAAAGCTATACTGTTGGTTGAAGAAATCCAAATCGAATTGCTCTCCCGCACAGGAGACTGTATTCGTTCCTATGCGTTTGATGATGTTTTGGAAGATTATCAGATAATTGGAACAAATTTACATTATAAAACGCAGTCAAATACAGGAACCGTAGACTTAAAAGAGTTCGGGTTGCTTTAACAGCAGACAACCAAGGCAGAATCAATAGTACGAGTAGACGACGATATACCGGAGGTGAAAGCGGAATGACACAGACGGAAAGCTGCAATTGCGCCGCAGTGGATGATGAAAAAATCGACACATGGCAGAAATTTAAGAAAGCAAAAGAATACTTTGAAGCGCAGGTAAAGCAGGGGATTTTTGAAGAAGAAAAAGTCGCCGAGCCCTATTATACATGGGAAGCCAATCTATGGAAAGGCGAATGGGGATCGACGAAATGGTATGCTACAAAATGGTACAAATGCCGCGTATGTGGTTGCCTATGGGAATTTGAATACCCTGATTTTCCGTCTTGCGGCTTTATTCGAAAATTTGAAGACGGAAAATATGTACCGAGAGGGTATTGAAAGCAACGGGAGATCAACATGCTATGAAAAACAATTTTTCACGGGGCTTTGCAAAATTGCTTTTGCCAATCGTTTTATTCTGCGCGGTGCTCCTCGGCGCCTATCTGCTGGCTATACTATATTTTGGAAACTCTGCAAATTACGAAGCCGTGTTTACAGGTACGCTGCCGGCATTCCTTTTGTCGTGCGGCTGCGGTGTGGTGTTGGGCTGCGCGGGTACGCTTCTGCTTTTGAAACGAAAGGAAAATAACGTATATCTTGCGCCGACTTTGGCTTGCGCAGGATGCTGGGTGTCGGTTTTTACCGTACTGTTCTCCGCGAGTGCAAACGGTGTTGCAGAGCATACAACCTATCGGACTTGCGCTGTTATTCTCGCTATGTTCGGAAGTGCATTTCTCTCTGCCGGGGTTACGCTTGGTTTTGTATATCGCAGAAGCGGCACGGCAAAGGCAATCGGGCACATGACCGCCGGCGTTGCTGCGTTACTCCTGCTTATGGTTTTTATACCGATGAAACTGTGCCTGAACGCTTTGCCGAATCCGGAAAATGGATCGTATTATATTGTAGACCCCTCCGATTCTACGATTGTCGGCGACGAAAACGGCTTTTTTGAGGAATCTGCACGGAAGACCTTCAGCTTGGAACGGCAATTCGGGGGCGGGGTGTCGCAAAGACTGTGGCGAGAAGAAGGCACGCTCTTTATTTTGTATGGAGAAGCGCAGAAAGAAAAAGGCTCTGAAGCGGACGACGGAACCGAGCATTATCGGATCATCGCAAGCGACTGGGATGTATATGGAGCTGTGAGCAGACATGGTTTTTGCAGCGCCGTTTTGCCGCGGCACTATCTGAACCTGTATGATTCTGCATGGGTAGATGCTATCCTTGACCGGCTGTTCTTTATCCATGACGGACAGACGGCATATTTTTAAGCATGTCGGAGGGCGTATAGAAGTATGGTTTTTTGCTGTGAATCCATGGAGTATTCGCCGAATGGATCGATTTGTTTCGGAAATTGCGGCTGCGGTCGGGGCTCCGATGCACATTATTTTGGGTGCGCCGCTGATATGCAATGAAACGACGCTTGTGTTGCCTCGGATCAGCACTATAATCATGGCTGTATGAATGCATTAATGCCCGCTTTTCCCGATCGATTTAATAAGGTGAAAGACAGTATTCTGAATCATATTGCAGTAGAATAATACATTCAACCAGTATTTCGAATTTGTATTCGGATATTAAATTTTTAACTAGGCAAGCAAATGAGTTTTATTTTGAATACTCAAGTTCTGAGAAAGCGTATGAAAAAGTCAATACAATATTGAAAAACAACACTTAAAGATAATGCTGAAAACACACTGACGGTTTGCTTATAACGTATTTAAATTAGGAGAGGTAGAAGAATGAAAGAAATACGTTGGTTATTAAAGCCATATGTTAAATACGGCAAATTATATTTGATCATTTCTATATTATTTGCTGTAATTATCCTCCCACTTGACTCTGTGATTCAAGTATACTTTCCGCAAGCAGTGTTAAACTTGCTTTCTTCACATAAAGATTTTTTAGTTATCGTTTTCACTGCAATTGGTTTTGAGAGCGTTCTTTTACTAATTACTCTTTTAGATGACCTTTTTAATAATGCATACAAAGAGGCTGTAAGTGTTCGGATATGCGCGAACATCAATCGCGAAATATATGAACAATGCTGCAAAACGAGATATGATTATGTTGATAACCCGGATTACTTTGATAAATTTTCATGGGCAATAAAAGAATATGCCAACAAAAGCACAGAGGTCGTCGGTTTTATTGTGTCTGGTTTGACTTTAATTATAACAATAGCGTCACTTACAACAATAATTGCGGCAAGCATATGGTGGGTAATTATTATTATGGTGACAAGTTTTGCATTAAAGTCGCTTGTGGTTGCAAAAGTTAACAAACTTGATATGCAAAAGGACGAGGAGAACGTCCCAATTGATAGAAAAATAGCGTACTTCCACCGCGTTTTTTATCAGAAGTCATATGCGGCAGAATTGCGTACAACAAAATTGAAGCGTATTATTTTAACTCATTATGAAGAAGAAATCCAAAATAAAATACACTTAATCAGAAAATATATAGTAAAAACACTTTATTTATTAATTATAAACGACTTGCTTGTCAGAATTGCGGATGTTTTCATAGTAATTGGAATTGCCGGATCTATACATAATGGCAAGGTGTCCGAAGTGGGCGCTTATATGACATTGTTGCTGGCCGCAAACAAGCTTAACGATCTCTTTTATCAGATTTTTGATATCTTCCGCACAGGCAACAAATTAAAAAAATACGGGGGCAATATACATAAATTCTTTTGTTATCAAACGGAAAAAACGGATGGAATTGGCGCTTCGGCGGATAAACCATTTGAAGTTGAATTCAAGAATGTGAGTTTTTCGTATCCGAATTCGTCTTTTGCGTTAAGAGACATCAGTTTTAAGATATCCGCTGGTGAACGAGTTGCCATAGTCGGTGAAAATGGTGCGGGTAAATCAACCATTGTAAAGCTTCTGTTGAGGTTACATGACGTACAGTCTGGCGAGATATTGATAAATGGTGTGAATATAAATGATTATAATCTGTTTGAATTACGTAATGCCATAGGTGTCGCATTTCAGAATACGAACATCTATGCTTTTTCCATGGATGAGAATATTGGACTTTATGATAATTCAACAGAAAAAGCAATAACGGAAGCAAAAAAAGCATTTGGGTTAGATTTAATTGTTGCAAAAAACGGGGCTTCAAATGATGCGACGCTAACCAGAGAGTTTGATGATAATGGGATTGTACTTTCAGGCGGTGAAGCACAAAAAGTTGCAATTGCAAGGACTACAACAAAAAAATTCTCCCTGCTTATGTTAGATGAACCCTCATCTGCATTAGATCCTATTGCTGAGTATAATTTGAACCGGTCTCTTTTCAAACGAAGTAAAGAGACTACCACTATAATGATTGCGCATCGATTGTCATCTGTTAGGAATATGGATAAGATACTGGTGATAAATAACGGAGAATTAATGGAAAGCGGAACACATGACGAATTAATGAGAGTACAAGGGCTGTATTCTGAAATGTTTTTAAAACAAGCAGAGAACTATCAAATATGAAAAGAGAAACTTGAGCGTGGAGATATATCCACGCAAGAAAAATTGTTGTCCGACCGGTGCATGGGATGCGGACTTGATTCGCGCGGGGGCGTACCCCCGCTTGGTCGCCGGCGGTCGAAACTGTCCACCGGACAGTTTCTCTGTACCGCCTCTGTTCAAGTCCTCTCGATTAACAGACCAAAAAAAGAGATACCCGAATGGGTATCTCTTTTTTTGGTGCGGGTGAAAGGACTTGAACCTTCACGAAGTTGCCCCCATAAGAACCTGAATCTTACGCGTCTGCCAATTCCGCCACACCCGCATATGATAACCACGCATTGCTGCGAAATTATTTTTATAAGTCGTCAGTCTTCTTTCTTTTTCTCAAGGCAATCGGTTGCGTAGAGAACCGCAACGGCGACGCCCGCGAAACAGTAGAGACGGACGATCTGCCAGACCAGGTTGATCGCGACGCTTGCCGCCTCGGGCAGGGAACCGATCCCCAACAGAAGGGAAGTCAGCACCCGGACCGCAACCAGGATCAGGGCATAGAAAAGAGATTCGAGAATCACGCATTTCAGGCTCTTGCCTTTGAAGCTGAGCGCAAAGAACTTACGCATTCCGACCTCCGGTTTTCAAAAGAAAGGGCAGACAGGAACGCCTGCCCTTGGTGCGAGAAACGGGACTTGAACCCGTACGGAGAAATCCACACGCCCCTCAAACGTGCGCGTCTGCCAGTTCCGCCACTCTCGCAGAATGCCTGGACTTTATGAGGGATGCCGACGGCTTGCCGTCGAGCACTTTTATATTATACAAACCGGGCGGCGGATTGTCAAGCCCTTTTGCGAATTTTCCGAAAAAAGTTTTTGCCCCTCGCGAAAAAAGACCTTTTGCGTATCTTGATTGTTCGTATCGTTTATGGTATACTATATTAGTTAAAGAAATACTTTCATAAACGGGGATTTTGCTATGTGCGGTATCGTCGGGTTTTCCGGAAAAATCGAATACAAGCGTGAGATCGTGCAAAACATGATGGATCTGATCGTCCACCGCGGACCGAACAGCGCGGGTGCGTATACCGACGCGGATATGGCGCTCGGCTTCCGTCGCCTGAGCATCATTGACCTTGCGGACGGTTCGCAGCCGATGTACAACGAAGACAAGAGTCTTGTGCTGGTCTACAACGGCGAGATCTACAACTTTCAGGCGCTGCGCGAGGAGCTTATCGCGGCGGGGCACACCTTTGCGACGCACTGCGACTCCGAGGTGCTGCTGCACGGCTATGAGCAGTACGGCGGGCGCGAGCTTGTGAAGAAGCTGCGCGGCATGTTTGCCTTTGTTATCTGGGACACGAAGGAGAAGAAGCTCTTCGGCGCCCGCGATATGTTCGGCATCAAGCCCATGTATTATACCACCACGAAGGACGGCGAGTTCATCTTCGCCTCCGAGATCAAGAGCATGCTGGCGCACCCGCATTTTGAGCGTGCCGTCAACAAGAACGCACTGCTGCCGTATCTGACCTTCCAGTACAGCGCCACCGAGGAGACCTTCTTTGCCGGGGTGTACAAGCTGCTGCCCGCGCATTTCTTCGAGTGGAAGGACGGCGAATTTGTCACCGAGCGCTACTGGGACGTGGATTTTGAGGCGAAGGACGGCGACTTTGAGGCGTACTCCGAGGAGCTCGACCGCGTCGTGCACGAATCGGTCGAGGCGCACCGCATCAGCGACGTGCCGGTCGGCTCGTTCCTCTCGGGCGGCGTGGATTCCAGCTATATCACCGCCTGCCTCATGCCGGAGGAGACCTTTTCGGTCGGCTTTGAGGGCGAGCATGAGAAATTCAACGAGACGAACGAGGCGGCAGAGCTGTCTCAGCGGCTCGGGATCAAAAACGTGCGCCGCATGATCTCGGCGGACGAGTGCTTTGAGGCATTTCCGACCATCCAGTATCACATGGATGAGCCGCAGTCCAACCCGTCGAGTGTGCCGCTCTATTTCCTTGCCAAGCTGGCTGCCGAGGACGTCACCGTCGTGCTCTCCGGCGAGGGCGCGGATGAGATCTTCGCGGGCTATGAGTGGTATGACGAGACTCCGATGATGCGGAAGTACAAGAAACTGCCGCAGTTTCTGCGCATTGCCGCCGCGCGCGTGGCGCGCGCGCTGCCCTATTTCAAGGGGCATGACTTCATCATCAAGGCCAGCGGACGCCCCGAGGACTACTTCATCGGACAGGCGCTGGTCTTCCCCGAAAAGGAGGCAAAGGCGGTCCTGCGCGACGAATATAAAAACGGCGAGCGCGTGCACGACATCACCGGCAAGATCTACGCGCGCGTTAAGGGGCGCGACGAGTTGACCAAGAAGCAGTATCTCGACCTGATGCTTTGGCTGCCGGGCGACATTCTGCTCAAGGCGGACAAGATGAGCATGGCGCACTCGCTGGAGCTGCGCGTGCCCTTCCTCGACAAAGAGGTCATGAAGATGGCGGAGAAGATCCCCGCAAAGTACAAGATCACAAAGGAAAACACCAAGTATATTCTGCGCCACGCGGCAAACCGCACGCTCCCCGACGAATGGGCAAACCGCAAGAAAAAGGGCTTCCCCGTGCCGATCCGCCTGTGGCTGCGCGAGGAGAAATATGCGCAGATCGTGCGCCGCTATTTCGAGAGCGCGTTTGCTGCCGAGTTTTTTGACACCGATGCGCTGATCCGCCTGCTCGACGACCATGTGGCGGGCAAGGCGAACAACGGGCGCAAGATCTGGACGGTCTTCACCTTCCTCGTCTGGTACAAGCGTTTCTTCATCGACTTCATTCTCCCGGTCTACAACTGATTTTAGGGTAAGGATAGTATTATGGAAGACTTGAATCTGAATGTCATTCCCGTGCTGATCGGCGCGGATCAGAATTGCTATAACGTGGCGCGCGCATTCCATGAGGCATACGGGCTTGTCTCGCATGCGATGGGGCGCTATGCCATCGGTATCACGCAGCACACCTCGATCGTGAAGTTTCACCGCGTGGAGAACCTGAATCAGGACGATACCTTCATGATGGCGATGGCGGACTTTGCCGCCAAGCACAGCGATGCGACGCTGATCGCGCTCGGCTGCACCGACGAGTATGCCGCGCTGCTCATCAGACACCGCGAAGAGCTGGAAGACCGCTATATCATCCCCTACATCCGCGAGGATCTGATGCAGAAACTGGTGGACAAGGCGGATTTCTATACAATGTGCGACAAGTACGGCATTCGCCACCCGAAGACGGTGGTACTGGATGCGCCCGCCGAGGCGGATGCGCTCACGGCGGACAAGCTCGGCTTTGCTTATCCGATCATCGTCAAGCCGTCCTCCAGCATCGACTACTGGCATCACCCCTTCGACGGCATGAAGAAGGTCTACACGGCGGAAAGCCCCGCCGAGGCGGCAAAAATCGTCGCCGAGATCTACAATGCAGGCTATACACAGCGGATGATCCTGCAGGACAGGATCGAGGGCACGGATGCCAACATGCGCGTGCTGACCGCCTATGTCGGCAAGGATGGCAAGGTGAAGATGATGTGCCTCGGTCATGTACTGCTTGAAGAGCACACGCCGAAGGGGCTGGGCAACCACGCCGCCATCATCACCGAGTACAACCCGGAGCTGACCGCTAAATTCCGCACCCTGCTTGAGGATGTCGGCTACCGCGGCTTTGCCAACTTTGACATCAAATACGACGACCGCGACGGTACGCTGAACGCCTTCGAGATCAACCTGCGGCAGGGCAGAAGCAACTACTATGTCACGTCCTCGGGGCTGAACATCGCAAAGTATCTGATCGAGGACAATGTTCTCTGCCGCGACATCCCGTACACCGAGGCGAGCGAGCCGCATTTCTGGCACTATGTGCCGCGCGGCGTCATCTATAAGTATGCAAGTAAAAAGGTCGTGCCCGAGGCAAAGCGCCTCTCCCGGCAGAAGAAGGAGTCTTCCTCGATGTGGTACGCATGGGACGTTCTGCGCAATCCGATGCGCGTCCTGTATCTGATCGAGCACGGCAGACGCTTCTACAAAAAGTATAAGACTTACTGCCCGAAGCAGGACGGCTGAGGAGGCGCGTATGGAAAAAGCAAAGACGCTCGGCATTCTCGGCGGGCTCGGTCCGATGGCAGGGGTCTACTTCTATGAAAAGGTCACCGCGCTGACGAAGGCATCCTGCGATCAGGAGCACATCAACGTGATCCTTGCAGGGCTTGCCGACACGCCGGACCGCACGGATTTCATCCTCGGCAAGAGCACGGTCGATCCCACGCCGCGCATGGTGGAGAGCGCAAAGATCCTTGAGCGCGCGGGCGCGGATGTGATCGCCATGCCATGCAATACGGCGCACTATTTTTACGACGCGATTGCGGGCAGCATACACATCCCGATGCTGAATATCATCGAGGAAACGCTGAAGCTGCTTGCGGGCAAGGGCGCGCGCAAGATCGGACTGCTTGCCACCGAAGGCACCATCGCGGCAGGAACCTATCCCGCCGTGGCGCAGGCGCACGGTATTGAATGTGCCGCCCCCACGCCGGAGGAGCAGGCGGTCATCACCGCTATCATCTATCAGGAAATCAAATGCGGCAGACGCCCCGACATGCGGGCGTTTTACCGTGTGGCAAACCGCATGCTGGACGACGGCTGCGATTTTCTCGTGCTCGGCTGCACCGAG
Source organism: Oscillospiraceae bacterium (assembly GCA_003343845.1). Taxonomy (GTDB): domain Bacteria; phylum Bacillota; class Clostridia; order Oscillospirales; family CAG-272; genus UMGS902. Next base: position 22,931 of record QAKK01000038.1, read on the forward strand.
CTGTCGCTGCTTGAACGGGACTATCACCTCGGCGGTCGTTTCGTGGATTCGGTCGATGCGCTGGCGCGCGCCACAGTGCTGGCGTGCGGCAAGACGCTTTGCGACGCGGAGGGAGGCATCTGATGCAGTTGTCCGAACTGATTGCGGCGTCCGGCGTTGCCGTGCGGCAGCAGAACGGCACGGGCGATGAAAATATCGAGCGCGTGGTCTGCGATTCGCGCGCCGCTGCGCCCGAGACGCTGTTCGTCTGCATCCGCGGGTTCACCGGTGACGGACACGCCTTTGCCGCGCGCGCCTATGCGGCGGGCTGCCGCGCGTTTTTAGCCGAAGCGAAGCTGTCACTGCCCGACGATGCCGTCATTGTTTACACAAACGACACACGCCGCGCGCTGGCGCAGGTCAGCGCGGCATTCTACGGCTTCCCCGCGCGGGATCTGACCGTCATCGGCATCACGGGGACCAAGGGTAAGACCACCACGGCGCTGATGCTGGCGGCAATCCTCTCCGAAAACGGGATGCCCGCAGGCTACATCGGGTCAAACGGCGTGGACTTCATGGGCAATCATTTTGACACGAAGAACACCACGCCCGAGAGCCTGGAGCTGCACTATTATTTTGATCGGATGCGCAGCGCGGGCTGCCGCGCGGTCGTCCTCGAGGTGTCCTCGCAGGCGCTGTATCTCGACCGCGTGTACGGCATTCCGTTTGACGCAGTGGCATTCACCAACCTCGCGCCCGATCACATCGGCGGGTTTGAACACCCGACGTTTGAGCATTACCGCGACTCGAAAAAGAAACTGTTCACCGACTTTGGCGCGACCTTTGCGGTCGGCAACGCCGACGATCCCGCGACCGCCTATATGCTCGACGGCTGCAGCGCGCTTTGCAGCAGCTTCGGCGTGACGGCAGGGGATTTTCGCGCGTCGGAGATGACGCCGTTCCGCGCGGCGGGGGAGCTCGGCGTGGAATTTACGCTGACCTATTTCGGTACACGCCGCCGCGTGCGTCTGCCGATGCCGGGGGCGTTCAGCGTGCACAATGCGCTCTGCGCCGTCGCGCTTGCGCATCTGTTCGGCGTGTCGATCGACGATGCCGCCGCGTCGCTTGCGCACACCTATGTGCGCGGACGCTTTGAGATCGTCAAAACGCCGCTTGACGCCGTGTTTATCCTCGATTACGCGCACAACGGGCTGAGCCTTGAGAGTGCGCTGACCACGCTGCGCGCCTATGCGCCGCACCGCCTTGTCTGCGTGCTCGGTTCGGTCGGCGGGCGCACCGAGGGACGGCGCGCCGAGCTCGGCAAGGTCGTCAGCGAGCAGGCGGATATGGTGATCCTCACGGCGGACAACCCGGATTTTGAAGATCCCGCCGCGATCTGTGCCGCCATCCGGGACGCCTTTGTACGCGAGATCCCGACCGAGATTATCCCGGATCGCGCCGAGGCGGTGCGCTACGCCGTGGAGCATGCGGGCGCGGGCGATATTGTGCTGTTTGCGGGCAAGGGGCATGAACAGTATCAGCTTGTGCGCGGCGGCAAATTGCCGTTCTCCGAGCGGCGGCTGATTGAAGATGCCGCGGCATCCCTCGCGCTTGCCAAAGTTGAATAGAAATAAAAAAGAGGACTTTTTGCCGGAAAAGTCCTCTTTTTGATTCCTGCATACAGTCTGCGGGCTGCTTTCCGCCTCATTTGTCCGCCCAGAAGCGGTCGAGGACGGCGGTGAGCGACTGCGTGTCGCCGACAAATTTCGCGGTGCGGTACTGCGCGGGCATCAACTCCTTGTAGGTCGGCTCGGCGTAGCGCTCGTCGATGAAGACGATCACGCCGCGGTCGGTCTCGGTGCGGATGACGCGCCCTGCCGCCTGTAAGACGCGGTTGAAACCGGGATATATGTAGGCGTATTCGCGCCCCGCCTCGTATTTGTCGTCGTAGTATTCGCGCAGGATCTCGTTTTCGTCGCTGGGCTGCACCAGTCCGACGCCGACGATGACCGAGCCGATCAGCCGGTCGCCGACGAGGTCGATCCCCTCGGAATAGATGCCGCCGAGCACCGAAAAGCCGACCAGCGCCGTGCGTGCGCCCGCGCGGAACGCGTCGAGAAAGCCGCGGCGCGCATACTCGGACATCTCCTTTGCCTGCACGACGGTGCGGATGTGCGGGTACTTGTATTTGAACAGAGTCTGCACCTCGGTCATGTACGCATAGGATGGAAAATACACCATGTAGTTGCCATCGCGGCGGCTGACCGTCTGCATGATCGCGTCGGCAACGGCGGCGGCGCTCTGCGAGCGGTACTGGTAGCGCACGCTGAGCTTGTCCATGATGCAGACGCAGAGATTGGCGGGATCATAGGGGCAGTCCAGCTTGAGCTTTGCCGCATCCGGCGCGCCGTAGAGCGTGGCGTAGTAGTCGAGCGGCGTGAGCGTGGCGGAGAAGAAGACCGTAGCTCTGCCGCGCGCCGTCTTCTTTGCCAGCAGCTCGGACGGGTCGATGCAGATGACCTTTGTGATGACTTCCTCGCCGTGCACCGTGACCGTGCCGACAAAGGCGCGGTCGAACAGCTCCATTGCCGTGATGTACTTCTTTGCTTTGTCCGCAAGCATGTGGAGGCTGTCCGGCAGGTTGCCGCAGAGTGGGGAACGGATGTACTTTGATGCCGCACGGTCAAAGGCGACAAGCAGGTCATAGAGCTGCTTGTCAAAGCTGTGCACGGTGGTGAAGCCGTGCACCGTGCCGCCGGCGTCCTCCTCGAGGTTGTCGGCACAGAGTTCCCGCATGCTGTCAATGTAGAAGTCCAGATCGGTGAGGGCGTCGCAGACCGCGTTCTTCGGTGCGGTGCGTGTCTCATCGAGGAAACGGCGGATCTCGGAGCGGCGCAGCTCGCCGCCGTAGCACGCTTTCGCGCGGTCGAGCAGGTTGTGCGCCTCGTCAAAGAGGAAAACATAGCGCGCGTCGGACGCGCCCGGTTCGAAATAGCGGCGGAAATACGCCGCCTCGTCAATGAGGTAGTTGCAGTCGCAGATGATGAGGTCGCACGCCTCCGAGAGGTCGAGCGACAGCTCATAGGGGCAGACGCTGTGCTTGCCCGCGATGTCGGCAATCGTATCGGCATCGTAGATGCGCGCCGCGCCGACAAGGTCAGCGATGGCGTCCGGCACGCGCCCGAAATGCCCCTTGGCACGGGGGCAGACCTCGGGCGTGCACTTCATTGGGTCGCGCAGCTTCACAGGGCAGATGCGCTCCTTTGCCGTGATGTGGACGGCGCGGATGCCGGTTTTGTCCGACATCTTCCGTGCCGCATCCAGCGCGGCAAGCGCTGTCGTGTTCTTTGAGGTGAAGTAGAAGATCTTGTCGATCATGCCCGCGCCGAGCGCACGCAGGGCGGGGTAGAGTGCCGCCGCCGTCTTGCCTGTGCCGGTCGGCGCTTCGACCAGTGCCTTTTTGCCGCTGCCGATGGCGCGCAGCGTCTCCACGATGAAGTCCCGCTGCTGCGGGCGCATCTCGGGGTAGGGAAACGTCAGCGTCTTGCAGTTCGGAATGCGCACGCACAGACGCTCCGCTTCCAGCGCGGCAAACGGGCGGTGCAGGTCGAGCAGCCGCCCCACCGCCTCCGCAAGCTCGCGGCGGGAAAAGCTCTTTTCGATCACGCTCTTGTCGCGGCTGTTGTGGAAAAACGTGATGCGGAAGGCGATAGTCCCAAGCATCTCGCTCTCGGCGACCATGTAGGCGAGGAGGGCGGCGAACGCCACCGTTTCCGCCGTGCGGTCGGCGTCCAGCTTCGAGGTGTAGTCGCCGAAGAGACGGTTGACGCAGACCGTGGTCTTGCCGCTCGCGCGGGCAATGCCGTCGGCGGTTGCGTGAATTTCATAGAACAGTCCGCCGCGGCTGACCGTGCGGCAGAGTTCCTGCTTCGGGTGATAATTTGTGCCGTATTGATGTTCAAGCAGTTCATCAACCTTGCCGTCGTCCGGGCGGATGTGCGCGGCGCGGCGGTCGATGCTTGCATGGTTCACCACGGTATGGCAAAGCTCTGCGGCGTCGATGCGGAGCTTTTTGGAAGCGGGGTCAAACTGCATGGCGGACTCCTTTCCGTAAAAATCGAAAACTTATTTTGTGATCTCGCGCAGCACCTTCGCGGCAAAGGCGGAGACGTCCTGCGCCAGCACGCCGTAGTCGGAGTAGACCTCGGCGGCGCGTTCGCCCGCCAGCCCGTGGACATAGGCGGCGATCATCGCCGCATCAAGCGGGCTTGCGCCCTCGGCAAGAAAGGCACAGAGCATGCCGCAGAGCGTGTCGCCCGTGCCGCCCTTGGAGAGGGCGGTGGAGCCGGTCGGGTTGATAAGCACCGTTTCCCCGTCCGTGATGACTGTGCCCGCGCCCTTCAGCAGCAGCACGCCGCCGACGGCGGGGTTGAAATATGTTTTTGCAAATGCGGCTGCCACTGCGGCGCGGTCTGCCTGGATGTCGGCGACCGTCCTGCCGCACAGGCGGGAGAATTCGAGCGGATGCGGCGTCAGCACCACGGGGCGCGCCGCACTTTTGAGAATGTCCGGATCGGCGGCAAGCGCGTTCAGCCCGTCCGCGTCGATGACCAGCGGTGCGCCGGGCGATGCAAGCAGGCGGGTGAGCATTTCGGCGACGTCGGTGCCACGCCCGAGCCCGCAGCCGTAGCCGACGGCGTTTGCCTTTGCCGCTGCGGCGAAGATGTCGTCCTTCGCGCGGTCGAGATAGGTCGCCTCAAATACGGCGGACGAGACCGTGTCGATGACCGCGCACGTGCCCGCCAGTGTGACAAGCCCCGCGCCCGTGCGCAGCGCGCCGAGGGCGGCAAGCGCGGCGCAGCCGCGCATGTTGTCGCTGCCGCAGATGAGCAGAACGCGCCCGAAGGTGGCTTTGTTGGCATCCTTCGGTCGCTTCGGGAGTGCCGCGCGGACGGCGGCAAGATCGGTGGTTTTCGGACACACGGTCATAGACGGTCACCTCTTTCCTGCATTGATTATAGCAAAAAAACATAGATTTAGCAATACAAATAAACAAGTAGGAGGTGATTTTACGGAACGCTGCTCAACAACAAACCTCGGTCAGAAGGATGTCATCAATGTGCGGGACGGAACGAATATCGGGTTTGTCACCGACATCGAGTTTGAGACCTGCGAGGGAAAAATCGTCGCGCTGGTCGTCGGCGACTGCGCCGCGCTCGGCTTTTCCAAGACCGAGGAGGTGGTCATCCCGTGGTGCAAGATCGTGCGCATCGGCGACGATGTGATCCTCGTGGACATCGCCGTCGAGGAGTGCCGCTGCGCGTGCAAGGAGAAAGACAAGGAGAACAAGAAGAAAAAACGCGGATTTTTCTGCTGAATCAACAAGAAAAATAAGGAAAATAATTCTTAATTTCTTTTTGTGCAGTTTTTTGATGAAATCGCGAACTTTCGGCGGCGTTTTGTACACGCCGCCGAAAATGCTTTTTTTCGCTTGACAGCCCGGAGAAAGCATGTTAGAAATAATATCGAGAATGATTCCGAATTTTTCACATGCAAGGACAAATAGACAACAGGAATTGACGAGTAAGGAGAATTTGCAATGAAAAAGAGAATCGGTGTGCTTTTCTGTGCCCTGCTTGCGATGGTCGCGCTGACGCTTTCGTTCGCGCTGCCGGCTTCTGCGGCGGATGACACGTTCGTCATCGGTGTGTATTACTACGATGCCGACGGCAATTCCATCAAAACGAACCAGTATTTGGGTGAACTTCCGGAATACTTCGGCGGCAGTCTGACCCATGCACAACAGGTGATCGACGACATTCACACCCATGCGCCCCTGTTTAACGCTGCACGCACAGAGATTCGCCTGTTTGCCGATGTGCCGACGGCACTGACCATCCCGGCAAACACAACCACCACACTGAACCTGAACGGCTTTACGCTCAGCGCGGCGGACGGCACCGCACCTTTGACGGTCGCCGAGGGCGGTGCGCTGACGATTACCGATACGAGCGAGAACAAGACCGGTAAGATCGCCTATACCGGCAGTGCCGCCGTTTCCGCCATCGAGAACCACGGCAGGCTCACGATTGAGACAGCGAACGTCTCCACTGCATCATCCACTGCAGCGCTGATTTCCAACAGCGGCGAGACCGCGCGTATCGCCGTCAAGGGCGGCAATTTTGACACAAACGGCGCGGGCAACTTTGCAAACGGCGCTGGCGCGCGCATCGCGGTCTCGGGCGGTATCTTCACCGAAGAAGTGCTTGGCGAATACTGTGCGGCAGGCTACAAACCGCAGACGCTTGCCGAAGGCAACCGATACAGTGCCACTCCGTCTGCTTATGACGACCGTTTCGGCGAGACGCTCACCGTGGTCGGTCAGGCTGCTGTCACCGAAGGCGGCACGCAATACTATCCGATCGACGTGGTCTGCGGCATTGACGCACTGAACTACACGGCGGTCGGCATTGAATATCGCGTGATCCGCACCGGAGCATCCCCGTTGGATACCACGGACAAGAGCGAAGTCCGCACGGTTTACACCACGCTGCATCTGACGATCGACGGCAGACAGTCGACCTGCAAGCCTGCCGATCTCGGCGCATCCTATCTGTATACCGCACGTCTGCTGTTCGATACCGCCGCTTACACCGAGGAAAACACCGTGATCCGCATCACGCCTTATGCGATCGGCACGGACGGGACCGAATATCGCGGCAGAACGATTGAGCTTGACGGCGATGTCTGTGCCGACAACGGCACCACACTTTTCGCCAAAGGAGAGTGAACGAAGATGAAAAAGAAACTGTATGAAGCGCCGCAGCTTGCGGTCGTCGCGCTGCAAACGGCAGAGATTCTGCTCACCAGCGAAGACGGTCTTGTCGAAGAGAGTGAAATTGCTCTGAGCGGCGGCAGCGCACTGGTCTTCCGCAAGGACGGTAAGGTCAACGTCTGGGGTTGAAATACAATCGCAAAGAGGACAGGCAGACGCCTGTCTTCTTTTTTATATAAATAGCGAAAAAATTTGCAAAAATGCTTGCAATGACGGAAAAAGCGTGCTATACTATTTTAGTCTGCAAAAGTATGCAGATAAATTAACACACACATACGGAGCGGAGCGCCGTTCGGTGCCGAAAGGTTGGCGGCGGAGCCTGTATGGTGGAAAAACCGGAGGGACATTATGTCTGTTATTTCGATCAAACAACTGCTTGAAGCCGGTGTTCATTTCGGACACCACACCAGAAGATGGAACCCCAAGATGGCGGAATACATCTTCACCGAGAGAAACGGCATCTACATCATTGACCTGCAGAAGACCGTGAAGAAGTTTGAGGAAGCGTACATGTTTGTGCGTGACCTGTCCGCAAACGGCGGCAACATCCTCTTCGTCGGCACCAAGAAGCAGGCTGCCGACACCATCAAGGAAGAGGCAGAGAGAGCCGGCATGTACTACGTCAACGTGCGTTGGCCCGGCGGCATGCTGACCAACTTCAAGACCATCCGCAAGAGCATCAACCGCCTCAACAGCCTCGAGAAGATGGCTGCCGACGGTACGTTTGACCTGCTCCCCAAGAAGGAAGTCGCCGCACTCCAGAAGGAAATCTTCGACCTGGAGAAGAACTACGGCGGTATCAAGACCATGGAAAAGCTGCCCGATGCGATCTTCATCGTTGACCCCAGAAAGGAAAAGATCGCTGTTCTCGAGGCAAAGAAGCTCGGCATTCCGGTTGTCGCAATCGTGGATACGAACTGCGACCCCGATGATGCAGATTACATCATCCCCGGTAACGACGACGCGATCCGCGCAATCAAACTGATCTCCTCCACCCTGGCAGACGCCGTTATCGAGGGCAGACAGGGCGAGGCTTTTGCTCCCGAAGCCGAGGGCGAGGAAGCAAAGACCGCAGAGACCGCAGAGACCGTCGAGGCATAAGGCTTTAACCCATTTTACAGAATAGGAAAGGAAGCAGAAAAGATGGCTAACATTACCGCAAAGGACGTTGCCGAGCTGAGAAAAAAGACCGGCTGCGGCATGATGGAGTGCAAGAAGGCGCTTGTCGAAGCAGAAGGCAACATGGATGAGGCGATCAAGGTTCTCCGCGAGAGAGGACTTGCCGTCGCCGCAAAGAAGGCTGACAGAATCGCAGCGGACGGTCTGATCGATATTCTGACCGCCGGCGATACCACCGCGATGATCGAGGTCAACACCGAGACCGACTTCGTTGCGAAGAACGAGAACTTCCGCGAGTTTGTCCGCGGTCTGCTCGAGACCATCATCGCACACAAGCCTGCAGATGTGGACGCACTCAAGGCTTGCAAGTACAAGGACACCGACCTGACGGTTGAAGATAAGATGAAGGAAATGATCTTCACCATCGGCGAGAAGCTGGATCTCCGCCGCTTCGTCATCGTAGACGGCACGACCAGCACTTATATCCACGGCGGCGGCGCAATCGGCGTCATCATCAAGTTTGAGGCGGACGATGCTGCGAAGAACAACGCAGGCTTTGCAGAATTTGCAAAGAACATCGCGCTTCAGACCGCTGCATACCCGGTTGAGTACCTCAACCGCGAGGCTGTTCCCGCATCGAGAATTGCCGAGGAGCGTGAGATCATCAAGTCGCAGATCGACAACGATGAGAAGAACGCAAAGAAGCCCGAGCAGATCAAGGAGAAGATGGTCGACGGCAAGATCGGCAAGTTCTACGAGGCAAACTGCCTCCTCGAACAGGCATACGTCAAGGACGACTCCATGAGCGTGCAGAAGTATGTCGACACCACCGCGAAGGAATTCGGCGGTCATATCGCCGTTGTCGGCTTCGTCCGCTATGAGAAGGGCGAAGGCATCCAGAAGCGCGAGGAGAATTTCGCGGATGAAATCTCCAAGATGGTCAACAACTGAGATTAGAACCGTCGTATTTTGGACAGAACGAAAAACAAAAACGCAAGGCGTGCCTTGCGTTTTTGTTTTTCTTGCGCGCGGATTTTCTTTGCCATATGGAAATATGGCGGCAGAAAATCCACGCACATCTGTCCTAAAATACGACGGTTTGGGGGCAGGGTGCGTATTCAAGCCTTCCCCAGTGGGGGAAGACGGGGACGGGAACGCAAGCGTTCCCAATGCGTTTCCCTGAGGGAAACAGCACGCTCGCAGTGGATGAGGTGTTATGTGCAGAGTAGATAACATCCTGTACAATGGCGGTTCGGGGGCAGAGTGCGTATCCAAGCCTTCCCCGGCGGGAAACAGCACGCTCGCGGCGGATGCGGTGTTCTCTGCATCTCATCTGCAAATTTTCTCTTGAAAAACCGATTTCTGCGTGCTATAATGTGGTCGGATAAACAAAGAGCTGCTGCAAAGCGGCTTTTCAAATACGCTGCGGTTAGCCTGAACTAACTCACTTGAACGGCGGGTTTGATTCCGACTTTACCGCTTCAGGAGGTTTCACAATGCGAATTCTGGTATTCGGCGCAGGCGTGCTCGGCTGCAATCTTGCAAACAACCTGTTTCGCGCCGGGAAAGATGTGACCCTGCTTGCGCGGGGAAGCTGGGCGGAGGAGATTCGGACAAACGGGCTGCGGATCAAGAACAAGTTTTCGCCCTGCCTGACAGTCAGCCGCGTGCCGGTGGTGACCGCGCTTCTGCCGGAGGATCCGTATGATGTGATTTTTGTTGTCGTCCGCTATACGCAGATCGACGCGATTCTGGACACCCTGCGTGCAAGCCTGCGAAGAACATCGTCTTTGTCGGCAACAATGTGCGTGCAGCGGCGCTTGCTGCGCTGCTTCAATCCGTGGCGGAGCGGGGCGCGTTGCCCAAAATATCCGGTTTGAAACCGTAATGAGCAGGAGGTGGCAGCTTGTTTCGGATCGCGCGCACATTTGTGTATGAGATTTTCGCAAACGGTACTTCGCCGATGCGGGCTGCCCAGACCTTTGTGTGGGATACGAAAAAAGTCCCTGTACGCGGTACAGGGACTTTTTTCGCCGCTTTTTGCGCGGGATTCGGCTTTGTCGAGCGGCTTTGCCTTGCGCTTTCGACAGAATTCTGCTATACTGGTACAAAAGGGAGGTGCATCTCATGGAGGATCTGCTGGACGGACTGAACGCGGCGCAGCGCGAGGCGGTCACGACGACCGAGGGCTTTGTCCGCGTGATTGCGGGCGCCGGCTCGGGCAAGACCCGCGCGCTCACCCGCCGCTTTGCCTATCTTGTAAACGAGCTCGGCATTCTGCCCGGACACATTCTCTGCGTCACCTTCACCAATAAGTCGGCGGGCGAGATGCGGCAGCGCATCCGCGCGCTGATCGGGGACAGCGACACCGGGTACATCAACACGTTCCACGGCTTCTGCGTGTCGGTTTTGCAGGAGGACAGCCATGCGGTCGGCTATCCGAAGAGCTTTCTCGTGCTGGACAATTCGGACATTGATGCAATGCTCGGCATCATCTACGAGGAGCGCGGGCTGACCCTGCGGGATATGACCTTCAGCGACGCGCGGGACATGATCGAGATCCGCAAGCTGGTCAAGGCCCCCGACTATTACCTCGACGTGATCGAAAAGACGCCGGACGAGCTGCGCGCGCGTTACGAGGCGGCGGTGACCGCATCGGACATCATTTTCTACGGCTATCTTTATCAGGCGCGCAAATGCTTCGGCGTGGACTACAACGACCTCATCAAGTTTTCGCTGTACCTGTTCCGCACGCATGCCGATATCTGCCGCAAGTGGCAGGAGCGGCTGGAATACATCATGATCGATGAGTTCCAGGACATTGACGCCCTGCAATACGAGCTGATGGAGGTGCTGTGCGGCTACCACAAGAACCTTTTCATCGTCGGCGACCCCGACCAGACCATTTACACCTGGCGCGGCGCGAATGTGAAGTACCTCACCGAGTTTGACCGCGTATTTCCGCAGGTGCACACGGTCATGATGATGCAGAACTATCGTTCCACGCCTGAGATCCTCGCGGCGGCGAACGCGCTGATCGCGAAGAATCACTTCCGCATCGAGAAGACGCTCGTGCCCATGCTGCCCTGCGGTGCGCCCGTGCTCTGTCACTTTGCCGTGTCGCAGACGGCGGAGGCGGAGTGGATCGCGGGCGAGATGCGGAAGCTCTGCGAGGCGGGCGTCCCCTATCGGGACATGACCGTGCTCTACCGCGCGCACTATGTCAGCCGCGCGGTTGAGGAGGTGCTGCTCGCTGCGAAGATTCCGTACACGATCTACAGCGGCGTGCAGTTTTTCGACCGCGCCGAGATCAAGGACGCGCTGTCCTATCTGCGCATGGTCGTCTACCGCGATGATCTCTCCTTCCGCCGCATCGCCAACACACCGCGGCGCAACCTCGGCAAGAGCCGCATGGCGCGGCTTGAAGCCTATGCGGCGGAGAAGCAATGCTCACTTTACACGGCGCTCTGCGACAACATCGATACGCCCGAGTTCAAGACGACGAAAGGACGGCAGTTTATTGCCCTGGTCGAGTCCTTTGCCGCGGGGCAGGCGGAGCGCCCGATCTCCGAGGTGCTCTCCGAGCTGCTCGATCGCAGCGGCTATGAGACCATGCTGCGCACCGAAGGCAGCCAGGAGCGGCTGGACAACCTTGCCGAGCTGAAACAGTCGATCTACGAGTACGAGACCACCTGCGGCGAGGAAAGCACACTGGAAGCCTATCTTGCCCGCGTAGCGCTTATGACCAACACCGACACCGCCGAGCGCGGCGACCGTGTCAAGCTGATGACGGTGCACGCCGCAAAGGGGCTGGAGTTCCCCTATGTGTTCCTCTGCGGCATGAACGAGGGCGTCTTTCCCTCGCGCAAGGTACGCACACTGCCCGGTATGGAGGAGGAGCGCCGCCTTGCCTTTGTCGCGCTCACCCGCGCCGAGCGCGGGCTGTACCTTTCGGAGGCGGACGGGTGGAACTTTGACGGCAGCACGCGCTATCCCTCGCGCTTTTTGCTTGACATCGGCAGCGATGTGCTGACCTACACCAAGGAACCGCGCGCGGGACTGATCCGCGAGACCGAACGCGCCGTTGCCGCAAGCCTTGCACGGCTTTCGCCGCAGGAGCAGGCTGCGGCATTTGCCGTCGGTGACCGGGTGCGGCACGCGGTGTTCGGCGACGGTACGGTGCTGGCGGCGGACAGCGATGAGAAGTGCTACACCATTCGCTTTGACGGCATGGAGACGCCGCGCGTCATCGCCTTCCGCGTGCGGCTTGTGCGCGCGGATGCGGATTGACTGCTTTGTGCAAAAAATAGATGCATATTTTACACAAACAGGTCGCAATTTTGTATTTACGGGTCCGGGATATTCCTGTATAATAGGCATAAACCGACTTTGTATTTTTGACCTTCAAAGGAGAATATGAAACATGATTCCACGCCCCGAATACCCGCGCCCGCAGTTTGCGCGCAAGGATTGGATCAACCTGAACGGCGAGTGGCAGTTTGAGATCGATGCCGGAAGAAGCGGCAAGGAGCGCAAGCTCTATGAAGCCGAGAAGCTCTCCGATGTCATCAACGTCCCGTTCTGCCCCGAGAGCCGCCTTTCCGGGCTGGCGCATACCGACTTCATGGAGTGCGTGTGGTATATGCGCACCGTGGAGCTGCCCGCCGACTGGACGGCTGCCGGGCGCCGCACGATCCTCAACATCGGCGCCTGTGACTACGAGACCGAGGTCTTCGTCAACGGCAAATATATCGACCGCCACATCGGCGGCTATGTGTCCTTCGCGATGGACATCACGTCTGCGCTGACGGCGGGGGCAAACAAGATCGTCATCTGTGCCACCGACCTTTTGCGCAGTCAGAACCAGCCGGGCGGCAAGCAGTGCCGCAAGTTCCATTCGATCGGCTGCTCCTACACCCGCACCACCGGCATCTGGCAGACCGTATGGCTGGAGAACATGCCGGACGCCTACATCCGCCGCATCAAGTGCCGCCCCTCCGTGGAGAACCGGAGCGTCTTTGTCGAGGCGGTTTGTGAGAACGCGGATGGCAGGACCCTGCGCGCCGCGGCAAAATTCGGCGGCAAGGTCGTCGGCACTGCCGAAACGCGCGTCAGCGGCAAGAGCGCGACGCTCGAGGTGAAGCTCGACGAGCTGCATCTCTGGAACGTCGGCGACGGCAAGCTCTATGATCTCGACTTTGAACTTGAAGGCGGCGATTTTGTGCATTCCTATTTCGGCATGCGCAAGGTCGAGTGGAAGAACAACCGCACCTATATCAACGGCAAGGTGGTCTATCAGCGTCTGATCCTCGACCAGGGCTTCTATCCGGACGGCATTTACACTGCGCCCACCGAGGACGAACTGATCGCGGACATCAAACGCTCGATGGACATGGGCTTCAACGGTGCGCGTCTGCATCAGAAGGTTTTCGAGCCGCTGTTCCTCTACCACTGCGACCGCCTCGGCTACATCGTGTGGGGCGAGCATGCCAACTGGGGGCTGAACATCGCGCGCCCCGAGGCATGGCGCGGCTTCCTGCCCGAGTGGCGCGAGGTGCTGGAGCGCGATTACAATCACCCTGCTATCATCGGCTGGTGCCCGCTCAATGAGACGCAGAAGGATCAGGACCGCGATCTCATCCGCGAGCTTGCGGACATGACCCGCTCCTTTGACCCCGACCGCATCTACATCGACGCCTCCGGCTGGACGCATCAGGATGCCGTGTCTGACATCTTCGATGTGCATGACTACGATCAGAATCCCGAGACCTTCCGCGCCCGCTATCTGCCGCTGGAGCAGGGCGAGACGATCACGGTCTTCAACCTCGGCAAGCATGTCGGAAGACCCCCGTTTGTCAGCGAGTTCGGCGGTATCTGGTGGAATCCCGCGCATCCCGAGGGCGGCTGGGGCTACGGCAACCGCCCGCAGAGCGAGGAAGAGTTCATTGCACGCTATCGCGGTCTGGTCACGGCGCTGCTCGAGAACCGCGCCATCAGCGCGTTCTGCTATACGCAGCTGACTGACGTGGAGCAGGAGGTCAACGGGCTTTACACCTACGACCGCCATCCAAAGTTCCCGCCCGAGGTAATCCGCGCGATCAATACACAGGTCGCCGCTGTCGAAAAGGAACAGTAACTTTGTATAACAAAAAGCGACTTCCCGTCGGGAAGTCGCTTTTTTATGTGTCAGAGCTTTTGGATTTCTTCAATCAGGCGGGGGATGATCTCGTCCTCGCCGAGCTTGCCGACGATCTCGCCGCGGCGGATGAGCACCGCCTCGCCTTTGCCGCCCGCAATGCCGATGTCCGCCTCGCGCGCCTCGCCCGGACCGTTGACCACGCAGCCCATCAGGGCAACCGTGATCGGCTTATCCAGGATGCCCGCCGCGGCTGCCGCCTCCTCAAAGGCGTGCGAAAGCGCGATCAGGTCGATTTTTGTTCTGCCGCAGGTGGGGCAGGAAACGATGTTCAGCCGCTTTTTCGTATCAAAGCCGAGGGCAAACAGGATGTCGTGCGCGGCGGCGACTTCCTCCACCGGGTTTTCGGTGAGCGAAACGCGCACCGTGTCGCCGATGCCGCGGAGCAGGGTGCCGCCGATGCCGACCGCGCCCTTGATCAGCCCCATTCTGCCGCCGCCCGCCTCGGTCACGCCGATGTGCAGCGGGTAATCGGTCTTTTCGGCAAGGATGGCGTTTGCCGCCGCCATGGCGGCGACGTCCGAGGACTTGACCGAGAGCACAATGTCGTCAAAATCAAAGCGTTCGAGCAGTGAGGCGTGGTAGAGCGCGCTTTCGGCGAGCGCTTCCGCAGTCGGCGCGCCGTATTTTGCGAGAATTTCTTTCTCCAGCGAGCCGCCGTTGACGCCGATGCGGATCGGCACATGATGTGTGCGGCAGGCATCGGCAACCGCCTTCACGCGGTTTTCATCGCCGATGTTGCCGGGGTTGATGCGGATCTTGTCAACGCCCGCGTCCACGCAGGCAAGCGCCACGCGATAGTCAAAGTGAATGTCCGCGACGAGCGGCACAGTGATGCCCGCCTCCTTGACGGCGGCAAAGGTCTTCGCCGCCTCGACGGTGGGTGCGGTGATGCGCACGATGTCACAGCCCGCGTCGGCGAGCGCGCGCACCTGCGCGGTCGTCGCCGCGATGTCGAGCGTGTCGGTATTGGTCATCGACTGCACGGCGATCGGATTTTGCCCGCCGATCGTCACGCCGCCGATGCGGATCTCGCGCGCCGCGCGGCGGATTGCATTGTATTTTTCCAGCATCAGAAGCCGCCTCCGAACAATTTTGCAATATCCTTGAAGGTCACCAGCACCATCAGCCCGAGCAGAAGCACGATGCCGACGAAGTGCACCGCCGCCTCGTACTTGGCGGGCACTTTTTTCCGGAAGATCATTTCAAAGAGGATGAACACCAGTCTGCCGCCGTCCAGCGCCGGCAGGGGCAGGAGATTGACCACGCCGAGGTTCATCGAGAGTACGCAGAGCAGATAGGCAAACGAGCCGCCGCCGCTCTTGGCGGCGTCGCCGAGCGCCACGGTCACGCCGACAGGTCCCGAGACCGCGTCCATGCTGACCCTGCCGAAGATCATGTCGATCAGCGAATCCCAGATCATCTTGACCGTGGAAAAGCTGCGGACAAAGGTGTGCTTTAAGAGGTTGCCGACGTTTTTCGCCTCGGCATACGGCACAAAATCCACCGCGCCGAACAGCATGCCGGACGAGGTCTGCGTGGGGAAGGTCACGTCGTGCAGCACGAGCTTCTGCCCATCGCGGATGACCTCCACGTCGATGGGCTCATACCCCGCGTGCATGATCTCGTAGGCGACATCGTAGTAGACGCGCGTGCGCGTGCCGTCCACACGGACGATGCGGTCGCCGACCGCAAGCTCTGCCGAGCTTGTCGCGCCGTCGCGGAACTGCGCCACGACGTTGGATGCCAGCGCTTCCTGCGACAGCACGATCCCGAACATCAGCACAAAGGCAAGCAGGACGTTCATAAGCCCGCCTGCCGCCACGATGAGAAACTTCTGCCACGGGCGTTTCTCGGCAAAGGAATCCGCGCCGTCCGCCTCCTCGTCCTCGCCCTTCATGCTGACAAAGCCGCCGAAGGGCAGGGCGCGCAGATTGAACGCCGTGCCGCGCTTGTCGGTGACGCCGCACAGGCGCGGACCCATGCCGATGGAAAACTCCTCGATCTTGACGCCGCAGGCGCGCGCCGTGAGGAAATGCCCCAGTTCGTGGAGCAGGATCATCAGTCCGAACGCGAAAACCGCGATCAGAATATACAGAATGGTGGTCATTGAACTCCTTTTGCGGCGAGAACGCGCGCCCGCGCGTCTCTGTCCGCGGAAAATACATCTTCAACCGTAAAATCGGGTTTGTTTGTAAAGCCGTCCATCGCGGCGGCGACCCGCTCTGCAATCTCACAGAATCGAATCTTTCCGTCGAGGAACAGCGAGACTGCCGCCTCATTGGCGGCGCTGAGCACGGCGGGCATCAGTCCGCCCTCGCCGATCGCGCGATAGGCAAGCGCCAGCAGCGGGAAGGTCTCGGTGTCGGGATGCTTAAAGGTGAGCGTGCCGACCGAGAAGAGGTCGAGCGGTTCAATGACTGCAGGCAGACGCGCAGGGTAAGTCAGCGCATACTGCACGCACTCCCGCATGTCGGGATGGCTCAGCTCGGCGATGACGGCGTTATCAATATATTCCACAGCGCTGTGGATTATACTCTCGCGGTGTACGACGACCGTGACCTGCGCAGGGCTGACGCCGAAAAGGCGTACCGCCTCGATGACTTCAAGTCCCTTGTTCATCAGGGACGCACTGTCCACCGTGATCTTCGCGCCCATCTTCCAGGTCGGGTGCTTCAGCGCGTCGGCAAGCGTCACATCGGCAAGCTGTTCTTTTGTATAGCCGAAGAACGGACCGCCCGACGCGGTGAGCAGCAGACGCTTGACCTCGCCGTGCGTGCCGCAGTGCAGGCACTGGAAGATCGCGCTGTGCTCGCTGTCCACGGGAATCAGCTCGGCGCCGCCCGCTTTCACCGCCGCGTCCACGAGATTGCCCGCAGCGACGATCGACTCCTTGTTTGCTGTGGCGATGCGCATGCCGCGCGATGCGGCGGCAAGCGTCGGCGCAAGCCCGGCAAGCCCGAGGATCGAGTTGACTGCCGTTTTCGCATCGGTCTCGTCGATCACGCGGAGGATGCCGTCTGCCCCCGCGTAGACCTTCGTGCGCATATCGCGCACGCGCGCGGCAAGATCACGCGCCGCGTCGGCATCCGCCATGGCGCAGACGCGCGGCTTGAAGCGGCGGATCTGCTTTTCCAGCTCCGCTGTGTTTTTGCCGCCGGTGAGCGCGTCCACGCGCACGCCGAAGCGATGGCAGACGTCGAGCGTCTGCCTGCCGACCGAGCCGGTGGAGCCGAGCACCGCGACCGGCGGAATCGTGTATTCTTCGTTCATGAAATGCCTCGTTTGCTTAACGGAAAATTGCAAAGATCTGCGGATCGGACAGCAGGATGTACATGATGGGGGCAATCGCGATCACGCTGTCAAAACGGTCGAGTACGCCGCCGTGCCCTGGAAACAGCTTGCCGTAGTCCTTGATGCCGCTGTTCCGCTTGAAGTAGGAGGCAATCAGGTCGCCGAGCTGCGAAATAACCGAGAGGAGCGCGCCGCAGACAAAGAGCGACAGCACATGCGGACGCGCGACCTTGTAGAGGTTGGCGTACAGCACGCCGCAGCCGACAAAGAGCGCCGCTGCAAGCAGGGTGCCGCCGATCGCGCCCTCGACCGTCTTTTTGGGACTGACGGCGGGGATCAGCTTGTGCTTGCCGAAAAAGTAGCCGGAGAAATAGGCAAAGATGTCCGTGCCGAACGCCGTGACGACGATCATGATGAGCAGAAACAGCCCGTGTTCAAGGTCGCGCGCGGCGAGCAGGCAGGCAAAGCCGCTCGAAATGTACAGCGTGCCGACCACTGCCTTGGCAACCTTTGAAAAATCGGACTTTTCACTCGTGAGCATCGCGTGCGCCAGCATGTAGAACGTGTATACATAGGCAACGCCGAAGAAGAACATCCAGTGCCCGTTCAGATACCGCGCCATCAGCGGCGCGGCGGCAGCCATGAGGTAGCTCGGGATCGCAAAGCCCAAGGCTTTCTCGATGCTGATGCAGCGCAGGTATTCAAACACGCCGATCAGCGCCAGCAGCACGATCGCCGCCGAGAGCACAGGCGTGTCCGACCAGATGAGCAGCGGAATGGCAACGGCGACCATGCAGGCGCCGGTGATGATTCTTGTCTTCATATCATACCCCTCCGTAGCGGCGTTTCCGCTTGTAAAAATCCGCGACAATGCGGTCGATCTCATGCGGCGTCAGATCCGGCCAGAGCGTGTCCGTGAAGTACAGCTCGGCATACGCCGCCTGCCAGAGGAGAAAGTTTGACAGGCGGATGTCGCCGCCCGTGCGCACGATCAGATCCGGGTCGGGGCAGTGCGCCGTGTAGATCGCACCCGAGATGTCGTCCTCGGTCACATGCGTCTTTCCCGCCGCGATCAGCGTGTTTGCGGCATGCGCGATCTCGGCGCGTCCGCCGTAGTTCAGCGCAATGTTGAGCAACAGATCCTTGTCGCGCGAGATGCGCTCGACGTTTTCGATCTTCGCCTGCAACTCCGGCGGGAAGATGGACATGTCGCCGAGAAAAACAAGATGGATGTTGTTCTCGTCCATCGAGGCGACCGCGTCGTCAATATAGTCCGACAGCAGACCGAGGATGGCATCCACCTCATGCTTGGGGCGCTTCCAGTTCTCGGTGGAGAACGCATAGACCGTGATCATTTTCACGCCGATGTCGCCACAGTAGCGGATGATCTTCTTGAAGGTCTTCGCGCCGTTCACATGCCCGTACTCGCGCGGCATGGAGCGCTTTTTCGCCCATCTGCCGTTGCCGTCCATGATGAACGCGATATGCGTGAGCCGCTCGTCCACTTTCGTGTGCGCTTTGGCGGGCTTGTCTTTGCCGAATAAAAGCATCGTCTGTCCTCGCTTTATCAAAAATGCCATAAACTACAAAAAGGGCTGCCGGATTCAGATACAGATTCGCCGAACATCCGTCCGTGAGGCGTATATACATACGTCGAGGACGGATTTCGGCGAAAGAAATCGAAAAATAAACAGAATGGAAAACCGCGCAGCGGTTTCACCGAAAACAGGCAAGCTGCGCGATGCAGTCACTCCTGTTCCCCCTTTTCGATTTCGCTCTGCGCTGAATAGGGCAGTCCGGCTTAAATTGCCATAATCTCTTTGTCTTTTTCTGCGGAAATTACGTCAACCTCTTTGATAAACTTGTCGGTGAGATCCTGCACCAGCTTGTCGCTTGCCTTGACCTCATCCTCGGTCATGTCGCCGTCCTTCTTTATCGCCTTGGTCTTGTCGTTTGCCTCGCGGCGGACGTTGCGGATGGCAACCTTCGCTTCCTCGCAGAGCTTTGCAACCTGCTTGGTCAGCTCTTTTCTGCGCTCCTCGGTCGGCTGCGGGAAGGCAAGGCGGATGACCTTACCGTCGTTTTGCGGCGTCAGCCCGATGTCGGAGGCGAGGATCGCCTTCTCGATGTTCTTCAGCGTCGATGCATCCCAGGGGGAGATCACCAGCGTGCGGGGATCGGGCACCTGAATGGCAGCCATTTGCGTGATCGGCGTGGGCGTGCCGTAATAGTCAACCGTGACACGTGCGAGCACCTCGGGGTTTGCCTTGCCGGCACGAACCGTGTTGAGGTTCTGGTGCAGCGATTCGATCGACTTTTTCATCTTGTGTTCAAATTCTTTGGTATCAAGTTTCATTGCGGTAAATCCTTTCTGAATTTATTTTACGATCGTACCGATCTCTTCGCCCGTGACGGCACGATAGATGTTCTCGGGGTTGTCCAGACCGAAGACAAGAATCGGAATGTGGTTGTCCATGCAGAAGGAGGTCGCCGTGGAGTCCATGGCGGCAAGTCCGCGGGACAGAATCTCCTGGTATGTAATCGCGTCGATCTTGGTTGCCGTTTTGTCCACGCGCGGGTCCGCGGTGTACACGCCGTCGATGTTCTTGGCGAGCAGCACGACGTCCGCATTGATTTCAGCCGCACGCAGCACGGCGGCGGTGTCGGTCGAGAAATACGGCGAACCGAGCCCGCAGCCGAAGATCACGACGCGACCCTTTTCCAGATGGCGGACGGCACGCGCACGGATGTACGGCTCTGCCATGGCGCGCATTTCGATGGCAGTCATCACGCGGGTGGTGATGCCGGCGCGCTCAAAGGCGTCCTGCAGCGCCAGCGCGTTGATCGCGGTGGCAAGCATGCCCATGTGGTCGGCGCGCACGCGATCCATGTTCACGCCCTGTCTGCCGCGCCAGATGTTGCCCGCGCCGACGATGACGCCGACCTCGACGCCTGCCTCGACGCATTTTTTGATGACTTTTGCAATTTCGTCAATGAACGCATGGTTGTAAATTCCCTCTGCGTCGCGCGCCAGTGCCTCGCCTGAGAGCTTGAGCAGAACGCGCTTATATTTGATTTCTGCCATGACCGATATCCTTTCCGATGGATCAACATTTTTATCATATCTATTTTATACGATATGCGGCGATTTGTAAACCTTTTTTTGCAGATATGAAGAAAAACCTTGCGGGAGAGCAGCGCGGGAGCGACGGGAGCAAGCCGCCGCCCTACAAAGTGGGTGCGTTTCTCAGGCTTCCCCCAAGAGGGAAGGCTTTGCGTTACACAAGGGAGGCTTAATGACAATCAAAAGAACGTATACTGGTTCGTTTCGCTGAGGTTTTTCAGCGCGCCGCTCTGGGAAAGAATTTCGATGACGCTCTTGTTCAGCTTGGCGCGCTCGCGCAGCTCCTCGATCGAGAAAAACTCGCCGTCGGCGCGCGCCTCGACAATCTTCTGCGCCGCGCCCTCGCCGAGTCCGCCGAGCGCCGCGAAGGGCAGGCGGATCTTTCCGTTCTCGGGCAGGAACGCCGTGGCGTCCGACTTGTAGAGATCGACGGGCAGGAACACCACGCCGCGCGCAAGCGCTTCCCGCGCAAGCGACAGCGCCGTGACGGTTTCTGCCTCCTTCTGCGTGGCGTCCGGCTTCTTGGACAGCTCCTCGATCGTGGCGCTGACCGCGCCTCTGCCGCGCATCACAATATCGCCGTCAAAGCCGCCGGGCGCGACCGTGAAGTACGCCGCGTAGAATTCCATCGGATAGTAGATCTTGTACCACGCAAGGCGGATCGCACTCATGACATATGCCGCAGCGTGCGCCTTCGGGAACATGTATTTGATCTTTTTGCAGGAGGCGATGTACCACTCGGGCACATCGTGCTTCAGCATCTCTTCCTCCCACTCGGGCTTGACACCCTTGCCTTTGCGGACGGCTTCCATGATGTCAAACGAGAGTTTATTTTCCAGCCCGTGGCGGATGAGATAGAGCATGATGCCGTCGCGTGTACCCACGACCTCGGAGATCGTGCAGGTCCCCGCCTTGATGAGGTCCTGTGCGTTGCCGAGCCACACGTCGGTGCCGTGCGTCAGACCCGAGATCTGCAAAAGGTCGGCAAAGGTCTTCGGCTTTGCGTCCTCGAGAACGCCCTGGATGAAGCGCGTGCCCATCTCGGGCAGCCCGAGCGTGCCGAGGTTGCAGCCGATGTCGTCCGGCGTGACGCCGAGCGGCGCACAGCTTTCAAACAGCTCGTAGGCGGCGCGGTCGTTCATCTTCACGTCCATGACACTCGTGTGCGTATAGCGCTCGAGCATCTTGTACTTGGTCGGCATATCGTGCCCCAGCTCGTCCAGCTTCAGAATGGTATCGTGCAGATACGAGAACTGGAAGTGCGTGGTGACGATGTTGGAGTTGGGGTCGTCTGCCGGATGCTGCACCGGCGAGAAGTCGTAGATGCTGTATTCCTTCGGCACAACGATGATGCCGCCGGGGTGCTGTCCCGTGGTGCGCTTGACACCGACGCAGCCTGCGATCAGACGGTCGATGTCCGCACGGCAAAGTGAGATGCCTTTTTCCTCGAGGTACTTCGAGACGAAGCCGAACGCCGTCTTGGACGCCAGCGTGCCGATCGTACCCGCACGGAAGACGTTTTCGCTGCCGAACAGTTCCTCGGTATATTTATGCACCTTACCCTGCACGTCGCCCGAGAAGTTGAGGTCGATATCCGGCGACTTGTCGCCGAAGAAGCCGAGGAAGGTCTCAAACGGAATGTCGTGCCCGTCGCCGCGCAGCGGACCGCCGCAGACCGGGCAGGTCTTGTCCGGCAGGTCAAAGCCCGAGCCGACCGAGCCGTCGGTGAAGAACTCGCTGTATTTGCACTTCGGGCAGACATAGTGCGGCGGCAGCGGGTTGACCTCGGAGATGCCCGCCATCGACGCGACGAAGGACGAGCCGACCGAGCCGCGCGAGCCGACAAGGTAGCCCTGGCTCTCACTGTAGGCAACCAGCTTCTGCGCGATGATGTAGAGCACGGCAAAGCCGTGCTTGATAATGGAGTCCAGCTCCTTTTCCAGACGCGCGGATACGATCTCGGGCAGATCGTCGCCGTAGAGCGCGCGGGCGTGCTCCCAGCACATCCGCTGCAGGTCTTCCTCCGCGCCCTCCATGTTCGGCGTGTAGGTTCCCTTCGGGATCGGGCGGATGTCCTCGATCATGTCATTGATCCGGTTTGTGTTTTCAACGACCACCTCGTAGGCGGTCTCTTCGCCGAGGTAGGAGAATTCCTCAAGCATCTCGTCGGTGGTGCGCAGGTAAAGCCCGACGTCCTTGTCTGCGTCCGAAAACTTCATGCCGGAGAGCAGAATCTTGCGGTAGATCTCATCCTCTTTGTTCATGAAGTGCGCGTCGCAGGTGGCAACGACCGGCTTGCCGAGCTTTTTGCCCAGCGCGACGATCTTGCGGTTGAGGTCGCGCAGGCCCTCGTCGTCCGCGACCTTGCCCTCCGCAATCAGGAAGCGGTTGTTGCAGATCGGCTGGATCTCGAGGTAGTCATAAAACGAGGCGATGCGCTCGATCTCGTCCTGCGACTGCCCGTCCAGCACGGCGCGGAACAGCTCGCCCGCCTCGCAGGCGGAGCCGATGATCAGCCCGTCGCGGTATTGCTCCAACACGGTCTTCGGGATGCGGGGATTGCGGCGGTAGTATTGCAGATAGCTCATCGAGATGAGGCGGTACAGGTTTTTCAGCCCGACGAGGTTTTTGACCAGAATGATCTGATGATAGGTGCGCAGATTCAGCGGGTCGGCATTCGACTTCATGACCTCGTTGATACGCCCGAGGTCGGAAATGCCCTCGTTCATCAGCTGCTCGGACATCTTGAAGTAGATCATTGCCAGCATCTCCGCGTCGTCGCAGGCGCGGTGATGGTTGAAGTCGCCGAGTCCGTAATGCTCGGCAAGGATGTCCAGCTTGTGCTTCTTCAGCGTGGGGTTGGCAAAGCGGGAAAGTGCCACCGTGTCGAGATAGGGATTGGTGAAGGGAATCTTCAGCTTTTCGGCGGCGGCACGGATGAAGCTCGTATCGAAGTTTGCGTTGTGCGCGATCAGCATGCGGTCGCCTGCAAATTCGAGAAAGGCGGGGATCGCCGTGTCGATCTTCGGCGCGTCCGCCACCATCTCGTCGGTGATGCCGGTCAGTTCCGTGATCTTTTCGGGGATGGGCATCTCGGGGTTGACAAAGGTGTTGAAGCGGTCCAGCACCTTGCCCTCACGGATGCGCACCGCGCCGATCTCGGTGATGCCGCAGTTCGACACCGAGAGACCGGTGGTCTCAATATCGAAGACGATAAACTCGCTGTCCAGCCGCTTGTCGCATTTGCCGTAGAGCGCGCGGGCGGTGTCGTCCACAAAATAGGCTTCCATGCCGTAGATGACCTTCACGCCGCCTTGCTTTTCGGCTGCGAGCATCATCTCGGGGAAGGACTGCACGTTACCGTGATCGGTGATGGCGATGGCGGGATGCCCCCAGCGCTTTGCCGTGGCAATGGCGTCGGCGGGGTCGATGATGGCGTCCATCTGCGACATGACGCTGTGCATGTGCAGCTCCACGCGTTTTTTCTCGGCTTTGTCGGCGCGCAGCACGGCTTTGATCTCCATGATGTGCTGCGGGCGCATGATGTTCTCGCCGAGGAAGTCGTCGCCGCGCACACGCCCGTAGACGGCGTAGCACTTGCCGGTCTTCATGTCGCCGACAAAGCCCGCCTCCTCCTTCGGAAGGGCGGCGCGCAGATAAATCGAGGAATCGCCGTCCGTGATGCCGATGGTGACATTGGTCTTGTCGCCGCGGCGGGTATCCTTGGTCTCGATGGAGTAGACCTTGCCCATGACGATGAAGCTGCCGGTGCGGGACTGCAATTCGCGGATCGCCGTCGGCGTGTTGAAGGTGAACTCATCGCCGAGGATCTGCTTCGGCTCGCTTGTGTCAAAGGTCATGCAGCCGCTGGTGAACAGACTGTCACCCAGCTGGGATGCACCGTGCTCTTCTTTTGAAATGGTGGCAACGACCGGACCGCGCGGCGCTGTTTCCTCGGCGGCGGGCGCCTTGTGCGGCATGGTGCGCTCGGCGGCGAGGGCGCGGCGGACATCATCGTCCATGCGGCGCAGCTCGTCGTCAAAGATCTGCCGCCGCATGCTCTGCACATCGGCGGTATCGCCCTCTTTGATCTCGACTTTGTAGTCCAGTCCGAACTCGCTCCTGATGATCCCGGCGATGACATCTGCCGTGTGCGCCGCGTCGAGAATGCCGATGCCGCCCATGCCGAACGGAATGCCGATCTCGATCTTTCCGTCGCCGACGCGGACATCCGCATAGCCGAAAAAGCCCTTGGAGACCGTGCCGACGCGCTCGGTCTCGAGAAGGACTGCGGGAATGTATGCTTTGTCAAACAGCTCTGCCGGATAATGCGGCAGAATGCGCATCGAATTCAGCCGGTAGGCTGCGGCGATGCCGCCTTCGATGGCGTACAGTTCCTTTTTGTCGACAAGCGCGGGAAAATCGGCGCGGATCTCCGCCATGCGCAGTGCTTTGTCGGCGCGCAGCGAAATGTTTGCCGCCGTGTCGAGCAGGGCGCGCTCCCGCGCCGAGGGCGTGTATTTCTCGAAAATCTCCAGGATCGTTTTTGCCATTGTCCTACCGCTTACTTAATAAAATTGATGGCGCCGTGCAGGTTGCGGATGCGTACCGCGCCCTCCGTGCGCTTGTATTCGCCGTCCAGCGACCATGCGGTCGGCTCGGCAGGGGTCACCACAAGCTCGGACGCCTTGAAAAATTCAAAGCGATCGTTGTCAAAGCGACTGCTTGTGAGCGAATTGATAATCACGCTGAGATCGCCGATCATCTTCGGCATCTTGATCAGCAGCACTTCAAACATGCCGTCGTTTAAGGAGACCAGCTCATCCTTCAGTTTAACGACGCCGCCGAACGAGGTGGAATTGGCAATGGCGCCGAACACATATTCGCCCGAAAGCTCCCGACCATCTGCAACGAGCTTCACATAATAGGGCTTGATGCTGCCGAGGTCCTTGATGCCCTCAAAGACATAGGCGGCGTGACCGAACACATTCTTCACATCCTGGGGCGCGTTGTAGGACGCCGCGGTAAACGCGCCGAAGGAAGCGACATAAGTAAAATAGCTGTCATCAAATTTACCGACATCCAGCGGCAACGGCATGCTGTTTGCAATGGCGTGCGCCGCCTTTTTGATGTCGGCGGGAATGCCCATGCTGGAGGCAAAATCGTTGGTGCTGCCGCAGGGAATATAGCCGAGCGGGATGGTCACGCCCGCATCCAGCATGCCGCTGATGGTCTCATTGAGCGTGCCGTCGCCGCCGCAGCAGACAATGCGGTCAAAGTCGCCGCCGCGGGCAGCAAATTCCGCCGCGTCGCCGCGCCTGCCGGTCACCATGACGGTGGTGGCAAAGCCGCCCGCCGAGAAGATGGAGATCACGTCGAGCAGAAGCGGGCGCAGCCGCTTGGTTCCCGCCACGGGATTGACGATCATCAATAACTTTTTTTCCATGTCACAACCTCCGAAAAGTCCGGGTACAGTGTTTACATTATAGCATAGTTTTTCCGGCGCGGCAACGCCTTCGCGAAAAATCAGAGCGTCGTTGCACTGTCTTCGTCGAGCAGCAGGGCAACCTGCGTGATGAACTTGTCCGGGTCACGGTGCTGCGCCGGTCCCTCGATGTAGATGTGCCGGCAGATGCCGCGCGTCGGCAGTTGCATTTTTGCGGCGGCATCGCGCAGCCGCGCGTGCATGGCAGGCAGCCCCGCATAGTCGCCGCGCAGTGTGCAGAGCAGCGCCGGCTGTGCCGGCAGGATGCGCACATGCTCGCCCGTGCTGCCGGGCGGGATGGCAATACAATAGGTGGAGAGGGAGGAGTCGTGCAGCGGGAACTCGGTGAAAAACATGCGCCTGCCCGTGTCCGAGCCGTACTGCCGCATGGCGGCGGGGATCACATCGCGCAGCTGTGCCATGCGCGCCTCGACCGTGCCCGCGCGCATGGTGCGCGCATAGACCGTCACGTCGGGCAGGATGACGCGCCTCGGGGCGTCGCCCGTGTCGACAAGGCGGACGCGCAGCTTCTCAATGCTGAGGTTCAGTTCGTCGCGCATGGCTTCCAGTCGTGCGATCAGCGGCACAAGGTCGGTCTCGTCCGCAAAATACGCGCGGATCTCGTCAAGCGACAGCCCGAGCTTCTGAAAGATGCGGATTGAGCGGATGCGGGTCAGCGTATCGGTGGTGTAATAGCGGTTGCCCGCGATGCCTTCCTTGACATCCGGCGCGATCAGCCCGCGATCCTCATAGTTTAAGATCATGCGGCGGGTCAGCCCGAGCGCCCCGGCGACCTCCCCGATGGATAACAGCTGTGCTTTCGGAAAATCCATGTTCATTTTTTCACAAAACCCCTTGCATCGTACATTGATGTACGGTATATGATACAGTATAGCAGATTCCGGCTGCGGCTGCAAGTGGAAATTTCACTGCCGTGCGGCGGAACCGCAAACTATTTTTTCCAAGGAGACAGAATCATGAAGAAACTGATGACCGTACTGCTCGCGGCAGCCCTTGTGCTGACCGCCGTATTTGCTTTCACCGCCTGCGGTGATGCGGAGGATGCACCCGGTACGGCGAACGCCGGGAGCACGTCCGCAGCAGAAGACAAGACCCCCGCAGGTACTGCGGAAACGCTGGAAGACGGCTCGGTCTTCCCGGCTGCCCTTTCGAGCGCGGCTGCATATCCCATCCCCGACCTGACCTACACCACCTGGACGCTTTCGGGCGGCATGGCAGACGGCAAGGAGATGGAGGAAGCGGATCTGGAAAAGCTGCTGGCAACCGTCGGCGGCACGCTGGAATTCTCGTTCTATGAGAACGGCGAAGTCGATCTCGATCGCGCCGACGGAACCTATGCCGGGACCTACGCCCCCCTGCTGGACGGCTACGCGCTCGACATCGTTTTCAGCGATCTCAATTCCGCTTACTATGCCGTCATGACCGATGTCGAAGGTACGGCGGTGATCATCATCTCGCCCAAGTCCGATTCTGAGATTGCGCTCTACCTGACGCAGATCGAAGTCGGCTGATCGCGGCGGACGCATTACATAAGAGCAAACCGAAAAGCGGCTCCCGCAGGGAGCCGCTTTTCGGTTTATATACGCTTTTTGCCGGAGTTTCGCGCCGCACGTTCCAGCAGCACGAGCGAGAGGACAAGAAAGACGATCAGCCACACCGGCAGCAGATACAGCGTGGTGCGCTCGGCGACAAGTCCGAACAGCGGCGGGCTGAAGGTTGAGCCGACATAGGCACTTGCCATCTGCACGCCGATGATCGCCTGTGAATATTCCGCGCCGAAGGTCTTCGGAGTGGAATGGATGATGCTCGGGTAGATCGGCGCGCAGCCCAGCCCCGTGACGATAAGCCCGAGGATCGCGGTTGGCTCGCCGAAGGGGAGAAAGAGCAGCAGCGCACCGCAGAGCGCGATGCCGATGCCGAGACGGATCATGCCGCGGTCGCCGATACGCTCGGCGACAAAGCCGGAGAGAAAACGCCCGACCGTCATGCCGATGAAGAACAGGGAAGCGAACGCGGCGGCGCGCTCGGTTGAGGTGCCGTGTACGCGGACGAGATAGCTGCTTGCCCAAAGCATGGCGACCGATTCGGCGGAACAGTAGGCAAAGAAGCCGACAAGCAGGCAGGGCACGCCCGGGATGCGCAGTGTACGCCGCAGTCCGAGTACGCGCGATGCGCCGACATTCGTAGTCACGCCCTGCGCGTTCTTCCACATCGGCAGCGTACAGAGCAGGACCAGCACAATGCCGCTCTGAATATAGGCGACAAACCGATAGCCGTCGTTCCAGACCGTGTGCGAGAGCGCATAGCTCATCAGCACGGGGCTGACGATCGTGCCGACGCCCCAGAAGCAGTGCAGCCAGCTCATATGCCGCGAGGAATAGTGCATGGCGACATAGTTGTTCAGCGCCGCGTCGATCGCACCGGCGCCGAGCCCGTAGGGCACTGCCCACACGCAGAGCAGCGCGAATTTCGTCGAAAACGAAAAGCCGAAGAGTGCCGCCGCGGTCAGAAACACGCTTGCCGCGGTGACTTTGCCCGTGCCGAAACGCTTGACCATGCGCTCGGAGAAGAGGCTGGACAGGATGGTGCCGCCCGAGATGATCATGGAGACGATGCCGACCGAGGCAAGCGGCACGCCGAAGACCTGCTGCATCGCGGGCCAGCCCGAGCCGAGCAGGGAGTCCGGCAGTCCGAGGCTGATAAAGGCAAGATAGATGACGGCGAGTAATAAGCTGTACATGAAAAGCTCCGAAATGTTGGATGCGCGGATGCGCTCAATGACAGTATATTGATTCTGCCCGGAAAATGCAAGCGGTACGCAGCAAATCGGACAAGTTCCAAACTTTTATGATACCCTTGATTGACAAGGGTAGAGACCCAAATTCGGCTTTTTCGCATTTTTTTGCGGAATTTGCGCAAAATCTATTGCAATTTTCAAACCCGCGTTGTATAATGCCCAGTGAAATGATAGGAATTAGGAGCGGCGTGCCCTGTTTTGCATGCCGGAAAGGACAGAAACGACGATGATGATCTCCTCAAAGGGGCGGTACGCCCTGCGTGTGATGCTGGATATGGCAGAGCAGAGCGGCGGCGGCAACATCCGTCTCAAGGACATTGCCGCGCGGCAGAATATCTCGGTCAAGTATCTCGAGAGCATCATGACCGCGCTCTGCAAGAGCGGGCTTGTCGAGAGTGCGCTCGGCAAGGACGGCGGCTATCGGCTGCGCCGCGCGCCGGAGGCTTACACGGCGGGCGAGATTCTGCGCGCCGCCGAGGGCGAGCTTGCGCCGGTCTCCTGCCTCACCGAGGACGGCAAAAAATGCGGCGGGGTATGCACCTGCTACACGCTCCCGTTCTGGCGGGGGCTGGAAGAACACATCAATGCTTACATCGACGGCTACACCCTGCGCGACTTGCTCGATGCCAAGCGGAATACGCCTGTCTGCGGCGGCACGGGCGATGCAGATACAAATTCAGCGGAAAAGAAGGATACAGAGCAATGAACAAGGAACAGCTTTTGAAGATAGAAAACCTGCATGTCAGCGTCGGCGACAAGGAGATCCTGCACGGCGTTGATCTCACGGTCGGTCGGGACGAAATCCATGTGCTGATGGGACCGAACGGCACGGGCAAATCCACGCTCGGCTATGCGGTCACGGGCAATCCCGCCTACAGCGTCACCGAAGGACGCATCCTGTTTGACGGAGAAGACATTACGGATATGCCGGTCAACGAGCGCGCAAAGAGCGGCATTTTCCTCTCGTTCCAGAATCCGCTGGAGGTGCCGGGCGTGACCCTCTCTGCCTTCATCCGCAGCGCGCTGGAGCAGAAGAGCGGCAGCCGCCTGCGCCTGTGGGACTTCAAAAAGAAGCTCGCCGAGACCATGAAGCTCCTGCAAATGGACGCATCCTATGCCGAGCGCGACCTCAACGTCGGTTTCTCGGGCGGCGAGAAGAAGAAGGCCGAGATTTTGCAGATGCTGATGCTTGAACCGAAGCTGGCGATCCTCGACGAGACCGATTCGGGCCTTGACGTGGACGCGGTACGCACGGTATCCGAGGGCGTCCGCCTATATCGGGAGCGCGTGCACGGTTCGCTGCTCATCATCACGCACAGCACCCGCATTCTCGAGGCGCTGCATGTGGACGCGGCACACGTCATGGAAAACGGCGTCATCGTGAAGAATGGCGGTGCGGAGCTGGTCGATGCGATCAACGAGAGCGGCTTTGCCGCCGTGAACGCACAGGGCTGACCGAGGTGCACCATGGCTGACAACAGAGAGAAGACCGTGGTCGAGGACATCGACCGCAGCATTTACGACATCCGGGACGTCGAAAACGATGCCTACCGTATGGAGGCAGGTCTGACGCCCGAGATCATCGACAAATTGTCGAAGGAAAAGCATGACCCGGTGTGGATGCAGCAGTTCCGCCTGCATGCTTTGCAGATTTACAACGAAATGCCCCTGCCGGACTGGGGTCCGTCGATCGAGGGGCTGGACATGGATCACATCGCCACCTATGTCCGCCCGAAGACCGGGATGCAGAACGACTGGAAGAATGTGCCCAAGGACATCAAGGACACCTTTGATCGCCTCGGCATCCCGCAGGCGGAGCGCAAGTCGCTCGCCGGCGTCGGCGCGCAGTACGACTCGGAGCTGGTTTATCACAACGTGCGCGACGAGGTTGCTGCCGAGGGCGTGGTCTACACGGATATGGAGAGCGCGCTGACCGGCGAATATGCCGACATGGTGAAGAAATACTTCATGAAGCTCGTGCCCCCCACCGACCACAAGTTTGCCGCGCTGCACGGCGCGGTCTGGTCGGGCGGCTCGTTTGTCTATGTGCCGAAGGGCGTGCACCTCTCCATCCCGCTGCAATCCTATTTCCGGCTCAACGCCAAGGGGGCGGGACAGTTTGAGCACACGCTCATCATCGTGGACGAGGGGGCAAGCCTGCACTTCATCGAGGGCTGCTCCGCGCCGAAGTACAACGTCGCCAACCTGCATGCGGGCTGCGTCGAGCTGTACGTCAAGAAGGGCGCCAAGCTGCGCTATTCCACGATCGAAAACTGGTCGAAGAACATGTACAACCTCAACACCAAGCGCGCGCTCTGCGAGGAGGGCGCGACCATCGAGTGGATCTCCGGCTCGTTCGGCTCGCATGTCGGATGTCTTTATCCGATGAGCGTGCTGAAAGGGGACAACTCCAAGATGGAGTTCACCGGCGTGACCTTCGCGGGGGCGGGGCAGGACCTCGACACCGGCGCCAAGGTCGTCCACATCGGCAAAAATACAAGCTCGTATATGAACACCCGCTCGATCAGCAAGAGCGGCGGCGTCAGCACGTTTCGCAGCAGCGTCACCGTGGAGAAGAGCGCTGCGGGCGCAAAGTCGTCGGTGTCCTGCCAGTCGCTGATGCTGGATTCCGATTCCCGTTCGGACACGGTGCCCGCGATGGATATCCGCACCAAGAATGCGGCGGTCGGACATGAGGCGAAGATCGGCAGCATCAGCGGCGACGCGGTGTTCTATCTGATGAGCCGCGGCATGAGCGAGGAGGACGCGCGCGCCCTGATCGTCAGCGGCTTTGCGGACAACGTGTCCAAGGAATTGCCCGTGGAATACGCCGTGGAAATGAACAATCTGATCCGCCTTGAGATGAAGGGCAGCATCGGCTGACGGAGGGAAGAACATGAAACAGACAATCCGAATCAACGAACTGCCGACCCGCACCTGGAATCGTCTCGGCGTCAATGCGGCAGAGATCGAATGGGACGATGCCGCGACCTTTCCCGTACAGGCGGTGACCGTCGGGGCGGGCGAGCATCCCGCGCCGCTCCGCCTGGATGTGACCGACGCGGGCGCATGTACCGAGCGCGCGGTCGATCTGCGGGTGGCAGAGGGCGGCGACGTGACGATCTTCGTCATCTGCCGCGCAGAGCACCCGCTGGCACTGCGGGCGGACATTACGCTTGCCGCAGGCGCACACGCAAAGGTCGTGCTGCTCGAAAACCCGTCGCACGGCGCGACGGTCCGCACCGAGATGCGCACCACCTGCGCTGTCGGTGCCAAAATCGAATATCTGACCATCCTGCTCGGCGACGGCGATCTGTACGCCGATCAGCATGCGGAGCTGGTCGGCGACGGCAGCGCGCTGAAAGCCGACATCGCCTATTTCGGGCGCGGCACGCAGACTGTGGATTACAACATCGTCGTCAACCACTTCGGCAAGAAGACCGAGAGCGAAATTCTCGCGTCCGGCGCGCTTGCCGACGCGGCAAAGAAGGTCTTCCGCGGCACGATCGACTTCAAGCGCGGCAGCGCGGATTCGGTCGGCAGCGAAAACGAGACCGTGCTGATGCTCGGCGACGACGCGGTGAACAAGACCGTGCCGCTGATCCTGTGCGCGGAGGAAAACGTCGAGGGCACGCACGGCGCGACCATCGGCGATCTGGACGCCGCCACGCTCTTCTATTTTGAGAGCCGCGGCATCGACGGTGCGGCGGCACAGGCGATCCTGTCCCGCGCCGCGATCGAGCGGCTGATCCGCATGGCGGACGATGAGGCGTTTGCCGCAGCCGCGACAGCCGCACTGGATGCCGTGCTCGGCGAAAAGGGAGGGAAAGACGCATGAGAGACTTCAAGGCGGATTTCCCGATCTTTGCGCAGGATAAGACGGTCTACATCGACAACGCCGCGACGGCGCAGCGCCCCGCGTGCGTGCTGGATGCCGAGCGGAATTTCTATCTGACCCACAACGCCAATCCCCTGCGCGGTCTGTATGCGCTCAGCGTGGCGGCGACCGAGGATGTCGAGGCGGCGCGCGAGGCGGTGCGCGCCTTTATCGGCGCGCGGCATGCCGAGGAGATCATCTTCACCCGTAATACCACCGAAAGCCTCAACCTTGTGGCGTACAGCTACGGACGCTCGCAGATTCACGCGGGCGATGAAGTGCTGGTGTCCATCACCGAGCATCACAGCGACCTCCTGCCGTGGCAGGCGGTCTGCCGTGAGACCGGCGCCGCGCTCCGCTATATCGAGTGTGAGCCGGACGGCAGCATTGATCTTGACAAGGTGGAAAAGCTGATCACGGACAGGACGAAGCTGGTCGCCGTGACGCAGGTCTCCAACGTTCTCGGGCGCGTCAACCCGATCCGGGAGATCGCGGATATGGCGCACCGCGTCGGCGCGGTGCTGGTCTGTGACGGCGCACAAAGCACGCCGCATATGCGCGTGGATGTGCAGGCGCTGGATGCGGATTTCTTCGCGTTCTCGGGGCACAAGCTCTACGGTCCGATGGGCATCGGCGTGTTGTACGGCAGACGCGCGCTGCTTGAAAAAATGCCGCCGTTCCTCACGGGCGGCGAGATGATCGAGAGCGTCACGCGCGAAGGCGCAGTGTATGCCGAGCTGCCGTATAAATTCGAGGCGGGCACGGGCAATGCCGCAGGCGCGGTCGGACTGCACGCCGCGATCGACTATGTGAACAGCATCGGCTTCGATACGATGCACGGGTGTGAGACCGCTGTCTCGGCTTTCGCCTTTGAAAAGCTCATCGCCATGCCGCATGTGCATGTGCTCGGTGCAGCGCGGGCGGAGGATCACAACGGCATTCTCACCTTCACGCTCGACGATGTGCACCCGCACGACGTCGGCGAGATCCTCGCGGCGGACGGCATTGCCGTGCGCGCGGGGCATCATTGTGCGCAGCCGCTGCTCGCGCACCTCGGCTATCGCTCGACCGTGCGCGCCAGCTTCGCCTTTTACAACACGATCGACGATGCGGAAAAATTCATCGACAGTCTTTCGACCGTCAGGGAGCGGATGGGCTATGGAAAGTAGAAGTTTTTACAACGAGATCCTGACCGAACACAATATGCATCCGGATTTCAAGCATGATCTGCCGGATGCGGACATCGTGCTCGACGGGGTGAACCCGAGCTGCGGCGATGAGATCAGCTTGAAACTCAAGGTCGAGGACGGCGTCATCACCGACGGCGCGTTCGTCGGCGACGGCTGCGCCATTTCGCAGGCGTCCACCGACATCATGCTCGGCATGATTGTCGGGCAGAAGAAGGAGGACGCGCTGCACTACGCCGATCTGTTCATGCGCATGATCCGCGGCGAAGCGACCGAAGAGGAGATCGAGAGCCTCGAGGAGGCATCGGCACTGCGCGACATCGCGCATATGCCTGCCCGCGTCAAATGTGCCATGCTCGGCTGGCGCACCCTTGCAGAAGCCCTCGGCGAGAAAACGGAATAACGGGCAGAGCAGAAAAATTGCTTTCTTCACACGAAAAGGCGCTGAAAATTTTCAGCGCCTTTTTACATGCATGTTATAATACTGTTGAAAAATTCTTTTATTGTAGTATTTTTCCCGGAAACCGTAGTATAGAAGTGAAACCGGAAAGGAGGCGGCACATTGCGTACCGACGAAGAAATTATCGCCCTGTTTTTTGCGCGATCCGAGCAGGGCATCCGTGAGCTGGATTTGAAATACGGAAGGGTCTGTCACAGGCTCTCGTACAACATTTTGGGTGACGCGCAGGATGCGGAGGAGTGCGTCAGCGACGCTTATCTCGGCGCATGGAATGCGATCCCGCCCGCAAAGCCGAACCCGCTGCTGACCTATATCTGCAAGATCGTGCGAAATGTTTCGCTGAAATTGCAGGAAAAAAAGCGGGCAGCCAAGCGGCGCAGCGGTTATACGGTCGCCATGGAGGAGATCGAACCCTGCCTCGCGGATCTGCACACGACGGAAGACGAGACCGAAACGCGGGAGCTGGCACGGACGATCGGACGTTTTTTGGACACGCTCTCTGCAGAGAACCGCGTGGTCTTCGTGCGCCGCTATTGGTTCTGTGACAGTTGTCGGGAGATTGCCGCCGCAGTCGGGCTGACCGAGAAGACAGTCACCGTCCGTCTGGCGCGCATCCGGGGGAAAATGAAAGCTTATCTGGAAGAAAGCGAGGGATTCGTATGCAGGTGAAACAATTTTTCGATGCGATGGGCGA
Organism: Oscillospiraceae bacterium; assembly: GCA_003343845.1. Lineage (GTDB taxonomy): Bacteria > Bacillota > Clostridia > Oscillospirales > CAG-272 > UMGS902. The sequence goes on from QAKK01000038.1 coordinate 57,999, forward strand.
ATTGGAGACAAAGTATGTGCAGGAAGCGCTGACCTATAAAAAGCCGGTGCGGCGGTCTGCGTGGATGCGGTGGGGAGCGGCAGCCGCCTGCTTTGTTCTCGTGGCGGTGCTCCTTACGGAGGGCATCCTTTCGCCGCTTGCCGGTATGACTGTCACCGCCTATGCCGTCGGAACGGATGCCGAGATTCCGTCCGCGGGCGCGGCGTTTGCCACGGGGACGATCAACGAGGACGGCACGCTCAGCGGCTATCCGCTCATGTTTTATCTGCAGGGAAGCGGGATCGAAAAAGTCCGGTTTTCCTGCAAAAGCGGTCAGATCCGCTTTACGGATCTGACCGGACAGCGCGACGAATACGGCTTTGCGCAGAATTTCACCGTGACTTACGGCGCGGCGGCGGGCGACGAAACTGACTATCCGTCTCTGCTGGTCGAATGGCTGCCGCGTCCGATGATGGAGGCGCTTGCGGCTGCCGACACCGGCATCGCCGACTTGCCCGCCGACCTCCGGCAGGACATCATCGTGCTGGAGATCACCTTTGCAAACGGGAGAACGGCGACGCGCGCCGTCACGATCGACTTGCAGGATGATGGCAGCTTCCGCGCCGCGTTCCGCGCTTATCGGATCCGCAAGTCCGATGTTTTTGTCGGGCGCGCCGACAGTCAGCCTATGCCGAAGGATGCACAGGGGGCAGATACTTTGACGGTCACTTTCCTGGATGCGGACGGGCATGCGGTCGAGCCGGAGGGGACCTGGTATGTCACCGACAGGATCGACCGCATCGCGGTTTCGTTTGACGGGCAGGCGCCCGATGCGGTGCAGATGTTCTTCACGCCGTCCGGCACGGAAACGGCAATCGAGATGGACTTTCTGCAAACCGATGCGGCGGGCGCGGAGAATCAAATCGTGATCTCCGCCGATGCGCTGCATCGGGACAGCCTGATGGGGCATCTGCGTCTCGTCGCCCGCGCAGGCAGCCGCACATTGCAGAGCAGTTTGTACAATGTGATCTATCAGCCTTGACGGTCGGAGTCGTTGAAAACGCGATCTCGGCATGCGTTTTCCTGCGGGAAAAGCGCTTCGAGTCGGAATCGGCACAGAATATAGCACTTCGCTTGATAACAGACGAAAGGTCGGCGGAGATGCTGAAGTATATGGACAAGAATCCGGAAGCGGACGATTACGAGCCGACAATCAAAGCGGAACGGATTCAACAGCAATTTCCGAGACCTCGGAGAAACAGAACAAAGTAAAAGCAGATTCATCCGAATCTGCTTTTTCTATTGGAGAGGTCAAACGAAAGAGCGTGGGCGCGCGCAGAAGTCCATCCGTGAAAAGTATGCAGACAGCCCGGATGCGCTGGCGCAGTTTGACGCATTTCTCGTACGAGATGGTCAAGCACTTCGTACGCGCCGCCGAGAAGCTGGCACAGAACTGCGAGCTTGACAAAAAGGAGTATGTCGTCGAGTGCCTGCAGCGCATCGGTGTGAAGATAACGCCGGTTGTGGACGCGCTGATTGAAGCGGCGGTCGAGGAACTGGACATCGCCATCGGCAAGGCAGGCAAAGAAAAAGCGTCTGCCGACGATGCCGACGTCTGCGGCATGACGGACTGAATCCGGCGATTTCGATGGGGTTGCAAGCGGGGGCAGAAATGCCCCCGCTTTTTTACTGGCAAATACTTCTGACAACCTTTTGACTACTTTCTTTTTGTTTTTGCATGTCGTTTTATGCTGTTTTGTGCATTGCGAACGCTCGCGAAAATTGATGTGAAAAAGTCCGCAAACCCTTGAAACTAAAGGATTTACGGACTTTTTTCTTTGGCAGGGGCACAAAATGGCTCTGGCGTCCGCACAGCGCCGCCCATGCGTTTTTCTGACGAAAAACACGCTCGCCTTTGCGGATCCCCATACGAAAATAAAAGACCACCATTCGGTGGTCTTTTATTTTGGCAGGGGCACAAAGGCTCGAACTCTGGACACGCGGTTTTGGAGACAGATTTATTTCGCATAATATAGCTGAAAAACAAAGTTTTGACTACTTTGATACTACTTGTCGGGCTGTAGGTAAGCATTGATTTTTGCGGTAACATCTGCGTCAAGTTCTTTTGCAATGTGCGTATAGATGTTGAGCGTCGTGCTGACATCACTATGCCCGAGCAAATGTTGCGCAGTTTTTGCGTCTATCTGCGCGCGGTACAGCATCGTCGCGTATGTGTGGCGGAGTTGGTGCTGCGTTATGTGCAATCCGGTCGTGCTTAGGTATTTGTCCCACCGGCGGCGAATCATTGTTTCCGAATAGTGACGGCTTCCGCCAAACACATAATCATCCGGCTTTCCGCCTTTCAGATATGGAACGAGCGGAGCGAGGATAGGGATTTGGCGCACGCCGCTCTCCGTCTTCGGCGCTTTTGTGCGTCCGGCGGCGGACGAGAATTCAATGGATTTGCTGATGCTGATAATGCCGTGTTCCATATCTACATCGCGCCATTGCAGCGCAAGCGCTTCCCCGCGCCGCAAGCCTGTGTACATCAGAAAAAACGGATATAAACCGAATTCGTCATTGACATGCGCTGCTACAGCTTCAATCTCTGCGTCCGTCAAAGCGCTTCGCTCAGACCGCTTTGCGTTTCTTGGTATTGTTACGGATCGCGTGAAGTTATATACTTTGATGTTTTTGCCGATGGCATAATCCAGTGTCATAGAAACAACGCCTTTTGCGCGCAGAATTACGGTTTTAGAATAGCCCTGATTATACAGGCTGTTGATAATGCTTTGAACATCTGACGCTTGCAATGCGTCGATTTTTTTATTTGCGAGGTCTCCGAGGCGAGAAACTGTTTCTTTGTAGGTCATATATGTTTTATGCCCGACCTCATCCTTTTTCATTGAAAGCCATTCTTCCGCTATGGCGCCGAAATTCTCGCTCTCCTCTACTTTTGACGCATAGGCGAGCATTTGCCGGTCTATATCTTTCTGCGCGGCGCGCTCGGTCTTTTCATCGCTGTAGAAGAATACGGCTTTGCCGTTGATTACCTTCTTTTTTACATATCGACCGTCTTTTCTCGGTTTCATTTGAAATGCTCCTTTTCAATCGTGAAAACAAGCAGAGCAGGGATTGTTTTTGTTTTTCACAGCTTCTCTTCGCGTCATTGCTACAATCATTTCTTTGCTGCGGTTCTTTACACTGCAAAACGATTTGTGAAACCGTTTGCTTGCAGTTTCGACATATACAGTTTCGTCATAGTCGATAGAACGGATATATGCTGCCTGTTTTGATGCCGACGCTGCTGTTGAACTGATGGCGAGAGAATCTTCATTTGATGTATCGGAAACATAATTCTCCAATGAGAAAATAATGAAAGTACAGAGAGCCGCAACTATTATTGCAACTATAAAACTTTTAGGGCTTAATTCGCGCCGCAAATCCTGCATATCTTTTTCGTCGTCCGCGTTTTTCGTTCTCTTGTAACACTTTGCTAAATTATACACAAGGTCGAATAATACTATTAAAAAGCAAAGAGTCAAAAAAACCGATAAAGGGTACAGATCGGAGTTCTCCATATATAAAAGGGCGATCCTGCTCTCGTTGACGGGGAAAACTCTTTTCAGGTTATATGTAACTCTAAAATCCTTGTACGCTCCCTTGTTTCTTCGCCCGCCATCTTCTACAACTCTAACATTGTTCGATAAAACAAAACGGTGTGCTCCGACGCACTCTTTTTTTGCATAGATTATAGGATTGCTATCGTTTTCGCCTACATCGGATATTGCGTCATCGTGCTCTATGATTCGGCTGCGTATGCAGAATGCGTTGTTCGCTTTTGTGCCTATTGTGGAACCATCATAGAATTGAGTGGTGTTATCACCGCACACGACAAAATGAAGATATGACCACTCATTCCCGACCGAACCCACGCCGCCGATGCTCTCGACATCAGTATTTACTTTGTAAAAGACATTGTTTGAAGCAGGAATCTCTTTCATATAAATAGAGAGATTGAATTGAGAAATCAGAAGCGAAGCCAAAAGCACTGTTGCAATAGGTAACATGAATCGAAAGAATACACGCCATTCAGTTCTAACATCTTTACAAGATGTTGCTGCAAAAATTCCAGCTTGCAAGATAAAGAAAGGAAACGCAAGCAAAAAGGTCAGGCAGGCGCGCGCGAATGAATCCCCCGGCTTATCGCCCGGAAACGGAATATAGTAAACAACTGCATATGACAATAGAAACGGAAGGGTGAGGAGACCAACAAGAAAAATTTTTCTATTGCTAAAAATAGAATTGGCGTTTGTGCTGCTCATAATTGAAATATCCTCGCTTATTCTCGCAAGATTTTGCTCAGTGTATCTTTGACTATTGAATCCCCGAAAAAAGCAGCAAAAAGGGCGGTTCTTCCTTTGCGTCCATTATGCTGTAAAACTCCCATAACTTACTTGTATACACAGCCCGCCGCGCTCCGCTACAATGGCGGTGGAGGTGATGTGTATGAAGTACACCAAATACCAATACTCACGCAACCTTGCGTGGGAAATCTTACTGAAAGAGCGCGTGCGGCAGCTGCCGGTCGAAATCATCCCGATATGCAAGCACATGGGCATCCGCGTGCTGCGCTATTCGGACATGCTTTCCCTGCAATTCAACGTAGGAGGCGCTTCGGCTGAAATCGACGGCAAGATGTACATATTCTATGACGACACCGTTTCTAACGAACGGCAACGCTTTACGGTCGCGCACGAGCTGGGACATATCATCATGCGGCATTCCGGCGCGGAAGACAACGAAGCCGAAGCAAATGTATTTGCATCGCGCCTTCTGATGCCTGCCTGCGTCCTGTATGCGTGCGAAGTCAAGACAGCGGATGAAATCATGTCCTTGTGCGCCGTCAGCCGGCAGGCAGCAGAAATCAGGATCACACGGCTTGCAGAGCTGCGCCGCCGCGACAAGTTCTACACGCATCCGCTTGAGCGTGCGGTTGCCCGCCGATTCCGTGGATTCGTCAGAGCTTATCGTCGGAGTCGGGAATAGATTCAAGGTATGCCAGCAGCTCCGGCGTCAGCTTCTTTTCAAGCACTTTGCCATCGCGCCCCAAGAAGCGCACAACATTCTCACCCAGCCCGCCATCTTCGGCGGGCTTTTCTTTTTGATCGGTCTTGCCGAGGAGGTAGTCAACGGAGACGCCGAAATAGTCTGCAATCTTTTGAAGTGTCGCCCCACTTGGAACCGTCCCGCGATCGCGCCAGTTTACAAACGAGTTTTTTGACAGACCCAATTCAGCTAAAAATGTTTTCTTTTGTACACCTTTTTCAGCCAGCAGAACCTCGATGCGCTCAATGAACATAATTGCCTCCCGAAAAATCCACCAAACGAGTGACGTTATAATTGTGCAACCCTACAAAATCACTCAAAATGATGATTTTGCATTGACAATACCTCATTTGAGGTATTATAATAGTGTTGCAAGCAAAACAAACCCGCCCGAAACTTCGTGCGGATGCAAACGCACGGCGGCGGGTTTGCTCCTTGCACCACGTAGGCGGTCATTTTTCATCCCTTCTATTTATTATTTCCAAACGACGGAGCAGCGGCGGATTGCAGTCCGCCGTTGCTTCGCAGGAAGGATGAAAGAAAAATTCACCGTCTACGCAAAGAAAGTCCGACGCGATGGTCGGATGGAAGTGTGGCAACTTCATCATACCATCGTGCCGGCGAAATGTCAAGCGGAAGGAGGCTACATTTTGCCAAAATACATTCATCCCGTGCAAAGCCGCATGAAAGCGAAAGGCTACACCATCGCAGAAATGATCGTCATGCTCCGCGAAAAGGGGCTTGATGTGAGCGAAAGCACAATCAGCGGCGCGTTCAGCGGAAAGCGTCGCGGGCAAAAGGCAATGGATGCAATCAACAAGATTCGCAACTACATGGATTACCTCGACGGTTTGGAAAACAGAAAGGAAGAATGAAAATGCCACGCGAAAAGGAACTGTATCGCGAAAACCTTGCGCTGCTGCGCGAGGAGTTCGGCGATGTGCTGACTGCCGAGCTGAAGCCGGTGGCAAAGTACCTCGGCATGGACTACAGAACGCTGAAACAGATGGACGTGTTCGTCCGTGACAGCAAGCGGGTCAGCCTGCCGAAAGTTGCGCGCATGCTGAGTTAAGGAGGGCAGAAAAATGAACGAGCTGATTATCATCGGGATTCTGCTGGCGGTGTTTACTGTCGTCTGCGCTGCGGTGGAGGCGGTGGAGAGCCGGGACGCGATCGTCGCATGGCTTGACCGGGAGATCACGGCGCACTATGCGGCGCGGATTGCAAAGCGGCGCGTGCGGGAGATCTGGCAGATCCGCAGATGACAGTGCGCGAGGAGATCGCGGAGACGATCCGCGCGTACATGATGCAGCTGCCGCCGATCGCGGACAAGCCTCGTCGGGTGGAGCTGGTGATTGAGTATCCGTCAGTGACGGAAAGACACGAAATTATAAAGGAGATAGAAAAAATGACTGCATTCGAGGACACCAAAGCCGAAACGGAAACAGCCGAAAGTTTGAAAACAAGCGGCGACCGTACGACGCTGGCAGGCGGCAACGGTGCGAAGCTGGCAGGCGGCTACGGTGCGACGCTGGCAGGCGGCGACTATGCGACGCTGGCAGGCGGCGACTATGCGAAGCTGACGGGCGGCAACTATGCGAAGCTGGCAGGCGGCTACGGTGCGACGCTGGCAGGCGGCGACTATGCGAAGCTGGCAGGCGGCTACGATGCGAAGCTGGCAGGCGGCAACGATGCGCTGATTGTAGGCGATAAAGGAAGCGTCGCAAAAGGCGGAATCGGGTCTATTATCCTTCTTGTATCGCGTGATGGAGACCGCAACATCACGGCATACAAGGCAATCAAAGTGGACGGCAAGCGGTACAAGGCGAATGTCTTCTACACGCTCGGCACGGATGGAAAGGTCAAGGTGGCGGAATGAGCCTGCAATTTTTCGCGGAGATCTACGACGAGCCGAGAAAGGAAGCAAGCCCGCACACGAGGCTTGCGGAGGCTGAAAAACACCTTGAACGGTGCTGGAGCGTGCTTGCGGATGAGGTTGAGTGCAAGAATGACATCGTGCAATGCCAGCGCAAGCTGGATGACGTTATGAACGCGCAGAAAGAGGTTGAGAAGCTCACTGAAGAATGCGACCGCGCGGACGAATATGCGTCGGAAAGGATGTGCAGACATGAATCTGTTTGACATCAAAAAAAATCTGTATGAGCTGTTAGAAAACGGCTTTACGGAAGACTGCATCGAACCGGAGACGGGCGAATTTGACGCAGCAAAGGCGGAGGCGCTGATGGTGAGCCTCCCGGCGGAGTTTGCCGAGAAGGTAGAAAACACGGCGCTGTACATTGAGGAGCTTGATGCGCGATCGGACGCGCTGAAAGCAAAGGAGCAGGAGCTTGCAAAGCGGCGAAAGGCGTTTGAAAAGCGCGCCGAGTGGCTGCGCGGTTATCTGACCGCCGCGCTGGACAAGCCGTTTGAAAGTGATGCCGTGAAGATTACTTTCCGAAAATCCACATCGGTGGAGTGCGATGTATCAAAACTGCCTGCCGAATACGTCAAGGTCAAGACGACATGTGAGGCGGACAAGACCGCACTGAAAGCGGCGCTGACATCCGGGGCAATCATCTCCGGCGCGTCGCTTATTGAGAAGCGGAACATCAAGATTGTGTAATTGTGTGAACCGAGAGGAGAATGAAAAATGTGCAAATTCCGAGATCTGCGCGCCGATGAAATCGATGTGCGCGTGGCAACGGTGAACGACAAGGGCGTGTCGCTGCTGCTGTACAAGGACGCGCGGTGCGACATGAACATCCTGGACGAGACAGTGGGCGCGGAGAACTGGCAGCGCGAGCATTACGACTGCAAGGGAAATCTGTTCTGCCGCGTCGGCATCAATGAGAACCGCACCGGGAACCCGCTTGACGCCGCGTGGGTGTGGAAATCCGACTGCGGCACGGAGAGCAACACCGAGGCGCAGAAGGGCGAGGCAAGCGACAGTTTCAAGCGCGCCTGCTTTAATTGGGGAATCGGTCGCGAACTGTACACATCTCCGTTTATCTGGATTAAGGCGGCGGACTGCAACATCAAGGACAAAAACGGCAAAAAGGCTTGCTATGACAGTTTCGATGTCGAAAAAATCAAAATCGAGAACAAGCGCATTGTCGGGCTTGCAATCCGCAACCTGACGACCGGAAAGCGCGTGTATGTCTACACGCAGGAAGCAAAAGCATGAAACAGGAATTCCGATTCAAAAAGCGGGACGCATTCGGGCTGATGTCAAGGTTGGGCAGCTTCTTTGACAGCCTTGACCCCGAGGCGGAGTATGTCATGACCGTGGACAGAGCGCGCAAACGCCGCAGTTTGGACGCCAACGCCTACTTTTGGGTGCTGGCGGGCAAGATCGCGGAGCACCAGGGCTTGCCCGGCACGACGGATGTCTACCGCAGTTACATCAAGGAAATCGGCGGCAACCGCGAGATTGTATGCGTCCGTGAGGATGCAGCGGACAAGCTGTGCGTTGGCTGGGAGCGCAACGGTCTCGGCTGGGTGACGGAGCGCTTCCCGAGCAAAATCAAGGGATGCGTCAATGTCATCCTGTACTATGGTTCGTCCACCTACGACACGGCGCAGATGTCGCGCCTGATCGACCTTGCGGTGCAGGACTGCAAGGCGCTGGACATTGAGACGGCAACGCCGCAGGAGCTGTCGCTGCTGCTGGACAGGTGGTCGGCATGACCGGGCGCTGCTTCTTGTGCCGCAGAGACGGCTTTGTCCACAGACACCACATTTTCGAGGGAGCGCGGCGGCACTTATCCGAGGAATACGGACTCGTCGTGCCGCTGTGTCCCGAATGCCACACAGAGAGCGACTTTTCGGCACATAGGTGTACAAATACCGCGGTGATGCTTAAACGCGCAGGACAACGAAAATTTGAGCGGTCACACACGCGGGAAGAATTTATTAAGCTGTTCGGGAGGAATTATCTATGACGCAGTGCGAGAGAATCATCCGGCACCTGACCGATTACGGCAGTATCACAAGCCTTGAGGCGATGCGCGAGTACGGCATTATGCGGCTGGCGTCGCGTATCAACGACCTGCGCCGCCGTGGGTACAAAATCAAGGTCGAGAGCATCGAAGGCTTGAACCGCTACAATGAAAAAACGCGCTATGCGCGATACACAAAGGAGAATGAACAATGGCAAGTTTGAACAAGGTTATCCTGATCGGCAATCTGACCGCAGACCCGGAGGTCAAGCAGACGCAGAGCGGTCTTTCGGTGGTGTCGTTTACCATCGCGGTCAACCGCCGGGTCAGCAAGGACGCGGAGCAGAAGACCGACTTCATCAACATCGTTGCATGGCGAAAGACGGCAGAGTTTGTCGGGCAATACTTCAAAAAAGGCAAGCCGATTCTTGTGTGCGGCTCGATTCAGACGCGGTCGTACACCGACAACAACGGCAGTAAGCGTTATGTCACAGAAGTCCTTGCGGACGAGGTCGGCTTTGTCGAGAGCAAGGCAGCATCGGAAGCGCCGAGCGGTACATATGCGCCGGAGGCATACGGAGCGCCGAAGATGGAGGAAGTAAACCCGGACGAAGAAGATTTGCCATTCTGAGGTGTGCGATGCGGGAGCAGTTTACATTCTATCGCTCCTATTTTGACGCCATCCGCCGTCTGAAAAAGGCGGCGGACAGGGCGGCAATCTACGATGCGATAGCCGATTATGCGCTGTACGGCAATCTGCCCGAGCTGTCCGATGCAGCCGGCGCGATCTTTGACTTGATTAAGCCGACGCTGGACGCTGCAAAGCGCAAAAGTGATGGCGCAAAAGGCAGAGAAAAAGCGAAGGATGATGATAAGATACCGTCAAGATACGGTGAAGATACCGACAAGATACCGTCAAGATGTGACGAAGTAGGAAAAAACCGCAACGAGAAAGAGAAGGAGAATGAGAAAGAGAAAGAGAAAGAGTATGAGAAGGAATCTTATATATTACCCCCTGTAGTGTCCCCCTCTGCCACCGACCATTTGCGAGAGCCCACGAAAAATGGCAGCGCTCCGCGCTTCACGCCCCCCACGGTGGAAGAGGTCGCGGCATACTGCCGGGAGAGAGGCAACGCCGTGGATGCCGAGCAATTCTGGGACTTCTACGCCGCGAACGGTTGGAAAGTCGGTAAGAATCCGATGAAAGACTGGCGCGCCGCCGTGCGTACATGGGAAAAACGGGACGCTGCCGAGAAAGCGCCGAAGGCTACAAAGAAGCCGCAGAGCTTTGACACGGACGAGTTCTTTGCGAAGGCGCTGGACAAGTCCTACGGAGGCGGCAAAACATGAAAATCGGCGACGAGGTCTATGTACTTGACACATGGCGTGGGGAAAAATACCGCGTCAACAAAGCGACGGTATGCAATATACGGTCGTTCACCTATTCCGCGATCCGCCTTGCCGAGGTCAGGTTCCTGTGCGGCGGTACGGGGCTGTATGTGGTCGGCTTCGGTGCGTATGAAACGCCGGAGGAAGCCGAGGATGCGCTGAAAAGACACACATGCGGCGGTGAAACGCACGCGAACACACGGAAACGGCGCTTTGATGTTCCGAAGGATGAAAACGAAGCAAGAAAAAGAGTGCTGGATGCACTGGGAGGAGAATGAACAATGACACCGATTGAAAAGGCACGCGAGGCGTTGAAGCAAGAGCAGTCGCGCAGAGAGGAATTTTACGAGGGCGCTGCTTATGCGCTAAAGCTGGTGGAGGCGGCGCAGGTCGGCGAGGATGAGAGACCGAAGACAAACGGAGACCGGGTGCGGGCGATGTCGGATGAGGAGCTGATTAACTTTTACTTCGGAGGCTGCGACGAGGTATGTATAAACGACGGCAACAGTTGCACTGATGCAATGTGCCGGGAAGGTATGCGTGCATGGCTGCGGCAGGAGGCGGAGAGATGACCTGTGAAATCCGAGAAATTTGTGGTGATTGGGCATTGAGCATAAATTTCCTACATGAGACGGTAACGATTTATTTCAACTCGCTGCAAAACGCAAAGAATGTGAAACACATAATTGAAACCGACAAGAGTGTGCCGAATTGCGCTACTGTGTGCGATATGGTTGAAGTTGTGCGATGCAAGGACTGCAAATTCTTTCGCCGAGAAAGCATGTGCTACTGCGGAGAATTCGGTGGCATCGTCACCGAGAAAGACTTTTGCAGCAGAGGAGAAAGGAAGGACGAAAATGAACAAACACACGGCTGTTGACCTAAAACAAATGCAATCGCTTCCGCTTGACATCAAAATCGAAATGACCAAGCGCCGCATAAAGGAGTGGTACGAGGCATTTGACGGAAATGTCTATGTATCATTTTCAGGCGGCAAGGACAGCACGGTGCTCCTACATATCGCCCGGCAAATGTACCCGGACATTCCGGCTGTATTTGTCGATACAGGATTGGAGTACCCGGAAATAAGAGAGTTTGTTAAAAGCATCGATAATGTAACTTGGCTTAAACCGGAAATGAGCTTTCGCAAGGTAATTGAAACATACGGGTACCCCGTAATTAGTAAAGCGGTTGCTCATTCAGTATCAGTAGCAAAGCGTAACCAAAACGGAGCCGTGTATAAAAACCTTTTTAGCCCCTCAAAGCGCGGACCTTATGCAATGCACAAATATGAGTATTTGATGTCAGCACCTTTCAATGTTTCAGAAAAATGCTGCGACATAATGAAAAAGAAACCCGCCCACTCTTACAGTAAAGCCACGGGTAAAAAGCCTATTATTGGCACTATGGCTTGCGAAAGCCGAATGCGTAAAACGCAATGGACGAAACACGGCTGCAATGCTTTTGACATAGAGCACCCCGCATCACAGCCTTTATCTTTTTGGACGGAGCAAGATGTGCTTGAGTACATAAGCACTTATAATCTGCCCTATGCAAAAGTGTACGGCGAAATTAAGCGCAACGCAGACGGCAAATGGTACACAACCGGCGCAGCGCGTACTGGTTGTATGTTTTGTATGTTCGGTGTGCAATGTGAAAAGGAACCTAACCGGTTCCAGCGCATGAGAATTACGCATCCGAAGATTTACGACTACTGCATGAAGCCCATGGCTGATGGTGGACTTGGAATTGCCGAAGTGCTGGACTTTATCGGCGTGAAGCATTGAAAGGAGACAAAACATGAAATCTGTACTGACAAGCATTCGCCCGAAGTGGTGCGGGCTGATTGCGAGTGGCAAGAAGACCATCGAGGCACGCAAGACATATCCGAAGCTTCCGACGCCGTTTAAGTGCTACATATACTGCACGAAAGACCCTAAGTTATCTTTTTGGAGAAGCAAAACATATGCCTATGCAGACGACAGAAGTCATAACATGTACGATATACGCGGCAACGGCAAGGTCATCGGCGAGTTTGTGTGCGATAAAGTAGATACGCTGTTCAATGATAGCGGCAATCTCGAAAACTATATGCATGACATATTGCCGGAAATTTTGAAAAATACGGCGATGTGTTTGCATGAATTTGGTGCTTATGTTGGAAATAGAGGTAAGGGCAAAAATATTTACGGCTGGCACATCTCCGATGTAAAAATCTACGACAAGCCGCGGGAGCT
>QAKK01000011.1 GCA_003343845.1 Oscillospiraceae bacterium
GATTGGGACATCGTTCCCGAGATCATGATCCCGCTGGTCGGCGAAGTCAAGGAGCTGAAGTACGTCAAGGACGTTGTTACCTCCGTCGCTGACGAAGAGATCAAGAATGCCGGTGTTGATCTGCACTACAAGGTCGGTACGATGATCGAGATCCCGCGCGCCGCGCTGACTGCGGACGAGATCGCAACCGAGGCAGAATTCTTCAGCTTCGGCACAAACGACCTGACGCAGATGACCTTCGGCTTCAGCCGTGACGATGCCGGCAAGTTCCTCGGCGCGTACTATGACAAGAAGATCTACGAGAACGATCCCTTCGCAAAGCTCGACCAAAAGGGTGTCGGCAAGCTCGTAAAGATGGCTTGCGAGCTTGGCCGTTCGGTTCGCCCCGACATCAAGCTCGGTATCTGCGGTGAGCACGGCGGTGACCCGTCCACGGTGGAATTCTGCCACAAGACCGGTCTGACCTATGTTTCCTGCTCGCCCTTCCGTGTGCCGATTGCAAGACTCGCAGCAGCGCAGGCAGCCATCAAGGAAAGCAAGTAAGCGATCGCCTACAGGCTAACCGAATAAACTTATAAAAACGGAGAGGATGTATTGCATCCTCTCCGTTTTCCTTTATCCGCGCACTGTACTTTCAAAGGGCATTGCTCTATTTTCTGCCGAGATACCGGAACACGCGCTTTTTATATTCCGTGTACGCTTTTCCGAATGTCACGGTCAGATACTTTTCTTCCTATATTGCAGAAAAACGATATTGTCAAGAGGCTTCCTATAACAAATTAAAAATTCTCGGCTATGTATGCTTTGCGCCGCTTCCGCTCGGCATCACCCGCATGGAAGCCGCTGTAATGGGCGCTGTGCTCGATGCTGTTTCTCCGGTATTGCACTTTCCCTCTTTTTTGAGACCGCTTATGCAATGGGCACCTGATCCGTGCGTCTCTGCTCCGAAAATCCGAAACACAGGATTGAACCGATCCAGGAATTGTGCTAAAATAGTTCTGTCCATTCAACCGATCGGAGGTTTTAACATGAAGGTTTGCGTCATCACGGGCGGCAGCTCGGGTATCGGCAAGTATACGGCGATCGAGCTTGTGCGCCGCGGGTATACGGTGTATGCGCTGTCACGCCATGCAGGAGACGCCGCAGGCGTGCGGTATCTGACGGCGGACGTCACGCGCGATGCGGACATCCGCGCAGCAGTCGACACCGTGCTGCGCGAATGCGGCAGAATTGATCTGCTCATCAACAACGCAGGCTTCGGCATTTCGGGTGCGATTGAGTTCACCGATACGGATGCCGCCATCCGGCAATTTGACGTCAACTTTTTCGGCGCCGTGCGGATGTGCCGTGCCGTGCTGCCGATCTTACGGGAACAGGGCGGCGGTCGCATCGTCAACATCGGCTCGGTTGCCGGCGTGGTTGCAATCCCGTTTCAGGCATACTATTCCGCCGCAAAATCCGCGCTGTGCGCCTATACGCTGGCACTGGCAAACGAGGTGCGCCCGTTCGGCATCACGGCGATCTGCATGCAGCCGGGCGACATCCGCACCGGCTTTACCGCCGCCCGTGAAAAAGAAGTGCTTGGCGACGACATCTACAGCGGGCGGATCTCACGCTCGGTTGCCGGTATGGAACGTGACGAACAAAACGGCATGTCCGCGGAGGCTGCCGCAAAATACATCGCCAAAGTTGCCGACAGCCGGGACAAAAAGCCCGTGCGCACCATCGGATTCTCCTACAAACTCGTCTGCATGCTGGCAAAGCTGCTCCCCGTGCGCGCAGTCAACCGTCTTATCGGTATGCTTTACGCAAAATAAGAAAGGGCGGCAGCGTTTCTGCCGCACTTTACAGCTCCAGCCTCATCAGGAGCAGCGACTGCCATCCGGTCGTGCGAGAACGGAAACCGAGCGGGTTTCTGCCGTACTCCGTAAATCCCATGCTTTTGTACAGCGCGACCGCCGCAGCGTTGTCGGCAACGACCTGCAGTTCAAGCTGCGCATACCCTGCTTCTCCGGCGATGGAAATGCACGCCGCCGTCAACGCGCGGCCGATGCCCTGCCCCCAGTACGCTTTCTCGATGCTGGTGCCGAATTCCGCGCGATGGCGGAGTTTTTCACGCGCGCCGATCGGTTCGACACCTGCCGTGCCGACAAGCTTGCCGTCCACAACGGCACACAGCTCGACCGCGTTCTCGCTGTCAGCCGTCTTTTGCAGGAAACCCGCCTCTTCGTCCACGGTCATCTTGGATTCGTCCGGATAGGTCCGCAGATTGTCCGTTTCGGCATGCGTCTGCAGAAAGCTGCGGCGCACCTCGGCGGCATCGGCAGCTTCCGCATGACGGATGATGCACGCCTTTCCGCTTTTAAGCATCAACGTCTGTTTGAATTTCATCTTGTTCGCCTTTGTGTCTTTTCGACAAAATTATTCCGGTTTCTGCCCCTAATTCTGCGTTTCTATTGACAGAAATCATGCAGAGTGATAAAACTATATCGTAAAATTTTTAACGGAGGTACCGACATGGGTATTTTTGAAGGCAAGGTCGCCATCATCACCGGCGGCGGCAAGGCAAAAAGCATCGGCTACGGCGTGGCTACGGCATACGCCAAGGAGGGCGCAAACCTCGTCATCACGGGGCGCAACGAGCAGAAACTGATTGACGGAAAGGAAGAACTTGAGCGCCTGTACGGCATCAAGGTTCTGGCGATGCAGTGTGAGGGCGGCGATGAAGAAGCCGTGAAGGCGACTGTCAAGAAGACGATCGAGACCTTCGGCAGAATCGACGTGCTCATCAACAATGCGCAGGCATCCAAGTCCGGCGTGCTGCTCGAAAACCACACGAAGGAGGACTTTGATCTCGCGATCTATTCGGGTCTGTATGCAACCTTCTTCTTCATGCGAGAATGCTTCCCCTATCTGAAGGAAACCAAGGGCGCCGTCATCAACTTTGCATCCGGCGCAGGTCTGTTCGGCAGAGTTGCGCAGTCGTCCTATGCGGCTGCCAAGGAAGGCATCCGCGGTCTCTCCCGCGTTGCGGCAACCGAGTGGGCTCCCTACGGCGTCAATGTCAACATCGTTTGCCCGCTTGCCATGACGAGCGAGCTGGAGCACTTCAAAGCCAATTACCCTGACGCATACAATGCAACGCTGAAGGGTGTGCCGATGGGTCGCTTCGGCGATCCCGAGAAGGACATCGGCAGAGTCTGCGTGTTCCTCGGCTCTGAGGACGCAAAGTATATGTCCGGCGAGACGCTCACGCTCCAGGGCGGCAGCGGTCAAAGACCGTAAAGATGATAGATGCAGAAGGCTGCGCGGCTTGCCGCACAGCCTTCTATTTTTTCTTCGGCTGCGGGATCAGCACATACAGCCGCGGAATCAGCGCATCAAGCAGGTCTCTGTCTTCGATATCAAGGATGTAATGCTCTTTCGCGCCGTCATACGGAAAGCCGCATTCCGCTGCGGCGAGCAGCTCCGCAAGCGCCGGCAGCTTTTTGACATAGACGATGTTGTCGCAGACTACGAGAATCGGCTTCCCCCCAAGGTAAACCATATATTCACCGAACATTTTCTTCGCCCGTACATCGCCGAAGCGATCGAGCTGTTCCAATACAAATGCAATATACGATGCGGATGTTGCCATAAGCCTTCTCCTTAAAGTACAAATTCGCGCAGAAGCCCGATGATCGTCAGGTGCAGCAGATAATACACGTAGAATCCCCATTTCATGATGCGGTTGAGCTTCGGATCGGCACCGCGCCTGCCGTTATAAAGCCCGAGCAGCGGAACGGAGAGCACCGCGCATAGCTGCAAAAGACCGTAGAGCGGATCAAGCGCAAGCGCATAGACCGCTGCGTAGATCGACACATAGAACACGCACCATGCGATCTGTCGGCGCGCATTGCCGCGGTTTGCACCGATGGAGAGCACACAGAGCGATGCAATGCAGCTCCAGTCCGCGGGGAATGCGACAAGGCAGATCAGCAGCACGAGCAGCGTTTTCGCCCACGTTTGCAGCCGTTCGGCATCGTTAATGCACAGCATCACAAGCCCCCATGCAAGCGACCACATCACGCCGGTCTGATTAAAAAACGAGCCGCGCGAAAACGGCACGAAGGACCATGCGTCCACATAATCGCCGGACGCGAAGATATAGGCAAAATGCGAGATAAAAGCGAAGATAAACAGCCGCGCCGCATATCGCCGGACGCTGCGCGTATAGTGATACCCCTCGGCAATAAAATAGCACATGATCGGGCAGGTCAGCCGCCCGATGACATGCAGAAAAAGCGCAATCGGCACAGTCGAATACCCGGGAAACAGCAGCCATGCCAGATGATCCGCCGTCATTGCCAGAATGGCGATCAGCTTCAGCATATTGGCGTCAAGTCTGCGCGCATAGGTTTGTTGCAGCATATGTAAAACCTCATATCCGATGTTATGTAACAATCGTTATTATACAGCATACACCATGCTTTGTCAACCCCGCAAAAACGATCGTCCTTCTTGACTTGCGGCAGAGATTGCATTATAATGAAGAAAATGTGAGGTGGCTTTCATGACGGACATATTTGACTATCTGAACTGGCGCGGCGACCTGCCGATGCAGACCGTACCCATGAACGAAGTGGACGGTATGGTCTTTGCGCGCATTGCGTATCTGCCCTTTGAAGCCTTTGATGTGCTGCACGGCGAAACCACCGTAAAAGATGCCGCAGCTTCCCTGCTCGCTGCCGACAACCCGGATGGACGCATCCGACAGAAAAACGACGCTCCGCTGCTCCGCGCGCTGCGCGAAAGCGACCGGTTCGGCAATGCACAGATCGTCGATTTTGAAAGCAGGACGGACACCGTTTCGCAGACGCAGTTTGCCGCCGTAACGCTGCGGCTGCCGGACGACAGCATCTGCATTGCCTTCCGCGGCACCGACAATACGCTGGTCGGCTGGAAGGAAGACTTCAACATGAGCTTTGTCTGCCCCGTCGCCGGTCAGGTTTTGGCGGTCGCCTACCTGGAACGCGCGGCAAAACAGTACCCCGACTGTCCGATCACCGTGCTCGGGCATTCCAAGGGCGGTAATTTTGCCGTCTATGCAGCGGCGTTCTGCGCGCCGACCACGCAGGCGCGCATCCGCGCCGTCTGCAATTATGACGGTCCGGGATTTGACGAAAAGATTCTCGCCGCAGACGGCTACAAAGCGATTTGCGGCAAGATCAGCACGCTTGTGCCGCAGTCGTCGATCGTCGGCATGCTGCTGGGGCACGAGGAATCCTATACCATCGTGCACAGCGAGCAGGTCGGCATTCTGCAACACGATCTGTTCTCGTGGGAGGTCCGGCGCGACAGCTTCTCACACCTTGAAACCGTGGACAACAGCAGCCGTTTTATTAACTACACGCTGAAAAAGTGGATCGCCGACATGGATTACGAGCAGCGCGAAACCTTTACAGACGCGATCTACACAATTCTGACCGAAACCCATGCAAGCACGCTGCGCGAATTGTCAGACAACTGGTTTGAAAGCGCAAAGACCATCGCAAAATCACTCGGAAACCTCGACGAACCCACGCGACGCGCCCTCACGCAGGCGATCTCCCTGCTTGCCAAAAGCGCAAAAAGCGGACTTGCGCAGATCATCGAATCCAAATAAAAAATACGGGATGCCATATATGGCATCCCGTATTTTTTTATTGAATCAGATAAGCCGTGGAAGTCTCGCCGTTCCAGACGACGAAGGCGCCGAGCGCCTCGGCAAGGAAGCGCACCGGCAGATAGGTTCTGCCGCTGGCAGGATCAATATAGGCGGGTGTATCCAGCGCAACCGTTTTGCCCCCGACGGTTGACTGTGCCGCGCCGATGCGGATGGAGATGACCGTACCGTCCTTCGCCGTGAATTTTGCCGTGCTTGCCGCACCGTCCCACGAAACCGCTGCGCCGAAGGACTCCGCCACAAAGCGGGCGGGCAGCATGGTGCGGTTGTTCCGGATCACCGGCGCCGCATCCAGCTGCGTTTCGATTTCATTGACGCTGCCGACACTCCGCCCGATCTTCAGTTTGACTCGTGTCGTGCCGAAATTGTCAAATCCGCTGGCCTTTGCGCCGAGCGGCATGGTGTTCAGCGGCACGGTAAATACCGTAGAAAGCGGTGACGGATGCCCGTCCTTTCCGATGTGCACGCCGTCCGCATCCACGCTATACGGCTCCATGAAGCAATAGCGCCCGCCGGATGTATCCTTGCCGAGATAGCCGTGATACAGAATGTAACGTGTCTTCCCGTCGGGTGACGTAAAGATCGACGGACCACCGACGCCGTTCACTTCCGCATTTTTGGAAAAGACCGCCTGCGGCGACTTCTTCCAGCTTTCCTTGGCGAGGAGATCGCCGCCGAGATAGGTCATCTGCCCGAGCTTGTATCCGGTTGTCCAATAGCCGCTGGACGCATAAAGCACATGCAACTCGCCGTTGTCGCCGACGGTCGGGGTTGCGCCCTCGATAACGGCGGGGTACCACTTCCCCTCCGCTTCTGCGTAGCCATAGCCTTCGCGTTCCCAGTCGTATTCGGGTGCGACCAGTTCAAGTACCCTGCCTGTCACCGTCCACGGGTTCTGCATCTCGGAGAGATACATCACTTGTCGGAAGTCTGCCGTATTCCGACCGCGCTGCTCGATCCAAAGCGCATAAATCTTACCGCCAAACCGTAGGGTCGACTGTCCGGCACACCAGTCCACTGTGTTGACAAAGCTCTCAGTGTCGCTGGTGAAACGCGCCGGAACACCAATCTCGCCGGTGATCGGGTTGACCCAGGTCCCCTGCAGGTCGTCGGAGGTGCATTTCAGCACATAGCTGCGGCGGCTCTGTCCGTCGGTCGCCGTCGCGGGAAGCCCGTCCAGCTCCCGGCTGAAGGTCGAGAAGAACAGATACCAGCCTGCACACTCCGCCCCGAAATCCTCCGCGGAGAAATACTGCAGTTCGGACGGCCAAATGCACGCCGTGCGTGTTTCCATCGCTGCCGATGCCGTGCGCGCGTCAAAGATCAGCTCGCCGACCGAATAGGCAAGGTCGGCAACATTCGCCGCCTTGTACATGCTGAGCGTCGAGCCGGAAGTGAACATGTAATAATAGACGCCGTCAACCAGCGCGATGCGCGGGTCTGCCGTCTTGCGAATCGGGTTCTCATAGGTAAAACTGCCGCTCTCCGCCCGGGTCAGCAATGTATCGTCCGAAACATGCAGCGTGGATGTAATGTTTCCGCCGAAGAGGCTGCCCCCGACAAGATCGGTCACATGCGCAAAATTGCCGCCCGAAATCATCAGGTCAAAGCTGCCGTTTGCCGTTGTCTCATAGCGCGTGGCAACACGGATCTTGCCGTAGAAGTTGCCGCCCTCGAGGTTGATTTTGATGCTGCCGTCAAAAGTTTCGGTCACAAGCGAGGAAAGTCCGTATATGCCGCCGTAGAAATTGCCGCCGCGCACGGTCAAAGTGCCAACGCCGGTCTGATTGCCCGCGCCCATGGCGCAGACGCGGCTGTAGAAATCGCCGCCCGTTACGGTCAGCGAGGTTGAAAGGTTTGGAAAATCCGCTGCGGCGGTATTTGCGCCATACAGCTGATACCAGCTGCCGCTCTCCACGGTCAGGTCCGCCCCGGACAGCCGGAAGTCATTTCGGCGCGTGCCTCCGGCAAGCGACGGATAGACCGTCACATTCGGCGCAAGCGAACAGGTTACATCTGCCCCGATGCGCGCCGTGTAACCGTTGAAGTAAAGCCATGTCGAGTTTTTCTCGGCATAAATATGCAGTTTTTCAAACGTAGTCGGTGTGTAGAAGCCGACATTGCCGGAGATGCGCAGCTCTGCCCCGGATGTCCGATAATCCGTGCCGTCATACACCGAGGTCAGCGTATAGGCATGTTCGGAAGTCGGGAGAACGGTGCTTGTCGTCACGCTGACCGGACCGCAAAGCACGATCGTGCCGCCCTCCGGCAGCATGGCATAGGCAGCCTCCGGTGTCGCCGCCGCGTTTTCGGGGGACGAGCCGTTTCCGCTGCCGCCGTCCCGGACAAAAGCGACTGCCCGCGACGAAGTCACCGAGAATGCAGGCGCAATCCGCGCGGCAAGACCCGCATCTGCTGCGGGCAGTACCACAAGTTCCGCGCAGTTGCAGTTCTGCACCATAAACGATGCAAGACTGCCGCCGCCGAGCGTCAGGCAAAAGCGATCCGTAATGTTCTGCACCTGCATCTTCCCTACACTGCCGCCGAGCAGCTCGACAGAAACGGTTTTGCCGGTCAGCGTCAGTGAAGTGATGCTGCCGCCGTTCTGTACAAGCGCTGCATTACCGGCGAGCGTTGCAGCATCCAGTGTGCCGCCCGTGAGTGTCAGGCGGCTGCCGGTCAGCGATGCAAAATGCCCGCCCGCAACCATCAGATCGTCACCGGTCAGCGAAAGCGCGCCCACCGACGCACACTGTGCGGTCACAACCGCCGTATGCGCACCGCACGCAATCGTGCCGTTTCCGGCAAGCGTCACTGCGTCAAAGGTCACCGCGCCGCCAGTCGTGAAGTCGCCGTCGATTTGCAGGCGGTCGCCGCGATAGGTGATCGGCTGTGCATGCGCGGGCTCTGTGAAGTTCTTTGCCGTATAATTGCCGACGATCATAATGTCCCCGCCGCCGTCTGCCAGTTGTCTGACTGCATCGGCAAGATTGCCGAGCGGTTTTTCGCGGCTGCCGTCGCCGTTTGTGCCTGCGGCAACATACAGCGTACCGAAGCGCTCAAGTTCCGTGATGCCTTTCACAGCGCTTGCAAAGTCTGTCGTGTAGAGCAGCGAATTATAGCGCAGGCGGATCGTTTTGCCGTACGCCAGATTTTGAATCTGTTCGCTCCCATAGGTCACCTGGATGCCGCTTAGCTGAACGCCGTCCAGCGTCACTTCGGTGCTGCCGAGCATATTGTTGATATACAGCGTGCGCATCGCGCCGCCGTAAAGCCCGACTTTTGCGTCGCCCAGTGTGCGGCGCGTGGCGTCGCCCGAGGTGAAAATGTCTCCGATGCTGCCGTCATAGATCTGCATATCCAGCCCGCCGGAATAGTGGTTCAGCGCCGAACCACCAAAGATGCGGTCGATATGCCCACCGCGAACGGTGATGTGCGCCGTTCCCGTAAAGGTATAGGTGGCAGCACCCTTCCCCATGCCGAAGGCGATCACGCGGGCGAAATCGCCGTTTTCGATTGTGATATGCGCATCACGGTCTGTCGGCAAGTCCTTGCTGCGCGGCGCATAATAGCCGCCGATGGCATAGAGGTATTTCGCCGAGCCTTTTGTATTCTCGACGCTGAAGCCATCGCCGAACACAAGCGCATGAAAATTACCCGCAAGATAGATCGGTGCGGCATCGTTTTTCAGCGTAACATTTTCAAAGCAGAGGTCGCCGCCGCTCTCGTAGACATACGTTTTCGGAAAGTAGATACACGCCCCGCTGCTTCGATAATCCTGTGTGCCGTCGAGCGAGGTGACGGTGATCTTCCCCGCATGGGTTGGCTCCACCAGGCGCGGCATGCCGTCAACGACCGCGTCGCGCTCGGTCACGGTATACGTTTCGGTGACGATGATTCTGCCGCCGTCGCACACCGCCCCGATCGCCGCTGCAAGGGTGGAAAACGGTCTGGTTGCGCTGCCGTCGCCGGTCTCCGGTGTCCCGGATGCGCCGAGATAGACCGTCTTTTCGGCAGCGCTCACCGCAAACGTGCAGGCGAGTACGGCGAACAATACGACAAAGATCAACGCGCGCAAAGCGCGTGTATGGTTCCGATTCATGTGCATCTCCTTTTTTCAGGCGGTTTCAATGCCTGCACTGCGGCGAATGAAATCGTCCTGCACTTCTCTTCTCATGTTGACAAAGTATTCGTTCCAGCCACAGACACGCACCTGCAGATTCGGATACTTCTCCGGGTGCTCCTGTGCATCGCGCAGCGTATCCAGGCTGAGCACGTTGCCCTGGATGGCAAAGCCGCCGCCCGTAAAGAAGGTGCGAATCAGCGCCTTCATCGCGGCAAGCCCCGCGTCGCCTTCCACAGCGGACGGGTGCACGATGAAGTCCAGCGGTGCACCGTCCGTGAAGTTGCAGTTGTCGATCGCGCAAACCGACTGGATAAACGCCGTCACACCGTGCTTTTCCATGCCGTTCGTGGGGCGCATGTTCTTGGACAGTTCCTCGCGCGCCAGGCGTCCGTCCGCGCTTGCGCCGGTACGCATCCCGTAACCGGAAACCATGTTGACCGAGTCGCAGCCGAGGCGGAATACACCGCCGGTCGAGGTCGGCTTGCCGACGATCTGCGCGGCACAGAAATCGTAAATGTCATGCGCAAGGGTATCCGCCTCCGCTATGTGGTTGCCGTATTTGACAGGGTCATGCAGAATTTCCGCGCGCAGCGTCTCCGCGCCCGCCCAGTTGTTCTCTAGAATTGTACGCAGCTCTGCAAGCGTCACGCGGCGGCGCTCATAGACAAACTTTTTGACCGCGAGCAGCGAATCCACCGCCGTGGCAATCGCAAAGCATTTGATCGACTGGTTGCGATAGGTCATACCGCCGTCAAACACGTCCCTGCCGCTCTCGATGCAGGATGCGATCGTGCCGGAATAAAAAGGCGACGGGTTTGCCGCATAGGCGAACTTCGCCTGTTCATTGACATTGTTGATGACCATCGCGCAGTGCTCGGCGAGGTACGCATAGTAGGTATCGAGAAATGCATCCCAGATCTTCGGCTCCTCGGTGTGCATGCCGACATACAGATGCGTCAGGAGGTCGCGACCGCCCGTGACAGCATACTCGCACGCCTTGGCAAGGTTGATCCAGGACGCGCAGATGCGTGCATCCTCAAGCCCGGGAATAACCGGCTCGTAGCAGCCGGTCGGAATATAGTCCTTCGCGATCTCCCGCGGAATGCCAAGCCGTTCGTAACCGGTCAGAACCGTTTCGTCATTCAGCAGCACCACCGACGAATTGCCGTCGCGGATCATCCCGCAGAGCTTGCCGAGCAGTTTGTCGGACATGTTCTTGCTGCAGCGGATATGGATCTTCGGGTTGTGGATGTCCAGCTCCTTGTAGGCATCCAGCATCAGCACCGTCAGGCGTGCCGCCGGGCAGTCATCGGAGGTCCATGCCTTGCCGATGCAGATCGGCTGGTCGGCATAGCGTTTCTCCGCCGCGACCTTCTGCCAGAAGTAACGGAACATCTCCTTGACCGATTCTTCGGTCTCTCTCCCGCTTTCGAGGTCGGCGACAAAATAGGGCATGTACAACTCGTCGATCGCACCATAGCTGCGGCAGCGCTCTCTGCCGAGCTCTTCTACGTTCAGCATGATGTGCGACAGGCAAAGCACCTCATAGAGCGATTTCGGCGGCGCCGCCAGCAGGTTTGCCAGCGCCGCGGCATAGCGCGTGCAGCCGACGCGCTCCGCCTCGGCAAGCAGACGGCGCATATATGTGAGCATCGCGGTATAACTGATGATAACCGAATCATAGAAGACCGACTGTCTCTCGGTCAGCGTCCCCGCAGCCTGCTTCTCGCGCTTTGCATCCCTTGCACGCTGCAGGAGTCCGGGCGCACCGAGACGAAGCACCTCGCTCCAGTCCACCACCGTATGCCACACATCGGTGTCCGGCACGGCAACGCCGGAAAAACGCAGGACGTTCCGCTCGGAGCGGATGGCGGGGCAGCCGCGCATCAATGCATTCTCATACCGCTCGCGGCTGTACATTTCCAGTACACTCTGCGTAGCGACCGTTTTATACTCGCCGCCGTGGCGCAGTTTATCCGGAAACATGGTGTGCGGATTCAGCGAAAGCTGCGCGTTTTCAAGCAGCAGCCGGT
This sequence comes from Oscillospiraceae bacterium, assembly GCA_003343845.1. Classification (GTDB taxonomy): domain Bacteria; phylum Bacillota; class Clostridia; order Oscillospirales; family CAG-272; genus UMGS902. The sequence goes on from QAKK01000011.1 coordinate 11,864, forward strand.
AAGCGTGCGCCATCACAAGCGGCGCAGGCATCTTCGGATTCGCCGCGGCAAAATCGCGGATCATCCGATCAATCACGTGCGGCTCAAGCCCACTTGCCGTGTTCCAATCCGCTTCTTCATATTCATTTTGAATATAAGGGCGATCCTTGTAGAACTCAGTATACATGATTTTTCCCTCCGTGTAAATCACTCGGTAAAGTTTCTTTGTTTTCTGCCTTAAGCATATCCCCCTTTTCTGGGATTGTAAATCCGACTTTCGCGCGGATTTATGTTTTTCGACCTCAGAATTGCAGCTTTTTTCAAAATCCCTTGATTTGCTTATAAAATTCTGCTTTAATAAATGCGGGGGGTGATGATTTGGAAATTCGTTCTGTGTCCGAAATCTCGCCGATGATCGGCACGTTTCACCGTGCCGTCGGGACCACCATCCGCAAAGGCTTCATCCCGGCGCGATCGCCGGGGCGGCGCTCGGACGGGTTCGTCTATGTCATCAGCGGCAGAACGCACTATGATTTCGGCGACTATGCCTTTGACGCAAAGCCCGGAGACATCTTCTTTCTTGCCCGTGACAGCGTCTATTCGATGGATATCCGGGAGGAACCTTACACGGTGCTGTTTGCGAATTTCGACTTTCTGCTGCCGCCCGACACTGCACTACGCTGTGCACAATATCCCTCGATCGGCGGCAAAAATTCGGAGAAGCTCTTCCGACGCATGCGGGAGGTCTGGTGCCTGCAGCAGCCCACCGTCAGGGAGGACTGCATGTCTCTTCTGTATGCGGCATATGCCGATTTTCTGAAGTCCGCGCACGGCGCAATGTATCTGCCGTCCGTCAAGCGAAAGCGCATGGATGCAGCGCTCGGCTATATTGACATGCACATTGCCGACGAATCGCTGAATGTTGCTGAAGTTGCCGCCACCGTCAACCTCAGCGAATCGCATTTCCGCAGATCCTTCCGCGATGCATTCGGTATATCCCCGGTCAAATACATCACCATGACCCGTGTCACGCAGGCGCAGGAACGTCTGCGCTACAGCAACGAGCGGCTCACCGACATAGCGGAGGCACTCGGTTTTTCCAATCTGTATTATTTCAGCGTTGTTTTCAAAAAAGAGGTCGGTGTCTCGCCCAGCGAATACCGCAAGCGCTACAGCGCCGACCCGCTGACCTGACTTCAAAAAATAAAAGCGCCTTTCGGCGCTTTTATTTTTCATTTAAGCGATCGCAAAACGCCGCCAGGTTCCGTACAGTGCGGAAATCGAGAAAATGCTCGATTTTCTCGGTTTGGCGCAGCTCATCTGCCGAATGATTGACCGTGCAGAGAAAGCGATGGATGACCTCATGCCGGTAGAGCAGATAGCGCCCGGTCTCCTGCCCTTTTTCGGCAAGGCGGATGTAACCGTATCGGGCAAACAGAATATAGCCGGTCTCCGCAAGATGCGCCGCCATCTTGGAGGCGGAAGACGGACGCACATGCAGCTCGGCTGCCAGCGTGCTGACGCGGACGATGCTGCTTTTTGCCGACAGGCGGCAGATCATCTCCAGATAATCCTGCATGGCGGGCGTCAGTTCGTCGCTTTCGATCAGCTGGTAGCCCTTCAGCGTATAGAATCCGTTTGCTCCGCTCATCACAACATCTCCTCACCGTTTTCGCGCCATCGCAATACAATGGGAATAGGAAAGAATGTTTCCTTACACTAAACCAGTATTACGAGGTCACAAAAAATATGTATTGTCTGAATGATATCGCGCCCGGTGAACGTGCGCGCGTTGTTTCGCAAAGCACCTGCGGTGCGCTGCGCCGCAGGCTGCTCGACATGGGACTGATCGCGGGAACCGAGGTGGAATGCGTCGGCAAAAGCCCTGCCGGCGATCCGCGCGCCTATCTGATCCGCGGCGCGGTCATTGCGCTGCGGGACGAGGACTGCCGCCGGATCTGTGTCGAGCGCGGAGGCACGGTATGGGGCTGACGCACAGTTCGGTCGGGCGCGGCGCCATTGACCGCGGCATAGCGGATACAAAGCGTGCCGCCGTGGCGCTTGCCGGCAACCCCAATGTCGGCAAAAGCACCATCTTCAACGCGCTCACCGGCATGAATCAGCATACGGGCAACTGGTCCGGCAAAACCGTGTCGAATGCGGCAGGCATTTGCAAAACGCGGGCGCGCAGCTATACATTGGTGGACATCCCCGGCACATACTCGCTCTATGCAAAATCCGCCGAGGAGGAGGTCGCACGCAACTATATCTGCTTCGGGCATCCCAGTGCCGTCATCGTCGTCTGTGACGCAACCTGCCTTGAACGCGGGCTCGGGCTGGTTCTGCAAACGCTGGAGGTCACGCCGCATGTGATCGTCTGCGTCAACATGATGGATGAGGCAAAAAGCAAAGGCATCGAGATCGACCTTGCCGCGCTCTCCGCACACCTCGGCGTCCCCGCCGTCGGCACGGCGGCGCGGAAAAAGAAGAGTCTTGCCGCGCTGACCGATGCGCTTGATGACATGACCGCATATAGAGCGGCGGACTCCGTGCAGCTCGTCAGGTACGACAGCACTGTTGAGCGTGCCGTCGAAGTGCTGACCCCTTGCCTCGCAAAATTTGCCGGCAAACTGCCGCCGCGCTGGCTGGCACTGCGTCTGCTTGACCCGGACGCCGCGATGCTGCATGAGATCAACCTCGCCTGCGGAAAAAATCTGCTGACCGACGACGAAGTGACGGCAGCACTCAACCGTGCGCACGCCATTTTGGAAGCGGAAAACCACGGCGATGAACGGCTGAAGGACGCCGTTGCCTCTGCGGTTGTCACCCGCGCCGCCGAAATTGCCGCCGCAGTCACGCGCAGTAAAAGCGGCGGCTACTCCGCACGCGATCGCATGCTGGACCGCATCCTGACCGGGAAGGCATTCGGCTACCCTGCTATGCTTCTTCTGCTCCTGTTCGTCTTCTGGCTCACGATCTCGGGCGCCAATCTGCCCTCCGCATGGCTTTCCGCCGGATTCACTTACCTGGAGGGCAGGTTCTCCGCCCTGCTTTTCTGGCTGCACGCACCGCTGTGGCTGCACGATCTGCTCGTCCTCGGCGTATTCCGCGTACTGTCCTCGGTTGTCGCCGTGATGCTCCCGCCGATGGCGATCTTTTTTCCGCTGTTTACGATCCTGGAGGACTCCGGCTATCTGCCGCGCATCGCCTACAACCTGGATCGCCCGTTCAAACGGTGCGGCGCCTGCGGCAAGCAGGCGCTGACCATGTGCATGGGCTTCGGCTGCAACGCGGCAGGCGTTGTCGGCTGCCGTATTATTGATTCGCCGCGTGAACGGCTGATCGCCGTACTCACCAACAGCTTTGTGCCCTGCAACGGGCGTTTCCCCGCCATGATCTCGCTGATCTGCATTTTCTTTGTCGGCATTTCCGGCGGTGTCGGCACTTCACTTGTCTCGGCGCTGCTGCTTACCGTAGTCATTCTCCTCGGCGTCGGTATGACACTCCTTTTTTCCCGCCTTCTGTCCCGAACACTGCTGCGCGGCATTCCGTCTTCGTTCGCACTGGAGTTGCCGCCCTATCGCCGCCCGCAGATCGGCAAAGTGATCATTCGCTCCGTCTTTGACCGCACGCTATTTGTACTCGGGCGCGCAATTGCGGTCGCCGCGCCTGCCGGTGCGTTGCTTTGGCTGCTTGCCAATGTGCAGGTCGGCGATGCCAGCCTGCTTATGCACTGCGCTGCGTTCCTCGACCCGCTCGGGCGACTGCTCGGCATGGACGGTGTAATCCTCACCGCCTTTATTCTCGGTTTTCCCGCCAACGAAATCGTCATTCCGATCGCCGTCATGGCATACACCATGGGCGGCACGCTGACCGATGTCGGCGACCTTGCCGCGATGCGCGACATCCTTACGACAAACGGTTGGACGCCGCTCACCGCCGTCTGCACAATCCTGTTCTCGCTGATGCACTGGCCCTGCTCCACCACGGTCATGACCATCCGGGGGGAAACCGGTAGCCTGCGCCACACGCTCGCCGCCGTGCTGCTCCCCACGCTCGCCGGTGTGGCGGTGTGCTTTCTCGTGGCAGCCGCAGCAAGACTTGTCGGGTAAGCGGCGCCTTTTGAAACAAAAAAGGCCGCCGCGGGCGGCGTTTGAGGAAATCTGAACACAGACTATCGACCATAAATGTCCCCACCGTTTTACGGTGGGGACATTTATGGTCTTAGGCACCGGTTCTTGACATGCAATCTAAAATATGTTATAATCATACAGAAATACGCGAGAGAACCTGCAAAGTTTTACAGATTTCGCTTTCCATGCAATTTATACTGTCTTTTATATCAAAAGGAGTAACGCCATGAAAAAACTTCTCGTAATTCTATGTCTCTGCTCGCTTTTGCTCGCCTTTGCCGGATGCAGCGGCACGGCGCCTGTTGCAACAGAGACATCAACCGCGACGCAGGAAACAACCACGGAAAGCACGACGGAGACGACCTCGGAAACGACCGCAAAGCCGACGCCCACACCGATTGTGACCAAAGGAGACGCAATTGAAGATGTTGGTGATGCTGACGATATCGTCATTCGCGGGGACAAGATACAGATCTCGGATCGGTATTGCATCCATAATCCTGCCCTTTTGCTGGATTCCTTGATCTATGTGCCGAGATCTAAAACCGCAACCATTCAGTTGCCGATCGAGGACCTGCCGGAATTTGAAATCACTTATGTCACCGACTATGGCACCGACGGTTCACAGCCGTTTCTGACCGGAAAAACATCCTTTTCTTTCAAGGGATTGCCCGGTCGGGTGATCCACACCGTTGTAAAATCCGTTGATCTTGAAGTTACGGTTTTTGAAATTGTCGGCGACCGTGTTTTCCTGAACCTGTTTTTCGATATTTACAAGGAGGACGGGGTAAATCAGCAGCTTTTTGATGCGGCAATCTATTGCCTGACGGATAACTCGGTATGCTTCTTGAGCGGACAGCAGGACATTACATGCAGATACGCCGAGATCCCGCTGAGACCCGATTGGGCGGAGCACACCGCGGGCGAATTCATCGCTTTTTCGCCGGATCGTTCAAAGGTGGTTTATCGGGTTGAGCCGCGCGTTGAAAGCTGGGTCGGAAGTTATTTTGTATACGATGCAGAAGAAAAAACTTCCACACTTCTGTTCGACCGCAGCTGCGGCGGATATGCTGTCTATTCTTATGACGAAGAATATGTTATCTGGGCGGATAATCAAACGGTATATATCCTCCCCACCATTCGTTACTGGGGCGCCGGCAAGGTCGAGGACTTTCTCGTTTGCTGCCGCTTTGCAAACGGCGAATGGCAGATGCAGGAGCTGCCTTACGACATTCAGCAAAACAATCCGGATCAGGATTTCCCTGTATATGATTTCCCTACATATGCGGGAACATATAAAATTTATATTGAAAACGGAAAGGCAGTCTTTGAGAATCTGTTTACAGAGGAAAGGTTTTCATCTTCGGATCCGGTCGTCTGCGCAGCAATTCAGGACAGATCTTTCAGCGCACTGGAATACGGGAATATTCAATTCAACGCAAGCGGTACCGCCTGCGTACTTGCCTATCGTCAAGATCTGGTTCTGTTGGATTTTGCAAAGCGAACGATAGAGCATAGGTGTCGACTCTATGACGTGACCGTCCGCTGGGCAGGCGATGATTTTCTCTGCACCTTTTTCGACGACAGCGTGGATATTCTGCGCTACTTGAAAGTGCCGGCTGCCGAACCGATTGAGTGGGAGGACCCCGTCAAAGAATACCATCCAATCACAAACGATGCCGGGAAATATACCGGTGTTGTGTTCACCCTTTCCGACGGCTCTACCTATACCTGGACTTGTCCGGCAGAATCGTTGCTTCCGATTGTACCAACGGTTGCGGTTCCCTATTCTTCAAGCTCGTTTGTGTATACAATCAATTATTATATCGGCAACGGTGAGTGGTTATTCGACCGTGTTAACGTCTTGGAGCATAAGATTCTGTACAGGCACAAAAATGATAAAGGATTCCGTTACACGTTCGGCACTTACGGAAGACAGCAGGAAAACGGATATATTCGTATCTCCGCAGACGGAAAAGCAAAATACGACCGTGTTCCATGGGAGAAATACGACCATTTGTTTTTCCAAACCAACACGCTGACGGCTATCCGTGAAGTCATCCCGCTCCATCCGGGCGACACTCTGCCGCAGAAGGCGGCATATTCGCATGTATTTACCACGATACCGACCAACTGGGTCTATGACAAAACGGACTTTATGTACTACGAGAAGAATTTTCCGGAGCACTCGGATTATTCCTATGTACGCCGTATGAGCGGGTTAGACGTTTTGTATTACAGTGAGGAACCGATAGAAGATCTTTCGGCAGAACTGGCAAAAGAACTGTTCCCGGAAACGCTGGAAATACGGGCCAACGACGTCAGATTATACAACTCATATGACGGTCATTCGAAAATCCATTTCGCCAGATATGATGGAGATGATGATTACTGGGCAGATGATCCGAAAGGAATTGATACGGAGCTTGACGAAAAATATGTTGCCATCGTTCAGTTGGACACGCATTATTTTGCTAAGGTGGAGGTTTATCTGATCGACATCGACGAGCTATCCGAATTTCTTATAAATCCTATCCGAAATCTGATGTACTTTAATGAATGATATTCTGATGACACGAATTTGTATACCAACCGAAAGAAGGCGCGCCATGAAAAAACTTCTCATAATTCTATGTCTCTGCTCGCTTTTGCTCGCCTTTGCCGGATGCAGCGGCACGGCGCCTGTTGCAACAGAGACATCAACTGCGACGCAGGAAACAACCACGGAAAGCATGGAAACACCCCCGGAAAGCACCGAAACAACCGCAGAAAGCATGGAAACTACTCCGGAAAGCACGACGGAGACGACCTTGGAAACGACCGCAAAGCCGACTTCCACATCGGCTTCGCAGAGCGAAGTCATCGAATCTCATCCAATAACAAACGATGCCGGAAAATATACCGGTGTTGTGTTCACCTTTTCCGACGGCTCTACCTATACCTGGACTTGTCCGGTAGAATCGGTACTTCCGATTGTAGTATCCGGGTGTATAATCGAGTATTATATCGGCAACGGTGAGTGGTTATTCGATGAGGTTGACGTTTTGAAGCATACGGCAAAGCATAAGGTTCTGTACAGGCACAAAAATGATGAAGGATTCCGTTACACGTTCGGCACTTTCGGAGATATGCAGGAAAATGGATTTATTCTTCGCTCCGCAGATGGAAAAGTAACATACGACCGCGATCCATGGGAAAAATACGACTATTCGTTTTTCAAAACCAACACGCTGACGGCTATCCGTGAAGTCATCCCGCTCCATCCGGGCGACACTCTGCCGCAGAAGGCGGCATATTCGCATGTATTTACCACGATACCGACCAACTGGGTCTATGACGAAACGGATTTTATGTACTACGAGAAGGATTTTCCGGAGCACCCGGATTATTATTTCTATGTACGCCGCCTGAGCGGGTTAGACGTTTTGTATTACAGTGAAGAACCGATAGAAGATTTTTCGGCAGCACTGGCAAAAGAACTGTTCCCGGAAACGCATCCGGCAAGATGGATCTACGGCGAAACGTATAATTCATATGACGGTCATTCGAAAATCTATTGCACCTATTATACAATCGAAGATGGAGATTACTGGGCGGATGATCCGAGAGGAATTGATACGGAGGTTATGGAAAAATTTGTTGCCATCGTTCAGTTGGACGCACATTATTTTGCCAAGGTGGAGGTTTATCTGATCGGCGTCGACGAGACACGCGAAAATCTTATCATGCCGGTTATCTGGAATCTGATGTACTTTAATGAATAGTTTTCAAGTGATTTGCACCTATAAAAGGCAGGGCAGCCAAATGCTGCCCTGCCTTTTATTTACTCGCTCCAAACGATCTTATCATTTTCTTCATTTTTTACTCTAACACAGGCAAGAACATTGTCATTGACATTAATAAGATAGTCTTCAATACCGGATTCTCTAAAAGACATCTGCGTAGACCTTCCGCCATCAATATTTAAAATCATATCACAATGCAAATACTTCATTACCAGATGAGCTTGGAAAAAAGATACCTGATCATAAAGATGCTTATCATCTGAAAATTTTTTAGGATTGCCTGCATCAAAGTCGCCCCGTCGATCTCGATACAGAATTGCCAAAACAATTCTGTCCGTTTGAGAATCGTAGCCAATAACAGTTCTATGCCGCTTAGTTGTTGAGTCAAAAGCTCCTTCGTAACCGTCATATGCGTCTTTAAAGCAATCCTGAAAATCCTTTTTTTCTAACGACTGATCACCAAATAAGTCAATACCGCCAATCGCGAATTGCATATCGGCAACTTTCATGTGCTCTTCAGAGCCATTCAAGCAAGGCGGGGAAAATTGATTTGTAAAAATATGCGGTGTTCCATCTTTTTCAAAGAGCAGCAATCCGAAAGCATTACGCCGAGGCTCGTCACCGTTGCGGAATATCTTTTCGTCTTCATCATTTTCTCTGCCTTTTTCTTCATATGGAGGCTGAAACGATACCCCATCGTAAACATGTACAGCCGAAAATTTTTTACCGCCAAAGAACGATGCATTCGTTCCATATATTTCATTCTTAACCCATATATCCGCAGGAGAAGAATTACGCTCAATTTTAAACTGATTTATCTTTCCGCAATAATACCGGACAACAAGATTGCTCGGAAGAGAATTTGCATATTCATCAATCTTTTCATCCGTTCCATAAATGCGGTCAAAATGAATCGTGTTAAAAATAATGGGGTTATCGCTGTTTTCAATCACCTCTACCATAACGCTGCATTGCGCATCACTGTCTGCGCCGACAATCTTAACGGTCAATTCCGATGTCCCCACACGCAGCGCGGTAACTTCGCCATTATCATTCACATGAAGAGTAGAATTGTCGCTAACAGACCAGGAGACTTCCGGCGTCCCTGCTTTATTCTTAATGCTATATCTGAACTGGTATTTTTCTCCCGTGTTCATGATCCACGGACCGTCCGAAAGTGTCTCGGCGAGGGGGCGGAATTCATTGTCCAAAAGATCAATGGTCATATTTCCGCCGCTGCTGCCACTGCTGCCACTGCTTCCGCTGCTTCCGCTGCCGCTGCTGCTTCCATTTGCCGTTACATGAATTGTGATTCTGTCATACACGGAAGAATTTCCGTATACATACGCATAGATGCATGCATAGCCTTCGCCAACTGCCGTCAGATTTCCGTAGCAATCAACTTTGACCACATTGGGATTGCTGGAGCGCCAACCGATGTGGCGATTACCCGAATAACCGCAATTGAAGCGCGCAGATATCTGGTCCCTCTGCCCCACGGTCAGCGTATTCCCCTGCGATGCCTTGCAGATCGAAAGATTTCCGGCTGCAGGTTTGCAATTCTTCTTGCAACTGTGCCCCCGGCAATCCAGACAATCATCACAATTGCAGGAGCACGTCGACGCGGCTCCCGAGCCGGTATGCTTACATGTACCTTTCTTTTCTTTGCTTTCCTTATTCGTGCAAATACACATTTTGAATTTTTTCCTTTC
>QAKK01000040.1:0-17068 GCA_003343845.1 Oscillospiraceae bacterium
CAAACGGTTTTCAAGACCGCCTCGTTATGACCGCTTCGATACCTCTCCGTATATGAAACTGTCTTTCGACAGAAATCATCAGATATTCAATTGTTTTAGAAATTCTTTTAGAAATGTGCTTTTGTGCTGCTGTCGGAGTGCCGAAAAAGTCAGGTGTTGCAAGGCTTTTCAAGGTTTTTGCGACCGCTGTGCTCGCAAATTTTCAAGACCGCCTCGTTATGACCGCTTCGATAACCCTCCGTGACGATTACAACATCCAATATTTTAGCACACGCAGCGCGCGGTGTCAAGCAAATTCTTTTTGCAGCAAAAAATGTAACTGCTGCTTGCGAAAAGGTTGACATTTGTGCGTTTATCGGGTAGAATGAAAGCAAGAAACCCCCAATTTTTACAGAACAGCGAGGTATTCACTATGGGACTTATCAAAGCAGCAATGGGCGCCGTGGGCGGCGCGCTCGGCGATCAGTGGCTTGATGCCATTGAAGCGGATGACATGGGCGACACGACCGTCTTTACGCGCGGTGTCCTCATCAACCAAAGCAGCCGCTCCTCCAACAAGAAGGGAACGGAGAATGTCATCAGCGACGGCTCGGTCATTCACGTCTACCCCAACCAGTTCATGATGCTGGTCGAGGGCGGCAAGATCGTGGACTATACCGCAGAGGAAGGCTATTATAAGGTTGACAACCACGGCGCGCCCTCGCTCTTCAACGGGCAGTTCGGTGACGCGCTGAAGGATGTCTGGGAGCGCTTCAAGTTCGGCGGCACGCCCTCCTATGCACAGAAGGCGTACTTCGTCAATCTCCAGGAGATCAAGGGCATCAAGTTCGGCACGCCGAATGCGGTCAACTATTTCGACAACTTCTACAATTCCGAGCTTTTCCTGCGTGCGCACGGTACATATTCCATCAAGGTCACCGACCCGATCCTGTTCTATAAGGAAGCCATCCCGAAGAACAAAGACCGCGTGGAGATTGACGACATCAACGAGCAGTATCTCTCCGAGTTCCTGAACGCATTCTCGGCAGCGCTCAACAAGATGTCGGTGGACAACATCCGCATCTCGCACGTCGCCTCCAAGTCGGTTGAGCTTGCCAAGTACATGGCAAACGAACTGGACGAAGACTGGAAGAAGATGCGCGGCTTTGAGGTGCAGGCGGTCGGTATCGCCAGCGTCTCCTACGACGAGGAGTCGAAGAAGCTCATCGAGATGCGCAATCAGGGCGCTATGCTCTCCGACCCCACGGTCCGCGAGGGCTATGTCCAGGGCTCGATCGCACGCGGTATGGAAGCTGCCGGCAGCAATGAGGGCGGCAGTGCGCAGGCGTTCATGGGCATGGGCATCGGCATGGGCGCGGCAGGCAACTTCATGGGTACTGCCAGCGAGACCAACCGTGCGCAGATGCAGCAGCAGGCGGCACAGGCGCAGCAGAACCAGACACCCGCAGCCGGCACATGGAAGTGCGCGTGCGGTGCAGAGAATACCGGCAAGTTCTGCCCGAGCTGCGGCGCGAAGAAGCCCGAGAACACGACCTGGAAGTGCGCATGCGGCGCAGAAAACACCGGAAAATTCTGCCCGAACTGCGGCGCGGCGCGCCCGGCAGCATGGACCTGCCCCGAGTGCGGCACCGAGAACAAGGGCAAGTTTTGCTCAAACTGCGGTCATAAATACGAGGGCTGACGATGGCGGTTGTCAGTTATAAATGCCCGTGCTGCGGCGCGGGCATCGCCTTCGACTCGGAAAAGCAGCTGTTCAAATGCGAATACTGCCTCTCCGAGTTCACGCAGGAACAGCTTGAGGCGCAGACGCCGAAGGTCGATCCCGTCGAAGAGGAACGTACCTCCAAGGCGGACAGCGATGAATTCTGCGAAAAGCTGCTCTCCTATACCTGCAACAACTGCGGCGCGGAGGTCTTCGCCGATGCGGACACCGTGGCGGACTTTTGCTATTACTGCCACAATCCGGTCGTCTGCGACGGTCGTCTGTCCGGGCAGCTGAAGCCGAACAAGATCATCCCGTTTGCGTTCGACAAGGCGGAGGCGGAGAAACGCTTTCTTACTTTCGCACGGAAGAAGAAATTCGTCCCGAAAGACTTCTTTTCCGCAGAGCATGCGGATCAGATCCGCGGCGTGTATTTCCCGTTTTGGCTGACCGATGCCGATGTTTCGGCGCGTCTCTCCGCCAAGGCGCAGAAGGTGCGCACCTGGACGACCGGCGACAAGCAGTACACAGAGACCTCGCACTATGCGCTGTTCCGCGCAGGCGACATCCACTTTGAGGATGTGACCACGGCGGCGTACAGCGCGGAGAACAAGCAGATGCTTGAGGGCATTCTGCCGTTCCCGTCGGATGCGCTGCGCGATTTCTCCATGCCGTATCTCTCGGGCTTTCTTGCCAAAAAGCGCAATATCGAGCACGAGAGCATCGCAGCCGAGGTCAAGCAGCGGATCAACGGCTATTCCGAACAGCTGCTGATGAAGACGACGGACGGCTACACCTCGGTGCAGCCGAGCGGCACGCAGACCGATATGAATTCGCTTGCGTGGGACTACGCGCTGATGCCGATCTGGATCCTGACCTATGTTCAAAAGAAGAAGGGCAAGGAAAAGATCTATACTTATGCGCTCAACGGGCATACCGGCAAGATTTACGGGGAACTGCCGATCAGCGCAGGCAGACTGTTCGGTCTGTTTGCGGGGCTCGCCGCGGGAATCACATTCGTCTGGACGCTTGTGCAGACGCTGATGGGAGGGTTTCTGTGGTGGTAAAAAAGAGATTTTGCATTCCGGTGCTTGCTCTTGCACTGGCGCTTGCCCTCTCGGTCTTCGTCGGCGCATATGATTTCAACTATGTGATCGACGATGCCGAACTGCTGACCGCAGACGAAAAAGCCGATGTCGAAGCCTACTATGACCGCATCTATACCGAGGATCATCTGCTGCTTGTGTTTGTCACGGCATACGGCAAGGGCGATGTGCTCTCCGCGCTGCCGGGTTATGCGGGCGGCGCTGTGGACGCAGGCGGCGCTACAGATATGCTGCTCCTTTATGTGGATATGGATGCGCGGCATTTTGACCTCTATCAGTACAACGGCGTTTCCGGCGAATCTGCATTCCGCATCAATTCGAGCGAGACCGATACCATTCTCGATGCCGTGCTGGACTATGCCGCCGACGGCGAATGGTACGATGCGGCGCTCTGCTTCGCGGACGAGAGTCTTCCCGCGTTCACCAACGATGCAAACTTCATTTCCGGCGAGGATCACTACGGCGACGAGGGCTATCAGAAATACGAAAAGCCCGAAGGACCCGTGACATGGCAGTATAAGCTCTCGCTGATCGGCGGTATCGCCATCGGCGCTCTGCCGATCGCGCTGGTCATTTCGCTGATCGTCACGCTGATTGTGCTGGCGTCCTACAAGAAGAAGGTGCGCGGCGCGACCTACCCGCTTGAAGCCTTCACCAAGGTGAACATCACAAATTCACAGGATAACTTCATCAACAAGACGCTCACGGTCACGACCATCCATCGTGACAACGACAGCGGCGGTTCTTCCGGCGGAAGCAGCGGCGGAGGAGGCGGCGGTGGCGGCGGCGGCCACATGGGCGGTCGCTCCTTCTGAGTCTCAAAGCCAAATAAAAAATCCGACAGTCGATCGACTGTCGGATTTTTTATTTGATGGAAACGGATTCAGCCGCCGAGGACGCCGAGGTGCTCCAGCAGAATCTTCACACCCATTGCGACGAGGATAATGCCGCCGACCAGCTCCGCCTTTGACTTGTACTTTGCGCCGAAGACATTGCCGATTTTGACGCCGACGGCGGAGAGAATAAAGGTGACCGCGCCGATAAAGGAGACGGCGGGGCCGATGTCCACCTGCAAAAAGGCAAACGAGATGCCGACGGCAAGTGCATCAATGCTGGTGGCAACCGCCATCGTCAGCATGGTCTTCACGCCGAAGTCGGGCGTTTGCTCCTCGGCGGGGTGGCGGGATTCGAGAATCATGTTCACACCGATGACGCCGAGCAGGACGAAGGCGATCCAGTGATCGACTGCGGTGATGTACTGTTCAAACTGACGGCCGAGCAGGTAGCCGATGGCAGGCATCAGCGCCTGAAAACCGCCGAAATACAAACCGACGATCAGCATATGCTTCGGCTGTAACTTCTGCACGGAGAGTCCCTTGCAGATCGAGACGGCGAAGGCATCCATGGAGAGACCGATGGCGAGGACGAAAAGGTCTAAAGGTGACATGGATAAGCCTCCTTATTTCGGATAGACACGCCGTGCCTCGGTGAAGTCGCCGAGCACTTCGATGCGGTATCTTGCAATGTAGTATTTCGCCATGCCGAGGTTGAGGTCAAGGTAGTTGCCGCAGTCGCGCGGCGACGCACCCGGGATCGTCCCCTCATAGGCAAGGATGAAGTCGCACATGTTCTTCACACAGTCGTAGATGTCGAGCGGCTCAAGCTCTCCGGCAAAGAGGATGTAGAAGCCGGTGCGGCAGCCCATCGGACCGAAATAGATCGTCTTGTCCTTCCAGTCGGGATCGTTGCGCAGAAAAGTCGCGCCGAGATGCTCGATGGCGTGGAGCGCGGCGGTCTCGATGACCGGCTCTGTGTTCGGGCGGGTCACGCGCATGTCAAAGGTGGTGACGGTCTCGCTGCCGATTCTGTCCCGGCGCGAAACATACAGCCCGGGGAGCAGATCCAGGTGGTTAACGGTGAAGCTCGCAATCTTCTCCATACAGAAAATCCTTTCGTTTTTGCATTACGCGGATTTAATATTATAGCACGGCTTTCGTAAAAATGCAAGAAAAAGTATGCATGACACGAAAAAAGACATTGCCGCGGCAATGTCTTCAAGCCTTCCCCCAATGGAAGCCTAAAAACGCATGGTGTCTCGTATTACTTTTCACCGCCTCATTTCCAGTGCTTCAGGTTCGGCACGACCGCCTCCATATGCGCGCGCACCTGCTCGGCAGGCCATGCTTCGCTTGCCATATGCTTGGTGCAGAAGTCAATCAGTTCTTCTTTGGATTGATACTTGAAAGTGCCGTCCGCGTAGCACCACTTGCAGTAGTCCTCGTTGAAGTCGCCGTTTGGCTCGTGGCTGGTGGTGGCGTCCTCCAGCGGCATGCCGCAGCACTGGCAGATGAGCTGCCGCGGTGCGCCGAGCAGTGTGTTGATCGAGACGTCATACACGCGGGACAGGAGCTTCAGCGTCTCGGTGCTCGGCACGGTCTCGCCGGTCTCCCAGCGGGAAACGGCTTGTCTTGTGACAAACACCTTTTCGGCAAGCTTCTCCTGCGAGAGCCCGTTCTTTTGGCGAAGTTCGAGAAGAATATCTTTTGTTTCCATTGTTTTGTCCTCCGTGGTTTCAGCGTAACACAAATTCGCCGCATTTGCAAGCAACTGTCGGTTGCTATCTGATTTTCAGCGTGCGGAGATACGCTTTCTGCGCGTCGGTGATGCGGTAGCTTTCGACTGCTTTCTGAATCGTCTTGTTGTGCGTCCACTCGTCGAGGCGGCGGTTCTCGATATAGGGCAGGATCGCGTCGTATTGCTTGGCGAGCGCCGTGGCAAAGTACCAGGCGATCATCATGTTGATGTAGTAAGCATCCGAGCGGAGTTCCGCCACGGCGTCCGGATACGCGGTTGAAAACCGCGTATCGAGAAAGTGCCGCATCAGCGTTTCAATGCCGAAACGCACCGTGTATGTGCGGTCGCTTGCCAGCCATGCTTCCACATGGTCGAGCAGCACATCGGGCTTCAGAATCAGCGCACGCGGCGAAGTGCCGTCGCAGGTTGCCCAGTTGTCGATATACGGCAAAAACCGCTCGGTGGCGGCGAGGCAGGCATCAAAGTCGCGGATAGAATCGAGCAGAAAACCGTGCAGATTGTTTTCTTCATAATAGATATGCGGCAGCTCCGCGAGAAACGCGTCGGCGGTGGGCGTACCGCGCAGCTCTTTTGCCAGCGCCCGCAGGTGCGGTACGCGCACGCCGATGATTCGCTCTCGCGGGACGCCCGGCATCAGCCCGGCTTGAAAATCGCCGTAGGCAGGGTCAGTCAGCGCAAAAAGCCGCGCACGGATGTCGGCGACGGTTTGCAAATCGGTTTCGCGGCGCGTCACAGGTCTTTACCTCTGCCGAATGCGGCAATGTGTGCGTCCAGCGCCTCAAAGAAGGCGGTCAGCTGCTGCCCGCCGACCAGCGCGTGGTTGACTTGCACCGAAAACGGCAGCAGCACGCGGTCGCCCTCTGCAAAATACTTGCCGAACATAAACCGCGGGTTGCTGTCGGCAGGGTAGGGCGTCGGCTGCACAAACGAGGTGAATGTGATCCCCGGCATAGTCGAGACGAAAAACAGGCTCTCGGCATCGGCGGCGGATTCTGTCATGGATGCTGCACGTTTGGCTGCTTCCTGTGTCTGCATAGCCGCAGGAAGGAAGACGTCAAACGGGCAGTCGGCGCGGAGCATGCAGTAGCAGTAGCGCCCGTCGCCGAGTGAGACGGTGTGCGAGGTCGGGCAGTTGTCATATTCGACGATGCCGTCCGCGCGCAGGCGCTGGCGGAATGCCGCGATGTTGTTTGCAGCGCGGGAAGTCACATAGAGCAGGGAAAGGAAGAACGGCAGCCCCTCCGCGCGCACACGCGCGTGCAGCGGTGTGATGTCGGCGTTCACGGTCACGCCGACATACGGGTAGGCAAGCGAGCGGAAATAGTTGTATTCGTCGAGCCGCGCATAGGCGGTCATGTCCAGCAGGTGATAGCCCATAAAGCACCTTCTCTTTTCGGAAAGTATACTTTATTTTACCATGTATGCGAAAATGAGGCAATAGGGCTTGCATATTTTTCCGCCGTATGATAGAATGAAACCATAAAACTTCCGGGAGGACAATATGAACCAGTTCAGACAGACAGCGGCGGCGGTGCTCCTTGCCGCATTGCTCCTGCTTGCCGGGTGCGGGACGCAGAACCCGACGGGCACCGACGGGACGGACGACACGCAAACGCCGGAGGCGGAGCTTGTCGAGATTAAAAACGGGGTGGATCGGCCGGGATATTATTATGAAAACAATCTGACCGACAAGGCGGCGGATCCGTTCATCCTGTATGCCGACGACACATATTATCTCTATTGCACGGGCGGCTCGCGGTTCTCCGTGCGGCAGACCAAGTATCTGAATGCATGGCCGTCCGAGAGCAAGACGATCCTGCAGCTTTCGAGCCTCGGCTGGGCGCGGGAAAAGGGCTGGGCGCCCGAGGTATACGCCTATGAAGGCAAGTACTATATGATCTTCTCGGCGCAAGGGTACAATGACCTGCACGCCATCGACATCGCGGTCTGCGATACGCCGGACGGCACCTTCAAGCCGCTTTCCTCCACGCCGTTCTTTGCGCCGACCTACAGCGTTATTGACGGCAGCCTGTTCTTCGATGACGACGGGCGCATCTACATGTACTATTCTAAGGACAATTCCACCAACACGATCGGCGGCAAACGCACGAGCCAGACCTACGGCATCGAGCTGGAAAAGGATTTCTCGGGCGTCATCGGCGAGCCGGTGCTTATCTCCACGCCGGAGCAGGAATGGGAACTGAAGAGCGGCTCTGTGGTCTGGAACGAGGGGCCGGTCGTCTTCAAGGAAAACGGCGTGTACTATCTGCTGTACAGTGCCAATTACTATGTCAGCGAGCATTACGCGGTCGGCTATGCCACATCCGATACGCCGCTTGCCAAGTTTGAAAAGCCGGACAATGCCCGCATTCTGCGCGGCAACGGGGAGACGGTCACGGGGCCCGGGCACTGCAACATCCTGCGCTCACCGGACGGCAGTGAGTTGTATATGGTTTACCATGTACATACCGTACCGCCGGATACGAAAAACGGGCGCAGCCTTGCCATCGACCGCATGGTTATCCGTGCAGACGGCTCGATCGCCGTGGACGGACCGAGCGAAACGCGCCGTCCGCTCCCTTCCGGGGCAAACGGCTATCGCCATGTGCATGACGGCTTCACCGCGACAGGAGAGGGCGAGAAAGCCGAGTTTGCCTCGTTCTCATCGGTGGACTTCCTGTTTGACGGCATTGCCAAGACGTCCTTTGAGAACATCTATTCCATGGATGAGGGCGGCAGCGTGACGATCACGCTCGACACGCCGACCGCGCTGACCTCGCTGATGCTCTATGCGCCGTCGCTTGCCGAATATGTGCCTGCCACCGTCGATGTGGAGATCAACGGCAAGTATATTCTGCGCGGGCTTGCGTTCTCATCGCGGCTCGGCAGCCCGGTGACGGCAACGCTCAGCGGGCTCCCCGAGGGGACGGCGGTGGAAAGCGTGAAAGTCATCGCACACCTTGCCGACGGCAACGAATATGCCGCGCTCAGTGAGATCGTGATGGTCACGGCACGCGAAAAATAAAAAATCAGCCGCCCGCGGGCGGCTGATTCAATGTATCGGTAAATGTATCGGTATGGGCATTCGGTAAGACCGCAGGGCGGGGGCGGCTTGCTCCCGCCGCCTGCTCACTCCGTCAGCGCCTTTTTATCGGCGGCGGTCAGCTTGTAGACTTCCGGCTCACGGCTGGCGTCGCGCAGTTCAAGGCTTGCGTAGGGGGATGCGGTGTAATCCGCATTGTTCGCATAGTACACGTCGATGTAGAGCGTGTCCAGCATGGCGGCGCTGACCCCCTCAAAGACGTAGCGGCGGTAAGAATACAACCCGAACGCGGTTGTAAAGGTGTAGGTCGTCGGATGGATGCGTTCATGTCCGTCCGCAAACAGCGAGACGTCCAGCGGCAGATCGCGCCCGTTCGTCTCGGCAAAGCCGAAGTCCTCCGCCATGATCGCAAGCAGGGAATTGTTGTAGCGCAGGGTCACGATCAGCGTTTCCGCGGACGGAATGTAGATCGGCTGGTGCGAGAAGAACTTGCTCTTCTGATGGTCGTCGTAGAGCGTGCGCGCCTCCCAGGTCTCGGCGTCGAGCGTCCCCGCGGCATAGGCGGTCTTCAGCGCATCGGTCGGGATAATACCCTCGGCGGCAGGCGGATAGTGATTGACCGTGTAGATGCGGAAGGACATCAGCAGCACGACCCCGATGATGATGAGCAGTGCGAATGTTTTGAAGATTTTTTTCAGCATGGCAGCCTCTCTTGATTCAAAATGTACATGCTATAGTATACCGTATTTCATCTGCCGTGTCAAGTTTGACGAAAGCACGGATTTTTGCGGAATTTATCAACTTTTTTCTTGACAACGGCATTTGCACGGTGTATAATGTCTTATGTTGCATTCCTGTGCCTGTCGCACTTGTGCATCACGGAGGATCTATGGTACTCGATATTACACCGCTTCTTTCGGGTGAGAAAAAGAAACTGGATGTTGACTATATGCTGACCGTTTCGGCAGACGAAACCACGAGCGGCGCGGTCAATCTTTCCGGCGTACAGTTTCCCGAGGCGGCGCGTGTTGTCGGCGAGATCACGGACAATGCAGGCTATATGCGCCTGACGCTTTCGGTCACGCTGCCGTATGTCACGGCTTGCGCCCGCTGCGCAAGAGAAGTACGCGGCGCGTTTTCCATGCACTTTGCACGCACGGTCGTGCCCGAGGGCATGGTTGAGGATGCGGAAGAGAAAGAGGAAGACTTCGCCGTTGCGAAGAGCGGCAAGCTCGACATTGACGAGCAGCTGCTTGAACTGCTGGAACTCGACTTCCCGACACGCATTCTCTGCCGGGAGGATTGTAAGGGACTGTGCCAGCGCTGCGGCAAGGATCTCAATGAAGGTCCGTGCGATTGCCCGACGGTCGAGATCAACCCCGCGTTTGCAAGTCTGCTTGCAAAGTTTGATGAAGAAGAAAAGAATAAATAATATAAAGTTAAAGCACAGTTTTGTGCAAGCATCTAAGGAGGTGTTTCCGAATGGCAGTACCGAAGAGAAAGGTATCGAAGGCTCGCAGAGACAAGAGACGCTCGAACGTCTGGAAGCTCGCGCTGCCGGGCATGGTCAAGTGCCCCAAGTGCGGCGAGTACAACCGCGCACACCGCGTTTGCGGCGCATGCGGCTACTACAAGGGCGAGGAAATCGTAAAGAAGGAAGCGTAAGTCTTCTTGAAAAAGCGGAACGCATTGCGTTCCGCTTTTTCGTTATGTAAGAAAGCGGGGCGCATCGCGCCCCGCTTGTATCTTTTATGCGATTCTCGACCGCTTACGATAAAAATACCTTCATGACGTCGATGACTTCATCGCGCGTCTCAAATCCGGAGATGGAAATGATGCGTTTCAACCGATATTTGATCGTACTCTCGGAAACATGCAGAATCTCCGCGATGTCAAAATACCGATAGCCCTTGATGATCAGCTTGAGCAGATCAATGTCGATCGCGTCGCAGGCAGACAGAATTTTTTCCGCCTGAAAGATGCGGGACACGCTCGGGTCGTTGTGAAAGCCGCCTGCACCTGCGCTCGGCAGATGCACCGTGCCCAGCGTCTTTTCCACGATCGGCAGGGAAGCGGTGGTGTCGCCGATGATCAGTTCACAGCGGATCTTCGTGCTGATGCCGGAAATATTCTCGGAGGCGGTGAGCAGACGGCACATGGCAACGGTCTGCTTGCCGATCTCGGGGCAGTTGAGCCGCGCCATGGTCAGGCTCTTGCTGCCGCAGGTGCTGATCGCCATGTCGCCGAACGTGCAGAGAAACAGGTCTTCGGGGATGCGGACGCCTGCCGCGGTGAGCTGGTGCATCAGAATGACCGCGCCCGCATCGTTGGCACAGATGACCGCATCGTAGTTGCGGCAGACCTCAAGAAACTTCTTGCAGGTCGCGTTCATCAGCCCGTCCGCGCCGGTGTAATAGAACACGTCGCGTTCCCGGCAGCGGTCGTAGGACAGAAACGCATCCTTTTTGATCATATCGGTCGCCGAGTCGGTGCTGACCGCAAACAGGGCGATCCGCCCGCGCTCGTAGCGGCGCAGGTATTCAATCAGCTGATAGGTCGCCTCGCGGTAGTCCATGTAGACATAGCTCGCATGGCGGTAATTGTCGCGGGAGGCGCCGCCGATGATCACCGGCTCCACGCCGACGGCGGACAGGGTGTCTGCCGCATTTGCCGTCCATGCCCGGGAAGTGGAAAGGATGGCGGCGCAGGTCGGTTTCTCGGTGCGAAAACGCGCCAGCGCGTCGTCGAGTGACAGAAGTGCGAGTGTGTCGCCCTTGCGTTTGGCTTCGGCACGCGCGCCCTTCAGATACAGGGCGCACCAGTGCGTGGCATCCGCGCCCGGCTGGCAGACGATTGAGATCTGCATGGCATGTCCCCCTTTTCAGGCGATCAGTCTTGTGACAAATTATTTTACTGCATGCTTTCGGATTTGTCAAGACAAATGTGTAAAAACGCACTTTTTTTTATTGATATTGTACCGGTTGCCTCGATATGGTAGAATGAGCACAGAAAGCAAAAATTCTTTTTTTACATCTAAAAGGAGAACAAATTCATGGCTCAGAAAGCAACCGCAAAGTTTGAGGATCTTATCATCCCGACTTACAAACCCGGAGCGAGCGAAGCGCTTCCGATGTTTTTTGAGAAGAAGCCGTATCAGGGTGCGACCGGGCATCTGTATCCGATCCCGTTCACGACCCGCATCAGCGACAAGAAACAGGACGTGACCTATCACGCCGCAGTGCTCGAAAATGAGTACATCAAGCTCGAGGTCCTGCCCGAGATCGGCGGCAAGATCCAGCGTGCGCTGGATAAGACCAATGATTACGATTTTGTTTATCACAATAAGGTCATCAAGCCGGCAATGGTCGGTCTTGCAGGTCCGTGGGTGTCCGGCGGTATTGAGTTCAACTGGCCGCAGCACCACCGTCCGACGACCTTCATGCCGTTGGAAGCCACCATCACCGAGCGTGAGAACGGCGAGAAGACGGTCTGGGTCGGCGAGGTGGATCCGCTGCTCCGCATGAAGGGCATGGCGGGCATCACCATTGTCCCCGGCAAGTCCTATTTCAAGGCGGAGGTGCAGGTCTACAACCGCACGCCCTATCCGCAGCCCTTTATGTGGTGGGCAAACCTTGCTGTCGAGATCAACGAAGACTACCGCACGGTGTTCCCGCCGGATGTTGAGTGGGTCAACGACCATGACCGCCGCGCCATCCTGGAGTGGCCGATTGCCAAAGGCGTGTACCACACCGCGCGTCCCTTTGACTTCGGCAAGGGCACCGATATCCATAACCTCGCAAACGTGCGCGTTCCCTCGTCCTATCTGGTTTCCAAGGGACAGAGCGACGCGGATTACATCTCCGGCTACGATGTGGGCAGAGAGTGCGGCATCGTGACCGTTGCCAACCACCACATCGCTCCCGGCAAGAAGCTGTGGCACTGGGGCAACCATCCCTTCGGCGACAAGTGGTGCTCCAACCTCACCGACGACGGCTCCAAGTACGTCGAGCTGATGACCGGTGTTTACACCGACAACCAGCCTGACTTCACCTGGATCATGCCCTACGAGACCAAGACCTTTGAACAGTATTGGTATCCCGTCAAGGACATCGGCGAGACCAAGAATGCCACCATCGACGCGGCAATCAACGTGGAGAAGCGCGACGGCAAGCTGTTTGTCGGTGTTTACGCAACCGGCGCATACAAGAATGCAAAGCTGGTGATCCGCCACGGCGATGCCACCATTGAAGAGACCATCAAGGACATTTCGCCCGAGAAGACCTTCACCAAGTCCTACGAGATCAAGGGACTGGATATGAAGAAGGTTTCGGTCGATTTCCTCACGGCGGACGGCGTCAAGCTGGTGGACTACCGCTACTACGAGCGCGGGCACAAGAAGCCGATCGAACCCCGCAAGCCCGCTCTGCCGCCCTGCGAGATCAAGACGAACGAAGAACTGTACATCAACGGCAAGCATCTGGAGCAGTACAAGCACTTCGCATATGAGCCCGCAGACTACTACCTCGAGGCACTTTCCCGCGATGACGGCGACAGCCGCTGCAACACCGCAATGGGCAACATGCGCCTGAAGGAAGGCAGATTTGAGGAAGCCATCGCTTACTATGACAAGGCGATCGCACGCCTCACCCTGCGCAACGATAACCCCTACGACGTCGAGGCGCTCTACCACAAGGGCATCGCACTGCGTTACCTCGGCAAGCTCGACGAAGCATATGACTATCTCTACAGAAGCATCTGGAGTCAGGATTATGCGGCAGCCGGCTACTATGCACTTGCCGGCATCGATTGCATCCGCGGCGACTACGATGAGGCTGTGAAGAAGCTCGACCTCTGCCTGACCTACGGCTCGATGAACCTCGAGGCGCTCAAACGCAAGGCGGAGATCACCGGCGACAAGGCGATCTTCGACAAGATCCGCGAGATCGACCCGCTCTTTGACGTCCTGCCCGACAAGCATGAGTATTTCATCGACCGTGCGGTCGAATTCATGAATGCAGGTATGACCGACAAGGCGGTTGCCATCCTGAAGAAGGCTGACGCAAAGCGTCCGCTCGTCAACTACTATCTCGGTTACCTCACCGGCGACAAGAAGTACTACGAGAAGGCAGACAAGTGCGATTGGAGCTGCGCATTCCCGGCGCGTCTCGACGACATCGCCGTCCTTAAGGCTGCAAACACCGGCATGGCGAAGTATTACCTCGGCTGCCTGTACTATGACAGACGCCGCTATGAGGATGCAATCGCAATGTGGGAGGCGGCAGACCGTGAGCTCGGCGGCTTTGCACCCGCTTGCCGCAACCTCGGCTTGGCTTACTTCGACAAGCGCGGCGACTTCACCGGTGCAGAGAAGGCGCTTAGGAAGGCGCTCGACCTCGACAACGGCAAGAACGACCGGATCTTCTTCGAGTTTGCACAGCTGTACAAGAACGGCGGCAAGAGCGTCGAAGAGCGTCTCGCCCTGCACGAGAAGTATGCAAAGCTCAGTGCAATGCGCGACGACTGCACGCTGGATCACTCGATCCTGCTCACCGAACTCGGCAGATATGATGAGGCAAAGGCGCTGCTCGACGGTCACTGGTTCCATACTTATGAGGGCGGCGAGGGCAACCTCACGCGTCACCATGCATGGCTGATGACCCTGATCGGCAAGAAACTTGCCGCAGAAGGGAAGTATAAGGAAGCCATCGAGGCATACAAGAGCGGCTATACCTTCCCGCTGTGCTACGGCGAGGAGAAGAACTACTTCGCACAGGAGAGCCACCTTGGCTACGGTCTGGCAATGGCATACAAGGCGGACGGCAACAAGCGCGAGTACGAGAAGGCGCTGAAGAGCGCCATGACCGACCACGCAGCCCCATCCGAGATCAGCTACTTCCGCGCGCTTGCTTTCTATGAGGCAGGCGAGATCAGCGCGGCGCATGCGCTCTGCGAGGAGATGATCGCGGCGGGCAAGGAGAAGATCCGCGATAAGGACATTCCCGCTTACTACGGCGTCGGTTCGCCCTGCCCGTGCCCGTTCGAGTACAACTTCCCGAAGATCAACACGGTCAAGGGTCTTGTGCTGGAGGCATTCGGCGAGCTCGGACTCGGTCGCGTCATCGAGGCGAAGGAGCACATTGCCGAGGCAAAGAAACTCGACGTCACGAACTTTGCGGTCGCGATGTTTGAGGAATTCTGCAAATAAGATTTACGGGGAGAGCCGATCGGGGATTTCCCCGATCGGCAGTCTCTGTATATGACATTATTATATAATGTAGTTTTTCGGAGGAAAAAGCAATGGGACAGAAATGGTCCAAGGAAAAAGCCTGGGAATGGTACAACAGCCGCCCGTGGATCCGCGGCTTCAACTATATTTCCTGCGGCGCGGTCAACCGCATCGAGCAGTGGCAGGAATTTGAGCACGATCGCATTGAGGAGTGCTTCCGCGTAGAGCTGAAGCTGGCGCATGAGACCGGGTTCAACGCCGTGCGCTCGATCCTGCCCTATGAGGTGTGGGGGCGTCAGCACGACAGCTTCATGAAGTATCTCGAGACCTATCTTGAGATTTGTGCGGAGAATGAGCTCGGCGTCATGATCTGCTTCGGCAATGACTGCACCGTCCCCGCAGAGGAATACAAGCTGCCGGAATTCGGTCCGCAGCATGTGGACTACGGCTATCACGGCGGCATGGCACGCTCTCCGCATGACGTGCTGGCGTCGAACGGCAAGTCGCCGCTCGATGTGCCCGAATACGCCGAGGACTTCTGCCGCATGGTGGACGAGATCGTCGGCAAGTATGCAAAGGATGAGCGTGTCATCGTCTGGGACATCTTCAACGAGATCGGCAACAGTCGCCGTTGGATGCTGAGCGTGCCGTGGATGGAGCGCTTCTTCGAGATCGCGCGTTCGCACGACCCGATTCAGCCGCTGACTGCCTGCGCATGGACGCTGAACCCCGGTCACGAGCCCTGCGAGCCCGAGCGTATCGCGATGGAGCTCTCCGATGTTATCAGCTACCATGATTACAGAGACTATCAGACCTCGATCGACATCATTGATATGCTGCAGATGCGGTATGACCGTCCGCTGTTCAACACCGAGTGGCTGCACAGAATGCAGGGCAACAAGATCCAGTCGCATCTGCCGCTCTTCTATCTCGAGAAGATCGCCTGCTTCAACTGGGGTCTCGTCGTCGGCAAGAGCCAGAACAACGAGCCTTGGGAAGCCATCTGGCGCAGATGGGAAAAGGGCGAGGGCGAAAATTACGATTTCACCCAGTGGCAGCATGAGCTCTTCCGCCCGAATCTCCGCCCGTATGACCCCAAAGAGCTCCGTGTCATGAAAAAGTACTTTGAAAAAGCGGACGAACGCTTCAAAATGTGCAAAAAATGACAGTCATACAAAAATTCCGCACAAAAACCGAAAAAAATTCACACATCATTTTGTAAAAGCTGTAGTATAATAAATACAGCAAAAATATTTTTTTTGGAGGAAAAACCTATGAAGAAGTACATTGGCATTTTTGCGGCTATGCTGCTCTGCGCGCTGCTGGCACTCTCCGCTTTTGCTGCCGAGACGGTTGTTTACGTCAACGACGGCGGCACGGGCGACGGTTCCAGTGCAAGCGCACCGCTCGGCAACATGACTGAAGCGATCAACAAGATCGCAAACGGCGGTAAGGTCGTCATCGTCGACACCTACACCTGCGCGGAAGAGTATCGCGAGCCGACCCACAAGGGCGACATCATCGTTACTGGCGGTAAGTATGTCTTTACAAACGGCGCGTACAACCGCTGGTTCCTCAGCGGCCCCGGCGCGACCACCTTTGAGAACATCACCTTTGAGTACGGCGAAGGCTCGACCTCGTTGTTCCTCGCGCAGTTCTTCCCGCTGACCTTCGGCGAAGGCGTCGTGACGCCTGAAACCGGCAAGGTCTATGTGGTCGGCGGCTATCAGTACAATCAGGAAGGTGTCATGAACGATGCACCGAGATATGATGCGGATTCGCACATCACGATCAAGAGCGGTACATACTGGGCAGTCTCCGGCTTCAGCCGCGGCGGATCCATGGAGGAGTACACCGGCACGTCGCACATCACGATCAACGGCGGCACGATCTCCACGGTTTACGGCGCAGGCATCAACGGCAGCTATGCGCTGAATTGCGAGATCATCATCAACGACGGTAATGTCCAGAACGTGAGAACCGGCGGTGACCTGACCCGCCGCCTCAACGGCAACGCTACTGTCACGATTAACGGCGGTATGGTCGGTCTGCTTTCTATCAACAATCTGATGGGTCATGCAAACGTTTATTACAACGGCGGTACGATTGCCATGGCAGAGAAGACGGTTGAGTCCGCAGTCGAAGAGTTTGTCACCGACGGCACGGCAACCCTTATCGCATCGCCCAAGGTAGACACCAAGCTCCTCTCCATCTTCTTTGACGAAGTTCAGATCAGCGACGGCAAGACGCCCGCTGCTACGACCGAGCCTGCAAAGACCACGGCGCCTGCAAAGACCACGGCGCCTGCAAAGACCACGGAGCCTGCAAAGACGACCGAGCCTGCGAAGACGACCGAGCCTGCGAAGACCACGGCGCCTGCGAAGACCACGGCGCCT
>QAKK01000040.1:17164-81845 GCA_003343845.1 Oscillospiraceae bacterium
GCCACGGCGCCTGCGAAGACCACGGCACCTGCAAAGACCACGGAGCCTGCAAAGACCACGGATACCGAAAAGGCTGCTGATACCAGTGCTACCACTACGGCTGCACCTGCAACCGAGGGCGGTCTCAGCACCGGTGCGATCATCGGCATCGTCGCAGCTGTCATCGTTGTGATCGCAGTTGTGGTTGTCGTTGTTACCAAGAAGAAAAAGAACTGATTGATCCTGAATCAAATTGATCTTTAAACAAAAAGCCATCTGCCATCCGGCAGGTGGCTTTTTTGCATTTTTCGCTTTTTTTGATTATTATGTGCAAATTATTGTGAAATTGGATAATAATACACATCGCCAATGTCGATTTTATAGTGTATAATGTATATAAACTTACTCGGAGGTAAAAACATATGAAAAAGTACTTCGGTTTGATTGCAATGCTTGTGGTTTGCCTGCTTGCAGTCATGAGCGTGTCTGCTGCGGACACGACGGTCTATCTGAATGACGGTGGCACGGGTGACGGCTCGAGCGCAAGCTCGCCGCTCGGCGACATTGTTGAAGCGATCAATAAGGTTGCAAACGGCGGTAAGGTCGTCATTACGGATACATATACCATGCTGGATGCGATCTATGAGCCGACCCATAAGGGCGACATCATCATCACGGGCGGCACGTTTGACCTGAATGCCGAGACCTTCAACCGCTATTATATGGCGGGTCCCGGCTCAACCACCTTTGAAAACATCAAGCTGCATGACGCGTCCGGCGCGGCAGCCAAGGGTTGGTCATCATTGCACAGTTCAACCCCCTCATCATGGGCGAGGGCGTGGACACTATGACCACCAAGACTTATCTGATCGGCGGCTATCAGAAGGCATTCCCCGAAGATTTGAAGCTGGATCTCGATTCGCACATCACCATCAAGAGCGGTAAGTACCATGTTGTCAGCGGTTCCAGCCGCGGCGCCTCCTCCACGATCTTTGAAGGTACGTCCTACATCACGATGGACGGCGGCGAAGTCAACCAGTTCCTCGGCGGTTCCTGCAACGGCAGTGCAATGGGCGCTGCCAATATCACGATCAACGGCGGTTCCATCAACCAGCTGATGATGGCAGGTGATGCGACCCGTCGTATCAACGGCGATGCAGTCCTCACCGTCAACGGCGGTGTGATCGGTCAGCTGATGGTCAACAATGTCATGGGTCATGCCACCGTTAACTACAACGGCGGTCAGATCGCAACGGCGACCAAGTCGATCGAGGACAAGATCATGGAGTTTGTCACCGACGGTACGGCAACGCTGAATGTCAATCCCGACCTGAACGCAGCTATGGTTGCGCTCGCATTTGATACGGTCAACTATGTCGGCAAGACGCCCGCGACGACGGAGCCTGCGAAGACGACGGAGCCTGCAAAGACCACGGCGCCTGCGAAGACCACGGCGCCTGCGAAGACCACCGAGCCTGCGAAGACGACCGAGCCTGCGAAGACCACGGCGCCTGCGAAGACCACGGCGCCTGCAAAGACGACCGAGCCTGCGAAGACCACGGCGCCTGCAAAGACGACCGAGCCTGCAAAGACGACGGAGCCTGCGAAGACGACCGAGCCTGCAAAGACGACCGAGCCTGCAAAGACAACGGCGCCTGCGAAGACCACCGAGCCTGCAAAGACCACGGAGCCTGCAAAGACCACGGATACCGAAAAGGCTGCTGATACCAGTGCTACCACTGCGGCTGCACCCGCAACCGAGGGCGGTCTCAGCACCGGTGCGATCATCGGCATCATCGCAGCTGTCATCGTTGTGATCGCAGTTGTGGTCGTTGTCATCACCAAGAAGAAGAAAAACTAATTGTTTTTTCAAGTAAAAAAGCCATCTGCCGTCCGGCAGATGGCTTTTTCATTCAGCAGATGGCTTTTTTGGCTGTTTTGTGATTTTCGACCCACAATGTGCAAAAGAACGAAAAATGCTCTTCCAAAATCGAATTTGTCGTGTATAATAGACATAAATTCACACGGAGGAAGAAAACATGAAAAAACATTTCGGACTTTTGGCAATGCTGGTGTTCTGTCTTATCGGATGCCTGTGCGCATCCGCGGCGGATCAGACGATCTATCTGAACGACGGCGGCACGGGCGACGGTTCCAGTGCAAGTGCACCGCTCGGTGACATGACCGAAGCGATCAGCAAGATCGCTGACGGCGGTAAGGTCGTCATTACGGATACATACACGATCGGCGAGATCTTTGAGATGCCGCAGCACAAGGGTGATGTGACCATCACCGGCGGGACGCTGGTCATGGCGGGCGATCCGGCAAACCGCTTCTATGTGTCGGGTCCAGGCAAAACGACCTTTGAGCATCTGGCGCTGCGCGACGGCGCAGGCAAGGGCTTCTGCATCGCCGGTCGCTTCAATGAGATCGTCATGGGGGAGGGCGTTGATACCACCACGGCAAAGGTCTATGTCATCGGCGGCTATCAGACAGCGTTCCCCGAGGATATGGAGCTTGGTCTCGATTCACATGTAACGATCAAGAGCGGCAAATACCATGCCGTCGCAGGGTCCAGCCGCGGCGCATCGAGTATCATGTTTGAGGGCACGTCGCACATCACGGTAGACGGCGGCGAGATCAATATGCTGTTCGGCGGCTCCATCAACGGCAGCGGCATGGCGAACGCGGAGATCACGATCAACGGCGGCACGATCAACCAGCTGAATATGGCGGGCGACGCGACCCGCCGCATCAACGGTGATGCGACCCTTACGGTCAACGGCGGCATGATCGGACAGCTCGCCGTGAACAACGTCATGGGGCATGCCATCGTCAATTACAACGGCGGTCAGATCGCATCGGCAAGCAAGCTGATCGATGTGAAGGTTCAGGAGTTTGTCACCGACGGTACGGCGACGCTGAATGTCAGTCCAGACCTGAGCGCGCCTCTGCTTGCGCTTGCGTTTGACACCGTCAACTATGTCGGCAAGACGCCCGCGACGACAGAGCCTGCGAAGACGACAGAGCCTGCAAAGACGACGGAGCCTGCAAAAACGACCGAACCTGCAAAGACGACAGAGCCCGCAAAGACGACGGCGCTTGCAAAGACGACAGAGCTCGCAAAGACGACGGCGCCTACAAAGACGACAGAGCCCGCAAAGACGACGGCGCCTGCAAAGACGACAGAGCCCGCAAAGACGACGGAACCCGCAAAGACGACCGAACCGGCAAAGACGACCGAACCCGCAAAAACGACGGCGCCTGCAAAGACCGCGGACACCGAAAAGGCTGCTGATACCAGTGCTACTACTGCGGCAGCACCCGCAACCGAGGGCGGTCTCAGCACCGGCGCTATCATCGGCATCGTCGCAGCTGTCATCGTTGTGATCGCAGTTGTAGTTGTCGTTATCAAGAAAAAGAAATAAGGCAAGCAAAAAAGGCACTCGAAAAAGTGCCTTTTTTTATCTTATTCTACAGTGACGGTTTTCCCTGCGGGCACGACAATGTTCTTGCCGAACCAGTCGAGATAAACATCTTTGTCGGTCGGATTGGACAGCATTTTTCCGTCCGCTGCGCATTCCAGCCGGTCATATGCCTGTACATAATCATAGACTTCGGTGTTGGTTGCATACCACACGTCTTCGCGGCTGCCGACCTTTTCGGCAAAGGATTCGAGAATGTTCCAGTTGTCGTTGTCATTGTATTCAAAGCTGTGCCCCCAGAGGTAGAACAGCTTCGGATTGTGTCGCCAGAAGTACCCGCCCTCGGAATCCTGCAAAAATGCGTCGGTCAGCTCTGCCAGCCGCGGGGAGTTGTGGTGGCAGGTCGGCTGCAGCCGCAGCCAGTCGTTCGGAATGCCGAAGCCGCCGCTTGAGATGGTCGTGCGGGCATATCGGATCCCGCAGCGCCGGACAATGTCCACGGTGTCGTCGTCAAAGCTGCCGTTGGCATATGCCATGCCCTTGATGATGCAGCCGAAAAGCCGCTCCAGATTGCGCCTGTCGTCGATGATCTCCGCAACAGCCATTTCCTCCGGAATGTCCGCGAGGGACCGATGCCGGAATCCGTGCACCGCAACCTCATGATTGCAGCTTTTGTACAGTTCGATGGATTCTTCTTTGGTCAACCGACGTCCGCCTGCCTGTTCGGCAAACAGTCCCGAGCTGATGTTGAAGGTGCATTTGATGCCGCTGCCGTCCAGAATGTCGATCAGCTTTTTGTCAAAGACCATGCCGTCGTCATAGCTGAGGGTCAGCGCTTTGAGCCGGAAACCGGGGAAGCGTAAGAGCCTGTATTTGTTCATTTTGATCTCTCCTCTGCGTCTGTGCTATCATTCTATATTACATTACGGAAAAAGTCAATACGGCATGCAGTGCAGACAGGGAAGATCAAAAGCACATTTTCAAATCCGATGAAAAAGCACTTGCTTTCGCAAGTGCTTTTTCATGGCTGGGGATGAAGGATTTGAACCCTCACAAACAGAGTCAGAGTCTGTCGTGCTGCCATTACACAAATCCCCAATATTCGGTTTGCGCTGCTTTCTGCAACGGATATTATTATAGCAGAGCTTTCCCGAATTGTCAAGTATATTTTCGCAAAAATCGTGGGGTTTTATACATTTTTTTGCGCGCGGATTTTTCTGCCTAAAGAAGCCCGTAGAATACGATTCCGAGACCGGCGGACAACAGGATCATGAGGATCGGCGAGGGCGACTTCCGCGCGTATCTTTGCAGCAGAAAGCTGACCGCGCAGAGCAGGGCGAAGATCGCGACGGCGCGCAGATCCGGGTGCAGACCGCCGCTGATTGCTTTCAGACCGAGCAGGGTGTCCAGTCCCATCGTGAGCGCCGTGGCAAGAATCAGTGCGGCGATGCAGGGGCGCACGCCGCCGAGAAACGCCTGCACGCCCGTGTATCTCAGCAGATTGCGGATCAGCGCGGCGATGAGCAGAATGATGATAAAGGAGGGAAGCACCACGCCGAGCGTAGCGACCAGCGCGCCGAAAACGCCGCCCTGCGATGCGCCGACAAAGGTCGCCATGTTCACCGCGATCGGTCCCGGCGTGGATTCGGTCACGGCGACAAAGCTCATGAACTCGCTCTCGGTCATCCAGCCGTTTGACAGCACGATCTCGCGGATCAGCGAGACCATGCCGTAGCCGCCGCCGAAGGAGACCGCGCCGATCTCAAAGAAGATGAGAAACAGTTTGAGCAGCATTATTTGTCCCCGCCTTTCTTCAGCCGCGCGGCATAGGTGACCGCGATGCCGAGC
Organism: Oscillospiraceae bacterium; assembly: GCA_003343845.1. Classification (GTDB taxonomy): domain Bacteria; phylum Bacillota; class Clostridia; order Oscillospirales; family CAG-272; genus UMGS902. The sequence goes on from QAKK01000040.1 coordinate 22,417, forward strand.
ACGCCGCAGAGCAGGATGGCGAGGATCGAGGAAAAATCGACCGCCAGCAGCGAAGCGCCGACCATCAGGACAAAAACGATGCTCGCAAGAATGTAGTTGAACGCCGATCGTTCAAGCCCGCGGAACACGCGAATACCGGCGGACAGAATAAGCCAGACCACGCAGACGCGGATACCCGCAAAAGCATAGGCAACAAAGGTGAGGCTGAGAAATCGGTCAAAAAACAGTGAGATTGCGTAGATGATGGCAAAGGAGGGGATGCAGACCGCGACGGTGGACACAAGCGCGCCGAGAAACCCCGCGATCTTGTAGCCGACATAGGTCGCACCGTTGATGGCAAGCGGTCCCGGCGTGGACTCGGCAATCGCCAACATGTCCATGAATTCCGTTTTGCCGATCCATTTCTTTTTGTCTACAAATTCGGCTTCAAACAGTGCCAGCATGGCATAGCCGCCGCCGAACGTGAACAGCCCGATCTTCATCATCGTGAAGAACAGCTTGCAGAGCAGCGCCCCGCGCGTTGTCGATTTTTCTTCCATTTGTATCCCCGCTTTCCGCATTCATTATAGCATGCATGCCGCAAACCGTCAAGGCAGGTCTCTTGCGCGCGGCGCAGATTTGTGATAGAATAAAAAGCCGACAGGGGGGTGCTTGAATGTCCTTGACACAGGAAGAAATCAAACGCATTGCGCTGGAACAATCCGCAATTGACGCCGGATGCGCGCCGACGGATTTTTTGCGCTCGGAAAACGTCATTGTGCCGTCCGTGGTCAGCCCGGATGCGCGCAGGTATCTGAAGCAGCCGCTCGAATGCACCTTGATTTCCTATGGCGCAAATGTTGTGGTCACGGCGCAGGATGCTTACCGTGCCATCGCTGCCGACTATGTCGGGCGTTTTTCGCCCGCAGAATGCTTTGAAACGCCCGCGATGCTGCTGCTGGACGATGCACTGCGCGCCGTGGGCTTGCGCATCTGTTTTCAGGCGGAGTATTTTTTGCCCGAGCTTTCCGCGATGCAGGTGACCGATTGCCCCTACGAACTGCGGCTGCTGCATCCGGTTGACTTTGCGCCGCTGTATACGTCGGAGTGGAGCAACGCACTTTGCATAGAACGTGCGGTGCTCGATACGCTCGGCATCGGCGCTTATGACGACGGGCGGCTTGTCGGTTTTGCCGCCTGCTCGGCGGATTGCCGTGATATGTGGCAGATCGGCGTGGATGTGCTGCCTGCGTATCGCGGGCAGGGCATTTCCACTGCGGTGACAAGCCGCCTTGCTGCCGAGATCTTAGCGGCGGGGAAAGTGCCTTTTTATTGCGCGGCGTGGTCAAATATCCGCTCGGTGCGCAACGCGCTGCGCTGCGGATTCCGTCCCGCATGGGTGGAGCTGTCCGCAAAGCCGATCGATTATATCCGCGATCAGCTTGAAGATTGATTGCACAACAGCACGATCGTGCTCTCCGTATACCGCTTCGTGCATTGTGAGCCCGCTTTTGCTTTGTTATAATGAACCTACAAACCAAGATTTTGGAGGGGTTCATATGCGATTTGAGAATAAAGTAGCCATGGTGACCGGCGCGTCCGTCGGCATCGGGCGCGCCTGCGCGGTGCGCCTGGCAAAAGAGGGCGCAAAGCTGGTGCTGTTCGACATCAATGCCGAGCAGCTGGACAAGGTTAAGGAAGAGGTTGCACCGTACACAACCGACGTGCTGACATACACCTGCGATGTCAGCGACGAGGCAGCCGTGAACGCCGCAGTGGCGGATGCCATGCAGCATTTCGGCAGAATCGACGTGCTGATCAACAATGCGGCGATTTGGCGCACCTGGAAGACCTTTATGGCGGTCACGACCGAGGAGTGGAAAAAGTTCATCGACATCAACGTCATGGGCGTGGTCTATTGCACCCGCGCGGTGCTCGGTTCGATGATCGAGCATCATTACGGCAGGATCGTGAACGTCGGCTCGGTCGCCGGCATCTACGGCAACGGGCATATGTCCCACTATTCCGCAACGAAGGGCGCGATTATTTCGCTGACCGCCGCACTCGCCAAGGAAGTTGCGAAGGACGGCGTGCTGGTCAACTGCGTTTCGCCCGGCACGGTCAGCTCATCGAAGGACGCGGACATGGACGCATACACGTCGTGCGAGCTCTGCTACATGGAGCGCTCGGGCACGGACAACGAAAATGCCAACCTGATCTGCTTTATGGCAAGCGATGAGGCAACCTACATCTCGGGACAGAATTTCCAGATCGACGGCTGCCGCAAGAAGATCTGAACAAAATAAGGGATGCCTTTTGCATCCCTTTTTTGTTTTCGGTGCAGAAAAAGAGAAGCGCTCGTGCGAACGCCTCTCTCTCAGGAAAAAATGATGAAATCGACCAAAACCTCATCGTCTATATAATAGCATCTATTTCCCAACATGTCAAGAGAAATTGTTGATTTTATTTAGTATTCTAAATTGCCTTTAGTGAATCTTTACCGTTATTTGCCCGCGAAATACGTGAAAATTATACTTTTTGCAAAAGATTGTTTCAGAAAATGCAAAAGTTCCGGAAAAAGGAAAACGTCGTTCGCAAGCCGTTTATCGTGTGCTTTGGTGCGCATTCGGGCTTGACCGCAGAGGTGTTTTGTGATACAATCACATGTAAACAAAGGAAAGAAGTTGAAAAAATCATGCATCGGTTCATCCAAACTTTTGTGAAGATTTTTGTGCTGGCGACGGCGCTCTGTGTGTTTGCGGGGTGCACGCCTGCCGATTTGTCTTCGGCGAAGGACGATCCCGATACGACGGTCATCACCGCACGCAGGAAGAATGCGCAGACAGAGCTGACTGAAACGCTTGCGGATGAGAAAGCCAAACTGCCGCTTTTCACCGGCAGTACAGAGCGGACCGCAGAGAGCACGACAAGCGAACCGGCAGCCGAAACCGAAACGACAGCGTGCGCGGCGACGTCGGGGGCAGCAGTTACGGAAACTTCTTTCCGCACGGAACAGCCGGGTTCGGCAGGCTATGTTTGCAATACAAGCAGCAAGAAGTTCCACCTGCCAAGTTGCGGTTCCGTCAAGACGATCAGCGACAAGAACCGCGAAAACTACAACGGTCCGCGCGATGATTTGATCGCCGAGGGGTATTCCCCCTGCAAAAAGTGCAATCCTTAAGGAGGGCTGATTATGCAAGATATTTTTGTGTGTATGAAGACGCGGCGGAGCGTTCGGCGCTACAAGCCGGATGCCGTCCCGCAGGAACTGCTTGCTCCGATTGTCGAAGCGGGGCTGTATGCCGCGAGCGGGCTCGGACGGCAAAGTCCGATCATTCTGCAGGTGACGGATCGTGCGATGCGCGACCGCCTGATGCAGCTGAATGCGGCAGTGCTCGGGCGCGAAGGCAGCGATCCGTTCTACGGCGCGCCGGTGATCTTTGTCGTGCTGGCGGATCGTGCGTGCCCGACCTATGTGTACGACGGCAGTCTGGCGCTCGGCAACATGATGCTTGCCGCGCATGCAGAGGGGCTGGGCAGCTGCTGGATCCATCGTGCAAAGGAGGTCTTTTCCACCGAGGCGGGCAAGGAGATCCTGCACGAGCTCGGTGTTGAGGGGGACTACGAGGGCATCGGGCATCTTGCCGTCGGCTATCCGGACGGCGAATATCCCGCGCCGCCCGCGCGGCGGGACGGTCGCGTCTTTTACGCAGACTGAAACAATGCAAAAAAGGAGAGCATTTCGCCTGAAATGCTCTCCTTTTTCATATTCGGTTTCAGTTTTTTGCACGTGCGCGGAGCGCCTCGTAAAAGCTGTAGGGAACGGCAAGATTGCCGCGCCCCGTGCCGAGGGCAATGTCCGGCTTGACGCTGCCGTGAAAGTCGCTGCCCCCGCTCGGCAGGATGCCGTAGGTTTTGACGGCGGCAAGCATGGCGGCAGTGTCCGCGTCGGAATAGGTGGAATAATAGACTTCCGCCCCGTCAAGCCCGGCGGCAGCGGCGGCGGGAAGAATGGCATAGACCTTGGAGATGTCCACATGGTAGAGCGGATGCGCCCAAACGGCGACGCCGCCCCATGCCTTGATCTGTCGGACCGTTTTAAAGAAATTTGGATTGTGCGGGCGGATGTAGAAGCCGCAGTCGGTGTCGAGCAGCTTCTGAAACGCCTCGTTTACCGACTGCACAATCCCCTTGCGGATCAGCAGCTGCGCAATGTGTGAGCGGTTGCGGAAGATGCCCGGAAACGCCGCACACAGCTCATCATAGCTGATGTCGAATCCGGCAGCGCGCAGATTTTCGATCGTCTGTCGGTTGCTGTCCTCTTTCATCGCGTTGCGCTTTGCCATAAAGTCGGTCACGTCGTTAAAGACGATCGGCGGCAGAAACAGACCCAGCAGGTGCAGCTCCTCACCGGCAAAATCGGTTGAAAACTCCGCACCGCAGACGGCGCGGATCGGCTTGCCCGCCGCAGCGGCGGCAAAACGCGCGCAGCCGGCGACCGTATTGTGGTCGGTCAGCGCGATCGCGCCGAGCCCGCGCTCCAGCGCCATCCCGACGAGTTCTTCGGGCGTCAGTGTGCCGTCCGAGCAGGTTGAATGTGTATGCAGATCGCAGAAAAGCGTGTTTGCGTTACCGATTTCCACGATGCACACCTCCTGTTCCGTTCTTATCTGTAGTTTATCATATCTGCGTGGCTTTTGCAAGACGATGTCGGGCGGAAAAGCTGCCGAAAATGTAAAAAATGACCGGATGCATGTCCGGTCATTCTTCAAATTCGATTTTACCGTTGCCTTTTTCATATTCGGCAACTGCGCGTTTCATATATTGTTCGATCTCTTTGTTTGCCGAGCGCCCCTCGGACTCTGCGATGTAACGGAATTTACGGAATAATACGCGGTCTACGCGCAAGGTATATCGCAGCAATTTATCTTCCATGGTTGTACCCTCATATTCTGAATACAGTATAAACTTATTATAATAAAAAGATTGCAATGAACAAAAATGGCGGTACAATGACGCATAAATGACGAATATAATTTCAGACTGAATATGCAGATGAGATTCTGGCTTTTTGGGATGGGCATTCGAGAGGGACGGCATATACAATTCAAAAGGCGGAGAAGATGGGCAGGAAAATCAAGGTTGTGCGGATCAATTAAGGGAATAAAGACTGCCGGATCACGCTGCTTTTTTCCCTTTCGGGCTTGCTTTTCTCTATAAAAAGTGGTACAATACTTATAATACTGAAAAGTGGATCGGAGGGAAGACCGTGCATTTGCAGGAATCCGGCGAGATGTATCTCGAGACGATTTATGTCCTTTCAAAGAAGGGCGGAGAAGTGCGCTCGGTTGAGGTCGGCGAATATATGGGCTTTTCCAAGCCGAGCGTCAGCCGCGCCATCCGCCTTCTGAAGGAAGGCGGCTATGTGGAGATGGCGGAGGACGGTCCGCTCACCCTGACCCCGTCGGGGCTTGCGGTGGCAAAAAAAATCTACGAGCGGCATACCATGCTGTCCGCGTTTCTTGAGCGGCTCGGCGTGTCGCCGGAGGTAGCGGCGCACGATGCCTGCAAGATGGAGCACGACATCAGCGACGAGACCTTTGATGCGATCAAGCGGCATGTCGCAAGCGGAAATAAAGAATAAAGGCGGGCTGCAAAACCGATGTTTTGCAGCCCTTTTTCCGACTGAACCCTTTACTTTTGGGCGAGGATATTTTATACTGGTAGTAACGAAAAAATACGGAGGCAATACAATGGCTCATCTTGATTTTCCGTTCGGCAAAACGGCGCTCGGACTTGACATTGCGGACACACGGCTGCGCGCCGTGCTGACCTCTGGACTGCATGCTTATACGCCGGAGGCGGACGGCGAGGCCCTGGTGCGACGCGCCATGGCAGATCCCATCGGCGCAAAGCCGCTTGCCGAGCTTGCACGCGGCAAGCAGAGGGTCGTCATCATCGCAAGCGACCACACTCGCCCCGTCCCGTCAAAGGTTATCATCCCGCAGATGCTTGCCGAGGTGCGGCGCGGCAATCCGGCGGCGGACATCACCATCCTGATCGCCACGGGCTGCCACCGCGAAACCACGCGCGATGAGCTTGTCGCCAAATTCGGCGAAGACATCGTGCAAAACGAAAAGATCTATGTGCACGACTGCGACGATGCGGCGATGCTCACGGACATCGGCGTGCTGCCGTCCGGCGGCGCGTGCATCGTCAACCGGCTTGCTGCCGAGGCGGATCTGCTGCTCGCCGAAGGGTTCATCGAGCCGCACTTTTTTGCCGGTTATTCGGGCGGGCGCAAGAGCGTGCTCCCCGGGATCTGCTCGCGCACGACCGTGCTTGCCAATCACTGCGCCGAGTTCATTGACAGCCCCTTTGCACGCACAGGCGTGATCGAGGGGAACCCCATTCACCGGGATATGGTCTGGGCGGCGCGTCGCATCGGACTTGCCTATATCGTCAATGTCGTCATCAACGCCGAGAAGAAGGTCGTTTACGCCGTGGCGGGTGACGTGGAAGCCGCCCATGCGGCGGGATGCGCCTTTTTGTCGAAGTATTGCGGCGCCGCGGCAGAGCCTGCCGACATCGCGATCTCGACCAACGGCGGTTATCCGCTCGATCAGAACATTTACCAGTCGGTCAAAGGCATGACTGCGGCAGAAGCCGCCGTGCGGAAAGGCGGCGTCATCGTGATGCTTGCCTCTGCCGAGGACGGCACGGGCGGCGACGAATTTTACCGCTGCATGAAAGAGAAGGACGATGTCCGTGACATCTATGCGGACATCATGACGCGCGGGCGGAACGAGACGGTCAGCGACCAGTGGATGACGCAGATCCTCTCCCGCATCCTCATGCGCGCATCGGTGGTCTACGTTTCAAACGCCGATCCCGAGCTGGTGCGCGGCTATCATCTGATCCCTGCCGCCACGCTGGACGAAGCCATGCACATTGCCGAGGAGCTGCTCGGCGACCCGAATGCCTCTGTCAATGCCATTCCGGACGGCGTGTCGGTCATGGTGATTCCGAAGGAGAAAGCGGAATGAAGAATACAACGAGAAAAATCACTTACGGCGCGCTGATCATTGCCTGTGCCGTCGTCCTGCCGCAGCTGTTCCACCTTTCCGGCATTCCGAACAGTGGCGCGGTCTTCCTGCCGATGCACATTCCCGTGCTGCTCGGCGGGTTTATCCTCGGTCCGCTTTTCGGTGCGCTCATCGGGGTGTTGTCCCCGCTCATCAGCAGCCTGCTTACGGCAATGCCCGCGCCTGCGCGGCTGCCGTTCATGATGATCGAGCTTGCAGGCTACGGCTTTTTTGCCGGACTGATGTACCACACCCTCGGCTTCTCGCGCAAAAAGCTCGGTACATATATTTCGCTGATCTCCGCCATGCTGTTCGGGCGCGTGCTGTATTCGCTTGCCGCATTTGTCGCGGGGACATGGCTGAACATGGAGAAGGCGGGCGGCATTATGGCGGGCGTCAATGCGACGGTCACCGGCTTTGCCGGCATCGTGATCCAGTTGATGTTTATCCCGCCGCTTGTATACGCGCTGCGCCGTGCGGGCATGCTGGATGTATTCCTGCGCCGCGGGGACGGCATTGACCGCATCTGAAAGGAAACTAACCCATGAAAATTATCGTAGCAACGGATTCGTACAAGGGCACGATCAACGCGCCGGACGCCACCGCGATCATTGCCGACGCGCTGGCGGAAAAGCTGCCGCTTGCGCAGATCCTGCGGATGCCGATCGCCGACGGCGGCGAGGGCAGTGCAGAGTGTCTGGTCTCGGCATGCGGCGGCGGATACGCCGTCACAACCGTGAAAAATTGCTTTTTTGAGGATGCCCAGGTGCGCATCGGACTGGTCGGCGAGGGAGATACCGCCATCGTCGAGCTTGCCGAGGCGGCTGGACTTCGCTATGCGGAGGGACGTGCCAACCCCATGTTCACAACGACCTACGGCGTCGGGCAGATGATCCGCACGGCAGCGGGGCTCGGCGTGCGCCGAATCCTGCTCTGCCTTGGCGGCAGCGCGACCAACGATCTCGGGCTCGGCGCAGCGGCGGCGCTCGGCGTGCGCTTTTTTGATGCAAACGGCGAGGAAATGCTGCCGCTCGGCGGCACGCTGGATGAAGTCGCCGCGGTGGATCTTTCGCTTGTGCCTGACAACATCCGTGCGCTGGAATTCGTCTGCCTCTGCGATGTGACCGGTACGTTGACCGGCACGGACGGCGCGGCACAGATGTTTGCACCGCAGAAGGGCGCGTCGCCCGAAATGGTGGCGGTACTCGAGGCGGGCGCCGCGCATATGCAGGAGGTTTTCCTGCGTGACCTCGGCGTGGATGTGATCTCCCTTGCGGGCGGCGCGGCAGCAGGCGGATTTGCCGCAGGGTTTGCGGCGCTGTTCGGGGCGGAGATCCGCAGCGGCATCGGCGAGGTGCTCCGCGTGACCGGCTTTTCCGGCGAGATCGAGAGCGCTGATGCGGTCATCACCGGCGAGGGACGCTTTGATCGGCAGAGCGTGTGCGGCAAGGCGATCGGCGGCGTGATCGAGGCGGCAAATCGCTTCGACGTGCCGGTCTTCGTCCTTGCGGGCAGCGTCGGCGACGCGGAGGGGAGCGGCGCTGCCGCAGTCTTCTCCACGGTGCGCGACTTTTGCAGCTTTGCGGATATCCGAGATGAGGCCAAGACATACCTGCGCGCAGCGGCGGACAGCCTTGCGGCTGCCATCGCACTCGGCGCGGGCAGCGGCGGCAGGTGAAAGGCAAATCCGGTGCAAAAAACGTGCGTGTTTTCTATATTGACTTTGCCCATCAATTCTTATACTATTAAACCATAAAAGTCTATTTATAATTGAGCGGAGGATTTCTCATGAAAGAACTTTTCGGAAAGATGCCGGACGGCACGGAAATTTATGCCCATACGATTGCGGACGGCGATATCAGCATCACGGTTCTGGACTACGGCGCAACACTGCAGAAATTTGTACATAAGGGAACCGATATCATTTTCGGCTACGACGACCTCGAGGGCTACCTGAAAAACGGCGGCTGCCAGGGCGCAACCATTGGCAGATATGCCAACCGCATCAGCGGCGGTAAGCTCACGATCGACGGCGTGGACTATCCCATCGTCAAGAACAACGGTCCCGCGCACCTGCACGGCGGCAGAGTGGGCTTTGACAAGCGCATCTGGCACATCGAGGAGGAGACCTGCGCAAAGTGCGGCGCCCCCAAGCTGGTCTGCACCTATACCTCGGCGGACGGCGAAGAGGGCTATCCCGGCAAGCTGGAGGTCAAGGTCACGTTCAAGATCAAGGACGGCGCGCTGGCGATCGACTATAAGGCAGAGACCGACAAGCCCACCTATGTCAACCTCACCAACCACTCCTACTTCAACCTGCACGGTATTGACAGCGAGACCGCACTGGATCACATTCTGAAGATCAACGCGGACAAGATCACCGCCGTCGATCCCAAGACCCTGCTGCCCACCGGTCCGCGCCCCGAGGTGACCGACACGGCGTTTGACTTCCGTGTACCCAAGGCGATCGGCACCGACATCGAGAATACCGGTCTCGGCTATCCGGGTTATGACCACAACTTTATCCTGAACGGCAGAGAGAAGGAGACCTTCGGCTGTCATGAGCTGAATGTCGCGGCGGTATGCAGCGTGCCCGAGCGCAAGCTGACCGTGCTGACCAGCATGCCCTGCCTCCAGATCTACACCGCAAACTTCCTCGGCACCAGCAGCTATCCCTTCAAGGGCGGACACAAGCAGCTGCGCCACATGGCGGTCTGCTTTGAGACGCAGTACGAGCCGGACAGCCCGTCCCGCGGCGAAGCGCGCCTGAATCCCGGCGAGCTGTATCACGAGATCACGGTCTTCAAGCTGGCATAAACGCGGAGGTAGCCATGATTTACGACAGCATCAAGAAGCTCGTGACCTATGCGCTCGAGCATTATCTGATCCACCCGGTTGACCGCACATGGGCGACCAACCGCATTCTGGAAGCCCTGCATCTCGACGAGTATGTCGAGCCGGAGACCGAGTTTTCGGATGTCGATCTGGAAGAGACGCTTGCGGAGCTGCTGGATTTCGCAGCGGCAAACGGACTCATCGAGGAGAATACCACGGTCTACCGTGACCTGTTTGACACCAAGCTCATGGGGCTGCTCACGCCCGCGCCGCATGAGGTGATCGACACCTTCACGGCGCTCTATGCCTCCTCGCCCGAGGCGGCGACCGATTACTACTACAAGCTCAGCCGCGATACCGACTATATCCGCACCTACCGTGTGAAGAAGGACCTGCGCTGGGTGTACAAGAGCGAGTTCGGCGACCTGGATATCACGGTCAACCTTTCCAAGCCCGAGAAAGATCCCAAGGCGATCGCCGCCGCACGCAATGCGGTCAAGTCGTCTTATCCGAAGTGCGCGCTCTGCCATGAAAACGAGGGCTATGCCGGCGGGCTGAATGCGGCGGCGCGGCAGAATCACCGCACGATTCCGATCACGATCAATCAGTCGCAGTGGTATCTGCAATACTCGCCCTATGTGTATTACAATGAGCACTGCATCGCGTTCAACGGTACGCATACCCCGATGAAGATCGACCGTGCCGCCTTCGGCAAGCTGCTCGACTTCGTCACGCTGTTCCCGCACTATTTCCTCGGCTCCAATGCCGATCTGCCGATCGTCGGCGGCTCGATCCTCAGCCATGACCACTTCCAGGGCGGTCGATACACCTTTGCCATGACCAAGGCGCCGATCGAGAAGGAGATTGCCTTTGCAGGCTATGATGACGTCAGGGCGGGCATCGTTAAGTGGCCGCTTTCCACCATTCGTCTGCGCTGCGCGGACCGTGAGCGTCTCATTGATCTTGCGGACAAGATCCTGCTTGCATGGTGCGGCTACACGGATGAGAACGCCTTTGTCCTTGCAGAGACAAACGGCGAGCCGCACAATACCATCACGCCGATTGCACGTCGCCGCGGCGAAGACTATGAGCTGGATCTCGTCCTGCGCAACAACATCACGACCGAAGAGTATCCGCTCGGCGTTTACCATCCGCATGCGGAGCTGCATCACATCAAGAAGGAGAACATCGGGCTGATCGAGGTCATGGGACTCGCCGTTCTGCCTGCCCGCCTGAAGAAGGAGATGGACACGCTCAAGGCGACCATTCTTTCCGGCGGCGATCTCCGCGCCGATGAGAGCATTGCCAAGCACGCGGATTGGGCGGAGGAGTTCCTCGGTCGCCGCAGTGTGACGGCGGAGAACATCGACGAGGTTGTCAATGAGGAGATCGGCAGAGTCTTTGCCGAGGTTCTCGTCCATGCTGGTGTCTACAAGTGCGACGCGGCGGGCAGAGAAGCGTTTGACCGCTTCATCGCCTACGTCAACGAAAAATAAACTGTTTATGCGAGAAAAAGCACGGCACAGCCGTGCTTTTTTGCTTTGGTTGACAGACGGGGAAATTTGTGCTATACTATGCGGTAGTTTAAGGATTATAAGAGGAACGGATTTTGAAGCGGATTTTCAAAATGCTTTCCGTTTTCCTTGCGCTTGCGCTGCTGCTGCCGCTCGTTTCTGCGGCGCCGCAGTCGCCGGCGGCGAACCTGCAACGGAGCGGGGAGCTGGCGGAGGGCGTGTACACGCTGCGCAATCTCGGAGACGGCAAGCTGCTCAATACCTTTAATATGGAATATACATCCGGCGGCTACGGCTATACGGACAAAGCCGCCAATGAGACCGGCGAACATATGCTGCTGAAGGTCAATGCCGACGGCAGCTATCGGATCTATCCGCAGAGCGAGGGCGGTAAGTATGCCTTTCATGCGGAGAATAACGGGGAGCACCCTCGTCTCTGCAAGAGCGAGGACCCGGCGGCGCTTGCGGACTTCGACATCTGCCGCGACGGCGATGCCTATGCGGTCTTGCTGCACGGTACGGAGCTGGCGCTCAGCACCGGCAGCGGAAAAACGCTCTACCGCAAGGCGCTGGTGACGATTGAGCCGTATACCGGCGAGGACGCGCAGAAATGGGTGATTGCACCGGTTGAGATCTCCTCGTTTGAACTCAAGACCGTGGCGGAGGCTGTCAACGTCAACACGGTCAGCGCGGTCTATGCGCTGCTGACACCCGCGTATATGAAGGGGCAGATCACCTGGAGTTCGAGCGATGAGAGCGTTGTCTTGATGGACACGGACGGCAGCTTCTGCGCGCTCTCGGCAGGCAAGGCGACCGTCACGGCGACGGTCGGCGATATGACACGGTCGATCGAGGTGACCGTCGTGGATTCGCCGTCCTACACCTGGTACAGCCAGCATCTCGCTACAGACGGCGGCTGGCACGGCGGTGAGCTTTCCGGCGTGTACTTCTATGCGGGCGTATACAAGCGCTTCATCATCGACCGTTACAACAGAGAACTTGACTGGATGGACACCGGCTGCGCCATTGCGTCGGTCGCCATGGTGATGCACAATCTCGGCGCACGCTACGCGGACGGCTACGATTTCCGCTTTGAGAAAGACGGCGATCTTGAGGCGGATCCTTACGTTACGGCGCTTGCCAACACGGGTAACCTCGGGCTTACCACCGAGAGCGGCACACTGTACTACAACCCCATTCTGATGAATCTGCGGCAGCTGACCGCGAAATATACGCTGTTTGGCAGAAAGCTGACCTACACCGAGCGCTATTCGGTGTCGAAAAAGATCATCAAGGAAGCTCTGGATACGCATCCCGAGGGCGTGATCGTCCACATGCAGAACGGCTCCAATTCGCACTACATTGTCATTGCCTCCTGTATCAACCCCGAAGCGGCAGATCCGCGCGACTATCGCTTTGTGGTCTATGACCCAGCGGCGCAGAAGCGCAGCGAGGGCGACGGCGTGACCTTTGAAGAGTCGATCTCCTATGAAACATTGTATTATCGGTATAGTTCGATGAATTCGATCATCACCTTTGATCTTGCGGAGGAAGAAGCATGAAACCGAATGTGAAACAGCCGATCGTCGGCGACAGCTATGATGTGATCGTGGTCGGCGGCGGCGTCGCCGGTGTCAGCGCGGCGGTCAGCGCCGCACGCAGCGGCATGAAGACACTGCTCATGGAGAAGTTTACGGTGCTCGGCGGGCTTGCCACGGTCGGATTGATCAACTGGTGGGAACCGCTCTGCAATGCCGAGGGCAAAAAGCTGATCTCCGGCGTTTCGGAGGAAATTCTGCGCCGCACGATCCGCTATTCGATGCACCGTCTGCCTGCCGAATGGCAGACCGAGGGCGTCTGGGAGCAGGAAACCGACAAGCGCTTTGTCACGCATTTTTCACCCACGATTATGTCGCTTGTGCTGCTCGATATGCTCATCGAGGCGGGCGTTGCGGTTCGCTTTGACACGCTGGCGACTTACCCGGAGACCGACGGCAATCGCGTGGTCGGTATCAGCGCCGAGACGATCAGCGGGACGGAATACTATCCCTGCCGCGCCGTGATCGACGCAAGCGGCACCTGCCTTGTATTTGACCGCGCGGGTGCGCCCTGCCGTAACGGCGAGAACTTCATGTCCTTCTATTCGCATATTACGCAGTTCAAAGAGGGGCAGACCTACAACATGCTCAAGATCCGCGGCTGGCACATCACCGGCGCGGGCATGACCGGCAAGGGGCAGCCCGAGGACTATCCGCTCACGTCCGGCACAACGAGCGACGAGGTCACAAGCTACTGCATCAAGGGGCAGACGATGCTTTTTGACGAGGTGAAGCAGACCGATCCGCTCTCGCAGGAGATCATCGCATTGCCGATGATGCCGCAGTACCGCATGATCCGGCACATCGTCGGCGCGTATGAGATGACGATGGACGACCTTTACCGTCCGCAGACCGATTCGGTCGGCACTTGCGGCTATTTCGGACACACCGGTTACTGGTTTGAGATCCCGTACCGCGCAATCTATGTCCCCGGCTATCCGAACCTGTTTGCTGCAGGGCGCGTGATCTCGGCGCACGGTGATGCATGGGACGCAACGCGCGTGATCCCGGTTGCCGCCGAAACCGGCGAGATCGCCGCGCGCGCCGCTGCACTCAGCATCAAAAGCGGTGTTGATGCGGCGCATGTCGATGTGCCGACGCTCCAGGGCATTCTGCGCGAGAGCGGTTTCCGCATCCACTTTGACGACAAGCTATGATCAGGCTCGGACGTTACCGTCATTTCAAAGGCGGAGAATATGAAGTCGTCGGCATTGCGCGGCATTCCGAAACGCGGGAAGAAATGGTGGTCTACCGCGCATTGTACAGTGAGGGCAGACTTTGGGTGCGCCCGCTGTCCATGTGGGAGGAGATCGTCACGCGCGATGGCAGAACATGCCCACGCTTTACCTATATCGGGGAGGAAACCAAATGATTCGCGGCATTCACCATGTCGCCCTGAAATGTCGGGGCGAGGCGGAATTTGAAAAGACGATCGCCTTTTACCGCGATCTGCTCGGTATGCCGGTCGTCCGCAGCTGGGGCAAGGATGCCGCGCGCGGCATCATGCTCGATTGCGGCGGCGGACTGCTCGAAATTTTTGCAAATGCTGCGGACGCGCCGGTCGAAGGGGCGCTGCGGCATATCGCGTTTGCCACGAACGACCCGGACGGCTGCATCGCAGCGGTGCGCCGCGCAGGCTATCCTGTTATTGAAGAACCGCACGACATCACGATTCCGGCGGAAGTGCCGTTCCCCGCGCGCATCGCCTTTTGCAAAGGTCCCGTCGGCGAGAAAATTGAATTTTTCTGTGAAAAATAAAAATGCCGCAAGGCTTTGCCTTGCGGTATTTTTTATTTGCATCATGATTGCCGAAACCGATTTATTTGTTCCCCTGCTTGAGCAGCTCGTGCTTGATGTCCCACAGCTTCTGCGAGAGATCGACATAGTAGTTGTGCGGGTTCTCAAAGCGCTTAACCTCATCCCACAACGTGTCGACTTCCTTCGCGCAGTAGTCGCGGATCTCGGTGGTCGAGGGCGACTGATAGACACACTTGCCGCCGAGAAAGATCGGCACCTGCAATTCGCGCACCGTGTAGTCGGTCACGGTCTTGCGCTTCCAGGTGTAGTCGGGGTCAAACAGCTCGATCGGCGCAGAACCGTCTACCACCTCGTCGTGCACGGCAATGTAGTCGGCGATTGCCTTGCCGTTCTCCTTGTCAAACAGGCGATAGACCTTTTTATAGTGCGGGTTGGTGATCTTCGCGGCGTTCTCGCTGATCTTGATCTTCGGGATGATCGTGCCGTCCGGTTCTTCTCTTGCACAGAGCTTGTAGACGCCGCCGAAAACGGGGGCGCTCTTTGCGGTGATCATACGTTCGCCCACGCCGAAGGCGTCCACCGCCGCACCCTGTCGGATCAGCGCGAGGATGATGTCCTCATCCAGCGAGTTGGAGGCGACGATTTTGCACTCGGTCAGCCCGGCATCGTCCAGCATCTTGCGCGCTTTCTTCGACAGATAAGCGATGTCGCCCGAGTCGAGGCGGATGGCGCACTTGGTGATGCCCTTCGGCAGCAGCACCTCTTTGAAAACGCGGATGGCGTTCGGCACGCCGCTCTTTAAGGTGTTGTAGGTGTCCACCAGCAGCGTTGCGTTGGTGGGGTAGAGTTCGCAGTAGGTCTTGAATGCCTCGTATTCGCTGTCGAACATCTGCACCCAGGAGTGCGCCATCGTGCCGGTCGCCGGAACGCCGAAGTCACGATCCGTGATCGTGCAGGCGGTGGCGGCGCAGCCGCCGATGTACGCGGCGCGTGCGCCGAGGTATGCGCCGTCCGCACCCTGTGCGCGGCGGCTGCCGAACTCGGAGATCGCACGCCCCTTGGCGGCGCGGACGATGCGGTTCGCTTTGGTGGCGATCAGCGACTGGTGGTTGACCGTCAGCAGGAGATAGGTTTCGATGAACTGTGCCTCCGCCGCAGGTGCGCGTACCGTGATGATCGGCTCGCCCGGAAAGATCGGCGTGCCCTCCGGGATGGCATAGATGTCGCCGGTAAAGCGGAAGGTCTTCAGCTTTTCGAGAAATGCCTCGTCGAAGACGTTCTTGCTTCTGAGATATTCGATGTCTTCGTCTGTAAACTCGAGGTTGTTGATGTACTCGATCAGCTGCTCCAGCCCCGCGGCAATGGCAAAACCGCCGCCGTCCGGGATGTCGCGGAAGAACATGTCGAAGTAGGTGATGTTGTCCGACATGCCGGCGCGGTAGTAGCCGTTTGCCATCGTCAGCTCATAGTAGTCACAGAGCATTGTAAAATTCTGTCTTTTTTCGGTTCGCATGGGTATCTATTGTCCTTTCTTTGTAACCTGGATGATGCGGAACCCGCAGGGTTCGATCACCGCCGTACCGCTGCCGACCTCACCGCTCACAAGATCCGTAAAGCTCTCGCCGAAGTCAAAGTGAATGGGGAAGGAAGCGCGGTTCAGCACGATATGGATGGTTTCGTTTGCGTCCTCGCGGATATAGGCAAACAACCCGCAGTCATGTGCCGTGATCCGGAAGTCGCCGCCTGCAAATGCGGAATGTGCGCGGCGCAGTTTGCCGAGCAGGCGGTAATGTGCCAGCAGTTCACCGTTTTCTCTGCCCCAGGGGAAGGGCATGCGGCAGAACGGGTCGCGATAGCCCTCGATGCCCGCTTCGTCGCCGTAGAAGACCGACGGAAAACCGTAAAGCGTGTATTGCAGCACCGATGCAAGCTTGAGCAGCGCCACGCCCGCAGCGCGAGCCTTCGCCGAGAGACGCATATGCGCCAGCTCGTCGTTGGATCTGCCCTCGGGATCCTCACCGGCAAGTGCGGTCAGAATACGCTCGGTGTCGTGCGTGCCGAGAATGTTCATCAGACAGTCGCAGACGGCGCGGGGATAGGAGGCATACAGCTCGACCGCCGTATTGTACAGCATCGCGCAGTCGCCGCTCTTGATATAGCTGATGATCGCGTTCTTCATCGGGTAGTTCATCACGCTGTCCAGCTGCCTGCCGCGCAGATAGCGCCGACGCGCGCCGTAGGAGACTTTTTCCGCCGCGTTTTCCCAGACTTCGCCGACGATCAGCGCGTCCTTGTCCGCAGCTTTGACGACGGTGCGCAGGCGATCCAGAAAATCGTCGGTCAGCTCGTCGGCGACATCCAGCCGCCAACCGCCTGCGCCCGCACGGATGTAGCGCGGGCAGACGCCGTCCTCGCCGACAAAGAAATTGCGGCAGTCGCGCCCGCGGATGTTGAGCTTCGGCAGGATCGGGATGCCCCACCAGCATTCATACTGTGCAGGGAAGCGGATAAAGCTGTACCAGTCATGATAGGGCGACTGCTCGCTCTGGTATGCACCGAGCGAATCATATTTGCCGTAGCGGTTGAAATAGCGGCTGTCGTCGCCGGTGTGATTGAACACACCGTCGAGAATGACGCGGATGCCGCGGCGGCTGCATTCGGCAAGCAGGGCGTCAAACGCCTCGCGTCCGCCGAACATTTCGTCGATCACCTCGTAGTCGCCCGTGTCGTACTTGTGGTTCGAGTACGCCTTGAAGATCGGGCTGAGATAGATGCAGCCGACCGACAGGCTTTCAAGGTAGTCCAGCTTGTCGAGCACGCCCCACAGGCTGCCGCCGAAAAACTGGTTGTTTGCAAGATGGGCGCCTGGGTAGGGCGCATATTCGGGACTGCCGTGCTCCCAGTCGGGGGCGAGCCGTGCGTCGGCGCGCACCGGTGCCTCATGCGTACCCTTGGCAAAGCGGTCCACGAAGATGTGGTACATGGTGGTACCGTAATATGTACGCGGCGTCTCAAAGTCCGGATCGTAGGTGAGGAGCAGAAAGCGCCGGGACGGACGCTCGGCAAGCGTAAAATCCACATTGTTGATGCTTGCCGTGTAATAGGTTTTGTAATTCCGGTCAAACCGGAACTCGTAGTAGAACAGTCCGCCGTAGCCGTCCTCGCCCATTTTGCCAAGGTCGAGCGCGAACCGGAAACGATCGTTTTCGCCGTCGAAACCGCAGTATTCGGGGAAGACCTCACTGTCATTGCCGCCGTCCGGCGCGATTGCCATGCGCGGCGAGACCAGGGCAAGGTCGCGCGGAATTTTCAGTGTGATTTCAAGAGTGTCTTTTGCAGGAAATGCGCCAGTGTTCGAACAGTCTTTGCCGTCGAGGGTTTTAACGATTTGAATCTGCATGAAAAGCCTCTTTTTTCCGCGCTACCGTGCCGCAGACCCGATCTGCGGCACGGTAGCGGCTGGATTTGATTATTTGTCGAGCGTGACTTTGCTCAAGTGCCAGATGCGCTTTGCATATTCCTCAATGCTGCGATCCGCCGCAAACTCACCCGCGCCCGCGATGTTGTTGATGGACATCTTGTTCCAGAGCTTCTTGTTCGGATAGAGCGAGATCGCACGGTCATGTGTTGCCTTGTAGGACTCGAAATCGGCGAGGCACATATACGGGTCGGCAACGCCACTTGCCGCGATCAGATAGTCGGCGATATTCTTGAAGCTCTCGCCCGCAAAGCCGACCGACAGGCGGTCGATCGTGCGGCGGAGCGCCGCGCTTCTGTGGTAATAGTCGGCGGCGTGATAGCCCTTTGTCCACAGGTCGTCCACTTCATTGCAGTTGAGACCGAAGATGAACATGTTGTCCTTGCCGGACTTGGCAAGCATCTCGATGTTTGCGCCGTCCAGCGTGCCGATGGTCAGCGCGCCGTTGATCATCAGCTTCATACAGCCGGTGCCGCTTGCTTCCTTGCCGGCAAGCGAGATCTGCTCGCTGATCTCGGCGGCGGGAATGAGCGCCTCCGCCATGCTGACGCTGTAGTTTTCGAGGAAGACCACGCGCATCTTTTCGCGGATGATCGGATCGCTCTCGATCTCCTTGCCGATCAGGCAGATCAGCTTGATGATCTGCTTTGCCATATCGTAGCCGGGCGCAGCTTTTGCACCGAACAGGTAGGTCTGCGGCACGATGTCGAGGTTCGGGTTCTCGCGCAGGTCAAGGTAGGTGTTGATGATGTTCAGCGCGTTGAGCAGCTGTCGCTTGTACTCATGCAGGCGCTTGATCTGCACGTCGAAGATCGAGTTCGGGTCGATGATCTGCCCGGTCGTTTCACGCAGGTGGTTGGCAAAGGCGACCTTGTTGTCGTGCTTGATCTCGCCGAGGCGGGTGAGCACGCTCTCATCGTTTTCAAACTTGCGGAAGTCCTCGAGACGCTGCGGCTGATGGCGATAGGCGTCACCGATGCATTCCTTAATCAGGGACGCAAGCTCGGGGTTGGAATAGCAGAGCCAGCGGCGGTGTGCAATGCCGTTGGTCACATTGGTGAAGCGGTCGGGATACATCTTGTAGAAGTCCTTGAAGACCGAGTTCACGAGAATCTCGGAGTGGATCTTCGACACGCCGTTGATCGCGTGCGAGCCGACGACTGCCAGATTTGCCATGCGGACTCTGCCGCCGGACAGAATGGAGACGCCGTTGATCTTTTCCCAGTTGGAGGGGAAGTGCTGCCATGCTTCCTTGCAGAAGCGCTCGTTGATCTCTTTAATGATCATGTGCATGCGCGGCAGCGTCAGCGTGAAGAGCTGTTCGTCCCAGGTCTCCAGCGCCTCAGGCAGGACGGTGTGGTTGGTATAGGACACCGTGTTCACCACCGTGTGCCATGCGTCCTCCCACGAATAGTGGTAGTCATCCAGCAGAATGCGCATCAGTTCGGGAATGCAGAGCGCGGGATGCGTGTCGTTGATGTGGATGGCAACCTTGTCGGAAAAGTTTGCAAGCGTGCCGTACACCGCGAGATGGTCGCGGATGATGCTCTGTACCGATGCGCTGACGAGGAAGTACTGCTGCTTCAGACGCAGCAACTTACCCTCGGCGTGGTTGTCGGAGGGGTAAAGCACCTTGGAAATGGTCTCCGCCTTTGTGCTCTCCGCCAGTGCCTGCGCATACTGCCCCTGTGTGAACAGCGACATATTGAAGTTGGTGATGTCGCGTGCGCGCCACAGACGCAGACGGCTGACCGCGTCACAGTCCGCACCCGAGATCATCATGTCGTAGGGAACGGCTTCAACTTCTTCGCAGTCCTTGTAGCCGATGTTGCAGTGCCCCTCGGACCACTCCTCCATGACCTGTCCGCCGAAACGGACGCGGAACGTGCGGTCGGTGCGGGGAACCAGCCAGACTTCGCCGCCGGGCAGCCAGATGTCGGGCAGCTCGACCTGCAGTCCGTCAATGATCTTCTGCTTGAACAGACCGTACTCGTAGCAGATGGAGAAGCCGGTCGCCGGGTAATCCAGCGAAGCAAGCGAGTCCATAAAGCAGGCAGCCAGTCTGCCGAGACCGCCGTTGCCGAGACCTGCGTCCGGCTCCAGCTCATAAAGGTCGTTGATATTGAAGCCGAAATGCTTCAGGGCGAGGCGGTATTCATCCACAACGCCGAGGTTGCAGAGATTGGTCTTGAGCGATCTGCCAAGCAGAAATTCCATGCACATATAATACACGCGCTTGGAGCCTGTCTTGTTGACCTGCTCCTTGAAGAGCTTGCGCTTTTCGGTGAGCGTGTCCTTGACGGTCATGGCAGCCGCCTTGTACATCTGCTCGGGAGACGCTTCCTTCGGCGTGCAGCCGAAGTAACGCGAAAGTTTGCTTTCGAGCTTTTCCTCTACGGCTTTGACTTCTTTGGAATTGCTGTTCATTTCTTGGGGTTCTCCTTAGTTAAAAAAGTTCATCATACATTTGCATGTATTTCTTCGCCGACGCTCCCCAGGAGAAGTCGGTTTTCATGATTTTCGTCACCAGTCTGCGGCGCTTTTCCGGATCGTGCCACAGGGCGATGGCGGCATTCGTGCGCTCCAGCAGCTCGTCTGCGTTGTAGTTGGCAAAGGTGAAGCCGTTGCCGTGAATCTCGCCGTCCTCGGTCTCGTAGTAGCCCTTGATCGAGTCGAACAGACCGCCGGTCTCCCGGACGACCGGGATCGCGCCGTAGCGCGAGGCGATCATCTGTGAAAGCCCGCAGGGCTCGCTCTTCGAGGGCATGAGGAAGATGTCGCAGGCGGCATAGATGCGGCGCGACATGTCACGGTTGTAGAGGATCAGGCTGCGCACCTTGTCGCGGTGGCGGTTTTCAAGGTCGCGCATGTAGCCCTCGTAGCCCGCGTCGCCCATACCGAGGATGACCAGTTGAATATCGTTTTCGAGCAAGCGCTCCGCAATCGCGCAGAACAGGTCAAGCCCCTTGTGCGCGACAAGGCGTGAGATCAGCGCCACGACCGGCACATCCGCGCGGACGGGCAGTGCAAGCTCGCTTTGCAGCGCCTTTTTGTCCTCGACCTTCTTTGCCGGGGCTTTTGCCGAGTAGTGCGCCGGAATGCCCGGATCGGTCGCCGGGTCATACAGGGTGTAGTCGATGCCGTTGAGAATGCCGCGCAGCTTTGCCTGCTCCTTGATCAGCTCATGGTGCAGACCGTGTGCAAAGTAGGGCGTTTTGATCTCCGCCGCATAGGTCGGGCTGACCGTGGAGACCAGGTCGCAGCATTCAATGGCAGCCTTCATCAGATTGATACAGCCGTCGTAGCACATGGTGCCGAGATGCTCGTTGCCGAGCCCGAAAACGCCGCCGAGAATATACGGGTCATACTGCCCCTGATATTCGATGTTGTGAATGGTGAAGACCGAGCGAATCTGATTGTACCGCCAGTCGCTCTTATACTTCAGCTTGAGATAGACCACGGAGAGGGCTGCCTGCCAGTCGTGCGCATGCAGAACATCCGGCACAAAATCAATGTGCGGCAGGACGTTCAGCACCGCCTCGCAGAAGTAGGCAAAGCGTTCGCCGTCGTCAAAATGCCCGTAGAGACTGCCGCCTCTGCCGAAATACTGCTCGTTGTCCACGAAGTAGTAGATGATGCCGTTGTACTTCAGCATCCGGATGCCGACATACAGCTGACGCCAGCCGAGAAAGACGGTTCCCTCATATATTGTTTCCATTTCCGCACGAAAACTTTCACCGACTGCGCGGTAAAGCGGCATGATCACGCGGACATCCACGTCCTTGCCGCCGCACTTCTGAATTTCCGCGGGCAGGGAGCCGAGCACGTCGCCGAGACCGCCGGTCGCGGCAAAGGGCAGCGCCTCTGCGCCGACAAAGAGGATTTTTCTCATATGATGACTCCTTTATCAATGTAGAACGGCATGGAATCATGCCCGGACAGCGTTCTGCCGTCGCGGATCACGACGTTCTTGTCGGTGATAACGCAGTTCAGCGAAACGTTCTTGCTGACAATTGTGTCCTGCATGAGAATGGAGTTGCGCACCACCGAGCCGCGTGCCACATGCACGCCGCGGAAGATGATGGAGTTCTCAACCTCACCCTCAATCACGCAGCCGTCCGCGATCAGCGAGTTGCTGGCGCGCGCCCCCTCCAGATACCTGGTCGGCGTCGAGCTGCGCACCTTGGTGTAGACCGGGTGATACGGCACGTCAAAGAGCGCCTTGCGCACTTCGGGGCGCAGCACGTCCATGTTGCAGGCAAAGTAAGAGGCAAGCGAGTTGATGGTTGCCGAATAGCCGTCAAAATTGTAGATATAGTAATCTGCGTGCATCAGGTTCTTCGCGATGATGTCGTGATAGAAGCTCTTATAGCCGTGCGCGATGGAATCGCGGATGATGTCGAGCAGATAGGAGCGGCGTAAGACGAAGATGTTCATCGAAACGTTGTGATAGCCGTCGTCGGATGCGGTGTGCTTGGAAATATCGTCGATGCGCCCGAGCAGGTCGGCGTCCACGAGAATCTCCTTGCCGATGCCGTCGTCCGTCACCTTCTTGCGGTGCGTGACCAGTGTGATGTCGGCGCGGGTCTCGATGTGCCGGTCGAGAATCTTCTGATAGTCGATCGTACAGACGCGGTCGCAGTCGGTCATGACGACATATTCTTCGCTCGAACGCGAGATGAAGTTGAGCGCGCCTTTGAGCAGCTCAAGCCGCGAGGTATAGAGCAGCTCGCTCTTGTTGGAGTCGTAGGCGGTGATGAACGGGGGGAGCAGCTTGATGCCGCCGCTGCGGCGGGCAAGGTCCCAGTCCTTACCGGTGCCGATGTGATCCATCAGCGACTGGTAGTTGTAGTTGGTGATGACGCCGACCTTGGTGATGTCCGAGTTGACCATGTTGGAGAGCTCAAAGTCGATCATGCGGTATCTGCCGCAGAACGGGATCGAGGCGATCGCGCGGCGGCGGGTCAGTTCGGGAACCACGTAGTCGTGGATGTTGGAAAAGATAATACCGATAGCGTTCATGTCCGTTCCTCCTTATTCCGAGATCATGGCACCGGCTTCCACCGTGGAGCCGGCTTCCACCGTGCAGCCGTTGCCGATGACGGCAATGCCCTTGGCGGTCTCTTTGGCTTCGCCGACCGTGGCGCCGGTCTCGACCGTGATGTTCTCATCGAGGATCGCGTAGTTGATCTTTGCGTCCTTGCCGATGTGGGTGTTTGCCATGATGACACTGTCCGTGACGACCGCGCCCTCCTCGACGACGACATCGTTCGAGAGCACCGAGCGGATGACCGTGCCGTAGATTTCACAGCCCTCGGTGATGATCGAGTCCGAGATCACGGCGTCCCTGCCGACATACTGCGGGGGGCTGACCGAGGAGCGGGAATAGATTCTGCCCTTCGACTCCTCGTTCATCGAGAACTTCGGGTCTTCGCCGAGCAGGTCCATATTGGCGCTCCACAGGCTGTCGATGGTGCCGACGTCCTTCCAGTAGCCGTCGAAAGCGTAGGCGAACATGCGCTCGCCCGCTGCCAGCATGGCGGGGATGATATTTTTGCCGAAGTCGTTTGCGGAATTCGGGTCCGCCTCATCGGCGATCAGGTATTCAAACAGCTTTTTCTTGTTGAAGATATAGATGCCCATCGACGCCTTGGTCGAGTCTGGGTTTTTCGGCTTTTCGGTGAACTTGTAGATCTGCCCATTGTCATGCGTGGTCAGAATGCCGAAGCGGCTTGCCTCCTTCAGCGGTACCTCCAGCACCGCGATGGTGCAGTCCGCGTCCTTCTTCTTGTGGTAGCGCAGCATGTCCGCATAGTCCATGCGGTAGATGTGGTCGCCCGAGAGGATGATGACGTATTCGGGGTCATACTGGTCGATGAACGCCATGTTCTGATAGATGGCGTTTGCCGTGCCCTTGTACCAGTCGGCTTTTTTCTGCCCCTGGTAGGGCGGCAGAATCTTGACGCCGCCGTAGGTGCGGTCGAGATCCCACGGCAGACCGTTGCCGACGTAGTCGTTCAGCATCAGCGGCTGATACTGTGTCAGCACGCCGACCGTGTCAATGCCGGAATTGATGCAGTTGGAAAGCGGAAAGTCGATGATGCGATACTTGCCCCCGAAGGTGACTGCGGGCTTTGCGGTGGATTTCGTCAGTGCGTACAGACGGGAACCCTGACCGCCGGCAAGAAGCATGGCGACGCATTCTTTTCTTTTTTTGTTCATAGTATCCGTACCTCCGAAAAATTTTAACGCTGAAAAGGCATCCGCGCCCTTTGAAGTTGACTTTGCTTATGGGTTATTGCTTATTGCTTCGGTTTTTCGCTTTTTGCAATGACTTTTTCTTTCAGGATGACCGCGCCGAGCGCCGGCAGATCGAGGCTGATGGTTGAGGAACCGTCCTTCTGCTTCTTTGCGCGGAGCGCACCGGTCGTCTTTTTGTAACCGCCGTACTTTTCATCCGAGGAATCAAGCAGCATGGAATAGCTCGTGTGCGCGGGGACATGCAGAATGTGACCGGGGCGCTCGACGGGGGTGAAGTTAACAACGGTGAGCAACGCTTCTCCCGCACGGTTCTTGCGGCGGATGGCGATGATGCTCTCGTCGGCATTGTCCACCTCGATCCATTCAAAGCCGTCCCAGCTGTCGTCTGCCTCCCAAAGCTCGCTGTGCGCAAGATACAGACGGTTGAGGTCGCGCACAAAGGCGTGCATCTTCTTGTGCTGCTCGTAGTCGAGGAGAAACCACTCCACTTCTTTCTCATAGTTCCATTCGGTAAACTGTCCGTTCTCACAGCCCATGAAGAGCAGCTTTTTGCCCGGATGCGTCATCATGTAGATGAGAAACGCGCGCATGCCGTCAAACTTCTGCCCGTAGAGCCCCGGAAAACGGTCGAGCAGGGACTTTTTGCCGTGCACAACCTCGTCGTGCGAGATCGGCAGAACGTAGTATTCCGAGAAGGCGTACATCATCGAGAAGGTGATCTTTGAGTGGTTGCCTTTTCGGAAGAGCGGGTCGGTCGAGGCATAGGAGAGGGCATCGTTCATCCAGCCCATGTTCCACTTCATGTGGAAGCCGAGGCCGTCGCCGTCAAAGCGGGTGACGTTTTCCCATGCGGTGGATTCTTCGGCGATCATCAACACATCCGGGTAGGCGCTCCGCATATAGCCGTTGAGCTTTTTGAAGAAGGCGATCGCCTCCAGCGAGCGGTTGGTGCCGTACACGTTCGGATGCCATTCGCCGGGCTTCCGGTCATAGTCTAGGTAGAGCATCGAGGCGACCGCGTCCACGCGCAGACCGTCGATGTGATATTTTTCCGCCCAGTAGGCGGCGTTGGAGACGAGAAAGCACTGCACCTCGTTGCGCCCGACGTCAAAGCAGCGCGTACCCCAGGATTTGTGCTCCTTGCGGTCGTCGCCCTGAAATTCGTAGAGCGGCGCGCCGTCAAACTCGTACAGTCCGTTTACATCCTTGGGGAAGTGAGCGGGCACCCAGTCGAGGATCACGCCGATCCCCGCGCGGTGCGCCGCGTCGATAAACGCCATGAAGTCGTGCGGCGTGCCGAATCGGGATGTGGGCGCATAGTAGCCGCAGATTTGGTAGCCCCACGAGCCGTCGAAGGGATGTTCCGCCACCGGCATCAGCTCGATGTGCGTGTACCCCATGTCGCGAACGTAGGGGACAAGCTCGTCTGCAAGCTGCTTGTAGCTGTAAAAGCTACCGTCGGCATTTTTCTTCCATGAGCCTGCGTGGACCTCGTATATGTTCATCGGGCGGCTGTAGAAGTCATCCTTGTGCGCGGCGCGCGTGCGCAGCCAGGCGGCATCCTTCCAGTTGTAACCGTCCAGCTCATAGAAGATGCTTGCATTGTCCGGGCGGACCTCGGTGTAGTAGCCGTAGGGATCGGTCTTGTAAACTGCATTTCCGTTTCGGACGACTTTATACTTGTATTTGCTGCCGACCCCGAAGGTCTTGTCCGTGAGCAGGCATTCCCAGATGCCGCCGTCTTTCTCCATGGGCAGAGATTCGTCCCAACCGTTGAAGTCGCCGACAAGATAGACCGCGTCGGCATTCGGCGCCCATACGCGGAAGCGGACGCCGCCCGCCTCGGCATGTGCGCCGAGATAGTCATAGGCTTTGTAGTTTGTCCCTTCAGCGAAGAGGTATTTTGCAAGATCGCTCTTGTTTGCTGCCATTCCGTTATCCTTTCCCCGCGTGCACGGGTGTTTTTAATCTTCTTTGCCGATGTGCACGGCGGTAATCGCTGCTTTCAGCTTTTTCGCCATCTCTTTCCGTGTGCAGTCGGGGCGCACCTCGACGGGTTCATCGCCGAGTGTAAAGCCCTCGCCGGTGTTCTTCGCCGGTGTGAAGACATAGCCCTCGTTTTCCGCATAGAAGCCGACCAGCAGTCCGAGATTCTGAATTGCTTCTTTATAGGATTTTGCCTTGAGATAGGTCTGAATGCTCGTGGGCATGTCGTCCTTGGCTTCCTCGCTGCCGCAGCAGTCGAAGACACGGTTGACGAATTCGCAGAGCATCTCGTCGGTGTAGCCCGGCATCAGGAGAAACAGCCGGTCGATGGGGCGCATGCCGTATTTTTTCGACTTGCCGAACGGCGCACCGTAGAGCGCCCCGGATTTGTCGATGTAAAGATTGATGATTTTGCTCTCTTTTTCCATGAATGTCCTCCGCTTGCGGATATAGATATAGTTTTACATATTGTATTATAGCATATATCCGTGTCAAAAAACACCCGTTTTTATGTAAAAAAGTATATAAAAAATCAACTTCGTTTTCATCATATTGACGCAAAGCGCAATCCCGGCACACGATAGGCGGAGGGCGTTTGTTTTTCAGAACGACTGCGTTTAGAAAAACGGATGAATCGGCGCCGCGCGCCGTTGACTTTGGTTGTGCAAAATGCTATAATTAACGCGTAAAATATTCTTTGGCGGAGGTCCATGCAATGAAAAAGAAACTCACAAAGTTCCTGTGTCTTGCGGCGTGCGTGATGCTGGCAGCAGCAATGCTGGCGCTCGGCGCATCGGCGGCGGGGAAGACGGTTTACCTGTCCGGCGACGGGGACGACGCGCACGACGGCGCGTCCTACCGGACGACGGTCAAAACCTTTGCACGCGCGTATGCGCTGCTCGGCGACGAGGGCGGCAGGATCGTTGTCTGCGGCACGGTCAATACCGGCGCGGAATACACGATGCCCGCATCAAAGGGCACGGTCACGATCACCGCAACCGACGGCAAGATGACTTTCCCGCTCGGCAAGATCGTGTTCGGCACGACGCTCACGCTCGGCGGCGATACGATTTTGGATCGTGTGACCCTGTCTACATCAACCGGCGTGCTTGCCTGCGGCGGTCACAATGTCATCTTCGGCAAGGACCTCAAAACGGTCGGCTCGATCATCCTTGTCGGCGGGTACAACGTGATTGAAGGCGCGACGGTCGCAGAGGCGAGCATCGCCCGCGACTATACTATTACCGTAAACGGCGGCGATTTTGCCTATTTCCGTGTCGGCAACCGCCGCATCACGGGCAAAGCCCCCTTCGGCAATATTTCCGGAAATGCCACCTTTATTGTCAACGGCGGAAATTTCACCGCGCGTGACGATACGGCAAACCAGTCGGCAGCGGCGGGCATGAATGAGCAGACCGGCAATGTCTCGGTTACCATCAACGGCGGCAGGATCTACGGCAACCTCTTTGCCGTCGGCAGAGCAGGCACCAATGAAACGGAGCAGAACGCGCCGAAGGTTACCGGCAACATCACCGTTACGGTAAACGGCGGGCAGATCGGCGGCAGACGCCTGGATGAAAACCAGGACAACACCCTCGGCTTCACCGGAAAGTATACCCTTCGTCTGAACGACGGTCTCTTCCCGCGTATTGAGAGCATCAAGGGCGGCAGCACCGCATCGGTCTCGATCTCGACCGCGCTGTCCACCGACCGCGCGGCTGTGGCAAGTACATACAAGAATCCGCTGCGCGTAGGCGCCGATCCGTGGGTCATCTATCGTGACGGCTACTATTACATGGTCTGCACGAGCAGCCGCGGCTTCTACTGCTATCGTTCCTCCACGCTGGACGGACTTGCCTATGCAAACGGCGTGCCGATCTGGACGCCGCCGGCGACCGTCACCGCAGCGAACAAGATGTACTCCAAGGATTTCTGGTCGCCCGAGCTGCACTATGTTGAAGCTGACGAGTTCGGTGAGGAATACGCCGGCTGGTGGCTCTACTTCGCGGCAGACGACGGCAACAATGAAAACCACCGTCTCTTCTGCGTCCGCGCACTGACGGATGATCCGCTCGGCGCATACGGCTCGCCTGTGACCGGGGAGGTCGGCGTGCCCGTCAAGATGGTCGTGGATAACGACACCACCTGGGCAATCGGTCAGTCGCTGCTGCGTGCAAACGGCAAGACCTATCTCATGTGGACGAGCGAGACCGGGCGCGGCACGGCAAACTTCAGGCAGAACAACAGCATTGCGCTCCTCAAGAACCCCTATGAGGTCGCAAGCGAGACCACCATCTTCAACGTTTCGGATTATGACTGGGAGAAGCACGGCTATGCGTATAATGCTGCGACCGGCGCTGCATACCCGATGGTCGTCGAGGGCGCAACCGCAGTCTACGGTGATAACGGCGAGATCATCGTCACCTACACCGGCAGCGGCTACTGGACGTCCTACTACGCACTCGGCAAGCTGGTGCTGAAGGCAGGCGCCGACCCGCTGGACAAAAATTCGTGGATCAAGAGCGCAGAGCCGATGTTCACGCGGCAGAACGGCATCCACGGCCCGGGACATGCGGCGTTCACCACCGACGCGGCAGGCAACCGCTTCATGATCTACCATGCGTACCTCGATTGGAAAAAAGAACAACGCTATGTCTTTATTCAGTCCTATACCCTGAGCGGCACCGAATTCGACATGAACGGCGGTCCTTATGCGGCGGATACTGTCCTCGGCATCTACAATGCACAGCCGAGCATTGCATCGCGCGTCAGCGGCTTCGGCAAATAAGCAAACACAAAAAGCCCCGGTTCGCGGGGCTTTTTCTTTGCAAAGCCGATCCTTTGCGTCAGTTTCCGGCGCTTTTTTGTCTTGACAATGCTTTTGCTTCCCGATACACTGGATCTGTACAAGAAAAAAGGAGATCCGCTATGAAAAAGCTCATATCTGTCTGCGCGGCGATTGCCTGCGCGCTTGCGATGATCTGCGCCGCCGGTGCGGCGAATTCCGCCGCTGTCTCGTGGGCATATACGGAGAATACTCCCGTGATCTCCGCCGCCGGCACCTATCCGCGCCTTGCGAAGCTCAGCGACGGCAGGCTGCTTGCCACGCACGGCACATGCGTCAGCTTCAGCGCCGATCACGGCGACAGCTGGACGACCACACGCCCGCTTCCCACGCCGCAGAAGACCGCGATGTCCGCTTCACATCGGCTGAATCCTGCCAACCATCAGCCTTTTGTGCTGCCCGGCAAGGGGCAAAACGGCGCGGATCTTGTGCTGATCGCCTACCGCTGCGATACCAATGGCTTCGGCAATGCCACGGTCGGCACGTTTTACACCTCGCTGCGCGTTGTGACCAGCCTTGACGGCGGCGCGACCTTCGGCGACGAGATTGTGCTCATTGAAAATACCTGCCTGCGCCGCACGGCGGAACACGCGAAGGACAACAGCATTTACAGCTCTTATCGCGGCTATTGGGAGCCAATGATGATCCAAACGGACGACGATACCGTGCTGCTCTATTACGCGGATGATCTCAGCGTGGCGGCGGACAAGTCACCGTGGCGGCAGCAGATCCGCTATTTCAGCTATTCGATCGCGGGCGGCACATGGAACACCGATACCACGGACAATATCGCAATCGACGGCAGCGTCCGCACGAGCAGCCCGCTCGGCTCGCGCGACGGCATGCCGTCGGTCACAAGGCTGTCGGACGGCAGCTTTGCCATGGTGATCGAGGCGCAGGACTACAACGCGCGCCCTTACATCCGCCCGGACGGCACAAAGACCGGAACCGGCTATGCGGGGCTTGTCATCACGCTCGCCTTTTCCAAGGACGGCAAGACCTGGGCGACCGATAAGATGCGCCCGATCGCCGCGCCCACCAATCTGTTCACGGCGGGCAGCCTTGCCGCGGGCTATTCCTGCGGCGCGCCTTCGATCACCACACTGCCGGACGGCAGAGTGGCGGTCTCTTACCAGAGCAACGAGGATTATGTCGGCAGCCGCAGTATCAGTCTGCCCTATGTGGTGCACGTGATTGTTTCCAATGAACCGCTGACCTATGACAGCGAGATCACGGCGACCGAAGGCGGCGTTTCGCCGAGCTTTACGGCGCTGACAAGTCCGTTTGTTCCGGGCGACGGCGAGTACCAGGTCTGGAACAGCGTCAGCTGCCTTGACGGGTATCTGTATGCGCTCAGTTCAACCAATGTGGCGGGCAAGTCGGGCAGAGCCGCAGTGAAGCTGAACCGCGCCGACCTTATCGGGCTTACAGACGATCTGAACGGCGACGGAAAATTCGATCTTGCCGATATTCGCGTGCTGCTGCAGGCACTTGCGTCGGGGACGGCGCCGACGTTCCGGGCGGATTACAACGGAGACGGCGCCTTTACGCTTGTCGATGTACTGTATCAGCTTCGCGCACTTCTTCAAGTTCGGTGAATAGAAAAAGACCGCTCGAAAGAGCGGTCTTTTTCTATTTCTTCGCATGCTTTCCGGCTGTGTGCGGGAGCGACGCATAGCTTTCTTCAATGTGAATGGCACAGCGGATGTCGGGGCGGCTGGCGGCGATCTCCGAGCAGATGCGGTCGCAGAGGGCGGCGCTGCTCATCGGATAGCCGGGCGGCACCACGCAGTCAAATACTAAGGTCGTGTGCGTCGTGCCGGGCACCATGCGCAGGTCGTGGATGGAGAGCTGCGGGTCGATGCCGGTCACAATGTCGGAGACGGTCTCGCGCAGCTCGGCGAGCGCCGAGTCGCCGGTCACGATCGGGTCCATGTGGATCACGGTGTGCAGCCCGTATTTGACAAAGAGCGCATGCTCGATGTTGTCGATCTCGTCGTGGATGGCGATGATGTCGCCTGCGGCGTCCACCTCGACGTGGACGCTGGCAAACTGCTTGCCCGGTCCGTAGTCGTGGATCATCAGGTCATGCGTGCCGAGCACGGACGGGTAACGCATGATCTCATCCCGCACCTGTTCGACCAGTACGGGATCGGGGGCTTTGCCGAGGATCGGGTCAAGTGTGTCGCGAATCAGCCCGATGCCGCTGTAAAGGATAAACAGCGCCACCGCCACGCCGATCGCGCCGTCCAGCCATGCGCCGATGTAGGGGACAAGGCAGACCGACAAAAGCACCGCCGCACTGGAAATGACGTCGTTCCGGCTGTCGGCGGAGGATGCGGTCAGCGTGCCGGAGTTGATCTTCTTGCCGATCTTCCGATAAAAAACGGACAGCCACAGCTTGACGGCGATCGAGCCGATCAGCACGGCGATCGTCACGGCAGAGAAGGCAACCGGCGTCGGCGTGATCAGCTTTCCGATGCTGCTGCGGAGCAGCTCGATGCCGATGGACAGGATCAGCACCGCCACCGTGAGCCCGGCGAGGTATTCATACCGCGCGTGTCCGAACGGATGATCCGCATCGGCAGGACGCGCCGCCATCCGGAAGCCGAGCAGGCTGATGATGCCGGATGCCGCGTCGGACAGGTTATTCACCGCGTCCGCCGTGACGGCAACGCTGCCGCAGAGCGTGCCGACCGCAAGTTTTGCGGCAAAGAGCAGAAGGTTGCAGACGATGCCGACTGCGCCGGCAAGGCTGCCGTAGGCGTTGCGGACGTGCGGAGATGCAAGATTGTCCCGGTTCTTGATGAATATGCGGCATAACAGGTCTGTCATGCGGGTCACCTCACAAAACGTGTTTAAAGGATATTATAGCAGGTTTGCATGCCCGTGTCAATGCGATAAAAGCGCCGCACGGCAAATTTGCCGTGCGGCGTTTTTATGCGGTCAGTCTTTGACGATCTTGTTTCTGCGGATCTTGTTGGTGGTCGTCTTTTCAAATTCGGTGTCGCGCAGCTTGATCTTGGCGATGCGCTTGTAGTGCGGGAGCGGCTCGACCGCGCGCGCCACATCTTCCTTGATGGCGGCAGCGGGATCTTCGATGCCGAGTTCCTTGATCTTTTCCGCCGAGAGAAAGATCTCGGCACAGAGCGAGTCCTCGAGTCCGTGCTCGTTGTGCAGACCGTAGACCACGACCTCGGCGACATAGGGAATCGCCGCAATGTAGTTTTCGATCTCCTCGGGGAAGACGTTCTTACCGTTGGTGAGCACGATCAGGTTCTTCTTTCTGCCGGTGATCATGAGCTGGCCCTTGTCGTTCATTCTGCCGTAGTCGCCGGTGTAGAACCAGCCGTCGCGCAGCACTTCCGCCGTCAGCTCGGGCTGCTTGTAGTAGCCGAGCATGACAACGTCGCCTTTGACGCAGATCTCGCCGTCGCCGTCGGGCGTGATGTTGTCAAACTTGATCTCGCAGCAGGGCAGCGGGATGCCGACCGTGGTCGGATCGTTGAACATATCGTGGTTGGCGCTGACCAGCGGCGAGCACTCGGTGATGCCGTAGCCGTTGATGAGCGAAATGCCGATGCCGTCGAAGAATTCGCCGAGCTCGGGGCGCAGGGGCGAGCCGCCGCAGACGATCTTGCGCAGATTGCCGCCGAACGCCTTGTGCACAGAGGCAAACAGCGTCTTGCGCATATCAATGCCCACGCGGCGCAGCTTGTTGCTCATCGCGATCATCTTTTTAAGCGTCGCTTCCTTGCCGTTTTGCCGCGCGTTTGCCATGATCTTTTTGTAGAAGACTTCGACAAAGGCGGGGACAAGGTAGATGAAGTCGGGCTTGTATTCCTGCAGGTTCTTGAGGACAAATTTCAGACTGTCGTTGATGCAGATGGTGACATGCTTGTGGATGGAGACCAGCAGACCGGAGACTGCCTCATAGGTGTGGTTGTAGGGCAGCACCGAGAGCGAACGGGTGTAGACTGTTGAGACCTGAAGCCCGTAGTAGACGCTGGAGACCAGATTGTGCTCCGAGAGCATGACGCCCTTCTGCATCCCGGTCGTGCCCGAGGTATAGACCAGCATCTTCAGCGCGTTCGGGTCGCTTGTCATCGAGGCGTAGGTCTCGTCGCCGTCCGCGTACAGTTCACGACCCTTTGCCATCAGAATCTCAAAGGACAGGAAGTTGCCGAAGTCCTCTTCGCGGTCGATGCCGATGAAGTAGCGCACCTTTGGCATTTCGGCAGCGTGCTGCATGAAGTCGTCCTCATAGCGCTTGGTGTAAAACACGACTTCGCAGTCGCCGTCATTGACGATGTTCATGATATCCGAGAAGGGAAGCTCCTTGTCGATCGGCACATAAACGCCGCTCGACTTCAGCACGGTGAGGTAGACCGTGATCCAGTTGTAGGAGTTTTCGCCCACCATGGCAATGTGGCGGTCGCCCACGCCGAGCGAGGCAAGCGCCGTGCCGAGCGCCATTGTATCGGCGTAAAACTGACGGTAGGTCACGTCTATGATCTGCCCGTCGCGGCGGAATTTGAACGCGACCTTGTCGCCCGCCTCTTTGACGGCAAGCTCCATCATTTCTTTGATCGTGCTGAACTTTTCAACTTCGTAAAGCTTATAGGGAAGCTTAGGCATAGGGGTCTCCTCCGTGAAAAAACTTCTATAAAGATATTTTACCACAATGCGGTTTGCGTGTCAACGGGTTCGCTCAGTTTTTGCGCGGTCTGCGCAGGCAAAGCGCATACAGCCCGACCGCGCTGGTCAGGATGGCTGCCGCCGCTGCCCACGGGCGCACACCGCCGCTTTCCGCAAAGGCAAAAAACGAGGGCGGCAGCAGAAAACGCACCCATGCAAAACCGAGCAGCGCGGGCAGGTCAAAGAAGATCGGGCAGAAAGCGACCGACAGCAGCGTAAGTACCGACAAAAACAGCGATTTCTGCATGGCATCGCCAAACAGCATTGCAAGAATCAGGCCGATGCCGGAGAGAAAGACGGCATAGCATGCGGCGGCGGGAAGCAGCGCCATCGCCCCCGTGCCGAAACAGGCATCGCACAGGGCAAGCGCTGCCGCCGTCACAGAGACGGTCAGCAGCAGCACGGAAAAGACGCCGGGCAGGATCAGCCGCCAAAGCGTGTTTTTGGCGCCGAGACGCCCTGTGAGCCGCCGCAGTGTTTCGCCGTCAAACGGGCAGGCGAAAAAGCCGAACAGGCAGAGAAAAAGCAGGGAAATGCAGCCGCGCACGGCACGGATTCCGAGCCCTTCGACGGTGATCGGCGTTCCCGACACGGTCTCATAGGTGAAACGGAACGGAGCATCGTCCGCAAGATACGCGTCGATCGCAGCGCGCATCTCCTCCGGCGACCGGTCGACCTTTGCGTCGGCAAGCGCGCCGCTTACGAGATAGGGCGCATAGATCTCGATCAGCCGCGCCGTCACCCGCAGACGGTGAAGCGGGGCAAACACCGCGGTCGGCGTGTCGAGAAAGCGGATCACGCCGTGCGTGTCCCGTGCGGCAAGGCGCGCGGTCAGGTCGTCCGGCAGGATCACGCCAATGGAGATCTCGCCGCGCTGCATGGCGGCGCGCAGCGCGGACTCGTCCGTATAGGGAAGCAGCCCATCGCCTTCGAGTACCTCGCGCAGCGCGGCGGCGCAGGCGTCCGTCCCGCCCCCGGTCATGCCGCAGCGCGGCAATTCCGTTTCGTCCGTGAGACTGCCGCAGAGCAGGATGCCGCAGAGCAGTGCCGCCAGCATGCCGAGCAATGCGCCGCGGCGGCAGACCGATTTGAAGATGATCAGCATGCTCATACCGTCAGACCTCCGTTTCGGACCAGTCGGTCAAGCCGTCGCACGGCAAGCAGAACGGCGGCTGCCGCATACAGAACGGCGGTCGCCGACGCCTGCGGCGAAAAGTTGCCGCCGAGCAGCGGCGCAAAAAGCCCGCATGCAGCGCCGAACGGGGAATACGCGCCGATCGTCGCCACGCGCAGCGGCAACAGATGCAGCGGCAAAAGCCCGCCGCAAAGAAACAGGCAGGCCCCGCCCATCGCGCAGGGAATCGCCGCGCCGAGCTGTGTGGCGGACGCTGCGGCAGACAGGGCGCAGAGAAACAGATTCAGCAAAAGCAGCCCGGCAAAGCCGGAAAGCATCGCGCCGACCGTCAGCGTGAGCAGTCCCGCCCGCGCAGCGGCAAAACCGAGCCCGCAGAGGAGCAGAGCGCGGCATAAAAACGGGATCACACATTTGCCGAAGAGAAACACGCCGTTTGTCACGCCGAGGCTGCGTACACGGCAGAAGACGGCGTAGGTGCAGCTCCCGCGGATGTCGGCGGCAAAAAGCGCCTCACAGAGAAAGAGCAGCAAAACCGAAAAGCAGACGGCGTAATGTGCCGGGAGCGACAAACCCGATGCGCTGTAGGGCAACGTCTCCGCCGCAAATGCTGCCGTCGGCAGGGTGAGAATTTCCACGGCGCAGGCAAGCTCCAGCCGCTCAATTGCGCGTGCCGCATCGCCGGCGGGCAGGGTGGCTGCAAGCGGCTGCCATGCGGCGTTGACGGCGGATTCGGCTGCGCGCATCAGCATCTCACCGGTCGTCGCGGCGTGCGAAACAAGCGCGCCGTTTCGCCGGAGCGCGTCCGAGAGAAGGATGCGCACGGCACTGTCGTCGCCGTCGAGAATGCCGGAGATAAAGTCCTCGGCAAAGAGCATGGCGGCGGCGTATCTGCCGCTTTGCACGCCCGCGATCGCCGTTTCTTCATCGCAGTTTTCCACCGTGAACAGCGCAGCGATCTCCTCGTTGCCCGCAATCGCTGCAACGGCTGTGCGGCTGAGAAAGGAATCGTCCTTGTCCACCAGCGCCAGCCGCAGCGCGCTCTCCTTTTGCCCGGCGCCCGCCGAGACGGCGGCAAGCGCAGCGAGAGAGGCGGCTGCCAGCAGCAGAAGCAGCGGCAGCAGACGGCAGAGCCGCCGTGGCAGGCGGCAAAGTTCGCCGCAAAGGAAGCCGAACGCCGCGCTCATACCGGCGCTTCCGCCCGCGTGAGCGTTTCCTCCCGCATACTGCCGTCCGTGAGCAGCAGACGGCGGCTTGTCAGCGGCAGATATTCGTCCGCGTCGTGTGCGGCGATCAGCAGACTGCCGCCGTTTTGCAGAAAATCGCCGAGATAATCCGTCAGCATGGCAGCGTGCGCCTCGTCCAGCGCGGCATAGGGCTCATCGAGGAGGAGGATGTCCGGTGCGGCAACCAGCGTGCAGACGATGCTGCACAGCTTCTTCATGCCGCCCGACATGTCGCGCACGCGCATCGGGCGCAGCTCGTCCGCGCAAAGCGGCAGCACTTGCGGCACACGCGCGCGTGCAATGGCGGAAAAATAGCGCAGATTGTCGGCAAAGGTCATATCCTCCAGCAGCGCCGCGCTCTGCGGCACATAGCCGACCTTGCCGCTTCGCCTGATCTTGCCGTGCGTCGGGCGCAGAATGCCTGCGGCGGCGGTGAGCAGCGTAGTTTTGCCGCTGCCGTTTTCGCCGCAGAGAGCGACAGCCTCACCTGCGGCAAGGGTAAAGCTGATGTGTTCCAGAATGGTGCGCTTGCCGTATGCAAGGCTGAGATCGGAGATTTCAAGGCGGTTTTTCATGCGTGCATCCTAACTATAGCAACAGAATGATTTACATATATGGTAGCACGATTTCTCGCAGCCGTCAACAGACTCTTGCTTTTTGGAAAATGATGTAGTATAATAATAAGGCGGCGCGTCTGCGCCGAAATCGGCGCATTTTGCGCTTCTATGGAGAAACATATGAAAAAAATTCTGCTTGCACTGACCCTTTGTCTCGCGCTGTGCTTCTCGCTGTTCGGCTGCGGAGGAAAAAAGACCGGCGCGGACTACCTGTTCGATTCGTTTGACAAACTGTCTGCCTCGATGCAGAACAAGGACGTGGAAAAACTGACAAAGAACCTGAACGGCGGGATGGAGCTTTCGATCGGCGCTGCCGACCTCGGTTCACTCGTCAGCGTGATCGGAGACGGCGCCGCCGGGCTGCCGACACTGACCGATGCAGAGTTCTCGTACCTCATGCGGGAGGATAAGCAGGCGATCGGGCTCGGCGTGACGATGAACGGCAAGGCATATGCGCTGCAGGCGGTCACGGATGGCACGGATATTGCATTTGTCACGGATATGCTCAGCAAGAACTACGGTATTACCGTTGCGGAATTGCAGGCGCTGCTCGGCGACGCGCTGCCGGCGGACCTTTTCTCCGCTTTTGACATGGCGAAGGTGTCCATGGATGCAAAGGCAATGGAGAAGTCGGCGGATGCGGTGAAGCGCACCATGCGTGAAAAGGTCACATTCACACTGACCGAGAACGACGGCAGCGTCACGGTCGGCTTTATGCTCACGCCGGAGAACACGGCGGATGTGCTGGCTGCCTTTGCCGAAGAGACGGGCAGCGATGCATTTGCCATGTACCTGCTGGCGGCGTTCGGACTTTCGGATGCGGCAGAGATGTCTGCGGATGCGGATCTGCGCACCGAACTGCAGAGCGCGCTGACCGATGCCGGCTTCACGGCAAACTTTACCGCCGAGATCACCAAGAAGGGTACGACGCTTGTTGCGCTGAGCGGCGACATCACGACGACGGACGAAACAATAACGGTCGGCATCACGCCGGTGGAGAACGGTCTTTGCTATAGTGTTGTACAGGCGGATAGGCAGGTTGACACGACTGTTGTCATGAAAGACGGTCTGTACAGTGTAGAGGCGGTCACCGCGTCAAACGATGTGACGGGGACGTCAAAAATGGAGTTTGCGGACGGCAAGGGGACATTTTCGGTTGATGCCAAGACCGGCGCCGCCGATCTGTTCTCTTATGCGTTTGATCTGACCTATACACTGACCGACAAGACGCTGGATATGCAGGTGGTCAGCGCGCATGCGGGCGGCAAGGACTTTGACCTGACCGGCACCGGCGTGACGCTGCATATCGGCGGTGAATTCACCATGCCGGAGATGCCCGCAGAGTACACCTCGGTTGCCGACTTCGGCGAAGCCGAGTGGCAGGCGGTCGTGACCGATCTGCTCACGAAGAATCCCGAGTTGCTGACGCTCCTGATGGGCATGATGCAGTAACCAACAACATAAAAAGCAGTCGAAAGCGCTATGCTTTCGGCTGCTTTTCTTGTTGTGTATGTATGGTGTGAGCAGGACAGCAACCGTAGGGCGTCGTCTGCCTCCCGCCGCAATCGCTAAAGCAAAGTCAATGACGGTCTTTATCCCTTAAGATACAACTTCTTCTCTCCCACAAGCGAGGTGCAGAGCGCGTCAAAACGCGCTTTTGCCTCCTTTGCCTCCGGCGCATCCGCGTCAAAATGCGGACGTTTGACCGCGCGCAGGAGGATGTTCTTCGGCGTGTCGTCCGGGTCGGTCAGTTCGAGTGCCGCAGCGTCGTACCCGGCGGCTTCAAGGCGGCAAAGACGCAGCGCATCGGTTGCCGCATCGCAGAATTTTTTCTTCAGCATCGGGTATTTCGTGATGAAATCAAAGGCGTGCGTGTCGAGGTTCTGCAAAAGCTCCTTCTGGCAGCAGGGCGTGGACAGAATCACGCCCGAGCCGAGCGCAATCGCCTTGCCGAGCACGATGTCGGTGGCGATGTCGCAGGCATGGAGCGAGACTGTCAGATGCACCGGCGACGCATAGGGGTAGTCGTCGATGTCGCAGGCGTGGAAGGAAAGCCCGCTGTAGCCGAGGTCGGCGGCGGTCTCCGCACAGAAGGCAATGACATCCGCCTTGCGGTCGATGCCCACCATCTCCACCTCGCGCCCCATCGTCACGGTGAGATAATGGTAGATGGCAAAGCTGAGATAACTTTTGCCGCAGCAGAGGTCAAGCACATTCAGCTTGCCCGTCTTCGGCAGGTAACGGTAGATCTCCGCCACATGCTCGATAAAGCGGTTGATCTGTCGGAATTTCGGCTGCTTCTTGTCATAGACACGTCCGTGCGCGTCCGCGATGCCGAGCGCCGCGAGAAAAGGTTCGCTGCCGTCAAAGGTGTATGCCTTGGCACGGTTGTGCGCGGGCAGGGTGATGGTCTTGCCGTAGCCATCGCATGCGGCGGCAAATTTCTTTTCGCCGAGGATGGTCTCGCTGCCGCTCTTTGAGCGGCGGTATTCTGCCTCCGCACCGTCGCCGATCAGATTGATCTGTGCAAAGCCGCAAAGTGCCGCCGAAAGCCTGTCCGTGTCCGTCACATCGAGGTTCTCATGCAGCGCCTTGCCGTCTGTCGTGCGCGTCTCCAGCTGTAAAACCGGCTTGCCGCCGAGCTCGATCAGCTGCCCGATCCTGCGCAGCACGGCGCGGTCGGCGGGCTTGGAAGCCACCAGCTTCTTGAGGAATCGGCGCTTTGCCGCAGCGGATACAAGCACGGCAAAGCGGGAAAGTGTTTCACTCATTTTTTCTTACCGTCCGTATCGCCTTTTGCTTTCCCCCTCTTCTTCGAGAAGGAGATCTTGTTCTCGGTATGGTTCCGCAGCCGCTCAATATTGCCGCGGTGCATGAAGATGATCAGCGCCGCCACAATGAAGCTGAACAGCACCGGAAAACCGATGGAACCGTGCGTCGCCAGTTTGTAGGTGACGATGGGGTAGAGCATCATGCAGATCACCGAGCCGAGCGAGACATAGCGCGTCGCCGCGACGAGCAGCAGGAAAATAACCGCAAGGATGAGAAAGCAGAGCGGATCAAGCGTGAGAATCATCGCCGCCACGGTGGCAACGCCCTTGCCGCCCTTGAATTTGAAGAAGATCGGGAAGATGTGCCCGATCACGCAGAACATGCCGGCAAGATACCCGCCGAACGCCGTGCCGAGCAGAAACGAGCCGAAGAGCACCGAGACGACCGACTTGAGCATATCGCAGAGCAGCGTTGCCGCCGCTGCTCCCTTGCCGTAGGTGCGCAGCATATTGGTCATGCCCGCGTTGCCGCTGCCGTACTTGCGAATGTCGTCGTGATAGAAAACTTTGGAGATCACCAGGGCAAAGTTGACGCTGCCGAGCAGGTAGGGCACTGCGATGCAGAGAAGCATCAGCAGGATGAGGACGACGGATGCCGCCCCTCCTTCATGACCGAGGCGGTCAAGCAGAATATTCTGAAGTGTTGTGCCGGTATACATGTCAGTTCCCCCGTTTGTCAAAAAGTCGGTTCAGCCGCGCCTGCATGTCCTGCTTTACGGCGTTTGTTTTGTCGGTCAGCTTCTTTGCCGCGACAACGGCGTCACTTTCGCCGAGTGTGGCAAGCAGAATGTCGTTTTCGGCGACATCCGCCAGCTTTGCGCAGAAGGTGTATTCGCGCCCGTCCTCGTCGTAGGCAACAGCCAGTCCTTCTTCGATGCGGTCCACGCGCAGTTCGGTTTCTTTCATGATTTTTCCTCGCTTGAGTAACATACTTCTTCAGTATACCACGCCGCGGGCAAAAATGAAAGAAAAAGTTTATATGAATTGACAAGGACGCTGAAAATTGGTACAATAATAAGACAGAAATACGGGGGAGTGCTACGGTATGGATGCAATCAAACAAGAAATCGAATCCCTGCGCACACGCCTGACGCATTACGCCAAGCAGTATTATGTGTACGACACGTCCGAGATCTCGGACTTTGAATATGACGCGCTGTTCCGCCGCCTGCAGGAGCTGGAGGCGGCGCATCCGGAATACGATGATCCGAATTCGCCCACGCGCCGCGTCGGCGGCAGGGTGCTGGACAAATTCGAGAAGATCACGCACCGCGTGCAGATGGGCAGTCTCTCCGATGTGTTCTCGTTTGAGGAGCTGCATGACTTTCTCGACCGC
Source organism: Oscillospiraceae bacterium (assembly GCA_003343845.1). Lineage (GTDB taxonomy): Bacteria > Bacillota > Clostridia > Oscillospirales > CAG-272 > UMGS902. The sequence goes on from QAKK01000040.1 coordinate 63,596, forward strand.
GTCGCCGCCGAGGTGCCGGATGCCGTCTATTCGGTCGAGCCGAAGATCGACGGGCTTTCGGTGGCGCTGACGTATGAAAACGGCAATTTTTCATTCGGCGCGACGCGCGGCGACGGCTTTGTCGGCGAGAATGTGTCCGAGAATCTGCGCACCATTGCCACGATCCCGCTGACGCTGCCCGAACCGCTGACGTTCTGCGTGCGCGGCGAGGTCTATATGCCGCGCGAGGTGTTTAACAGCCTGAATGCCGTGCGCGAGCGCGAGGGCAAGCCCCTGCTTGCCAACCCGCGCAACGCCGCCGCCGGTTCGCTCCGGCAGCTGGATTCCAAGATCACGGCAAGTCGCAAGCTGGATATTTTCGTTTTCAACCTGCAATGGGGCGATCTTTATGCGGATCGTTCGAACCCGGACAGCCACTTTGAGATCCTCGACCGCCTGCACGAACTCGGCTTTCATGTGCTGACCGACCGCATCCGCGCGTCGGACTATGATGCGATCCGCGCACACATTGAGGCGCTCGGCGCACGGCGCGATGCGCTGTCCTATGACATCGACGGCGCGGTGGTCAAGCTGGATTCCATTGCAAAGCGCGCAGTCGTCGGCGAGGGAACCACCACGCCAAAGTGGGCGGCGGCGTACAAGTATCCGCCCGAGCGCAAGGAGACCAAACTTGTTGACATCGCCATCCAGGTGGGCAGAACCGGCGTGCTCACGCCGACCGCCGTGCTGGAGCCTGTGCGGCTGGCGGGGACGACCGTCACCCGCGCGACTCTGCACAACATCGACAACATCCGCGACAAGGACATCCGCATCGGCGACACTGTTGTCCTCCAAAAGGCGGGCGACATTATCCCCGAGGTCGTTGAGAGCCTGCCGGCAAAACGGACGGGCGCGGAAATCGTCTATGAAATGCCCACGCATTGCCCCGCCTGCGGCAGTCCCGTCGTGCGCGACGAGGACATGGCGGCGGTGCGCTGCCCGAACGAGCTTTGCCCGGCAAAGCGCTCGCGCGCCATTGCGCATTTTGCCTCCAAGGCGGCGATGAACATTGACGGGCTCGGTCCGCAGATCATTGACCTGCTGCTCGACCGCGGTCTGATCGAAAACGCCGCCGATCTTTATAAACTTCGCGTCGAGGATCTCCGCGACCTCGACCGCATGGGCGACAAGTCCGCGCAGAATCTCGTGGACGCCATTGAGCGCTCCAAGCGCGCAGGGCTGGAACGCCTGATCTTTGCGCTCGGCATCCGACAGGTCGGCGAGGTTGCCGCCCGCACGATCGCCGAGAAATACAAAACGCTTGATGCTTGCTTTGACGCCACGGTCGAATCGCTTTGCGAGATCGACGACATCGGACAGATCACGGCAGAGAGCATCGCGGAATTTTTCGCGCGCCCCGAAAGCCGCGCGCTCTGCGATGCGCTGAAAGCCGCCGGTGTGCTGACCGAGAGCATCGCCGCGCCGAAGGGCGACCGCCTTGCGGGGCTGACCTTCGTCATCACCGGCACGCTGCCGACGATGAAGCGGGATGAGGCGTCAGCGCGCATCCTGCAAAACGGCGGCAAGGTCAGCGGCAGCGTCTCAAAGAAGACTTCCTACCTGCTTGCGGGCGAGGATGCCGGTTCCAAGCTGACCAAGGCAAAGGAGCTGAACATCCCGATCCTCACCGAGGCTGAATTCCTCGCCATGCTCGATCAGGCTTAGGCGAGGTTCAGATAGCGCAGAATCCCGTTGTAGATGCCGCGTGCAAACAGGCGCGGGTTCTCGTTCATCAGCCGCGCATCGTTTGCGTTTGTAATGTAGCCGAGCTCGATCAGCGTCGCGGGCATGCGCGTGCGGCGCAGCACATACAGGCTCGGACGGGCGAAAACGCCGCGGTCACGCAGCCCCGTTGCCTCCGTAATCCCCGTGACGATGTCGCGGGAGAGCGCGGCTGCGGGCGTGTTCAGCGCATAGACATACCCTTCCGTACCGGAGGCGGACGGCGCGCTCGACGCATTGGCGTGCAGACTGATGAAGTAATCCGCGCCCCAGCTGTTCGCGTCGTTTACGCGCGCGGCAAGGCTTGACGCATTGCTCGTGCCGAGCTGTGTTGTCGGCGTCGGACGGGAGAGCCGCGCTTCAAGTGCGGGATTTGCATTGATGAGCGCTGCCAGCTCCGTGCCGATTTTGTAGGTCAGATCCTGCTCGCGCAGCCCGTTGCCTTCGGCGCCCGCGTTCGGATTTTCGGGGTTGTGCCCCTGGTCGATATAGATTTTGATCGCCATGTTACCACCTCTTTATCGTTTGCTTTCGCAGCAATTATATGCGGGAGCACTATTTTCCAACACATGAAAGAACTGCAAAGAATTCTGAGTTATGTCCGCCGCGCGGCGGACGAATATGAGATGATCCGCGCAGGGGACAAAATCTGCGTCGGCGTCTCCGCCGGCAAGGATTCGCTCACCCTGCTCGTCGCACTTGCCGAGCTGCGGCGGTTTTATCCGAAGCCGTTCACGCTTTGCGCCGTCACGGTCGATCTCGGCTTTCCCGGCGCGGACTACAGCGAGATCGAGGAGCTCTGCCGCCGCCTGTCGGTCGAATACCGCGTGGTTCCGACCGAGATCGGCAAGATCGTCTTCGACATCCGCCGGGAGAAAAATCCCTGCTCGCTCTGCGCCAAGATGCGGCGCGGCGCGCTGCACGCGGCGGCAAAGGAGATGGGCTGTACCTCGGTCGCGCTCGGGCACCATTTTGACGACGCGGTGGAGACTTTCATGCTCAACCTGTTTTACGAGGGGCGCATCGGCTGCTTTTCGCCGGTGACCTACCTCTCGAATACCGGACTGTATCTGATCCGCCCGATGCTCTTCGTGCCGGAAAAGCAGATCCGCTATTTCGCCGCGCGGGCAGATCTCCCCGTCGTGGCAAGCAAATGCCCTGCGAACGGCAACACCGAGCGGGAGAATATGAAGCAGCTTCTGCACACGCTCGAACGCGAACATAAGGGAATCAAGCACCGCATCTTCGGCGCGATGGAGCGCGGGGAAGTGGACGGTTTCAAGGTGACCGGCAATGTGCCGGACGACGAATGACAAGAACGAAAGAAGGAAGACCGATGAAGATTTCAATGATAGGCAGTGGCAGATGGGGTACCTTTATCACCTGGTACCTCGACAGCATCGGGCACACGGTCAAGCTGTACGGTCCCGCAGACACGCCGCATATGCAGGCACTGCTTGCCACGCGGTCAAACGGGACGGTAACGCTCCCCGAGAGCGTGGAGCTGGTCTGCGATATTCACGCGCTTGCCGATGCGGACGTGATCGGCATCTCGGTGCCCTCGCAGGCGCTGCACGGGCTGATGGGCGAGCTGCGCGACGCCAACCTTACCGATAAAAAGTTTGTTCTCTGCATGAAGGGCATCGATATCAAGAGCGGCAAACGGCTCAGCGAGATCGCCTCCGAGGGTGCGGGGCATGACCGCGTCGCCGTCTGGATCGGTCCGGGGCATCCGCAGGAGTTCTGCCGCGGCATCCCCAACTGCATGGTCATCGACTCGGCGAATGAGGCGCTGAAGCGCGAGCTGGTCGAGGCGTTTTCCAGTAAGCTGATCCGCTTTTACTACGGCAGCGACCTCATCGGCAACGAGGTCGGCGCGGCGGCAAAGAACGTGATCGGCATCGCCGCGGGCATGCTGGACGGCATGGGTGTCTCCTCGCTCAAGGGGGCGCTGATGGCGCGCGGCGCGCGCGAGGTCGCACGTCTGATCCGCGCCATGGGCGGCAATGAGCTGTCCGCCTACGGACTCTGTCACCTTGGCGACTATGAAGCGACCGTTTTCTCCAAGTACAGCCACAATCGCCAGTTCGGCGAGTCTTATGTGAAGGGCGAAGCCTACACCGACCTTGCCGAGGGGTATTATACCGTCAAGGCGATGATGAAGCTTGCCGACCGCTATAAGGTCGATCTGCCGATCTCGGCGGCGGTCTATGCCGTGCTCTATGAGAGCGTGCCGCCGAAGACGGCGATCGACGCGCTGTTTGAGCGCAGCCTGAAAGAGGAGTTTGTCTGATGGGGCTGTTTTCCCGCTTTGCAAAGAAGAACACCGCCTCGCTTGCCTACCGGCGGCAGATGGCGCAGATGATCAGCAATAAGCGCATCAAATACGTCGGTGAGAGGCGGGACGGCGTGGAGGAGGTCATCGGCAAGGGCGGCAGCATCTCGATCCGCGACGATGAGATTCTGGTCTTTTCCTCGGCGGACGTCCTTCTGCGGACGAAAATTGCCGATATGGACGCCTCCGAGCTGCTCTCTAAGGACGGCGTCATCATCACCGCGCCCGACCTGGAACACGGCGGCGCGGTGCGTACCGTGATCGTGTACTATGTGTATTACCGTTAGGAGGCGCGCATGAAAAAAGAGGGACTTCTGTACCGCGTGAAGAACGCTGCATCGGCGCTTTTCGGCGGGACAAAATTCACAAGTGCGGTCATCCTTGCAGGCGGCAGCGGGACGCGCGTCGGCGCGGACAAAACCAAGCAGATGATCGAGCTCTGCGGCAAACCGCTGGTGGTGCACACCCTGCTTGCCTTTGAGGCGTGCGACTATGTAAATGAGATCGTGGTCGTTGCCAAGCAGGACGAGATCGCAAAATATGAAGAATTCCGCACCGCTTACGGTCTTCGCAAGCTGACGAAGATCGTTGCAGGCGGCGAGACGCGGCAGATGTCGGCGAAGAACGGCTTTGACGCGGCGGACGAGCGGGCAGCGTATGTCGCCATTCATGACGGTGCGCGCGCGCTGGTCACGCCTGAGCAGATCGGCGAGGTCATCCTTGCCGCCTATGCGCACGGCGCGGCGATTGCCGCCACCCGTGCGACTGATACCGTGAAATATGCGTCGGGCGGCTTTGTCGCCGAGACGCTGGACCGGAACGACATCTGGCTTGCCCAGACACCGCAGGTCTTCCGTGATGAGATCTACCGCGCCGCGGCGTACACGGCGGAAAAGGACGGCTTTGCCGCCACCGACGACGCGTCGCTTGCCGAGCACATCGGCATCGGCGTGTATCTGGTGGACTGCGGCGCCGAGAACTTCAAGGTCACGGTCGGGAGCGACCTTTCCCGTGCCGAGATCCTGCTGAGAGAAAGAGAGGAAAAGAACCATGCGCATCGGACAGGGATATGACGTGCACCGCCTTGTGCCGGGGCGTGACCTCATTCTCGGCGGCGTGAAAATTGCGCATCCGCTCGGGCTGCTCGGGCATTCGGATGCGGACGTGCTGTTGCACGCCGTCTCGGACGCGCTGCTCGGCGCGGCGGCGCTCGGCGACATCGGCAAGCACTTTCCGGACAAGGATCCTGCTTACAAGGGCGCGGATTCGCTGCACCTTTTGTCGCTTGTCGGCGGTATGCTGACGGCGCACGGCTACCGGATCGTCAACATTGATGCGACCGTGATCGCTGAGGAGCCGAAGCTCGCGCCGCATATTGCCGCCATGCGGGCAAACATTGCCGCAGCGCTCGGCATAGATACAGGTGCGGTCAGCGTCAAGGCGACCACCGAGGAGCGGCTTGGCTTCACCGGCACGCGCGAAGGGATTGCGGCGCAGGCGGTCTGCCTCATCGACGAGAAATAAAGAATCAGTCGAAAACCAAGGTTTTCGACTGGTGCAATGTCGATGACTCGCGTCTCGCTCACCGCTCGCGACATTTAAGGAGTAAAAAAAGTCGGCATAGCCGCCTTTTTTACGAGATTTTTATGGAATAAACATGTTGCGCCGACCTTATCGGGCTGCTTTCGCAGCCCGTATCGGATCGTTTGCCGCCGCGGCGTTTGTTTATACACGTCTTCGTTTTTTTCATCCCTGCCGCAGCGGCGGACGGGATTTTCGCTATTAACAGGATATGGCGGCACGGCAGTTCTGCCACCGCAAAGGAGTACATATGATTCAGATTTCCCCCTCGGTTCTGTCCGCAGACCTTGCAAAGCTCTATGACGAATGTGCCGCGATCGACGCGGCAGGCGCCGATCTCATTCACCTCGACGTCATGGACGGTGCTTTTGTTCCGAATCTCACGTTCGGCGCACCGGTCATCAAAGGTGCGCGCCCCGCGACAAAGCTGCCCTTTGACGTGCATCTGATGATCAACGAGCCGATCCGCTACATTGCGGATTTTGCAAAGGCGGGCGCGGACATCCTCACCGTGCATATCGAGGCGTGCAGTGACCTCGGCGCGACGATTGACGCCATTCGTGCGGCGGGCGTGCGCGTCGGCGTGTCGGTCAAGCCGAATACCCCGGCGGAGGCGCTGTTCCCGTGGCTTGACAAAATCGACATGGCGCTTGTCATGACCGTGGAGCCGGGCTTCGGCGGGCAGGGGCTGATTGAAGAAACGCTCCCGAAGATCGCCGCGCTGCGCGCCGAGGCAGACCGTCGCGGACTTGCGCTTGACATCGAGGTGGACGGCGGCATCAAGGCGGAGAATATCGGGCATGTCGCGTCCTTCGGCGCGAATATTTTCGTCGCCGGCTCGTCCGTGTTCGGCAAGCCGGACCGCGCTGCCGCCATCGCGACACTGCGCGCCGCCGCCGAGCAGTAAAAAAGCGCTGTGCAAGCGCGTATCTTAGGCTTCCCTTGGGGGAAGGCTTGGCTAGAATTGCGTGGAAAGATTTGCAGAAATCGATGCACTGCCGGAACACCAAAGGCTTACCTGCATCAAGAAAAAGCGCTTGCCGCGGCAAGCGCTTTTTTTACTTCTATACTTCATTTCTGTACTGCGACGGCGTCTCGCCGACGACGGCGGTGAACACTTTGCAGAAATGCGGTGCGTCAAAGAAGCCGAGGATGTTGGAGACCTCCGTGATCGAGATCTCGGGCGAGCTGGCAAGCAGCATCTTTGCCTTTTCGATTTTGGCACGCATGCGGTACTGTGAGGGGGACATGCCGGTGTGCGATTTGAAGGCACGTCGGAAGGAGGTCTCGCACAGGCAGCACATTTTGGCAAGCTCCGCCACCGACACGTTGCTTTCCACATGTTTGTTCAGATAGAAGATGGCAGGTGCGACGTTCCGCTTGATCTCCGCGTCCAGCTGCTTGCGGGACTCGTGGTCGGCAAGCCGGTCGAGAAAATTACAGAAGCGGGACGTGTTTTTCAGATAGACCGCGCGCGTGCTTCGGCTGTTTTCGCAGATGTGCTGCAGATCGCCGACGATATGCGCTGGCGTTTCCTCCATAATGCAGACGATCCGGTCGGCAAAGCACAGCTCTTCGCGCTTGTCCCGCAGAGCGAAATTTACAAGGAGATCGGAGCAGTTTTCGCCGTCCTTTTCAAAGCGGATCATGTATTCGCAGCCTCTCGGGATGTAAAGCAGGTTGCCTTTTGTAAAGCGTGCGCGCTCGCCGCTCGGGTATTCGATCGAGACGGCACCGCTGCAAATGTACATAAATCCCTGCTTCGGTCGTGGTGCGCCGATGAAGTTCCAGCTTGTGCCGGGCTCCCATTCCTGCAAAACGCCGCAGATGTGGCAGAGTATATGCTCGATACTGATGTCTGCGTAGTTGATGATCCGCATAGAAGCTCTCCTTCTCTGCAAAAGGCTTTTTCCTTATTCTAATACAGTCGGGGGCACATTGCAAGTCTTCCGCATGGGAAAATGACGAAATTTACAAATCAAGAATCGCAATATACTATTAAAGCGGAAAATCGCCGTGTTATCATGAGACTGTAACGGCGGGGAAACCGCCGGAAGGAGGACTATGCATGAAACGACTGACTTTGTTTGCAGCCTCGGCTGTGCTGCTTTGCGGACTGCTCGCATCCTGCAGCGAAAAAACGCCACCGGTCACATCCGGTGAAACCACCACGGCGACGACCGAGACCGATCTGAAAGTACCCACTGCCGACTACGGAGGACACACTTTCAACTTCCTGTCGGCGGGTTATATCACATATAATGACTTTGATTTTGAGGAAGAGAGCTCCATGCCGCTGCCGAACGCGCAGTACAAGCGCCGTCGCAAGGTGGAGGAGGACTTCAAAGTGACGATCAAGGAGACGCTGGACACGAGCTACCCGACTGCAAGCGTCACGGCGGGGCCCGGCTACATGAAGCTCATCACCAACTACACGTCAGGCGATGCGGAATACGACGCGGCGCTGATCGCCGGCTATGACGTGTCCGGTCTTTCCTATGTCGGCGCTCTGTACGACATGGCGTCCATCGACACACTGGATCTGTCCAACAGCTGGTGGGATCAGAATGCCAACAAGAGCTTTACGATGAAGGGTGTGACCTTCTTCACCACGGGCGACATCACCTGCTCGGACAACGATGCGGTCAACATCATCGTTTTCAACAAGGCATTGCAGCAGCAGTACGGGCTGGAGAATTTCTATGATGCGGTTGGCGACGGCACCTGGACGATGGACAAGTTTGAAACAATTTCAAGACAGGTGTCCGAGGACCTCAACCAGGACGGACAGATGGATCAGAATGACCGCTTCGGTCTGATCTGCTGGGATGACTCCATCTGCGCGATCGTCAGCGCGGCGGGGCAGCGCTGCTGCATCATCAACGATGCCGACGAGATGGAGCTGACGCTCTACAATGAGTCCACGGTGTCCGCGCTGGAAAACTACATGCAGCTTGTCAACGACAAGACGCACACCTTTGTGTACAAGCGCGTCATGAGCGACGCAACCTCGATCTGGCTGAACAATCAGGGGCTTTTCTGGACGACGCGCATCGACGTTGTGCCGCGGTTCCGCGATATGGACAGCGACTTCGGCATTCTGCCGTATCCGAAGCTGACCGAGGCGCAGACCGATTATTACTCCTGCCTTGCACCCTGGAACAGCCAGTTTATCTGCGTCCCCGTAATCCAGGAGGATATCGACCGCACCGGCGTGCTGCTGGAGGCACTCGGCTACTACGGGCAGAAGACCGTTCTTCCCGCCTACTATGATGTCAACCTGGTCGGTCAGTCCTCGCGCGATGAGGAATCCGAGGCAATGCTGGACATCATCTTCGGCAACGTGGTGTACGATATCGGATATATCTACCGCATCGGTCCTTACAACAAGGAGCTGATCTACATGCTCCGCGCCGGCGACACCAGATTCACCTCCCGGTATGATTCGCTGCTCGGCAGGGCAGAGTCCTCTCTGAAGACAATCAACACCGCGTATACCTTGGCAGTTGCCGACTGGCAGAAATAAATACAACACAAAAAAGCCGTCCTCCAACGGCTTTTTTGTGTTGCACGGCAGCATGCGGGTATGGTATAATTAAAGCTGTGCGGCAAAAACCGAAATATACAAATAACAAGCCGCATCCTACATTCCATTTTCCGATCCGCATGATAGAATAAAAACGAAGACGGTTTTTATAACCCTTTGTAATCTTTCGGAGGAAAAAGAAATGAATGCAGAATTCAAGGTGACCTGCTACTCATCTGAGGGCGCGGTCTTTACAATCGATCCGGTCGTTGAGGTAAGCGGCGATGATATCCGCATGACGATCCCGCGCGAAAAACTCTGCTCCCCGCGGCTGAACAAGATCCGCGTGGAGACCAATCTGACGCGTGCGAAGGTCGGCGACGAAGGCTATATGTTCTACCCGACAAACTTCGGCTGCGCTTTCGTCATGACCAAGTTTACGGAGCGCAAGGTGCAGGATTATGAGTTTGAGTCCTGGCTGTCCGCAACGCCGGTCTGCGGCATCTGCGAAAATGAGAACGCGCTGTTCTGCCGCGTGGATAAGGAAGCGTTTGACGCCCGTTTCTATGTGACGTTCAAGAATGGCATTTACAGCATCTGCCCCGAGTTCCTGTTTGACGGCGACGAGCCGGATGAGGATGTCGTGATCGTGTACCACCGTATGCCCGGCGCGTCCTACTCGGATATGGCGCGGTACTATCGTCAGTATCAGATGGATTATCGCGGTTGCGTACCGCTGAAGGAACGCGTCAAGCGCCGCGATGCGCTGCGCCGCGCAGCGGAGGGCATGGAGCTGCGCATCCGCATGGGCTGGAAGCCGATCCCCACGCCGGTTCGTCACCAGACGCTTGAAAACGAGCCTCCCATGTATGTCGCCTGCGACATCGCAGAGCTGAACAAAATCATCGACAAGATGCACGAGATGGGCGTTGGCAAGGCAGAGCTCTGCCTCGTCGGCTGGGGCCCCGGCGGACACGACGGCAGATTCCCGCAGCAGTATCCGAGCGACCCGCGCTTCGGCGGCGACGACGAGCTGCGCAAATTCATTGCCAAGGCGCAGGGCTACGGCTATCAGGTCGTCTGCCACACGGTCAGCTTCGGCGCGTATGAGATCGCCAACAACTTTGACCGCGATCTTCTGGTCAAGACCAAGGCGCTGGACGAGAACGGCGAGCCTGCCGTGTATGTCCGCACCATCTACAAGAAAAACGGTCTGAACGGCGGCGAACCTTATTGCGTCTGCCCGAAGCACGCCTATGAGACCTATGCGGTCAAAGATTTGCCCGTCGTGCGCGGCTACGGCTTTGAAGGTCTGCACTATATTGACGAGCTGACGGCTTACGTCCCCGAGAAGTGCTATGACAAGAAGCATCCCGGCTCCCGCCGCGACAACTGGAAATACAACCGCAAGCTGGCGCAGCTCTCGCGCGACCTGTTCGGCGGCTATCAGTCCGAGGGCTACATGGATTACATGAACGCGGACCTTGATGCGATCCTCTATGTCGGCTGCGTCACGCGCTTCCCGCACCCGAATTACCCGATCGTGGACCGCGGCATTCCGTTCTGGCAGCTGGTCTACCACGGCATCGTGCTTTCCAACCCCACGTCTTCCACGGTCAACTACCCGATCAAGGACAGAGACCTGCAGCTCAAGTTCTTCGAGTACGGCGGCAGACCGGTCATGTACTTCAACAGCAAATTCGGTGAGGACCGCAACTGGATGGGCGACGTCGATCTGTTCAACAAGACCGATGAGGAGATCGAGGACAGCGTTCGCGCACTGAAGCGTGCCTATGACGACTATGAAGCGCTGCTGTATCTGCAGTATGAGTTCATGGACGATCACCGCATGATCGCGCCGAAGGTCTACCGCACGACCTATTCGGACGGCAGCGTGATGACCTGCGACTACAACAACTTTACATACACGCTCGAAAAGCCGGGCGAAGAGGCGCGCACGGTCGAGATGTACAAGATGAAGGCGCCGCGCAGCTGCGTCGATAAGGCTGCGGACGGCAATTCCAACTTTACGCTTATGAACAACTGATCCGATTCTCGGTGAGAGCGGATTTTTGAAACAACGGAGGTATTCCATGAAAAAGCACACCATCAGGGCGGCGGCACTTCTGCTTTGCGTGCTTCTGCTGCTCTCCGCACTCTCGCTTGGCGTCTTTGCCGCGCGGGAGGCACGCGCCGAGGGGGACTACTATGTCCTCTCGAAGGCGGACTATGCGAACAAGACGCGCGCGGCGTATCTCGCCAAGCTCACATCCTTCTTCACAGACTACAAGTTTGTCTGGAACCGCGACGGTTCGCCCCGCGTGGCTTTGCCGGACAGCTGGTACGGCGTGATGAAGGGAAGCGATACGCAGAACAACCCCTATCATCAGAAGGTCGCCAAGCTGTTCAAGAACGAGACGACCGGCATCTGGGAATCCTATGTTGCCGACTCCTTCGGCATTGACATCCTCAATCTGTACATCCTGCGTGACATGTACGAGCAGTACGGCACGGTCACGACCAAGGTGATGACAGAGGACTGGGTGAAGTACGATGTCTGGGATATGGGCGGCGGTCACCGCACGATGGGTGCGTATGCGCTCTCCAAGAATAAGGGCTATGTTGCGCCCTATGTCGGCAGAGCCGAGTACGGCAACCATTATTCCTGGTGCGAGGAGCCCTGGATCGAGACCAATACCCTCGGCATGGTCGCGGCGGGTATGCCGAATGTCGCGGTGGATCTTACCTCTGTGTTCGGGCCCTTCACCGGCGACACCGACAACCTCGGCTGGACGGATTATATCGCGGCGATGTACGCCATGGCGTACTACGAGAGCGATATTCCCACGCTGATCCGTGACGCGGCGGCGATCTTTGCAGAGGATTCGTGGGAGCGCGAGGTCATCGCGATCTGCATGAAGCTCTACAAGGAGAATCCGACCGACTGGCGCCGTTCCATCGTGCTGGCGGAGGATCTTTGCACCCGCCGCAACTATCACTATTATTCCAGACAGTCGACCGTCAATGAGCAGAGCCGCGTAGACATCAACATGGCGTTCTCCATCCTCGGTCTGCTGTACGGAAACGGCGACTTTGACGCGACCTGCAAGATCTTCTCGCTGGCGGGCTATGATGCGCGCGGCGTGTGCTTCCTGCCCGTGCTCGGCATTATCGGCGGCACGGAAGTGCTGCCCGAGGAGACGAACACCTACCTGTGGCAGGACGGTAAAGGCATCATCGTCAACACATATGTAGAAGAAGCGGCAAACGACAAGGGCATCTGGATGCACCATGCGGGTCTGCCGGAGAACTATAAGCTCACCGACATCATGGATATGTTCCGGGAGAACTTTGAGCGCGTTCTCGTTGAGAACGGCGGCAAGATCGTAGGCGACAACTATTACATCCCGAAGACGAACTTCCGCACCTATGACTACGTCAAAATCAACAACTATAATTTTGAGACCGGTGACCTCACCGGCTGGACTGCTCTCGGCAGCACTGCGCCCGAAAAATCGACCTATGCCTTCTACGGTGAGTATGCGCTGAAGGTCAACGGCGATCCGAAGGGGGAGAGCGGTGCATATCAGACGGTCTCCGGGCTGAAGGTCGGTTCGACCTACCGCCTCGATGCCTATGCGCTCTCTTCCAAGGATGCAACGGGCTATCTCTTCGCAAAGGATGCCTCCGGCAAGACGCAGACGGCGTCCGTCTCGGGGCAGACCGACTTTGTCAAGCGCGATCTCGTGTTCCGCGCAACGGCGGAGACCATGCAGATTGGTCTCATGCTGCCTGCATGCGACTCGACCTGCTATGCGATCGCGGACGAGCTGACGCTCTACCGTGTGGAAGAGACCACGCCGTCCGGCATGCAAGTCACGCTGCCGATGGAGGCGGCGACCGTCGGCACCATCCTGAATGCAGAGGGCAAGTATGAAAACAGCCTGCGCATCACGGTGGACGGCAAGTCAACGCATGAAGTGCTGCTGAAGTGCACCTTCGCCAACCCGTCGAATGCCATCGTGGATGCGAAGATCACGGTGAACGGTAAGAGCTTTGGTACGGTTCCGTTCTACAAGACCGGCGCGCTCGGGAAAAACGGCGTGGATGTTGCGTACATCCCGGTGGTGCTTGACAAGGATGTCAACACGGTCGACCTCGCATACAGCGGGAAGACCCTGTATATGAAGAATGTCGAGGCAGTCATTGAACGCACCAGAACCGTTGAAGCGGATCTTAATGCGATCACCTTCCGTGAGGATGTCAGCACGACGCCCAAGACGGATGGAAAGACGCAGGTGGAAAATGCGAATGTGGTCTACCTCGGCGGCACGGGCGCAGGTGACGGTTCCACTCCCGAAAAGGCGTTCAACAACCTGATGGCAGCCTATGACGCGCTGGATCTGTCCAAGGACTGCACCATCGTTGTCTGCGGTGAGTTTACACAGGCAAAGTCCTTCAACCATACGGCAAACTTCACGGGTTCGGTCACGCTGACCTCGGTTTACGATGGCGTAGACTACCGCAAGAACGGCGCGGCGATCGTCTCGCCCGGTGCGCGCTTTGTCTGCAATGGCAAGACGATCTTCAAGGATATTGACTTCCGTCTGACCGGCAAGTATTACTGCGTCGTGGCACAGCACAATCCGCTCGTCTTTGACACCGGTGTGACGATGACCAGCACGGATCCAGGCTTCATCGGCACTTCGTTTGCCAACGGCTTTGACATCATCGGCGGCTATCAGAATGGGCAGGCGACGCTCTACAACGGTCAGCCTGCATCGAAGACGTCGAATGCACCGGTCGATATCACCATCAAGAGCGGCAGCCACTATGTGATTGCGGCATATTCGAGACAGGTCACATCGCCTGCCTACAACGGCGATGCGATGATCCGCATCGGCGGCGATGCACAGGTCGGCACACTTTACTTTGCGCCGGTCAACACGGGCGAGGAAAAACCCTTCACCTCGACGGCTGATGTTACGATCGAACTGCGCGACAAGGCATCAATCGCCAATATCTTCGGTACGACCAACAGCGCAACGCTCGGCAGCCTTACGCTGAACTGGTACGGCGGCACGATCGACTTCTTTGATCTGACGAACTATGACAAGGCGACTGTGAAGGTCACCAACGGCACGACGCTGAATTACAGCGAAGCAGCAGAGAAGACCAGCTTCTTTACGAAGATTGCGGCAAAGTTTGACCGCAAGAATGCGGCAACGGATGATGGCAAATTCAGCTTCACGCGCAACTACGCGGATAACTTCACGGACGTGCCCGCGAACGCATGGTTCTATACGTACGTCCGCGATGCATACCGCATCGGGCTTGCCAACGGTACAAGCGCGACCAAGTTCTCGCCCGACGGCAGCTTTACAGTCGCACAGGCACTGACCGCAGCGGCAAATATCCACACCATTTACAACGGTAAGACGGTGGACACCGCAGGCGCGAAGAACTGGTATGATCCCTATGTCAGCTACTGCGTGGCAAACGGCATTATCAAGGCGGATCAGTTCAAGGATTACAATGCACCGATCACGCGCGGCGATATGGCGATCGTCTTCGCCAATATCCTGCCCGACAGTGAATATGCAGCGGTCCGGGACGGCTCCAACCCCGATGTGACGAGCGCCCTCGCTTGCTACGCGGCAGTGCAGAAGCTGTATAAAGCAGGCATCGTCGGCGGTGATGCCGGAACCGGCAACTATCGTCCGAACGACGGCATCAAGCGCTCCGAGGCATGCGTCATCTTCACCCGCATTGCCATGGCGGATATGCGCGCAAAATAAATCGTTCTCCTTTCAAGAAAAAGCGGCACGCATTTGCGTGTCGCTTTTTCTGCTCGGATTAAAAAGCGCCTACCGGGAACGGCGGATGTGCCGACTGCCGAGGGCAGATTGCACGTTTTTCCGCCCCCTTGACGGCAAGATGGGTTCTGTGGTAAAATATACATACGACAGTGCCGCCAAATGTACACGGCATTGCGCAGACGGTGCGATGGGTGAAAAAGAATGGCACAGACAGAAAGTTACAACTATGCTGCAATGGGCGGTATAAGCGCAACCACGCTCAAAATCATCGGCATGATCGCTATGACGATAGACCATATCGGTTATTTTTTGTTTCCGCAGATTGAAGCGTTTCGCATCATCGGGCGTATCGCATATCCGATATTTGCTTATATGATTGCCGAAGGCTGCCGCTATACCCGAAACAAAGTAAAGTATTTGTTGTCCGTTCTTGGTGTAGGCTGCGGCTGTTCGGCGGTATCTTACATAACGGAAGGCAGTCTGTATCAATCGATTCTCATTACATTTGCGTGTTCGATTGCACTGATTTTTGTTTTGGAAAAAGCAATTTCAGGCAGCAGGCATTTGGAAAAAGTGCTTTTCGGACTGTCGGGGATACTGCTGACCGGGTTGTATTTTTGCTTGTTTCGCATACACATCATTCCCGGACTTGAGACAGACTATGGATTTTACGGTATTTTAACACCTGCTTTGATCCGCTTCGGTCGGAACAAAAGCGAGAAACTGCTTGCGCTGACAGTTGGACTGTGTCTGATTTCGATAGGCGGTATGCCCTCGCAGCTCTTCTCACCGCTTCATATTGCTGTTCTGTATGCAATTTCGCAGCTTGTGCATGGATGATTCGGGAGGACGAATATAACAATAGAGATGCCGGGATGGCTCAGCCGTCCCGGCATTTTCTATCGCAAACAAAAAGCAGACCGTGCGTCAGTCGGTCTGCTCTCGGTTATGCCATCTTGTTGAGTTTAATGGTAAACTGGCTCTTCTTGTGTGCAGCTGCATTCTTGTGAATAATGTTGCGGTTTGCTGCCTGGTCGATCTTCTTGACAGCCTCCTTGTATGCTTCGGTTGCGGCTGCCTTGTCCCCGCTCTCCAGAGCTGCGTCATACTTCTTTACGATGGTGTGAAGCTGCGTCTTGAAGATACGGTTCTGAAGCGTCTTCGCTTCGATGACCTTTACACGCTTCTTTGCGGATTTAATGTTCGGCACGAGGTTCACCTCCTTCAAAAGTAAGAATATGAACACCAGCCGGCGCCTGAGAGGGTGCGCACAGCAAAGTTACTCATTTACGAATATTTATATTAGCATAAGTCGGTACAAAAAGCAAGGGCTTTTTCGATTTTTTTCAAAAAAGGCGAAAAACAGGGAAGTGCGCGCAGGATTTTTGCAGCTTTGGGCGAAAATATACGCGGTTTTTTGAAAAAAAGTAAAAAAACGCTTGACAGGGTGGGGAAAGCTTGCTATAATAATAAACTGCATTATAATTGCTTTAATTATGCGAATCGGTATATTTAAAGTAAAAAGAAGAAGACGAAACGCATGTGCTCTTTTTGAGAAAAAAGCGGGTCTGTCGGCACTCTTTTTGTTAATTTTCACATTAATATTATAACGCGCGCGCATGAAGTGAAATTTTCTGCTGTTTTCGCAAGCGGCGAGATATGAAAGAAGGAGTGATTCTATACTATGCTCACACCCCAGAAGCTTGGTAAGAATGTGAGAATGAGCTTTTCAAGAGTCGGCGAGGCGATTGAAATGCCCAATCTGCTCGAGGTGCAGAAGAAGTCGTTTGAGTGGTTCCTCAGAGATGGTCTGCGGGAAGTGCTCGACGATGTTTCTCCGATCGTCGATTACTCGGGCAACCTCATTATCGAGTTTGTCGATTATTCCATCGACCCGAAGACGCAATATCCGGTCGAGGAATGCAAGGAGCGCGATGTCAACTACGCAGCGCCCCTCAAGGTGAGGGTCAGACTTACCAACAAGGAGACCGGTGAGGTAAAAGAGTCCGAGATATACATGGGCGACTTCCCGATGATGACCGACAACGGTACCTTCGTCATCAACGGCGCAGAGCGCGTTATCGTCTCGCAGATCGTCCGTTCGCCCGGTATCTACTACGGCGACGCGATCGACAAGACCGGTAAGCATATGCACACCGCGACGGTCATCCCGTACAGAGGCGCATGGCTGGAGTATGAGACCGACGCATCCGACGCTTTCTTTGTCAAGATCGATAAGACGAGAAAGATTCCGATCACGGTGCTCGTCCGTGCACTCGGCGTGGAGTCCGATGCGGACATCCTTGCGATGTTCGGCGACGAGACGCTGATCAAGGCGACCTTCGAGAAGGACGAGTGCGCAACGCTTGCGGCAGAAAACAACACCACGCTCGGCAAAGAGGCGCTCAAGGAGATCTACAAGAAGCTCCGTCCGGGCGAGCCGCCGCTGGTGGAGAGTGCGCAGATCCTCATCAACAATCTGTTCTTTGATCCCAAGCGTTATGACCTCGCACCGGTCGGCCGCTATAAATATGATAAGAAGCTGGATGTTGCCGGACGTATCGTCGGGCACAAGCTGGCGGAGCCCGCCGTCAACCCTTTCACGGGTGAGCTTGTCTGTGAGGCAGGCGTCACGCTGACCCGCGAGATGGCACGCGAGATCGAGAAGAACTGCGTCAACGAAGTTCTTCTTGCCCTTGATGACGGCACGACCCTCAAGGTCTTCTCCAACAACACCACCGAGCCCGAGAACCTGCTCGGCTTTGATCTGCGTGACTGCGGCATCAACGAAAAGGTGAGAACCGTCGTGCTCCGCGAGATCCTGGAGCAGTGCGGCGGTGATGTGGACGCCGTCAAGGCAGAAGCAAAGAAGCGTATCCATGAGCTTTGCCCCAAGCATATTACCAAAGATGATATTTTCGCATCGATCAACTATCTGATCGGTCTTTCGCACGGTGTCGGCAGCTTTGACGACATCGACCACCTGGGCAACCGCCGCATGCGCTGCGTCGGCGAGCTGCTGCAGAACCAGCTGCGCATCGGTTTCTCCCGCATGGACAAGATCATCAAGGAGAGAATGACGGTGCAGGACGGCACAGAGCTGCATCCGCAGAACCTCATCAACATTCGCCCGGTCGTCACGGCGATCCGCGAGTTCTTCGGTTCTTCGCCGCTGTCGCAGTTCATGGATCAGAACAACCCGCTGGCAGAGCTGACGCACAAGCGCCG
>QAKK01000039.1 GCA_003343845.1 Oscillospiraceae bacterium
GCTGTTTTTCTTTCGCCGAGAGCCGCTTCTGCCGTACAAAGTACGGCGACGAAACGCCTCTCGACAAATCTGCATCCTTTTTTTCTGCCGCATCCTGCGTCGTAAAAGGTGCATACCGGAAAGCAGCCCTGCGGGGCTGCTTTCCTTTCGCCGACAGGCAAATTGCCATGCGGAGAATCGCCATGGTCTCTACAGATGTGTACGCATCTTAGGCTTCCCCCTTGGGGGAAGCTGGCGTGGTACACGCCTGATGAGGGGTAGGATGCGTTAGCATCCGTCTGTGCAGCTACATTCTGTGCTGCCGAGACGTCATTCTGACGAATGGCTGCCCTTCATTTGTCACAGGATGTTTCCCCCAAGGGGGAAGTCTCTCTCAAGTTGTGTGATGCGTCGCGCTTCTGCGGATTTGCGATCGCGCGAAATTTTGCAAGATTTGTTGAACTGCGCCTACGATTTAGGAATCTGCACAAATAATTTTATAAAATTTGTACAATAATGATATTGACTTAACGAGCCTCATATGCGAAAATGAAAACAACAAAGTGCGATGCGTGTATGGGCGCGTGCCGCACGGTCTATACTACAGTCAGTTTCAGTTTTTTTCAGGAGGGCATTTTTATGAAAAAGACACTTGCATTGGTTCTTGCCGCACTGGCGATCCTGCTTTGTTTCGCCGCCTGCGGGAAGAAAGACGACACACCGTCGGTCTATTATCTGAACTTCAAACCCGAACAGGACACCCAGTGGAAAGCACTGGCGAAGACCTATACCGAGAAGACCGGTATTCCGGTCAATGTCGTGACCGCCGCGTCCGGCAAGTATGAGCAGACGCTCACGTCTGAGATGGACAAGACCGAGGCGCCCACGCTGTTCCAGGTCAACGGTCCCGTCGGTCTTGCCAACTGGATCGACTACTGCTATGACTTCACCGGCAGCAAGGTGCTCGGCGAGCTGACCTCGAACGACTTCGCACTGACGAAGGACGGCAAGGTCTACGGCATCGCATACGTTTTGGAGACTTACGGTATCATCTACAACAAGGCATTGCTGAACAAGTATTTCGCCTCCGGTTTCGCAACCGTGAAGTCGATCGATGCGCTGAACAACTTCACGGCACTGAAGACAGTCGCCGAGGAGATTCAGGCGCACAAGGCGGAGCTGGGCGTGGACGGTGCGTTCACCTCGGCGGGCATGGACGGTTCGTCCGACTGGCGCTTCAAGACCCACCTTGCCAATATGCCGATCTACTATGAGTACAAGGATGAAGGCATCGGTTCGACCGCTGCGATCAAGGGAACCTATCTCGACAACTACAAGGCAATCTGGGATCTGTATATCCACAACGCAACCTGTGATCCCACGACGCTTGCCGGCAAGACCGGTACCGACGCTGAGACCGAGTTCAAGACCGGCAAGGCTGTCTTCTACCAGAACGGTACCTGGGCATACGGCACTGTCAAGAAGGATGACAAAGGCGTAGGTCTCACCGACGACGAGTTCGGTATGCTGCCGATCTATATCGGCGTCAAGGGCGAAGAGAACCAGGGTCTCTGCACCGGCTCCGAGAACTACTGGTGCATCAACTCCAAGGCAAGCGAAGTGGACATCAAGGCAACGCTTGACTTCCTCTACTGGGTTGTGACCAGTGAAGAGGGCACGACGGCACTGGCAGACGAAATGGGCTTTGTAGCGCCCTTTAAGGCAGCCAAGGCTGCAAGCAACCCGCTGGTTGCCATCTCCAACGAATATATCGCCGAGGGCAAGACGTCCGTCAGCTGGAACTTCTCGTCCATCCCGTCCGAGAACTGGAAGAACGGCGTGGGCACGGCGCTGACGCAGTACGCGGCAGGCACCGGCTCGTGGGACAACGTTGTCAGCGCGTTTGTCAACGGCTGGGCAACCGAATACAAGTCTGCAAATCCGTAAACGGACTGTGAAAAAAAAGCACAGACATCTTTTTTCCCGCGTCCGGCTAACCGATTCGAAAGGTGCTGTAAAAAACGACTGTTTTTTACAGCACCATTTTCGGAATCGGGCTCGATTTGTGACAAATTTATCCTCAAACGGAGGCAGGGTATGAACAAACGGCAACTCAATCGGTATTTCCCGATTTTCGTTCTCCCGACATTCGTCGCCTTCTGCATCGGATTCATCTATCCGTTTCTGCACGGTATCTATCTGTCGTTTTGCACGTTCAAGACGACCAGCGACGCGAAGTTTGTCGGCATCTCCAACTATATCAAGGCATTTGCCGACCCCGGTTTTCTGCACGCCTTCTGGTTTACGGCGCTGTTCACCGTGGTGTCGGTCATTGCCATCAATGTGCTGGCGTTTCTCGTCGCCTATGTGCTGACCAGCGGCATCCGCGGCGCCAATGCGTTCCGCACGGTATTCTTCATGCCAAACCTGATCGGCGGCGTCATTCTCGGCTATATCTGGCAGCTGATTTTCAACGGCATTCTGCAGAATTACGGCACCAACATCAAGCTGAACGCAACCTTCGGCTTCTGGGGGCTGATCATCCTGCTCTGCTGGCAGCAGGTCGGCTATATGATGATCATTTATATCTCGGGGCTGAACAGCATCCCGGATTCGCTCTATGAGGCGGCGCGCGTGGACGGCGCGACGCGCGGGCAGATCCTGCGCCGCATCACGCTGCCGATGATGATGCCGTCCATCACCATCTGCACCTTCCTGACGCTGACCAACTCCTTCAAGCTGTTTGACCAGAACCTCGCGCTCACCGCGGGCGAACCCGGCATTCAGTCGGCAGGCAACACGATCTATTCCACCGAGATGCTCGCGCTCAACATTTACAACACGTTCTATCAGAATGCCAACACGCGCGGCGTCGGGCAGGCGAAGGCGGTCATCTTCTTCCTCCTGGTTGCCGTGATCGCGCTTGCGCAGCTCTATGCAACGCGGAGAAAGGAGGTTCAGCAGTAATGACGAAAAAGCGTTTTCCCCTCGGCACGATCATCATGACCCTGATCTCCGTGGTCTATCTGTCCCCGCTTTTCATCGTGCTGATGAACGCCTTCAAGCTGAAGACTACCATCAGTGCAACGCCTTTTGTCTTCCCCAATGCGGACAGCTTCTGCGGGTTTGACAACTATATCCGCGGCATGACCTACGGCGACTTTCCGTTTTGGAAGTCGGCGCTCTACAGCCTTGTGATCACGGTGCTGTCCACGGCGGTCATCCTGCTGTTCACCTCCATGACGGCGTGGTTTGTTTCGCGTGTTGACAATGTGGTCTGCAAAGTTATATACTATCTGTGTGTCTTTTCGATGATCGTCCCGTTCCAGATGGTCATGTATACGCTGTCGAAGACGGCGGATACCCTGCATCTGAGCAATCCGCTCGGCATCGTGGTGGTCTATCTCGGCTTCGGCGCGGGGCTTGCGGTCTTCATGTTCTGCGGCTTTGTCAAGAGCATACCGCTGGAGATCGAGGAGGCAGCCAATATCGACGGCTGCGGACCTTTGCGTACCTTCTTCGGCATCGTTCTGCCGATCATGAAGCCCACGCTTATCTCGGTCTGCATCCTTGAGACCATGTGGATCTGGAACGACTATCTGCTGCCCTATCTTGTGCTGGACATCAAGAAGTACCGCACCATCCCGATCCACATCCAGTATCTCAACGGCAGCTACGGGCAGGTTGACCTCGGCGCGATCATGGCATTGATCGTCCTGTCGATCATCCCGATCGTCATCTTCTATTTTACCTGCCAGAAGCACATTATCAAGGGTATCATGGCAGGCGCCGTCAAAGGATGACAAACGGCGAAAAAAGCGCAGACCGAAAAGGGGAAGGATTTCCCCTTTTCTCCCGCCGATGTGCGTTTCTGCCGTACAGAGTACGGCGGACGAAGCGCCCATCGACGGTTCTGCATCTTTTTTCTCTCGTTTGTAATAAATCACATCAAAAACGAGTTTTTGATGTGTTGCAAGGGCGTGCATACTCCTTTACGAACCTGCGGTTCGTCGTGTGTTTGTCTTCGTCGGCTGAACACCGACGATTTCGCATTCGCGAAACCGACAAACATCACGCGCTCAGCCGCGCCGCCCTTTAAGGCGTAAAAAGCCGGCACAGCCGTCTTTTTTACGGTGAATTATTTTCAAAGACGCTTTTACTTTTGCAGACAAGGAGAACACTCATGAGAAGCAGCGGCGTATTGCTCCACATTTCATCTTTGCCGTCGCCCTACGGCATCGGTACGCTCGGCAGGGAGGCGTATGCCTTTGTCGATTTCCTGCATCGTGCGGGACAGCGATACTGGCAGATCCTTCCCGTCGGTCCGACCGGCTACGGCGATTCGCCCTACCAGTCCTTCTCCTCATTTGCGGGGAATCCGTACTTTATCGACCCGGACACGCTGCGCCGCGAGAAGCTGCTGACCCGCGAAGAGATCGCGGCGGCGGACGCAACCGCAGGGGACGGACATGCTGTCGATTACGAAAAGCTTTACAATCTGCGGTTCCCGCTGCTGCGGCTGGCGTACACCCGGTTTCTCGAAAAGATTCCGGCGGATTTCTTCGATTTCTGCCGCCGCGAGAGTGCCTGGTTGGAGACCTATGCGCTGTTTATGGCGATCAAGGACGCCAAGGGCGGCGCGTCGTTTGAGACCTGGGAGGACGGGCTGAAGTTCCGCCGCGCGGCGGCGATTGACCGCGCCGAACGCAGGCTCGGGCGCGAGATCGGGTTCTACAAGTTCCTGCAATACACCTTTATGCGGCAGTGGAACGCCCTGCGTGCCTATGCCAATGCG
The DNA here is from genome assembly GCA_003343845.1 of Oscillospiraceae bacterium. Taxonomy (GTDB): domain Bacteria; phylum Bacillota; class Clostridia; order Oscillospirales; family CAG-272; genus UMGS902. The sequence goes on from QAKK01000039.1 coordinate 4,775, forward strand.
CACGGCGTGCGCATCATCGGCGACCTGCCCATCTATGTTTCGCGCGACAGCGCCGACGTGTGGGCAAACCCGCGCGACTTCCTGCTCGACGAGAATCTCGCGCCGAAGCTGGTCTCCGGCTGCCCGCCCGACGCCTTTTCGGCGGATGGACAGCTCTGGGGAAACCCGGTCTATGACTGGAAGTACCAGCGCGCGCACGGCTATGACTTTTGGTGCCGCCGCATCGCCCGACAGGCGGATTTCTATGACGTGTTGCGCATCGACCATTTCCGCGGCTTTGAATCCTTCTATGCCATTCCGGCGGAGAGCAAAACCGCCGCAGTCGGTGCGTGGGAAAAGGGTCCCGGCATGTCGCTGTTCAACGCCGTGAAAAAGAAAGTCACCGATCTCCCCATCATCGCCGAGGACCTCGGCTATATCACGCCCGAGGTGGCAAAGCTGCTGGCAGACAGCGGGTATCCCGGCATGAAGGTGCTGCAATTCGCGTTTGACAGCCGCGAGGAGTCCAACTATCTGCCGCACACCTACAAAAGCGCCAATTCCGTGGTCTATGTCGGCACGCACGACAACGATACCGCCGAGGGCTGGATGCACACCGCCGCCCCCGCCGACGTCGCGTATGCCAAGCGGTATCTGAACCTCACGCCCGCCGAGGGGTATGCCTGGGGCTTCATCCGCGGCGCGGCGTCCACCGTGGCGGACACCGCCATCTATACGATGCAGGACCTTTTGTCGCTCGGCAGCGAAGCGCGCATGAATACGCCCTCCACCACCGGCGGCAACTGGACATGGCGCATGGAAAAGATGCCGCGTCCCGCCCTTGCAAAGAAGCTCTATCTCCTCACCGCCGATTTCGGCAGATTGCCGAAAGAGGAACCGGAAGAAGAATAAGCAAAAAGCACGCCGAAAGGCGTGCTTTTTGCATCTTGAAACCGTTCCCTTTATATGTTATAATCTTACCTGACAAATCAGAATTTGTCAGGTAAGATTTTTAATTTCAGATGGAGGTGTAATGATAAATGAACGGGGAAATGTTTCAAATTGCATCTATCGTAGCGGCAAGTAAAAAAGCTATGCAGTTGAATGAACCGATTGCATATTTTCCGGCAACGTATGAAAATCATATAAAATTTGCGTTTTTACCCCAAATGGGATTTTGGGGGATGAAACAATATACGGCACCAAATGTTTCGGCATGGTTTGAGCAAATCAGAAAAAATCAAGTGACAGATGTAAAGCTGCTTTGTCCATGTTCGGTGGAAGACAGAGGTCTTTTGGGATTTTCAAATACGACACAAAGTTCTATTTTATGTTTTCACAGAAACGGGAAGGTAACCTATTTCGTAGCCAATTGGAAATTCAGTTCTGTGCGGAAGAAATGGAACATTTTGTACTCTGAGCATGAATTGTCTGATCCGCCATCCGGAAAACCGCAGTTTGAAAACAACACGGATTCGTTCCGGGAAGTGTTATTATCGATCAGAGAATTAGCCGTAAAAATAGAGTGCGAAAATTTTGCACGTGTTTTCTCATCTGCGATAGAATTTCTGGATGGATCCGGCGAATATCCGGACAGAAGAAAATTCGGGTTGGAATTGCCACAGATTCCGCAGAAAAATCTTCAGATATTTGAAGCGGCAAGCATGGCAGATGTTTTCGGAGGAATGGGTTCTTGGAATGACAGTCCCCGGTATATGGCGCATGAAAAAGGGTTGGATAAAGAATACGAAGCACTTTCCGATGACTTGTTGAAGAACATAAGACTTGCAATTTTGTATGCGATTAACGAGTGGTAGGATTCTGTTCAGGATCTGACTTGGAAAGAAGCAAACTATGGATAGCAAGCAGACACTTCCGAAAAGAAAAGAACTTCGCATAAAACAGCATGATTACAGTTCCACCGGTGCCTATTTTGTAACAATATGTGTGAAGGACAAAAAACCGATTCTTTCAACGCTCACCCCTACCAATGAAATGCTGCCGCACGTCGTTTCAACTTTTAAGCGCTTTTGCAATGAGGAAATCGGCAGCAATCTTTTTCAACGCGGCTATATGGAGCATATTGTGCGGGATAAGGAAGACTACGAAACGCGGGCAAGTTATATTTCTGCAAATCCGGCACGAAGGTATTATAGAGAACATCATACAGAATGCTGAAACGCAAGAAGCACGCCGAAGGGCGTGCTTCTTGCGTTATTGCGCTGCGTTGTCGGCGACCTGCTTTTCGTAGGGGGTTTCATAGGGCGTTTCGCCGAGCAGGACGCAGTCCTGATAGAACGCGGAGTGCTCGGTCAACGCAGTCAGCGCGTCCGCGTCCAGCGCTGCGATCGTATCAAACCGCAGCTGCAAGCCGTACTGTGCCGCCGTCTCGTTCAGCGCTTTTGCATCGCTCAGGTCAGCGCCGGATGCGGTCAGCATTTCGAGCAGGCTGTGCTGTTTCCAGTTGTAATAGTCCCGGAATTGCTCCGGATATTGCTGCCGTAAATCATACTTCCAATCCCCGAGGCGCTCGGCATCCTCTTCCATCTTGGTATGCCGATCGACCAATTCCGCAAAGTAACGCTCAACCGCTGCCGGGTCATCGCCATACAGCAGATCGACCGGGTAGTCGTATTCTATGCCGAGGACTGTGTTGAAGTCCTCAATGAACCGTTCTTTCGGGTAATTGAAGGTATGGATGAAGTTGTACACATTGGCAGTCGGATAGGGGCATTCGACAGTCGAGGGGTAATGCGCGAGAATCTCGGCGTTTGACCACGCTTCAAGGGTATCCGCGCCTACATAGGCAATCCAGGGGTCAAAATAGGAATGGTACAGCAGATTGTGCGCGCAGCAAATCTGCGCGCAGAGGTCAAGCCCGCGTTCTTTTTTGATTCGTGCCGTTTCTTCGTTGTCAGCGACCTGTTTTTCGTAGGGGGTCTCGTATGGCGTTTCGCCGAGCAGTACGCAGTCCTGATAATAGGCGGAATGCGCGCGCAGGGCTTCCCGTTCGTCCGCATCCATTGCCTCGATCCTATCAAAGTGCAGCGACAGACCGTACTGCGCTGCCGCATCGGTCAGCGCACGGATGTCGTCCGGGTCATTGCCGACAAGCTCCAGCATTTCGGGCAGGCTGTGCGCTTTCCAGTTTTCGCAGGCAGCCAGTTTGTCCGGATATTTGTCGATCAGCTTCCACTTCATATCCCGCAGGCGCAGGGCTACTTTCGTTTGTTCCGTATGCCAGTGCCCGTGATTGTGGTAATAATATTCGATGATCTCCGGTTCGCCCTCGTACAGCAGATCGACCTGATAGTCATAGTCCACCCAGGGGTGCGTGTTGAATTCCTCGATGAACCGTTCCTTCGGGTAGTTGAAGGTGTGGATAAAGGAATATACATTGACGGTCGGATAGGGGCAGCCGCTTTCGTCCGGTTCGTGCGCGGCGATTTCGGCATCTGCCCAGGCGCAGAAGGCATCTTCACCGATAAAGTCTATCCATGGCTGCGGAAAGGCGTGGTACAGCTCGGCATGCGCGCTGCAAATGCCAGCATCGCCGCCTGCGGTGATTCCGGTGGTTTCGGGCGGGGCTGCGGGTTCAGTTTGCGCGGTTGTTTCCGTGGTGGGAGCGGAGGTGGTTTCGGTTGTCGTCCCGGTGGTTGTCTCAGTTGTATCCTCCGTGACCGGGGGTGTCTCAACCTTGCCGCAAGCCGTGCAGAGCAGGCAGGCGGCAAGCAAAAGGGCGAAAAACATTTTTTGCATAGCGGCAACTCCTTTGAATGGATCGGGGCGGGCGAGGCAAACCTCCGGCAATGTCTGCGCGCCCTCCTCTGCTGAATATAACAATCGGGGAGCGGGTTTCAATTCACTTTTTTGCAAAAAAATCAGAAAATTCGGATTTTTTCGTCAAAGCGGCGGCTTTTTGGTTCAGATCGTCCGCCACCTGATAGAGCAGGTCATCGTCACCGCCTTTCAGCGAAACGGTGAAGGTGTAGCGATTGCTCCAGAACAAAAGGCTTGTGCCGCTTTCAAAGGCAAAGAGCTGCGCGGTGTAGCCGCCCTTCAGCGCCACCGTCGTGACCGTGCTGTGCTCGCTATCGAAAGCGTGGACAGCGTTCGGATTAATCGGGTTCTGGTCATAGAAAAGCTGCTCGCCCTGTGGGCCGTCATAGCGATAGAACACAGAACTTGGGTTGTTGGCAATCTCCGTGGTCGTCCACCCCTGCGGCAGGTCGGGGAGAATCACCTCTTCGATGACGGACGGCGCGTCCTCGTCCGCCCCCACGCGCACGACGACATGATCCTCGTACCACTCAAAGAAGAAATTCCATACGGCGGCGCGGATCGGCTCGACGCACAGGAGCGCCGCGACCGTGAGCGAGAGCAGGATCGCCGCGCAGGCGGCGATGCGGCGCAGGCGCGTGCGGTGCGTCCGCGGTGTGCGCAGGGTATGAATCGCGCGCAGGATGCGCCGCTCGGTTTTGGCGCTGACCGCGGTGGCGTCGGGGTCGAGCGCGTCAAAGGCGGCGACCTCTTTGTCGAGGCTGCGCTGCGCCGCGTCGCGGATGCGCGCCTCAAAATCGCGGTTGGTTTCAGCGTTCAACAAAATACGCCTCCGTTTCATTCTGAATTTTCGCAAGGCTGCGGCGCAGGGTGCTGCCCACCGTGGAGGGCTTGATGCCGAGCAGTGCGCCGATCTCGACGTTGGTGTGCCCGGCATAATACCGCAGCCAGACGATCTCCCGCGCGGGAGAGGGCAGGCGGTCGATCGCGCGGCGCAGCACGTCGGCCTGCTCTTTGGTGAGCAGCAGCCTTGTCGGATCGGCGTCCGTGTCCGGGATGTCCGCCGCCGGATGCAGCCCGTCGTCCGCGTCCATCGGCGCTTCCGGGATGATGTGCGCGCGCATGCGCTTCTCCCGCCGCAGGCGGTTGAAGCAGACGCTTCTGCTATATATAACAAGCAAGCGCTTGATTTCGATTTCGTCAGCTTGCACAAACTTTTTGCGGTAACGGATGACCAGCAGGAAGGTATCGTGCAGCGCGTCCTCGGCGTCGGCCTCGTTTTTGAGGATGCTCTGCGCCAGCAGCTTCATCTTCGGCGCATAGGTGAAAAACAGACGCCGCAGCAGCTCGCGCTCGTCTTCCTGCGTGATTTCGTCGATCATCAGCAGAATCGGCAGCATCGGAAAAGCACCCCCTTTTTGCTTCATTCTACCACAGGAAAAGGTTTTTGGCAAGATGCACAAACATGCTTGCCTGCAAACACAAAAGAACACGCCGGAGGCGTGTTCTTTTGGTTTTATGATGCTTGCTTACTTCAGCTCGATCAGCGAGGGATCCCACATGGAGGGGGCTTCGTAGCCGAGCAGGTTGACGGTGGTGGCGGCGACATCGGACAGGCCGAAGCTTCCGTCGTCCGCCTTGACGGTGTAGGCGTCCTTCGAGAAGTTGTCGTAGATGATGCAGGGGACGCGGTTGAGCGTGTGGCTGGTCTTGGCCTTCATCGAGCCGTCGGCTGCATGCTTGACGTTGCCCTTCTTGTCCACCTCGTACATTTCGTCGGCGTTGCCGTGGTCGGCAGTGATGATCGCTGCGCCGTGCAGCTTGTCAACGACCTTGAGGATGCGGGCGAGGCAGAGATCCAACGCCTCCATCGAGCACTGGGTTGCGACGAAATTGCCGGTATGACCGACCATGTCGCCGTTCGGGAAGTTGACGCGCAGGCAGCGGTACTTGCCGCTCTCCAGGCACTCGATCAGCTTGTCGGTGATCTCGGCGCACTTCATCCACGGGCGCTGCTCGAAGGGGACGACGTCCGAGGGAATCTCGATGTAGGTCTCGAGCTTGTCGTTAAACTTGCCGGACTTGTTGCCGTTCCAGAAGTAGGTGACGTGGCCGAACTTCTGCGTCTCGGACATCGCAAGGATGGTGATGCCGGTGTTCGTGAGGTATTCGCCCATCGTGTTGGTGATCTCGGGCGGATTGACGAGGTAGTGCTTCGGGATGTGCTGGTCGCCGTCGTATTCGAGCATGCCGGCGTAGACCACCTTGGGGTAACGCACGCGATCGAACTTGGTGAAGTCCACGTCGTCAAACGCGCGGGAGATCTCGATCGAACGGTCGCCGCGGAAGTTGAAGAAAATCACGCTGTCGCCGTCCTCGATCGTGCCGACCGGCTTGCCGTCCTCGGCAATGACGAAGGCGGGGAGGTCCTGGTCGATCACGCCGAGCTCGCGGCGGTAGGTCTCGACGGCTTCCGCCGCCGATGCAAACTGTCTGCCCTCGCCGAGCACGTGCGTCTTCCAGCCCGCCTCGACCATCGGCCAGTTTGCCTCATAGCGGTCCATCGTGATCTGCATGCGTCCGCCGCCCGACGCGATCTTCACGTCAAAGTCGGCGCTCCGCAGGTCTGCGAGGAAGGCTTCAAAGGGATTGATGTAGTCGAGCGCGCTGGTCTCGCCCACGTCTCTGCCGTCGAGCAGGATGTGGATGCGGACAGTCTTCACGCCCTCTTTCTTCGCTTCGGTGAGCATGGCTTTCAGATGGTCGATGTGCGAGTGCACATTGCCGTCCGAGAACAGACCGAGGAAGTGCAGCGTCGAGCCGTTCTTTTTCACGTTTTCGATCAGCGACTTCCAGGTCTCGCCCGCGTACATTTTGCCGCTCTCGATCGACTGGGAAACCAGCTTTGCGCCCTGCGCAAAGACCTGACCCGCGCCGAGCGCGTTGTGCCCGACCTCCGAGTTGCCCATATCGTCGTCGCTCGGCAGACCGACCGCCGTGCCGTGCGCCTTCAGCTTCACCATCGGGTATTTTGCCATCAGCATGTCCAGCGTCGGCGTATTTGCCGCCGCAACGGCGTTTGCCTCATTGGCGGGCGCCAGACCCACACCGTCCATGACGATGGTGAGCACAGGACCTTCCACGCCGCGGAAAGCGGCTTTTTTCAGAACTTTGTCCATCAATTTATCTCCTTTTTTCATTCATTTTTATTCTATCTAATAGTATATCCTTTTTTTTCGGATTTTCAAGGGAAATCGTTAAATTTTTACCTATTCGGCGTTGCCGGTGCTGAACAGAACGTTTTCGCCGGCGAGGGAGAGAATGCCGTAGCTCGGTTTGCCTTCGCGCGGCTCGCCGATGCTGCCGGGATTGAAGAGGTAAATGCCGCTTTCGGGGTCGTATTCCTCATGCACAAGATGCGTGTGCCCGAAGAGCGCGATGTCCGCGCCCGCGCGGCGCGCGGCGGCGAGCAGCGCGCCCGTGCCGCTCTTGACACCAAAGCGGTGCCCGTGGCAGAGAAAGAGGTTGTGCCCTTCGACGGCAAAAATCGTTTCACTCGGGTAATCGCCGTCGAGGAAGGTGTCGCAGTTGCCGCGCACGGCGACGAACGCCATGTGCGGCGCAAGCCCGCGCAGATATTCGATGTGGCGCGTGCCGTCGCCGAGAAAGAGGCAGGCGGTGCAGTCGGTGTGCGCCGTGACCACGGCGGCGGCGCGGCGGACGTTTCCGTGGATGTCCGAGAGAACGAGCAGCTTTTCCATCAGTCTGCCGCCGTTCTGTCGCGCACCTTGGCAAAATAGTCGGTGTAGAGCATCTCGGTGGCGACGGTGAATTTGTTTTTGACGTAGGTGTTCAGGCGTTCGACCGCGGCGGCATCGACCGGCGCGTCGGTGCGCGGCGTTGCCGTGCCGCTCTCGGCGTCGTAATAGATGGTTTCGGTGACAAAGCTGCGGTCACCGAGGATGGCGATGTGCTCGCCCTCGGCAAGGATGTCGCGCCCCGAAAGCAGGCGGGAGTCATAGGGCAGACCGAGCAGATTTGAAACAGTGGGCAGCACGTCGAGCGTGGAGCAGGGGGCGTCCACCGTGACGGGCGCGGTCATGGACGGGCTCCAGATGTAAAGCGCGCTGCGGTATTTGTCGGCGGGGGCTTCCAGCGTTTTGCCCGCCAGCTCGGAGAGCTTGCCCAGCCCCAGGTTGTAGGGGTAGTGGTCGGCGGTCAGCACGATCAGCGTCTTGTCGGCAACGCCCGCGTCGGCAAGCATTTTGTTCATGGTCTCAAGGGCGTATTCCAGCTCCTCCTGGCAGGAGATGTAGGCGCGGGCCGCCGTGGAATAGGGCAGACCCTCGGATACCGCCTTGTTTTTGATCGCCATGTCGTTGGAGGTGAAATTGTAGTACATGTGCCCGCTGAACGTGAGGTAGTAGGCGTGGAAAAGCGGAATGTTGCCGCTTTCGTCCGGGGTCAGCAGGTCGGGCAGGGTCTGCTCGATCATGGAGACGTCCGAGGTCGGCCAGTCGCTCACCTTTTTCATGCCGCGGAAAATTGCCTTGAAGTCGTAGCCCATGTTGGGGTGCGTCTTGTCGCGGCCGTAGTAGTCGCAGAAGTAGTTGTGCACCGCATAGGTCTTTGCGCCGAGGGCACGGTACTGGTTGCCGAGCGCGTAGGGCAGCCAGTTTTCCTTGGCTGCGGTGAAGCTGTTGAAGTCATAGAAGTTCTTCCAGCCGCGCCCGAGCAGGGAGGTGTCGGGCAGGAGCCCGAGGCAGAGGGCGTACTCGCCGTTGGAGGTGTTGTCGCAGATGGTGTTGTAGTAGTCGGTGAAGATAAAGCCCTCGGTCGCCATTCTGTAGAGCGCGGGGGTGCGCTCTGCGTCCACCAGGTAGGGTGAGAAGGATTCGCAGCAGAGCAGAATGAGGTTGTAATCCTTGAACATGCCGGTGTAGGCGTTCTGCCGCGTGCCGGACTGCGATGCGAAATAGCTGTCCAGCGCGCGCACGCGGTCGTCGCTCTCAGCGGCGGCAAGCGCCGCAAAGTCGGTGTCGGTCACGTTGTAGGGGTAGACCGTCTCGGGGATGTCCGGCGGGACCACGGGTGTCTCCGGGTCGGGCGTAGTCGCTGTGGTCGCCTCGGTCTCGATCAGAGGCGCTTTTTTCTTTGTGCCGAAGAGTATGCCGCGCGCCTCGATGCGCGCCGAGGTCAGCACGCCGAACTGCCGCTCGCTCATTTGCAGCACAAAGGTGTCGTGATAGAGGTCGTAGGGGGCGTAGTTCTGTCTGCCGCCGAGGGGCAGGCAGAGCACCGTGCCGAAGTGCAAAGCAAGAAAGAGAACGCCGAGGATCGCCGCTGCGCGAAGACTGCCGCGCCCGGCAAAGAAGCGCGCTGCCGTCAGCCAGACGAGCGCCATCAGCGGCAGAAGCAGCAGCGCGAGCGCGCCGAGACATTCGCGAATACCGAGCGCCGTTTCCGCGCCGAAGCTGTCAAGCGCCGCTGCGCCCATGGCGATCTGCGTCAGCGAGAAGAAGGAATCAAAAATATGTTCGTAGATCAGCTGCGCCGCATAAAGCACGGTCAGAAATGCGGTCAGCACAAAGGAGACCACCGTGCCGCCGCGCCCGCCCATGCTGCAAAACAGCGCAAAAAGCGCCGCCGCCGCACCGGTGAAGGCAAGCAGCCAGACCGTGGGCAGCGGATTGCCGAACGCCGCCGCACGGACGACGCCCTCACACCACAGGATCGAGACGAAAAAATACAGAAAGCGTCGGAACGCCGGTTTTTGAAAGAAAGTCATAAAGGTCACCACCTGATTTTTCATTATATCAGTCGGTGCGCGATTTGTCAATTGCAGCATATACTGAAAACAGCAAGCTGCGGCACGGTAACGGCTATGCAAAGATACATATCGCTGCTCTTTGCCGTACCGTTCTATCCAAGCCTTCCCCACCGGGGAAGCCAAAGTGACGAAAGGATGGCTGTATATGAACATTGACAAGAATCTGCTGGAGACCATGGCAGGGCTGGACGATGCGACGCTTGTCGCATCGATCCGTGCGATCGCCGCCGCAAGCGGGGTGGATCTCACGGGCGCGACCTTTGAAAAATCGCAGCTGGATGCGCTCCGCACTGCTATGCGCGGCGCGTCGGATGCGGATATTGCGCATGCCAAGGACATTCTGAAAGGCTATCGTAAAGAGGGAAAAGAGGGCTGAGCATGGCAGACAGTCCCGAGAAAAGCATCGGCGATCTGCTCGGCAGCGGCGGCATCTCACAGCTTTTGCAGAATCCAGAGATCGCGGCAAAGCTGCCGCGCATCATGGAGGCGCTCGCCCCGGTCATGGCGGAGATGAAAGCCGAAAAGGCGGCGGGCACAGCCGTAGCCCACGCTGCCGCGCCGACGGATGGGGCGCAGGATGCGCCGCCGGAAGCTGCACCCGCCGCACAGGCGGCAGCCGCATCGGCAACCGCCGCGCCTGCCGCATTGCCCGCATCGGCGGGCGCAAAGCCGACCTCTGCCTCGCGGCGGATGGCGCTCCTGCGTGCGCTGTCACCCTATCTGTCCGAGGAGCGGCAAAGCGCACTGGACACGGTGATGAAGGTGTCCACCCTGCTTGATCTCTTGTCGGAGGTGATGTGATGTACATCAGCGTACCGAAGAATTACGGCGGCAACGCCTTCCCGCATCCGGATGCAAAGCCGCGGGGAGAGGGCGGCGGGATGCAGCGACCCGTCCCGCCGTTTGCGGACTACGGCGCACAGGCACAGCCCACGCCGCCGCCCCCGCCGCCGCGCCCGATCATCCACAGCGGCGCGCCGACGCCGGTTGCCCCGCTCGGCAAGATCCCGCGCGACTGCCCGCCGCCTCCGCCGCCCGACTGCGGCTGCCCGCCGCCGTGCGAGGGCTGCGAGCCGTGCGGGGAGCATGCGCCGGAGGCGGGGCAGTGCCCCTGCGGCGATGCGCCGCCCTGCCATGCGGAAAACAAGAATCCGCTGACCTGCCTGTTTGAGGCGCTGCGCGGGCGGAAGAAGTCCGGCTTTGACGCAGACGATTTTCTCCTGATCGGGCTGATCGCTCTGCTCATGGGCAAGGAGGGCAGCGAGGACATCGTGCTGATCCTCGCGCTCTTGCTGCTTATGTAGGCGGGATGAGGTGCATCCCCGCTGCTTTGCGAAAGAACACCTCATCCGTCACAGGATGTTTTCCCATCGGGAAAACTCCGCGAGACGCATCGCGTCTCGTCCGCCTCTCCTCCCCATCGGGGAAAGCTGAAATGCGGTCGGGAGCAAGCCCCCGCCCAAAAAGAAAACCGCCGCACGGCGGTTTTCTTCCTTACACGCATCACTTTTTCACTTTACCCTTTTTCTACACCCCACGGGGTCATGGCAAGGCGGATGAAGAATCCGCGGTCATGCCCGCAGACCGGGCAGAGCTCCGGCGCTGCTTTGGTCGTCTGTACATGTCCGCAGTTCAGGCACATCCAGGCGCATTCCGCATCTGCGATGAACAGCTTGCCGCTCTCGATGAGCTCCGCAAATTTCGTGAACCGTTCGCCGTGCAGCTGTTCGATCGCCGCGATGTTGCGGAAGTCGGCGGCAACCTTGAGAAAGCCTTCGCGCTGCGCCGTTTCGGCAAACGCCGCGTAGACCTCGTCGTGCTCCTTGCGCTCGTTTTCGGCGGCGTAGCGCAGAAGCCCCGCCACCGAGGCGGTCAGATTGACCGGATAGCCGCCGTCCGCGGCGATGTCGGTACCGTCAAATGCCTTGAGATGGTCGTAGAACACCTTGGCGTGCGCCTGCTCCTGCTTTGCCGTGAAGCGGAACGCCGCCTCCACGACATAGAGCTTTTGCTCGCCCGCCGCCTTGGCGGCAAAATCGTAGCGGTTGCGCGCCTGGCTCTCGCCCGCAAAGGCGCGCATCAGATTGGTTTTGGTTTCGCTTGTCTGAAAATCTGTGCTCATAAAAAAACTCCTTTCAAGCCAACGCTTGAAAGGAGTATGGACAGGCTTTTGCAAAATCATGCGCAGAGATCCTCCGGGTTGATTCCCCGCGCGGGGTCAAGCGGGTCGGCGTTCCTCCGTATTGACGTAAAATGTAAATCCCCTTTTTCACGGGCGCGCCTTGACTTGCCAGCGCGCGGGCGATATAATATAAGAAGTACAAGATCGGAAAGGTACGGACATGGAACAGAAGAAAACAGTCGTTCTGATTGCATTCTACAACGTCAAGGCGCTCGGCGTGCGCTATCTCGAGACCGCGCTGGAAAAGGGCGGGTATCGGGTCAAGGTCATCTTCTTCAAGGGCTTCAACAGCCAGGATCCCGAGGTCTGCACGGCGCGCGAGGTCGAGCTCTGCGTGGAGGAGGTCGCAAAGGAGAACCCGGTCTATGTCGGACTGTCGGTCATGAGCTCGATGTATCTCGAATCGGTCGAACTGCTCTGCGACGGGCTGCGGAAGACCGGCATCCCCATGATCTTCGGCGGCGCGTTTGCCTCCATGTTCCCGGACCGCATGCTCGATCTCGGCGGCACATATGTCGTGCGCGCCGACGGCGAGATCCCGATGGTCAAGCTGGCAAATGCCATTGCCGCAGGCGAGAGCGGACGCGCCTTCCCCTCGGTCTGTTATCGGGATGACGACGGCAAGGTCGTGGTCAACCCCATCGGCGACCTGCTTGAGAACATCGACGAATACGGGCTGCCCACCATCAATTCCAAAGAGGCATGCTACATTGAACACGACACCGTGATCTACGGCGACCCGCAGCTCTCCTCGATGAGCTATGAGGTCATCGCGTCGCGCGGCTGCCCGTTCACCTGCTCCTATTGCAGCGTCATCAATCTGCACCGCATGTTCCCGAAGGGCGTGAAGTATGTGCGCACCCGCTCGGTCGAGAGCGTCATGGCGGAGCTGATCGAGGCGAAGAAACAGTTCAAAAAGCTGGTGTTCGTCCACTTCTACGATGAGATCTTCCCCAATTCACCCGGTTGGATCGACAATTTTATCGTGCAGTACAAGAAGTACATCCATCTGCCGTTCACCATCTGGTCGCATCCGAAGATGGTGCGGCTGGACGAGCTGCAAAAGCTGGTTTCGGTCGGGCTTGACGAGGTCATCATGGGCGTGCAGTCGGGTTCGCCCTATATCCGCCGTGAAATCTTTCACCGCTACGAGACGCAGGAGGACATCATCCGCGCCACACAGATCATTCACGACAGCGGTGTGTACTGGGCAAGCTACGATTTCATGTTACAGCACCCGTTTGAGAAGATCGAGCACCTGAAGGAGACCTATTACCTCGTGCGTGAGATGGCGATGCCGATGGAGCTTCAGCTGCACGGGCTGAACTTCCTGCCCGGCACGGATATTGTCGATATGGCAATCAATGCGGGGCTGATCTCCCGCGAGGAAATGGATAAGATCATGTACGCGCCGATGAAGGAGCAGTTCGCCGCTTACTGGAAGCGGGAGGACGAGCGCGAGAGCCGCCTGTGGTACCGGCTGATCTTCTGTTTGCAGATCAAGTCCTGCCGCAAGAAGTGCGATCTTTATGCGACCGACATCGACAGGTACGAGGCGGACATCGACCGCATGTATGAAAAGTGCGTCAAGGCGGCGCACCGCCGCCACGTCGGCAAAAAACTGCATGTGGTGATGAAGCGCGTCCTGTACGCCCTGCATCTGGCGTAAGGGGTGTACAAGCCGTAGGGTGCCGTCTGTCTCCCGCCGTACACAACAACACAAAAAGGACTGCTGCGGCAGTCCTTTTTACTTCTCGATTTTCAGCATGCGGCGCAGCTTGTGCAAAGCGCGGCGGGGCAGGGTATGCAGCGGGGTGACCCGCCGGACGAAGCGCTCAAGCGCCGGGTGCTTCCGGCAGGCACGCGGAAACCGCGTGACACGCTCTTTGGCATAGCGGACATAGTCCGGCTCGTCCAACGTGTGGTGCACGTCTCCCTTGTAATAACCGCCGAGCTTTGCCAGCACGGCAGTCCGCGGCACGCCGAATTCCAGCGCTCGCTGGTTGTCGCCGCAAAAGACAAGCGCGCCCTTATGTACGCCGATCAGACGGTGCAGGACAAACTGCCCGCTTGCCCGCCGATAGAGCAGCACATCGCCGACGGCATATGGCTCTGCCGCGACAAGCTCCACGGCGTCTTCGCCCTCGGTGAGCATCGGCAGCATACTGGTGCCGCGCGGATAGAGCCGGAAGGCGCCGCCCGCCGCGATGACCTCGTCGATCAGCGGCATCAGCGCGGCGAGATCCATCTGCTCACGCAAGTGCGCCCGCCTCTTTCAGCATGCCGATGAAGGCTTCGGTATCGCGCTTTGCCGTCTCCACGTCGATCTCATAGTGCGCGGCGAGCGCCGATGCGATTGTGTCCGCATCAGTCTCGGTTTTCATCAGATCCCAGATGAACGCGCCGGTCTCGTTGAGGGCGATCATGCCGCCGCCGTTCGACACCTGCGAGACAGATACGGCATAGTATTTGGTGCCGATTTTCCGGACGATATAGCCGTCTTTGATCTTCATTTTTGAAAATCCTCCGTACAGACATTTGAATAACATTATTATACATCTTTTTCCCCGCCCCGTCAAGGCGAAAAGCGCAGAATTTCCGCCGCGGATCCGACCGGCGCGCGAAAAAAGTTTAATCTTCCTTGAAATATTCGCCCACAGGCTTGCGCATTCCAACCTCTTATGGTATACCATAAACGATACGAACACACAAGGTTTTGATCGGCGTCTTTCTGTCCGTGCATCGTCAAAAGACTTGCGAATACCGGCGTATTCCCTGCGTCTTTTTTCTCGCCCGGGCAAAAATCCGCTCGGTCAAAACTGCAAGGCACCTGTGGGCGAGAGATTTTGTGATGATTTTTGCTGCGGACAACGACGGAATATGTCAATATTCCGAGGCGGACAATGCAAAAAGCGCGCAAAATATTCGCCCACGGGCTTGCGCGTTCGCATCGCTTATGGTATACTGTCACCAAGATGAAAGCGGCTGCACAAAGGGGGGCTTTGATGGATCGCCGACCGGATATGGATGCGCTTGCCGCGGCAAAGCGCCGACAATATGTAAAAAAAGAAAAGCGCAAGCACCGGATTCTTGCGGCGCTGCTCACCGTGACCATCCTTGCGGTCTGGGGCATTATCATTTTTGCGCTCTACAGCCTCTGGGCGCCGGTTTCGCTGCCGCCCGTCACCGAGGGGACGACCGCATCGACCCCGGAGATCACCACGGCGCGGACCTCGACAGGCACGGTCGTGACTGAGGCGCCGCGCACACAGTCCCTGACGCTCACGGCGGACGATGTGCACCGCGGCGACCTGATCCTGGTCTCCACGCTGCTCGAACGCGCGTATGTGTTCCCGAAGGATGAGAGCGACCTTGTGACGCTCTACGGCAACAAATCCGACAGTTATCGCGTCAGCTCGTCGGCAATCAAGCTGTCGCGCACGACGATGGCAGCGCTGGACGCCATGTTTGACGCCTTCTTTGCCGAGACCGGCAGCCGTGACTATCAGATCACGCAGGGCTACCGCACGCTGGAGGAGCAGACCTCGATCTACGACGACTACCAGGAGATCTACGGCGCGGAGCAGGGTGCGCTGCTTGCCGCCCTCCCGGGCTACAGCGAGCATCACACCGGCATGGCGATCGACATGAACGTCTATACCGCGGCAGGCGTCAGCTATTCGCTGGCGACCGCGGGGGATGCCGATCCGATTTATGCCTGGATTTACGCCAATGCTGCGAAATACGGCTTTGTCCTGCGTTATCCCGAAAGTAAGACGACCGTGACCGGCATCACCAACGAGCCGTGGCACTTCCGCTATGTCGGGCGCGGGCACGCCGCCTATATGGCGGAAAACAGCCTGACACTGGAGGAATACATCGCGCTCCTCTACAAGCACGGCGCGTCCTCGCCGCTGCACTTCACGGCGGACGGTGTTGACTATACCGTGTTCTATGTGCCGCTCGCCGGAGACGAGACGCAGATCGAGCTGCCGCAGAACGCGGACTTCAGCATCTCGGGCGACAACGACGGCGGGTTCATCGTCACGCTGCGCACGGCGGAGACCAATCTCGAATAAAGACTTTATAAGATTTTCTTTACAAGGAGGAAAATACTATGTTTTGTAAGAATTGCGGCAAAGAGGTCGCCGACGGGACGAAATTCTGTCCCAACTGCGGCGCACAGATCGGTGCTGCGGCACAGACCGCAGAGCCGAAGACCGCGGAACCCAAGACCGAGACCTATACCGGGACGGTGAACGGCGTGACCGGCGGTCCGACGAAGCGCAATATCGGCGTGTGCATCCTGCTCTCGATCGTGACCTGCGGCATCTACGGGATCATCTGGCTGGTGCAGATGGTGGATGAGCTGAACACGGCGGCGGGCGAGACGAATGCAACGAGCGGTATCCTGGTCTTCCTGCTTTCGCTGGTCACCTGCAACATCTACAGCTGGTACTGGTTCTACAAGGCGGGCGAGCTGGTCAACCGCGCAAGCGGCGCACGCGGCGGCACGCAGGATCAGAATCGCGGCATTCTGTATCTGATCCTCAGCATCATCGGGCTGAACATCATCTCGATGGCGTTGATCCAGGATGAACTGAACAAGCTGGCATAACATGCAAAGGCGACTGTTCCGTCTGCTCCTCTGGTGCGGGATCGCGCTCGGCGTCGGGCTGCTCTATGCCTGCTTTGTGCGCGTGACCGACTTCGGCATTCCCTGCGTATTTCACACGGTCACGGGGCTGGACTGTCCGTCCTGCGGGGTGACCCGCATGTGCCTCTCCCTGCTCCGGCTGGATTTTGCCGCGGCGTTTCGGTACAATGCGGCGATCCTCGTGCTCTCGCCGCTCGGCATTGCCGTGGCGGTGCGGCAGGCATGGCTGTATGTGAAGACCGGGCATCCGAAGCTCTCCGGGGTCGAAATGGGCATCATTTCCTTTCTGATCGTCGCCCTGCTCGTTTTCGGGGTTTTACGGAACATCTGAACGGATTATCCGGGGAAACCGGCGTTTTTCGCCGGTTTCCTCTTTTTTTCAGCGTTTTCTGAACCTTGACAAAGCCGCCTTCGGAATGGTATACTGATTGATATAACTTGCACAAAAGTGCAGGGAACAGGTCTACCTGAGAAGGAGTTGGTTATCTACATGGACGGAGACGCGGGTCGATATTGGCAGATTCTTTTCTACATATTGCTGATTATCGGCGGCGCCTATTTCGCAAGCGCGGAGAGCGCTTACGTCAGGGCGAACAAAATTCGGCTGAAGTCGGCGGCGGATGACGGTGACAAGCGGGCAAAGCGCGCGCTGTATATCACTGATCATTTCGACAAAGCGCTGACCACGATCCTCATCGGCAACAACATCATGCACCTTGCCTGTTCATCGCTGGCGACTGTCATCGCCATTGATCTGCTCGGCGAGGGCAATACCATCATCGCGACGGTTATTACCACCGCCGTGGTCTTCCTGTTCAGCGAGATGTTGCCGAAGAGCTTTGCCAATACGCAGAGCGAAAAGCTGGCGCTGGGGTATTCCGCGTCGCTGACGGCATTGATGAAGGTTCTGACGCCGATCTCATTCGTTTTTATCAAAATTTCCGATCTGTTTTCCCGCCTGTTCGGCGGCGGTCAGGATGACCGCATGACCGAGGAGGAGCTGGAGACCATCATTGACAAGGTGGAGGACAGCGGTACGCTGGACGAGGAGCAGACCGATCTGCTCCGCAACGCGGTGGACTTCACCAAGACATCGCTTGAGGACATCATGACCATGCGCGAGGACATCGTCGGCGTGGACATTGCCATGTCGCAGGAAGAGATCTTCGACGTGGTGCGCGGGACGAATTTTTCCCGCCTTCTCGTGTATGAGGGCGATGTGGACCATGTGGTCGGCATCCTGCCGGTGCGCGAGTATCTGCGCGCCTATCTGCGCCGCGGCTATGTCAACCTGCGCCGCGTGATGCTCGTTCCTGAGTTTGCTGTGCCCGATGCTGCCATTGACGATCTGTTCACCGCAATGAGCGCATCGAAAAAGCAGTTTGTCGTTGTCCGCGAGGGCGACCGCACGGTCGGCATCGCGACCATCGAGGATTTTCTTGAGGAGCTGGTCGGCGAGATCTGGGACGAGGACGACGAGTATGATGAAGACTTCATCAAGCTCGGCGGCAACTACTTCGAGATCGTGCCGTCCATGAAAGTGCGCGAGGCGCTCTCCCGCATCGGGCATCCGCTCCCCACCCTTGCCGAGCAGAAAAAAACGCTTGACGCATGGCTGCGCTCCAATCTTGTGGGCGAGCCGAAGGAAGACGAGGGCTTTACCTACGGCAGACTTGCCGTGATGGCAGGTCCCGTCGAGGACGGCGCGCTGAAGAGCGTCATCATTCGCCTTTGCGATGACGAGAATGAAGCAAAGGAGGAGATCGACAAATGAGTTATGTACTGATTGTCATTCTGATCTGCTTCTCCGCCTTCTTCTCGGGCACCGAGATCGCCTATACCTCGGTCAACCGCGTCCGCCTGAAAAAGCTGGCGGAGGACGGCAGCCGCATGGCGAAATTGGCGGATAAGATCTCGGACAAATTCGACGATGCGCTCACGGCGGTGCTCGTCGGCAACAACTTTGTCAACATTGCGGCATCGGCAACCTCGACCACCATCGCGCTCTCCATTGCAAAGCATATGGGGAACGGACACGGCTCGACCGGGCTTGCCGCCACGATCGCAACGGTCGTCATCACGATCCTGATCCTGATCTTCGGTGAGATCGTGCCGAAGGTCGTCTGCAAGCAGAACAGCGACCGCGCCGCATGTCTCACGGCGTACCCGCTCGCCTTCTTTATCATCCTGTTTTATCCCATCACCTTCCTTGTCGGTCAGCTGCTGAAGCTTTGCTCGCATTTCTGGGGCAAGCCGGACGACAGCGTCTCCGAGGAGGAGTTGGCGATGCTGATCGAGACGACCGAGGAGGACGGCGGCATCGACGAGGACAAGAGCGACCTCTTGCAGAGCGCGCTGGAGTTCTCGGATATCACGCTTGCCGAGGTCATCACGCACCGCACCGAGGTGCTGGCGCTGGATGTGGACGCAAATCCCGCGGAGAATCTCCGCATCATCAATTCCTCGCGGCACAGCCGCCTGCCCGTCTACAAGGACAGCATCGACAACATCATCGGTATTCTCAACATCAACCAGTTCTACAAGCGGCTTGCCGAGAATCCGGAGACCGTGGTGAAGGACGTCATGTTTGAGCCGCTGATGATGCACGGCACGGTGAAGCTGCCGGTCGCGCTGGAGGAAATGCGCGAGATGCAGATGCCGATGACGGTCGTGCTCGATGAGTACGGCGGCACGCTCGGCATTGCAACCACCGAGGACATTCTCGAGCAGATCGTCGGCGACATCTGGGATGAGAGCGATGAGATCGTCGAGGACATCGCGGAGAATCCCGACGGCACTTACCGCGTGCTCGGCGACGCCAACGTCTATGATATGTTTGACGAGATGGACGTCGACGACCGCGACTTTGAGTCCGACTGCAACACGGTCGGCGGCTGGTGTGCCGAGATGCTCGGGCAGAATCCGGAGGTCGGCATGGCGTTCGACTACAAAAATCTGCATGTGGAGATCACCCGCGCGGACGAGACCTGCGTGGAGGAGGTCCGCGTGACGGTCGGCGCCGTCCCCGAAGAAGAGGAAGAATAAGGTTCACAAAACGCACGGAAAACGGCTGTTTCCCGTGCGTTTTTTTGTTGACTTGACCGTTTGACAAATGCATAGTAACTTACTATAATTGATACATTAAAAGTATCTGCTCCGTAGGAGGCGATTTTCAAAATGAAGAAAAACAGGCGCACGGCGCTCCTTATATGGCTCGTGCTGCTCTGCGTGTTGCTCGCCGCGTCGCTCGCGGTCGGCGGTCTGCCGAAGGGCGAGAGCATCCGCTCTGCCATGCGGGACGCCGTGCTGCACGAGGAAAACAAGATCTCGCTGTTCGGGCTGCTCGATGTCAACCCTGCGGTAATCTCGGGCTTCACCGTCACGGGCGTGCTGCTCGTATTCGCGCTTTTGGTGCGGCTCTTCTTTGTGCCGCGCATGAAGACCGTGCCCGGCAAGTTTCAGCTGCTGCTCGAGAGCGCGGTCGGCTATTTCGACGGGCTTGCCAAGGAGAGCAGCCCGCACCGCAACCGTTTTCTCGGCGGCTATGTGTTTGCGGCGGGCGCGTATATTTTCATCGGTACGCTGTTTGAGCTGTTCGGGGTGCAGGCGGTGACCACGCGCGGTCTCTCGGTCGCGCTGCCCGCGCCGCTCTCGGACATCAACGCCGCCATTTCGCTCGGCTGCCTGTCCTATCTTGTGATCCTGTCGGGCGGCATCGCAGGCAACGGGCTCCGCGGCGTGGGGAGTACCCTCAAAGAATTCTCCCTGCCGATCTCAATGAGCTTCCGCCTGTTCGGCGCGCTGCTCAGCGGGCTGCTCGTCACCGAGCTTGTCTATTATTATATCCACCTGAGCTTTGTTCTGCCGGTTGCGGTCGGCGTGATGTTCACGCTGTTGCATGCGCTGATCCAGACCTATGTGCTGACGATGCTCACAGCGCTGTTCTACGGGGAGGTTTCCGAGCCGCACCCGAAGAAGGCGAAAAAATCCAAATCCAAAACCAAAAAGGCTGCTGCCTGAACCCGGAGGTTATGATCATGAAAATTCGTATGAAAAAACTGTTTGCCCTGCTTGTATGCGCCGCGCTCGTCCTTGCGATGGGCGTGTGCGTGTTTGCCGACGAGGCGGCGCCCGCACCCGACGGCGCCGAGGTGACCGCAGCTGCGGAGACGACAGACGCTGCCGCCTCCTCCACGGGCAGCAAGGCGTATGCCGCCGCAATCTGCGTCGGCGTTGCCGCCGCTGCGGGCGCGGGCGCCATGGGGATCGCCATCTCCAAGTCGGCGGAAGGCATCTCCCGCCAGCCCGAGGCGGCGGACAAGATCCGCGCGGGGATGATGCTCGGCCTCGTCTTCATCGAGACCGCGATTATCTATGCGCTGATCGTGGCGATCCTCATCATCTTTGTTCTGTAAGGAGGGCGCAGGATGGGTGTCCCGCTGAATATTGACTGGCAGCAGATTCTGCTCCACCTGTTCAACTTTGTGCTGTTGGCAGGCGGACTGTATTTTCTGCTGTATGCGCCGGTGCGGAATTTCATGGAGAAACGCGCCGGTGACATCGCGGCAAAGGAAAAGACCGCTGCCGAGAAAGAGGCAAACGCCGCTGCCCTCGAGGCGGAGTACCGCCGCCTGTTGGACGAGGCGAAGGCGGAGGCGGACAAAACACGCGCCGCCGCCGTGACCGAGGCGGAAAAGGAGGCGTCCGCCATCCTCGCCGACGCCAAGCGGCAGAAGGAGCGGATCCTTGCCGACGCGCGCGACGCGGCGGCGCATGAAAAAGAAAGAATGATCGAGGACGCGCGCGGCGAGATCGCAGACCTTGCGGTGGAAGCCACCGCAAAGCTGCTGCGCGAGCGCGAGGCGGCAGAGGAGGCGCGCCATGCGTAATGCCTATACCGAGGCGCGGCTGACCGAGCTGCGGGAAATGCTCATGGGGCTTGCCGCCGAGGAGGGCGACCTGCTCGAACTGATGCATGACGCCGTTGCGAAGTGGGAACCGTCGGACGAGCCGCTCACGCTCGGCAGGGTGCTGCGCGTCGGCGACGGCGTGGCGACGGTCACGGGGCTTGACGACGCCTTTTACGGCGAGATCCTGGTCTTTCAGTCCGGCGTGCGCGGCATGGTGCAGGAGCTTGCGCCCGGGCGCGTCGGCTGCATCCTGTTCGGAGAGACCTGCGCCGTGACCGCCGGGAGCGCCGTCAAGCGCACCGGCAGGGTTGCGGGCGTTCCGGTCGGCGAGGGCTGCATCGGCAGAGTGGTCGATGCGCTCGGCATGCCGATCGACGGCAAGGGGCGGATCCGCGCCGACGGCTATTTTCCGGTGGAAAATCCCGCGCCCGGCATCATCGACCGCCAGCCGGTCGATACGCCGATGGAGACCGGCATTCTGGCGATCGACGCGATGTTCCCCATCGGGCGCGGTCAGCGCGAGCTGATCATCGGCGACCGCCAGACCGGCAAGACCGCCATCGCGCTCGATACCATCCTCAATCAGAAAGGGAAAAACGTCGTCTGCATTTACGTGGCGATCGGGCAGAAGGCGTCCTCGGTGGCACGTCTCGTCGAGACGCTGCGCGTGCACGGTGCACTGGATTACACGGCGGTCGTCTGCGCCACTGCGAGTGATCCAGCGCCGCTTCAGTATATCGCGCCCTACGCGGGCTGCGCGCTCGGGGAATACTTCATGGGGCGCGGGCGCGATGTGCTCATCGTCTATGACGATCTGTCGAAGCATGCCGTCGCCTACCGCACGATCAGCCTGCTGCTCGAGCGTTCCCCTGGGCGTGAAGCATATCCGGGCGACGTGTTCTATCTGCATTCCCGCCTGCTGGAGCGCGCGGCGCGGCTCTCCGACCGCCTCGGCGGCGGCAGCATGACCGCGCTCCCGATCGTGGAGACGCAGGCGGGCGATGTTTCCGCCTATATCCCCACCAACATCATTTCCATCACCGACGGGCAGATCTTCCTCGAGAGCGATCTGTTCTTCGCCGGGCAGCGCCCTGCGGTCAACGTCGGGCTTTCGGTCTCGCGCGTCGGCGGCGCGGCACAGACCAAAGCGATGAAGAAGGCGGCGGGCACGATCCGCCTTGATCTCGCACAGTACCGCGAGATGGAGGTTTTCACGCAGTTTTCGAGCGACCTCGACGAGACGACCAAGCGGCAGTTGCGTTACGGACAGATGCTGATGCAGCTGCTGAAGCAGGCGCAGGAGAGCCCGCTCTCCTGCGTCGAACAGGTGATTCTGCTCACGGCGGCGATGGCGCACACGCTGGACACCGTGCCGCCGGCAAAGCTCGCCGCCGTGCGCACGGCGCTCCCCGGCGCGGTGAAGACCGCACTGCCGGAGGTCGTCGCCGAGGTGGAGAAGACCGGTGTGCTCTCGGATGAGAGCCGCACCGCGATCCTCGATGCGGCGGCGCACTTTGTCGCATCGGTGACGGAATAAGAGGACGCCATGGCAAGCATCAAGGAGATCAAAACTCATATTGAGAGCGTCCGTGATACGCGCAAGATCACAAACGCGATGTATCTGATCGCGTCCACCAAGCTGCGCCGCGCCAAGGCGGAGCTGGACGCAACGCGCCCGTACTTCAACGCGCTGCGCGGCGAGATCAAGCGTATTTTCCGCACGGCAGACAAGGTGGAGAGCCGCTATTTTTACCCCGAGGACGGCGAGGAACCGCCGCACGGCACGTTTGCCTGCCTGGTCATCACGGCGGACAAGGGACTTGCCGGTGCGTACAACCAGAACGCCATCCGCGAGGCGGAAAAGCTGCTCGCCGACCATCCGGACACCAAGCTGTTTGTCGTCGGCGAATACGGCAGACGCTATTTTGAGGCGCACGGCATTCCGGTGGAACACAGCTTTCTCTACACCGCGCAGAATCCGACCATGCAGCGCGCCCGCGAGATCGCGGCGATCCTGCTTGATCTGTACGACCGCGGGCAGGTGGAGAAAATCTATGTGGTCTATACGGATATGAAAAACGGGCTTGTCGCCGAGCCGAAGCAGACGCGCCTCCTGCCGTTCCACCGCGCGCAGTTCTTCTCGGACACGGCGGAGCGTGCGGTCAGTGTGCCGTTTGAATTCACGCCCTCGGTCGGCGCGGTGCTGGATAACGTCATCGCAAGCTATGTGTCCGGCTTTATCTACAGTGCGCTGGTGGACAGCTTCTGCTGTGAGCAGAACGCCCGCATGCGCGCGATGGACAGCGCAAACCGCAATGCGGAGAAGATCCTTGCCGACCTCACCACGGCGTACAATCGCGTGCGCCAGAGCGCGATCACGCAGGAGATCACCGAGGTGAGCGCAGGCGCCAAGGCGCAGCGGCTGGCGGCGCATACAAGAGAGACAAAGGAGGCGGATGCCGATGCATACAGGTAAGATCGTGCGGGTCTCGGGACCCGTGGTGGACTGCGCCGGTTTTGACGGCGCGCTGCCGAAGATCAAGGAAGCGCTGACCGTCACGGTCGGCGGCGAAGTGCGCACGATGGAGGTCGCGGCGCACATCGGGGACGGCACGGTGCGCTGCGTGCTGCTGGCAGGCAGCGAGAATCTCGCACTCGGCATGCCGGTCACGGCGACCGGCAGCGGCATCCGCGTCCCCGTCGGTGAGGTCACGCTCGGGCGCATGTGGAATGTGCTCGGCGAGCCGATCGACGGCGGCGAAGCGCTGCCCGAGGGCGCCGTGCGGCGGGAGATCCACCGCGCGCCCCCGCGCTTTGAAGAGCAGCTGCCCACCACCGAGATTCTCGAGACCGGCATCAAGGTCATTGACCTGCTTGAGCCCTATCCGAAGGGCGGCAAGATCGGTCTGTTCGGCGGCGCGGGCGTGGGCAAGACCGTGCTGATCCAGGAGCTGATCCACAATGTCGCCACCGCGCACGGCGGCTATTCGGTGTTCACCGGCGTCGGCGAGCGCAGCCGCGAGGGCAACGACCTCTTCACCGAGATGCGGGAGAGCGGCGTTGCCGACAAGACGGCGCTGGTCTTCGGACAGATGAACGAGGCGCCCGGCGTGCGTATGCGCGTGGCGCTCTCGGGGCTGACCATGGCGGAGTACTTCCGCGACGAGGAGCGGCGCGACGTGCTGCTCTTTATCGACAATATTTTCCGCTTTGTGCAGGCGGGCAGCGAGGTTTCCACGCTGCTCGGCAGAATGCCATCCGCCGTCGGCTATCAGCCCACGCTTGCCGAGGAGCTCGGCGCGCTCGAGGAGCGCATCACTTCCACACAGCGCGGCTCGGTCACCTCGGTGCAGGCGGTCTATGTTCCCGCCGACGACCTGACCGACCCCGCCCCGGCAACCACCTTTGCGCATTTGGATGCCACCACGGTGCTCAGCCGCAAGGTGGCGGAGCAGGGCATTTACCCGGCGGTCGATCCGCTGGATTCCACCTCGCGCATTCTCGAACCGGCGATCGTCGGCGGGACGCACTATGAGGTTGCCCGCCGCGTGCAGGAAACTTTGCAGAAGTACAACGAGCTGCAGGACATCATCGCCATCCTCGGCATGGATGAGCTTGGCGAGGACGACAAGCTGATCGTCGCCCGCGCCCGCAAGATCCGCAAATTCCTGTCGCAGCCGATGCACGTCGCCGAGAAGTTCACCGGCATCCCCGGCGTATATGTGCCGCTTGCCGAGACCATCCGCGCGGCGGAGGCGATCCTCGGCGGCGAGACCGACAAATACCCCGAGTCGGCGTTCTACAACGTCGGCACGATCGACGATGTGGCAAAGCGTGCCCGCGAGGAAGGCGGGGACGCAGAGTGAAGCCGTTTCCCGTACACATCCTCGCCGCCGACCACGCCTTCTTTGAAGGAGAATGCACCTCGCTGATCCTGCCCACCGTGGACGGGCAGTACGGTGTGCTCGCCGGGCACAGCAACGCCATCGGCGCCGTTGTCCCCGGCACGCTGACCTGCCGCACTGCCGCGGGCGAAACTCTGTATGCCGCCGTCTCGGCAGGGCTTGTCAAGGTGGAGGACGGCGAAGTACTGGTGCTGGTGGACGCGGCGGAGCGCCCCGAGGAGATCGACAAAAACCGCGCCGAGCGCGCCGCAGCCGCAGCAAAGGAAGCGCTGCTGCAAAAGCGCAGCATCCGCGAGTACCGCCTCGCCGAGGCAAATCTCGCGCGCGCCATTAACCGTCTGCGCGTCAAGTCGCGCTCGGCAAACAACTGAAGATCCGGACGGAAAAAACGAAAGCAGCCCGCCTGCTTTCCGACATCCTGTCGAAGATCTGCGCCGCATCTGTCATTTTTGACGATTGCGGCGCTGTTTTTTTGTACATTTTTATATATCCGAAAAAGCGGGATTCTTGCAAGAGAATCCCGCTTTTCTTGTATAATCATATTTGTAAACAACATCACTGTTCAGGAGCTTTTCAGGGCTATGAAAAAGGGAATTCAACCGAGCGGCATGGTCACGCGCAGAAAAATACTGACCGTGTCGATGAAGCTGTTTCTGGAGAAAGGGTATGATGGGACGACCGCCAAGGAGGTCGCCGACATGGCGGGCATCGTCAGCGGTTCGCCGTTCTTTCAGTTCGGCAACAAGGAGGGCGTGCTGCTCGACCTTGTGAAGCAGATGTTTGACGGGCAGTTTGCCACGGCGGGGATGCTCGCCGGCGAGGGGGCGGACCCGCTGCTCCTCTATGCGCTGGAGACCGCCTTGCAGCTGCACATCGCCGAGATGAGCGACCCGCTGCGCGAGCTCTACGTTACGGCATACACACTGCCGCGCACCTCCGCATATATTTAAGAGAACATGATCGACAAGATCGAGGCGATCTTCTCGCCCTACCTTACCGGATTGGAGAAGAACGACTTCTACGAGCTGGAGATCGCGGCGGCAGGCGTGATGCGCGGCTTTATGGCGCGGCACTGTGACCTGTATTTCACCATCGAGCGCAAGGTCATGCGCTGCCTGTCCTGCTGCTTCAAGCTGTATGAGGTGCCGCGCGAGGCCTATATGCCCGCCCTGCAGCAGGCGCTGGCAGTCGATCTCGCATCGGTTGCCCGCATGGTTGTGGACAAAACCGTGCGCGCGGCGGAGGAGAGCGTTGAGGCTGCGCTCGCCGAGCCGCGGCCGGAACGAAGAAGCAGAACAAAAAGCAGTGAAGACTGCTGAAGATAGAAGGCATTGGACGCGCCGTTTCCTTGTGGCGGGAAACGGTCAGACGGCGCCACAGGTTTTTTGGAGACATTTATGAGAACTTACGCAAGACGGCTGCTTTCGGCATTTCTGGTGCTGTGCATGCTTTCGGGGCTTGTCCCGCTGGCTGCAATTCCGGCGACCGCCGCGCCCGCCGTGGCGGAATACCGCCGTGCCGCACCCGAGGCAGCGATCCTCAATGCGCACACGGGCTATGATGCAGGCTTCTATGAGAAGCTCAAACTGAACTACGGCAAGGAAGGCTGCGAATATACCGCGTATTACAACGGTATCGGTCTTTTTACCGGCGGCAAGTACCCGAGTCCGGACTATTCCACGCGCGTGACGGACGACGACACGGGCGTCGAGGGCGGCCGCCTCTACTACAAGGGGGACAGCTCGGCATGGGCGTCGAGCACCCTGAACAGCGTTGCCCTCGCGCGGCAGAACCTCGCCGCCAACCTGTCGGCAACGCTCTACAACCGCGTGCATTCGCACAAGTGCGGTGTTTTCAAGTCGCAGGACGTGCTGGCGTTTGAGACGGTGCAGCTCTTCCTCGGCAACACCTGGGTGAGTGACATCTACGGCAGCGCGGCGGGCATGGCAAGCAAGTATCCCCGTCTCGGCGACTATACGCAGCTGGACGACCCGTATACCATGCTGGATTATACGAAGCCCTTCAATGCGTTTCTTCAGTTCAAGAAGTCGTCGGTGACCTATGCCAAGGGCGTCTGCACCTGCGGCGGCGCCTATGCCGAGAACATGCTCGTCACCTTCCGGGACGGGCGCGCACCGGCGATCGACGGCGCGTATTTCAGCATTGACGGCGGCAAGGAGCAGAATGGCAGCAGCCAGGTGTATGTCGGCAAGGGGCAGACGCTGACGATCCGCCTGCACTTTGACGAGCCGATCCGCTTTGCGGACGACAGCGCGGCGCACGGCGACCTGCAGCTCACGCTCCGCGCCCGCGGCGTTGCCGGCGACGAGCTGAACCCGAAGGCGAAGCTGACGAAGCTCGAGGGCAACAACCTGTACTTCACCTATACCGTTGATGGCAGCGAAGGCGCGCTGGAGATCCTCGAGCTCGGGCTCGGCGGTCTCTACGGCGAGAACCTGCCGCTCGTGCAGGTCATCGGCGACAAATCCTTCACGCTCACCGAGACGGCGAAGAGCGGTTCCAAGCTCGGCTTCTCCGAGACCACCGCTTACATCACCGACCTCGCGGGCAACCCCATCACGGTCGAGCGCTACAACTGCAAGCTGCGCATTGACACTGCGGCACCCACGGTAGAGAACTTTGTCTTTACGGGCTATACGGGCAACGACGCCGTCAAGGCGGCGCTCGGCAAGACCGACCCGACGAGCGCACTCTATCCCGATGCCAGCGACGAATACCTCGGCGAGGGCGACAGCCTGGAGATCACCGCGATCTTTGACGAGGTGATCGACCTGCCGAGCGGCTCGAAATACTGGCCGAACGCGGTTGCCGTCACCAACATCATCGTGGACGGCGAGCTTGACCGCACGCTCGGCGGGCAGACGGTCACCGGGCTCGGCACACGCGAGATTGACGGTGTCAACTATCTGACCGTCGATTCAATCATCTCAAACCGGACCGAGGACGGCGCAAACCTTGTGTTTTCGACGATCCCGATCCATGCAAATCTCCGTGCCGCCGATGCGGACGGCGCGATCCGCGTGACTGCGATCGAAGCCAAGAGCGGGCATGTGCTCCGCGACCTCGCGGGCAACCTGTACACGGACGGCATCGCGGCAAATGCCAATTCCAATCCCTATAAGCTCGATGTCACCCCGCCCACGGTCGAGGGCGTCACCTATACGAAGGTTGGCGACGGCTTCCGCTACGGCTTTTCCATCGCGGACGACGCCTCGGGCGCGGCCGGGATCCCCGGCAGATTTGTGCTGAACAACGGCGGCGACGGCGCGGCATATCCGTATGAATATGTGCTCAGCGCCGAGCCCGGGACCCCGACGGCGGGGTGGACGCGCGTTGCTGCCGGCACAGCGGTGGATTTCACGCAGGCGGAATGCCCGCCCTCCCCCGCCGAGGCGGTGTACAACTACCTGTTTGTCCGTCCCGTGACGGACGGAGACTATGCGGACTTCTCGGGCGTGACGCTCACCGTCCGCGCCGCGGACTATGCGGGCAATGTGGGCGAAACTCTGCTGCCCGCATCCGGCGTGTTTGACTTTGCGATCGACGGCATCGCCCCGACGGCAAAGGCGGGTGCGGTTGCACGCGCCCTCTCCGGCACGACGGGTACGCTCACGGTCGATGTCACCATCGCCGACAAGAGCGGCGTTGCCAAGTGGCAGTATTCGACCGACGGCGGCGCGACCTGGACGGACGGCGACATCACCGGCACGCCGATCTCCTTTGTCGGCAAGGCATCCTTCACGGCGGCAAACGGCGAGAGCGTCACGAAGACGATTCTCATCCGCGCGACCGACACGGCGGGCAATGTGTCCGAGCCGATTGACATCGGGAGCTTTACCTATGACCTTTCCAAGGCGCAGTACGCGCTGCAATCCACAGAGGCGGTTACCGCCAGAGCGGATCTGCGGCTGACCGAGCTTGCCGCGCGCGACACGGTGGTTGTGGCTGTGTCGATTCCCGCGGAGGTCTCGGGCGCAGCGGACACCTATGCGGTGCTCACGCTGACCGACTGGGATCAGGACAAGGTTATAAGCAACGGAAAGAATCTGTTTGAATACCCTTATACGGTCGCCAACGGCTGGTACTACATGACCGTGACCGCCGTGGACGAGGGCAACATCCGCTACCGCTTTGATGCGGACGCGGACACCCGCACGGACACGGGCTGGTACATGCCGAAGAAGATGCACGAGCTGGATACGGACGGCGCTGTGTACAAGTGGTGGAGCAAGGTCATCTACGGCGGCTACAGCGGCAGTCTCGAGGTGCTTGTCATTTCTGGCGCAAAGACCGCGTTCACGCGCTTTGCATCGGAGGCGGGCGTCGTCATGGATACGCTGTACGCGGTCAAGGTCGCGGGCAGTGACAGTGACACGGTTTCCGAAGAGCGCATCACTCTGCGCACACTGTCCGAGCTTGCGGCGAATCCGTATGCGGGCGCATCGCTCACGGCGGTCACCGCGGGGCTGACCAATGCGGTTACGGGCTGGCCGTGGAGCACTTCGAACGGCACGGTCCCCGCCACGCTCGAGGGCGTGCAGCTCCGTCTCACGCTGGAGCGCGACAGCTTCGGCTGGGGCTATGAAAACATAGATACCGACCGCAGCTACCTGCTCATCCGGCACAGGGAGCGGACCGGCGTCCAGTTTAACTATGACTGTGAATACCGCGTGCCGCTTGCCGCGCTGAAGCCGGCGGCGGACGGCAGCGCCGTGCAGATCATCACGATCCCCGCCGCGGCGCAGGCGGCGTATGACGGCGCGCCGACGACCTACGAGACCGGCGGCTATGAGCTGTCTGTGCGGCTTGCCCGCCGCTCGGGGGACAGCGTTGACACGGTTTACTTTGACGGGCTTATCGAGGTGGACGCGACCGTGCCGATCGCCAACCGCGGCTTCCTCTCCTTCCGCGCAAACCCCGTGTCCGACCGCTTCGGCGCGCAGTACAACTCCTGGGATGCCGTTGAGTGCCTCCGCGACGGCGTTGTCTACCTGCCCACGGCGGGGATCGACAGTTATGACTTCGCGGTCGGCGTCTACAGCGACAGCAGTGAGGACGCAGACGGAAATGTGACCTACAGCGGGCTCGATATCGAGAGCCTCGGCATCGGCTATGCGGCAAACCCGGAGGTCGTCGTACAGGCGGGCGCGTTCACCACGGTCATCTGGAACACCGAGAGCGACTATGCGGACCACAAGGTCGAGCTCCGCCAGTACGACCGCGATCAGAGCGTTTTTGACACCGAGAAGTCGCCCGGCATCGACAATCTGTACCGGGTCGAGGTCTCGGCGCTGCCTGCATCGCCCGAGACGTATACACTTTACCTCAAAGAGGGCGTTGACAACCGCATCGCCATCCAGCAGGTCTATGCCAACGGCCGCCGCGGCGACATCGTGTACCGCACGATCCACCCGGTCGGCGGGGACTACGCGGGCAGCCTCCGTGCTGATACGGCAAACGGCGGCGAGCTGATCTTCACGCCGGATGCAAACAACACCTATACCGGGCTTGTGCACGTCTATGCAGGCGTGCAGACGGCGGACGATCAGAAGTACCGCGTCGAATTGACCCCTGCGGCGGACGGTACTTACCGTATGCCGCTCGTCGCCCGCGAGACCGGCGGCGCAACCTACACCGTTACCGCAGAGGATGACTGCGGCAATCTCTTCATGGCGGCGGGCGACGCGCCTGTGCGTTGGACGCAGAAGGCGCCCGCGCCGGACATCGGCGTCCTTGACAAGGGAGACGGCATGTATACCATCGGCGGGCATATCTATGACCCGTCCGGCGACTACACGATCCGCCTCGAGTTTGACGAGGCGTATGCGGCGCTCCTGCCCGAGAGCAGTCTCACCTTCCATATTGCGGAGGACGGAACCAACGATTTTGCCTTCACCGCGCTCGGCGGCACGGGCATCTACCGCGTCGAGACGAGCTACACGGTGGACAGAACCATGCTGAACTTTTATCTCTACGGCGTGGCGCCGGCGGGCACAAACGGCTTCACGGCGACGGTGTCCATGACCGATGCATACGGCTATACCGGCGCGGGCAGCGACACGGGCGATATTACAGGCGTTGAGCCGGCACTCAAGGTTTACGATTTTGCGGACGGCAGCACCACCTTCAACCAGCCGGTGCGCCCGGCGGACTCTTTCATCTGGCAGAGCGGCGACAGCTTCGGCAAGAGCGAGGTGTTCCCGTATCCGTTTGACGCCTATGTGTCCTGCGTCTGGAAGGACGCCTTCCCGATCACCGAAAACGGCGCGCAGGAGATCGAATACTATGACGTCTTCGGCAGACTGTATACCGAGACGGTCGATGTCGGCACGGCGTTCTATCATGCCGGCGAGGACTACAGCATCCACATCGAATTTTCCGAGACCGAGCTGACCGGCGAGGCGATCACGCTGACGACGGCGGCAGCCGAAGGCACGCTTCTGATCTTTGAGAAGACAGGGGCGGACACCTATGTGCCGCTCGCGCCCATCGACGGCGACGCGCGCGTTGCCACGGCGGTGCGGCGGACGGTTATCAAGGAAAATACGGAGCTGTATATCTGCCGCTACAACATCGGGCGCGAGCCGGATCCCGACACGGTTTCGGGGCTTCCCGGCACGTACCGCGTGCACGTCTACATCACCAATATTGCCAAGGGCGCGCCGCAGGCGACCGTCTACTACTACCTTGAGGCGGCGGGACGCGAGTTCACCGCAGAGGAGCTTGCGGCATACATCGCAGAGCACGGCGAGGGCGGCACCTTTAAGAGCCGCGGCGCCGTCACTGCACGCTATGCCACCTCCCGCACCGTCACCCCGACGGCGGGCGGCAGCGAATACACCTTTGCCGCGGGCGAAACGTCGCACACCTTTACCTATGCGGACGACTTCGGCAACGTGGGCAGTGTCACGGCGACGCTCCCCGCAGGGCTTGTCGTCACCGGACGCCCGAAGCCCGTGGTTGACACCGAAGCTCCCGAGGTTGCGGTGGACATCTATGCAAAGCGCGCCGGCATCCTCACCCGTGCGGAGTCCTTCCGTGCAGGTGAGACGGCAGCTGACATTGCCGCAAAGTTTGCGGATGTCGGCGGTGTACAGGGCTACAGCCTGCGGCTGAACATCAGCGACAAGTCGATGCCCTGCACGGTCGCCGTCACCGCGGCGGAGGGCGTCACCCTCTCCGGCAATGTGCTGACCGTGGATCGCGCGGCGGACTTCACCGTCACCGTGAACGACGCGGTCGGCAATGTGACGACACTTACGTTCACGGCGGCGCTGCTCGATTCCATCGACAACATCAAGCCGCGCGCCGAATGGGAGATCGTTGACACCGGGCTGTACACGCGCGACGGCTATGTCCGCCCCTATGACGTGGATGTGTCCGGCGCGGAGCGCGTAGGCGCGGGGACCGCATGGCTGCTGCCTGCGGATGCCGAGCCTGTCGTCCGTGCGGACGGAAAGACCTGGTATAAGGTCGTCTTCACCGACAACGGCAAAGTGACCTGCGTCTTCCGCGACGCGGCGGGGAACTACGGCGAGGTCGATCTCACCGTCTCGGACATCGACACCCGCAAGCCGACGCTCACGCAGAGCTGGTCGCCCGCCTATGCCTATACCGAGGGCGGCGAGGTGAAATACGACGAGACCCGCAGACCCGCGGGATCCACCAAAAACAGCGTCAGCACGCACCTGGACAGCGATATGCTGCTTGCGGGCGTGACGGTGACACCGGAGAACGGCTACGAATATCCGATGCAGCCCGGCGACGGCATAAGACACGTGGATGCAGACGTCACGGTCACGGTCACCGACCGCCGCATCACAATCACTTATACCGCCGATTATGACAGTGAACTGAAGATTACGGCGATGGCGGGCAACGGACGCACCGCGACCTACACGCTCGGCAGCTTCGTCGGCGTGATCGACAAGGATGCACCCATTATTGCCGAAGTGCGCACGCCGCTCTTCCGCATCGGCTCGAACCTGCCTTACGGCTACACGATCACGCTCACGCCGGATGAGCCGGCATACTGCCAGAACTACGGTGAGGGCGGCAAGGTCTACAGCAAAACCGCTCCGCTGACCTACACCGTCACGGCAAACGAGACGCGCGACCTCATCTTCACGGATATGGCGGGCAACCTCACGACGGCGACCGTCGCGGTCGATGACCTCGATTACACGCCGCCCACGCTCACCGTGACCTATCCCGGCGGGGATGATGCCATTCTTGAACTGCCGACCTCCGGCAGCATCAGCGTCAGCGTCAAAGCCGATGAGGATTGCACGCTGACGGTGCTCGGCAGAGATTACCCGCTCACAAAGGATGTCGCACGCGACGTGACCTTCACCGAAAACGGCACGTTCACCATGGTTGCCGTCGATGCGGCGGGCAACCGCACGACCTATACGCTCACCGTTTCGGGCATCGACCGCACGCTGCCGACCATCAGCTTTGATACGAACACCGTCTTCGTGCAGGCGGATGCCTCTGCGGAGACGCTGCGCGCCCTGCTGGATGCCGGTTATGCCGTATGGGACAATGTGACGGTCCCCGGCTACCCCAAGGTGACCTATGACACGTCAAAGGTTGATCTTACCGCAGGCGGACTGTACGAGGTCCCCTACACGGTCACCGACGCGGCGGGCAACACGCTGGATGCGCTGCGCTTCGTGCGCGTCATCGGCAGCGACACGCTCTGCCTCACGGTGGACGGCACGCCGGTTCTCCCGGGCGGCACCAAGGTGCTCGCCGTGGGCGGACATACGCTCACCGTCGAGAATCTGCCCGAGATCGAACCGGGCATCTGCGAACCCTATTACATCCGCGTCCGCCGCGGCATCTATGCCACCGGACAGATGAAGTACCGCGGTGACGGTTCGGAAACCGTCGCGTCGGACGGCAGCTTCACGCTCACAGAGGCAGGATATTATACGCTTATTTTGACCACGCAAAGCAGGCAGACGATCCGCGTTCTGCTCTATGTTGAGAATTAACGGAGGAGCACACTCATGAAAAAGAGAATCGTTGCCTTTTTGCTGACGCTCGCGATGCTCGTCGGACTCGTGCCGCAGATGATGCTTGCGGCGCTCGCCGATGAGCTGGCGGCGGCTTACACGCTGGAAAACGACTTCATCCGCGTGTCGGTCTCGAAGAAGAACGGCGGCTTCACGGTCGCGACCCGCGAGGGCGACCGCCTGAAGAAGTCGGACAACAACAAAAAACTGCTCTACCATGACGGCGAATACGATACTTCCTTTGTCACCTTCCGCGTCACCGACGCGGGAGGCGACACGAAGGACTATCTCTTCGGCGGCAAGTATGCGGGCAGCAGTGCTGTCGAGGTGACGCAGGCACAGGCGGGCGGCGAGATCAAAGCCGTTTGGTCGGTCGGCGATCTGACCTTCACCGAGACGGTGGCGCTTGCCGCTGCCGCCTCGAATGAGAACGGCATGATCTCGGTGAGCCTTGCCGTTGAGAACCGCGGCGCGCCGGTCTCGGTGCGCGCGCGCATCCTCTACGATACCTTCCTCGACGGGCGCGACTACGGCATTTACCAGGTTGCGGACACGCAGTCGAACATCGAGACCATCACCACCGAGCGCGTGCTGGACGGCAGCGCCTACGCCATCCCGCAGAACTTCTTTGCGGTGGATGATCCGACCAACATCGGCATCGCGGCGTACTCGGTCAACCCCGTCCTGCCGGAGAAGGTGGCGTTCGGTCACTGGAACCGCCTGGCGGAGACGCTCTATGACTTCACGCCGGTGCCGACACTGGACTTCACCGATGCGCGCAACGAGTACCGCACGGCGGACGGCGCGTATGCGCTCTACTTTGACCTCGGTGCGGTCGGAACCGGCGCGGACACATCGCTGGTTACCTATTACGGCGTGTACGCGCATGCAGACGTGCCGGCGGCGGACAGCGTGGCGGTGGATCTCACCGCGCCGATGCGTCTCGAACTGAACAAAGACAAGACGGATTTTGTCCGGCAGAGCAACCGCGGCGCAGCGGACTTCATGATCACGGTCAACTTCACCAACATCGACGCGCCGGGCGCGGTCGATCTCGAAAATGTTGTCCTTGCCGTTCGCACCACGGGAAATCTGCGGTCACTGAACGACAACGGCGAGGTGACGGCGGAGAGCGATTTTGATACCGTCAAGCCCATGGTCGTCCCCTACGGGGCGGTCAAGGTGGGCGAGACCGTGCCGAAGCCGCTGTAC
The DNA here is from genome assembly GCA_003343845.1 of Oscillospiraceae bacterium. GTDB lineage: Bacteria > Bacillota > Clostridia > Oscillospirales > CAG-272 > UMGS902. The sequence continues at coordinate 40,271 of QAKK01000039.1, forward strand.
TTCGAGGCGAAGTGCACGGACGAGGCGGCATATGAGCGCGTCACCGTCGGCATCTATGATACGACGCAGACCGGCGGCGAGCTCTCCGACACCTACAAGCTGGGCGAGGCGACCGCCTATATCCTGCTTCCGGGCAGCGACGGCGGCGTGCCGAAGGTCAGCTTCGCCTCGATGACGCCGAAGACGGTCTACACCGAGGGCACGCGGCATCTGTTTGTCACGCTCACCAATTCCGCTATGCTGGACAACACCGGCAACTGGAATCTTTCGATTGTGAGCGGCGACGGCAGTCTCCGCACCGAGGTGCCGCACGAGAACATGACCGTCAAGGACGGCGTGCTCGATGTGGCGATCACCGAGGACATCAAGCTGCCGACCGGCGGCTATCACCTGGTGCTGGAGTGGACGGACGCGGCGGTTTCCGCCGGTGTCGTTCCGCGGGAGCAGCAGAAGCAGACCGCACCCGCACTGGAATTTGCAATCTCGGACAACATCAAGTATAAGAACGACAGCTACGGCGTGCTCGCCGTTGTCGAGACCTCGATCAACAACAGTGACCGCTACGCGATCCACACGTTTGCGGACGAGGAAGCCTTTGAGAAGTTCAAGGAAGACACGACGCAGTACAAGGAGATTCTGCTCACCTTCCGCGGCGAATTCAGCAAGACGAAGACGACGACGGACGGAGAGGGTAAAAAGCGCGGCAGCTACTATACGGCGGTTTCCAAAAAGACGCTCGACCCCGACACGCGCACCTACACGGTCGACAACCGCATCACGGTCAACGACTGCATGGATTTCGAGGGCGGCACGCTGGCGGTCTACTACGAGAGCCTCGTCGAATACGATTCGCCGATCTGCGTGGAGTTTGACGGCGAGCTGTACACCTCGGTTGCCCGTACCTCCATCTGGAAGGGCAAGGCGATCTTCACGAAGATCGAGCAGGGCACGTCCTATTCGCTCATCCCCTACGACAAGAACGGCAACCGCGGCGACAACTTCATCGACACACCGATCAGCCTTGTCTGGCCTTCCGCTGCCTCCATTGGGCAGACGCTGGCAGGCATGCTCTTCAAGATGGCATACGGTCAGCTCGGCACAATGACGGTCGAGGCGACCGAGGAATACGAGGAGGACGGTGTCGTCAAGACGAGAAAGGTCGAGAAACAGTGCGGCGTGATCGCCTTTGCCGCGCAGCTGGATCTTGCCTTCACGGGCGCTGCCGGAGAAGAAGGCGCGCCCGGCACCAAGAAGGACACCTATTTTGATAAGCTGAAGGAGCTCTGGGCGTTCTACCATGAGGGCACAAGCCTCTACCGTTACGCCTATGACCGCGGCAGAATCGACCGCATGCTCGACTGGTCGAATATCGACGAGCACACCGAACAGGAAAGTTCGGCAAAGGCGGTCAACGCCTCGGTCATGGTGCCGGACGTTCTCTTCGGCTGCGGCGTCGGCTTTGTCGGCGTGCATTTCAAGGTCAAGGTAGGACTGAAAAATTTCGTTTCGGCGCTCCCCGAAATCGAGGGTGAGATCGAGGTCAACACCATCAACGACTGGGCGTTCGGCGTCGAGGGCAAGGTTGCGCTTGCCAACTTCACGCTTGAGGCGAAGATCGCCTTCAAGAGCCGCAACAACATTCCCGTGCCGGATGAGCTCTATGTGTTCGTCAGCGGCTTCAAGCCGGGTATCAATGTTGACGGGCTCGGCACGGTGTGGATCACCGGCGGCGGTGGCGGCATCAAGAACCTGTACGACACCATCTTCCTGACGCAGGCGGTTCCGCCGCTCAAGCTGGTGATGTCGGTCGCGTTCAACGTCATTCAGCTGCTCGAATGCGAAAAAGCAACGCTTGCCGTCGGTCTGACCGGCATCTCGGTCTCAGCGGGCAAGATGAGCTTTGTCGGCGTACCCGCGCTGCGCGTCATCGACAAGATGGGGCTGGCACTCGAGTGGTACCCCGGCATCGACCTCAAGGCAAACATCGTCGTCAACCTGTTTGACATCATTTACGGCGGCGGCTACATCGTGCTGCAAAGCCCGGATTACAAGGATGTTTTCTTCGAGATGTTCGCAAGAGCACAGCTCCGCGTGCCGAATTCGATCCCGCTGGTCGGCGGTATGCAGGTGGCGGGCATCGACCTCGGCATCTCGACCGAGAAGATCTGGGGCGCGCTCGAGATCCTGTTCATCACGCTCGGCGTCACCTATTACTGGGGCGCGGGCAGCGTGGACTTCAGCAGCGGCAGCAAGGCAAGCCCCACCTTCCCCGACCTGCTCGGGTGTGAGGATGTGCCGGTCTGCTACGATGCGGAGAACGACCGCACGCTGTATGCGCGCTTCGGCACGAACACCCGCGTCATCGCCGCAACCGGCGATGCGGATGGGCTTGTCCTGCTTGGCGCGGGCGCGTCGGTGAAGTCGGACAGGACGAGGACGGCGCACACGCTGAACTTCGGCATGTACGAGGATCGCTCCGGCATCGTCCAGATCAGCTTTGACGCGGCGGACGAGACCGAGGCGGCAGCGCTTGCCGACCGCATCACGGTTGGCTCTGCGGCAGGGGCAAACGATTTTGCCCTCATCTGCTACAGCGGCAACATGGAGCAGAACAACCTTGACGTTGCCAATGCGAACCTCACCTATGATGCGAGCACAAAGCGCGCGACGCTCGCCTTCACGGTGACCGATCCGGCACAGTTTGACAAGACCTATTTCATTTCCACGCCGACGGCGGCGGACCTCGTGCTCTACGATGTGACCAATCCCCCGAAGCTCACGATGGTCACGGGCAGTCTCACGGGCAGCGATCTTGCCCTCAGCTTTGACAAAAAGCAGTATGATCTGGACAGCGTCAGCTTCTATCTCACCGCATCGAACGATCCCGCATCGCTCGACGTCGGCTATCCGCTTGTCACACTGACCGAGCGGTCCGAGCTGATGCAGGGCGAGGCGACGGTCAGACTCCCCGCCGATATACCGACCGGCGATTACTACATCCGCGCGGTCTATTCCAAGGTGGACGCAATCAACGGCGTTGTCTTCTCGGCAGACAAATTGCATATCGAGAACCCGCATCTGCCCGCACCGGCAACGATCGGCGCGGCGCAGCCGAGCGGCGATCTCAAGTACAGCCTGACTGTGGATGCAACGACCGATGTGAACACCAAGGGCTATCTCGTCACGGTCTATGACGAAAACGGCGACGCCACCGATTTTTCGGGCATCACCGTCGAGCGCGCCGAAAGCGGTGCGACGACCTTTGAGGTCGGCGGCACATATCAGGCATCGGACGGCGCGGGCGGCAGCATGACGGTCGGTCTTGCCGCAGGTAAGCGCTATACGATCGGCGTCACGCCCTATAACCTCGTGGCGGACGGCGCAAACGAGGTCGCCGTCTACGGTGCGGAGGTCCGCACCACGCCGGATGCACTGCCCACACCTGTGACACCCACGGTGAACTTCACCGCGGATGCGAAGGCTGTGACGCGCATCACGCGCGGCTACACCGCTGCCGGTACGCAGGGCGACATCGAAAGCATCGTTTACACGCAGAATGCGTTTAACCTGACCGCGGCGGCAAGCGAGGCAGTCAGCGGCACCTGGAAGCTCGACGAGGGCGCCGAGGTTGCCTTTGCCGATGCGAAAGACATCGAAATCCCGCTTGCCGACCTTACGGAGGGCGACCATACGGTCACGCTGCGCGGCAAGGCAGCGGACGGCGACGGCTTTACCGCGTCCTACACCTTCACGGTGGATACGCTCCCGCCGCGCCTGCTCCTGTCCGCACCCGTAAACGGCAGCCTCTTCGGCAAGGACGGAGGGCTGACGATCACCGGCGTGACCGACGCGGGCGCGCGCCTCACGGTCACCTCGGACGGCGCGGCGGTGTTGACCGATGTCGCCATCGAGGACGCGGACAGCTTTGATCCTGCGACCGGCGTCTTTGCCGTGACCGCGGATCTGCCCGATCCGAACGGCGCAGCACAGCGCAAGATCACGATCACGCTGACCGACGACGTCGGCAATGCGGAGACCAAAACAGTCACCGTCACGCACGGTGCACTTGCCGACCTCGCGGATGTCGCCATCCTCGTCGGGGACGCAACTCCTGCGGACGGCAACATTCCGGTCACCGTGGCAGGTGCAAAGCAGGCGCTGTCGCTCCTCGGCATCACCTCGGACGGCATGCGTTTCGTCCTGCCCGCCGACCTTGTGACCTTTGATCTGCACACGGTTGCGGGCGACGCTTCCGTGACGGACGGCGGCGCATTTGAGGCGTCGCTCGGCGCGCGCGGCATCGTCACCGGCAAGTACGCCGTGGCGGACGGCGCATACCGCACGGCGACGCTCACCTTCGGTGCGAATGCGGAGCACCTCGTTTCGGTCTCCGCCACACTCGGCGGCAGCGTCACGGGCGGCGGTACTTATGCTTCCGGCGCGGAGGTCACGCTGACGGCAACGCCCGACGCGGGCTACCGCTTTGCGGGCTGGACGCTCGTCGGCGCGACGGTCGCAGACAAGATGCAGTCCACCATCCGTTTCACCATGCCGGATACCGGCAACGTCACCGCCAAGGCGACCTTCACGGCGATCGGCGGCAGCGGCTCGGGCACAAAACGCGAGACGAGCGTCACCGCGAAGGCGGGCGAGCTTGTGCGCGTGACGATCCCGGCAGGGAAGAATGCCGACGGCTATCTCCCGTACTACAACGCCGACGGCGTGCGTATCTTCGTTCCCATCGCGGCGGAGATCGACGGCAGGATGGTCTTCATCGCGCCCTGCGACGCGACCTATTCCTTCGGGGAGAACACCATCACCTTCACGGATACCGAGGCGCACTGGGCAAAGGATTCCGTGCAGTTCGCAGCGATGCGGGAGATCTTTCGCGGTGTCAGCGCCGCGCGCTTTGACCCCGACGGAAAGATGACCCGCGCGATGTTTGTGACAGTGCTTTACCGCTTGGCAGGCTCGCCTGCCGTGGAAGGCACAAGCGGCTTTGCCGATGTGGCGGCGGACGCATGGTATGCAGATGCGGTCACGTTTGCCAAGCAGAACGGGCTGGTCGCGGGCGTGAGCACGACAAAGTTTGCGCCGGATGACAACATCACGCGCGAGCAGATGGCAACTCTGCTGCACCGCTTCCTCACCTATGCGGGCTACACGCTGCCCGAGATCGAGCCGAAGACCTTCACCGACGCGGATCGGATCTCGGCGTGGGCAGAGGACGGCGTGGCTTACGGACAGCTGCACGGGCTGCTCTCGGGTCGCCCGGACGGCAGCTTTGCCCCGCTCGATCTTGCAACGCGTGCGGAGTGCAGCACGCTCTTTGCGCGGATGATCCCCGCGATCCTGCGCGCAAAAACCAAGTAAGAACCATTTCCTGCGGCGCTGCCGCAGGAAAGCAGCCGGACGCCCACCGGGCGCCCGGCTGTACGCATTTCACGTTAAAGGAAAACAGACATGCGAAAGTATTATTTTGCGGCGGTGATCCTCTGCCTTGTAGGACTCCTGCTGCCCGCCGCGGCGGCAGAGCCGGTGCGCGTCGCCTTCATCGACAGCGGCGTCTCGACAAAGCACCTGGATGCCGCGCGCGTCGAGGCGGGGGAAAATCTCATTTTCCCCGCGCGGGACACGGAGGATCGCGTCGGGCACGGCACCGCCACGGCGGGGATCCTGCTCGGCTCGGCGGAGCTGGGCATTCCGGCGCTCGCGGCAGATGCGGTCGTCGTGCCGCTCGTGTGCTATGACACCTATCCCACCGGCGTGGCGGCGCGCGGCGACGCAGCGCTGATGGCGGATGCCATCCGCCGCGCCGTGGACGTCTACGGCTGCCGCATTATCAACATCAGCATGGGCATTGCCGCGCCCGATCCCGCTCTTGCCGCCGCCGTGGACTATGCGGAGGAGATGGGCGTGCTGATCGTTTCCGCCGTCGGCAATGACTATGCCGAGTCGCCGGACACCGCCTATTATCCAGCCGCCTATGACAGCGTGGTCGGGGTCGGCGCCTATGACGGCGCGGGTGCTGCGGCATTCTCGGGGCGCATCGGCGTCTCGGTGGTCGCCCCGGGCGTGAACATCGCTGCGGTGACCAACCGCAATGAGGCAAAGGCGGTGCTGCGGAGCGGCACATCCTATGCCTGCGCCTATGTCAGCGGCGTCTGCGCCGATATGCTCGCCGCCGACCCGTCGCTCTGTGCGGCGGGGCTGCGCGCTGCGCTGTATGCGGCGGCGCGCGATGTCGGCGAGCCGGGCTTTGATGCGGCATGCGGGTATGGATTGGTCTCGGCGGCGGACGGCTTTGTCGATGTGCACCCGGAGGACTGGTTTTATGACAGTGTGCTGACGCTTTCGGCGCGCGGCATCATGACCGGCGTGTCGCACACGGTGTTTGACCCGGACGGCGAAATGACGTATGCCGGCTTTCTGACGCTGCTCTGGCGCGCCTGCGGCGCACCCGGCGACGCTGCCGCCGTCTGGTCGGCGGAGACGGGCGTGTCTCTCGCGGATGCGGCGGATGCGCTCGCCGCACCGGTTTCGCGGGAGAATGCCGCCGTTCTGCTTTGGCGGTATGCCGCCTATCTCGGGATGGATCGGTATCGTCGCGCGCCCGCCGATGCCTTTGCCGACAGCGCCGCATTCTCCATGGAAGCGGTTGTGCCGATCGCCTGGGCGGCGGCAAACGGCATTTTCCGCGGCACGGCGGCGCGCACCTTCGCGCCGCGCGCCGCGCTCACCCGCGCGCAGGCGGCAACGCTGCTCACCCGCCTTGCCGCCGCAGCCGGGTGATCGTATCGGGAGAAATACATGTACAAATACAAAGACCCTTATCAGCTGGACTTCCGGCATGTGCAGACTTACGGTGAAGTGCACAAAATCATCAGAGTGGCGATGGATTTTCCCGATTATTACGGCGAAAACTGGGATGCATTCTGGGATTGCCTGACCGATATGACAGGCAGACCTTTGCATGTGCAGATTGCAGGGCTGGATGTTTTGCAAAGAAAATTTCCGGAGGCGTGCGCGCAGATGCTGGAGGCTCTGCGCGACCTTCGGCAGCAGTACGGCGGCGATATTTCCGTTGAAATCCTTGCGCCCTGAACCTGATAAGAAAAATCGCACTTGCTTTTGCAAGTGCGATTTTTATATATTTTTTCACCCGAGCAGGTCCTGTTTGCGGGAGAGGATGGCGGCGCAGGCGGTGCAGGCGGGGCAATCGCAGTACTTTGCGCCGGATGCGGCAAGCGCGTCGGCATGGGCGGCAAAGGCTTTTACGCCCTCCGCGCCGAAGATGCCTGCGGCGGCGTCCGAATGGGCAAAGGCGACAAGCCCGTCGATCGGCTCGATGTCCTCTTCGGCTTCGCGCACAAGCGCTTTTGCCGCGGCGGTTTCGTCTGCCGTGCCGAGCGCGGCGAGGAAGCGGTTGGCTGCTTCTTTCGCCTCGGCGCATGCCGAGGATGCGGCGGCGAGGTCGCCGGCTTTTTCTTTCAGGAATGTACGGAGTTCTTCAGTCATAACAATCATCCTTTCGGTTTTATTTTCGGGTCAGAGATCGACCTTCAGATCTTTGTGGTAGTAGATTTTGTCGTGCTCGCCGATCTCGCGGAGCACGCGGGCTGGATTGCCGACGGCGACCACGTTTGCAGGCAGATTCTTGGTCACCACAGCACCCGCGCCGACGACGGTGTTGTCGCCGATCGTCACGCCGGGCAGGACGATGGCGCCCGCGCCCAGCCACACGTTGTTGCCGATCGTCACCGGCAGGTTGTATTGCAGGGCGGCGCGGCGCATTTCAGGGTCGATGGGGTGTGCCGCCGTGGCGATCACCACGTTCGGCGCGCACATGCAGCCGTCTCCGATGCGAATGTCGGCGTCGTCCACCAGCGTCAGGTTGAAGTTGGCGTAGAAATCGCGCCCGATGTGCACATGTCTGCCGCCGAAATTGGCGTGGAACGGCGGCTCGATGTAGGCGTTCTCGCCGATCTCGGCGAACATCTCGCGCAGCAGAGCGGCGCGCTTTTCGGTTTCACCCGGGCGGGTCGCGTTGTAGTCGTACACCGTCTCGAGATAGCCTGCCTGCTCGTCCATGATCGACGGGTCGGACGGGTAATAGATGCGCCCGCTCTCCATGCGTGCGCGCGCTTCCTCGGTGGACATGGCAAAGCGGTTTTCGGGCGCGACAGGCGCTGCGGCGGTCACAGCAACTTCGGCGGGCGCGACATCGGCAGCCTTTTCGGCGTCGGCTTGCTTTGCCGCCTCGCGGGCGGCGGCGCGTTCGGCTGCCTTCTGCTTTTTGCGCTCGCGCATCCGTTCCTTGAAGGCGGTCTTGCGCGCCTCGGCTTTTTCCGCTGCCGCGCCGTAATGCTCGTCGGCATGGTCGGTTCCTTTGTAGAGCGTGCGCAGAGCGTATACCGTCGTTTTGTCCGGCATGCGGAAGCGCATCCGCCCGACAAACGCGCCGTCGGTGTCGCAGTGGGCGACCGTGATGTAGGAGCCGCCGCCCTTGGCGACCCATTTCTCGGTTTGCAGCACCGCGCCGCAGGTCGGGCAGCGGGGCAGGGTCAGCTCCGTGTCCGCAAAGGCATCGCGCTTGCTTTTGTACGGTCCGAACCGACCGTTTTCGACCGGGTGCTCCCAAAGCGTGCCGGGGTCACCGCCGTAATCCGACAGCCCCGCGCCGAGGTCGAGGTGCGCGGCGACCAGTGCCGTGTGGTAGGCGTCGTGCAGGGCATCGTGCGCCTCAAATTCAGGCGCGATGCCGTAGTATTCCATCGCGTAGGCAAGCGAACGCTGCCCTTTGCCGCCGTCGGTCTGCGCGTTGAACACGGTCTGTAAATTGTAGAAGTCGGCGCAAAGCGAGGTGTCCAGTCCCCACGCGGTCATGTTCTGCTTCAGCATCGGGATGTCGTCGTAGCCCCAGGTGAGCAGGATGGGATGTTCGCCGCAGAAGGTGGCAAACGCCGCGCAGACCTCGGGAAAGTCCGGCGCGTCCGCCAGCATCTCCTTGGTGATGCCGGTCAGCTCCCGCACGCGGCGGTTGAGCCGCTTGTAGAAGCGCGGGTGCACGCACATTGAAAAGCTGTCCGCCACGCTGCCGTCGGGCGCAAGGCGCACCGCGCCGATCTGCATGATCTCGCCCGAAAGGCGCACGCCGTTTGCACCCCGCTGGGGCTGATCGGCGCACGCGGGCTGATTCCATTCCATGTCGAATACGATATAAGCCATAAAAACTCCGATTCATTTAATCAATCACCATTTAATATACCACATCTGTCCGCCGATTTCCACCCCTATTTTAATCATTGTACCCATCGGCTCGGCATAGAATGCTGTAGCGGGACATTTCCCAAAGGAGAAAACGATGGAGCGGGCAAAACGGTATCTTGTCAATGCACTCATCCTCAGCGGCTGCACCTTGCTGATGCGCACGGTGGGCGTTGCGTTCAATGCCTTCTGCGTGGATCGCGTGGGCGCGGAGGGTATGGGTCTTTTTTCGCTGGTCATGAGCGTCTACACCTTCGCCGTGACCTTTGCCACCTCGGGCGTCAACCTTGCCGCCACACGACTCGTCGCTCTGCACGTCGGGCGCGGCGAGGGGAACAGCGCAAGGAGCGCCATGCGCAGCTGCCTTCTGTATGCGGCGGCGTTCGGCACGGCGGCGACCGTCGGGCTTTTTTTCTTTGCGAAGCCCTGCGCCGTGCACTTCCTGCACGAGCCGCGCGCCGCATTGTCGCTGCGCGGCGTGTCGCTCTCGCTCCTGCCGCTTTCGCTCTGCTCCGCGTTCTGCGGGTACTTTGCCGCGGTGCGCCGCGTGTACAAGAACGCGGTGTCGCAGGTCATCGAGCAGGCGGTGAAGATCGCCGCCTGCGCCTTTCTCCTCGCCGTCCTTGTGCCGCGCGGCGTAGAATATGCCTGCCTTGCGCTGGTGCTGGGCGGCGCGATCAGCGAGATCGCGTCCTTTCTGTTGCAGATCGTCTCCTATGTGCGGGACAAACGCACGCTAACGGGCGTCGGCGCGCCCGTGCCCTTTTGCGAGGTGGCGCGGATCTCGCTGCCGGTGGCGCTCTCCGCCTATGTGCGCTCGGGGCTTGTCACGGTCGAACATGTGCTGATCCCGGTGGGGCTTGCCGCCTTCGGCGATGCAAACGCGCTTGCCACCTACGGTGTCATCAGCGCGGTCGCCCTGCCTGTTGTGCTCTATCCCACGGCGTTTGTCGGCGCGTTTTCGTCGCTCATCATCCCCGAGGTGACCGAATTTGATGCGAAGGAGAACCGCCGCGAGGTCGCCTATGTCACGGCGCGCGCCTTCTCGGTCACGCTGTTTTGCTCGATACTCGCCGCCGGCTTCTTCGGCGCTTTTGCGGCGGACATCTGCCGCGTGGTTTACGGCGACACCGCCGCTGCGGACTATCTGCGCATGCTTTCGCCGCTGATGCCCGTGATGTTTCTCGACACGGTGACCGACTCCATCTTAAAAGGGCTCGGCAAGCAGTTCTATACCATGTGCGTCAACATTGCTGATGCGGCGATCAGCGTCCTGCTCGTCGCCTTTCTCGTGCCGAAGATGGGGATCGTCGGCTATATCGTCGTCATCTATGTTTCGGAGTGCATCAACACGCTGTTCAGCATCGGCAAGCTCTGCGTGTGCGTGGACTTCCGTGCCCGCCCGTACAAGTGGGTGCTTTCCCCGCTGGCAGCGGCGGTCGGTGCGTCGCGCATCGCCGTGCTGTTGCTCTCGCGCCTCGGGCTTGCCGCCTCGTGGGGGGAGCTGTGCCTCGCCTTTGCGCTCTTCGCCGCGCTCTACACCGCGCTTTGCGCGCTGCTCGGCGCGCTCGGGCGCGAGGAGCTTTGCTGGCTCAAAAATATTTTCCGAAAAGAGCGAAAACCGTCTTTCAAAACCGGCTCGACTATGCTATAATTAAATATTAGATTAAGGAAAGTTCGTGTGGAAAGAGAAAGTGCCATGAAAGACAAGATCCGCATTCTGCATATGGGCGACGTGCATCTGGACTCGCCCTTTTCCGCGCTCGGCGTGGATAAGAGCGAGAGCCGCCGCCGCGAGCTGCGCGGGACGTTCACCTCGATCCTGTATCTTGCCAAGGAGAAGAATATCGACCTTGTGCTGATCTCGGGCGACCTGTTTGACGACGGGTATGCCACCGGCGAGACGGTGGAACTTCTGTGCAGCCAGTTTGCCGCGCTGCCCGACTGCCGCTTTGTGATCGCGCCCGGCAACCACGATCCCTACACGCGCGGCAGCGTTTGGACGAGCGGCAAGCTGCCGAAAAACGTCTGTGTGTTCTCGAGTGAGACGCTTCAGCGCTTTGTTTTTGAGGATCTGAACACCGAGGTCTACGGCTGGGCGTTCTGCGCGGACACGCTTGCGGTCAGCCCGCTTGCGGGCAAGACTGCGGATGACAACGGGCGGCTGCACCTCGTGTGCGGGCACTGCGACATGGCGTCGCCCATTTCGAAGTACTGCCCCGTCACGCGCGAGGATGTGCTGAAGTTCGGCGCGCAGTATAACGGCTTTTCGCACATTCACAAGACCCCGGAGGTCGTCACCGAGGGCGGCGTCACCTACAGCTATTCCGGCTTTGTCGAGGGGCGCGGCTTTGACGAGTGCGGCTACGGCGGCATCAACTATATCGAGGCGGAGACCGCGGGCAGCCATGCCGTCACGGTGCGCCGCATCAAGACGGCGCGCCGCCGCTATATGTGGGAGACGGTGGACGTCTCGGGCGCGGGAAACCTTTCCGATGTGGCGGAGAAGATCGATCTGCGCATCAAAGAGAAGAAATACACCGACGACACGCTGCTGCGCGTGACGCTGACCGGCGCGGTCTCGCCCGGACTTGAGAACACCGCACGGCTGGAAAGCGCGGTGCGCGGGCTGTACATGCTCGAAGTGGACGACCGGACAAGCCCCACCTTTGACGGCGGTGTGCTGGAAAACGATATGACCATGCGCGGCGAGCTCTATCGGGAGCTCTATCCGATGCTGTCGGGCGGCACGCCCGAGGAGCGGGCGACCGCCGCGGCGGCGCTGCGGCTGGGACTTGCGGCGCTGGAAGGCCGCAATGTGAGCGAGTGAGGGACGACGATGAGAATTGAAAAGATCTGTATGGAGTCCTTCATGGGAAAGAAGGATTTTACCCTGACGCTTGCCCCCGGCGTCAACATTCTCGAGGGGGACAACGAGAGCGGCAAGACCACGGTGGCGGATTTTATCCGCTTTATGCTCTACGGCGCGTCCTCCAAAGGCATCGGCGGCGCGCTCAGCGAGCGGCAGCGCTTTCTCGGCTTCGGCGAGACCGCGTTCGGCGGGTACATGGAGCTGTCGGCGCGCGGCACGCGCTACCGCATCGACCGCAAGATCACTGCGGCGGCAAACGGCTTCCGCGAGAGCTTGCAGATCAGCGATCTTGCGACGAAGTCGCAGGTGCTGAAGGGTGAGAACGCGGGAGACGCGCTGCTCGGCGTGCCGGAGACCGTCTTCTCGCGCACGGCGTACATCACACAGGCGGACGGCGCCTATTCCGGCGGCGAGGAGCTGAGCGCCGCGATTGAGAATCTGCTCTTTTCCGCAGACGAGACGGTCAGCACCGAGAAGGCGCTGAAAAAGCTGGATGCGCTCCGCGTTTCGCTGCTGCACAAGAACGGCAAGGGCGGGCAGCTCTCGGACCTTGCCGCCGAGCGGGAGGCGCTTTCCGCGCGGCTGGAGAAGGCGCTCTCGGACAACAGCGAGATCATTGCCAAGGAGGGCAGCCTCGCCGACACGCTGAAACGCATTGAAGACAACCGGACCGAATACAGCCGCACGAAGAAGCTCTGCGAGCTGTACGACAGCTATATTGCGCACACCCGCTTTGAAAAACTGGATGCGGTCGATGCGCACCTCGCCGAACTGGATCGCGCGGAGGCGGCGCTGCTTGCCCGCTTTGACGGCTTTGCGCCGGACGGCGAGTACCTCGGCAGACTGCGGCAGGCGGCGGAGAACGCCGCCGCCGAGGAAATGCGGGTTGCGGGTGCGGAGCGGGCACTGAAGGTTGCCGCCGACGCGCGCGCCGCCGCCGAGGAAACCCCGGAGACGGGCGAGGATCGCGACCTTGCGGACGCCGCCCGCCGTGCAGGCGGCGCGGCAAAGGCTGCGCGCACGCTGAACATCATCGGCATTATCCTGCTTCTGCTCGGCGCTGCGGCAGCGGGTGTCGTCTATCTGCTTCGCCTGGATGCACCGCTCTATGCGGCGGCGGGCGGCGCGGCGGCAGCCGGCGTGCTGCTTCTGATTCTTGCGGGCGTCCGCCGCGCGAAAGCCGGTACGCTGCTGCGCAGTTTCGGCGTATCCTCCGCAGGGGAGCTGGACGAGCGCCTGCGCGCCGCAGAGGAAAGCCGGACGGCGGCGGAAGAAGCGCGCGCGCATACGCGGGAGCGCGAGGCATCCGCACGTGCGCTGCTGGAGAGCGCGAAAGAGACGCTTGCCGAAAAGAAACGTGCGCTTGCCGACATTCTGTCGCGGCTCGGCGGCGGGGAGACCGACGCGGTCGCGGGACTTGCCGAGGCTTACATCCGCGACGCGGAGAAGCTCCGCACCGAGCGGCAGGCGGCAGAGGAAGAAAAGAAGCATCTGACCGCCGAGACCCGCGCTTACGACCGGGAAACGGTTGCTGCCACGCTTGCGCCGGTCGGCGATCTCTCGGTATTTGAAAAGGTAGACATCACCGAATACCGGCGCCGCCGCGACTTCTGCGAAAACGCGCTTGCCGCGCTGGAATCCAAAAAGAGCGACCTTGAAAAGGCGCTTGCCGCGCTCCATGCAACCGTGGAGAAGCCTGCGCTGCTTCGCGCGGCGCTGGATGCGCTGGACAGGCAGTATGCCGCCGCAAAGGCGAAGTACGACGCGGCGGAACTGGCGATCCGCGCGATCGGCAATGCCTCCGAGGGGCTGCGCACGCGCGTCTCGCCCCGCCTTGCCGACTATGCCGGCAAGCTGCTCTCCGCCGTGACCGGCGGCAGCATCGGCGAGCTCGGCGTGGACAGCACGCTTGCGTTGACCTATATGGCAGAGGGCGGCGCGCACAGCGTGGAGTACATGTCGAAGGGCACAAAGGAGGCGGCGTACTTTGCGCTGCGCCTTGCGCTTGTCGACCTGCTATATAAGGAAGAAAAACCACCGCTCGTCTTTGATGAGAGCTTTGCCTATGCGGACGACCGCCGCACTGAGCGCATGCTGCGCCTGCTCTGCGCGCTGGCGGGCGAAGGCGTACAGTCGGTTGTCCTCGCCTGCCACAGCCGTGAGGGAGACATCGCCGCAAAATTCGGCTGTACCCGTCTGCATCTCGACTGAAAAGCACTGTCTGATGTGCCAAATTTCCGCACAAAAAATTATAAAGTTTTAAAAAACGCCTTTACAAACTGCAAAGTCAACTGTATAATATGTGCGAATACTTTGTACAAACCACACGGAGGCGTTATGCCGAGATTTTTCGTTCCAAGTGCAAACTTTGACGGCGACACCGTCCGCATCACCGGCGACGACGCGCGGCACATCGCACGTGCGCTTCGCATGGCAGTCGGCGAGACCGTCACGGTCTGTGACATGCACGGCACGACGCACACCTGCGTGCTGGAGAAGATCACGGATGACGGCTCGACGGCAAGAATCGTCGAAAGCGTCCCGTCCGACACCGAGCCGCCCTATCCGATCACGCTCTATCAGGCGTTCCCAAAAGGGGACAAGATGGATGTGATCGTACAGAAGGCGGTGGAGTCCGGCGCGTGCGCGATCGTTCCGTTTCTGTCGGAGCGCTGCGTGTCGCGCCCGGATGAAAAATCCGTGGAAAAGAAGATCGCCCGCTGGCAGCGCATCGCGCTTGAAGCGGCAAAGCAGTGCGGCAGGGGCATTATCCCCGCGGTGCGCCGCCCGCTTACCTATGCGCAGATGCTTGAAGAAGCATCTGCGGCATCGCTCCCGCTCTTCTGCTATGAGGGGGACGGCACCGCATCGCTGCGGGAGGTACTCGCGGCGGCGGATACAGGGGGCACACGGTCGATCTCGCTTGTCATCGGCAGCGAGGGCGGCTTTTCCGGCGATGAAGCGGCGGCAGCCGTGCAGCACGGGTTTCACCTGTGCGGGCTCGGGCGGCGGATTCTGCGCTGCGAGAGCGCATCCGGCTTTGCACTTGCCTGCATCGCCTACGCATTTGAACTCTGAATACATTTCAGTAAGATAAGATATGAATTTTGACCGGAGGAACCTACGGTGGAAAAGAAACTGACTCAAAAAGAAAAACATGTGCTGGAGGTGGAGGCTGCCTCAAACGCCATCACATACCGCATGACGATCGTGTTCGCCCTGCTTGTTATCGGCATTCTTGCTCTCATCCGGGTAACGCAGACCGCATCGAGCGAGCTATGGCTGCTTGACGCGCTGCCGGTCTTCCGCATCGTCACGGGTGCGCTGCTCGCGGTGGCGGTGATCTACAGCATCGTTTGCCGCATGAAGAAGACCGACGAGGCGAAGCGCGTGCTGTCCTCGGCGTTCCTCTGCGGCATCGCGGGAACGATTTTTGTCGCGGCAATGTTCTATTATCCGCTCGGCGCATCCCGCATCATCGCGTGGTTCCTCGCCGCAGCGCTCCTGTTCTTTGTCTATGAGATCTACGCCGTGGACTTCTTCCTGTTCTCGGTGGTCACCGTGGTCGGCGCCATTGCGGCGTCGCTGGTCGGCTCGGCTGCGTTCCGCGGTCAGGAGACGCTTGTCACCGTGGCGGCGCTTGCCGCCGTGCTGATTGCCATCGTCGTGGTGTCCTACATCGCGGGCAACCTTGAGAAGAACGGCACGGCGCCCTTCATCGGCAGAAAGATCATCGCCCCCGCCGGCATGAAGGCGCTCAATGCTTACATCGGCTGCGGCGCGGCACTTCTCGCGGTACTCGGTGTGATCTGCTTCGGTCATGCGCTGTGGTTCATCGCTGCGCTTGCCGTGGTGTATCTGATCTTCGGAATCATTTATACCGTCAAACTGATGTAACAAATTTCGATTATTTTTGCAGAATTTTTTGTGTAAAATATTGAATTTGCTATTGAAATTTTACAAAAAACAGATTAAAATATAGTCAATATCTACGAATGTAGGTTCAAATCGGCAGTGGAGAGGGTGTACAATATGTCAAATCGACTGTATCAGAGTGTGATCCATCAGATGCGGGACGCAACCGACCGTATGATCGGCGTGATCGATGAGGGCGGCGTTGTGATCGCTTGCAGTGAGCTTGCCAAGATCGGCGAGACGCGCATCGGCATTCGCGAGGAGATGTCCTATTCGGGCGACACGGTCGTGCTGAACGGGTATACATACCGGGCAATCGGTCAGGGCTCCAAACTCGATCAGATCGTGTTTGTGGAGGGCGACGACAAGACGGCGGCAAGCACCGCGTCTCTCATTGCCATTTCGCTTTCCAATATCAAAAACCTGTATGATGAAAAGTATGACAAGTGCTCCTTCATCAAAAATATCATTCTCGACAACATTTTGCAAAGTGATATTTACATCAAGGGCAAGGAGCTCCGCTTCAACGCGGAGGAGAGCCGCGTGGTCTTCCTTATCAAGTTCAGCGGCAAGACCGACATGCTGCCCTACGAGATCGTGCAGAACATGTTCCCCGACAAGAATCACGACTATGTGATCAGCGTCGGCGAGAGCGACATCGTGCTGGTCAAGGAGGTCAAGCCCACCACCGACACCAAGGAGACCGAGCGCATCGCCACCGGCATTGCGCAGACGCTGTCCTCCGAGTTCTATGCCAAGGTGTCCATCGGCATCAGCACCGTGGTGGACAACATCAAGGATCTGGCGCGTGCCTACAAGGAGGCGCAGGTCGCCATCGAAGTCGGCAAGGTGTTTGACACCGAGAAGAACATCATCAGCTATGAGAACCTCGGCATCGGCAGACTGATCTACCAGCTGCCCACCACGCTGTGCGAGATGTTCTTACAGGAAGTGTTCAAGAAGGGCTCAATCGAGTCGCTCGACCGCGAGACCCTGATGACCGTCCAGTGCTTCTTTGAAAACAATCTGAATGTCTCCGAGACATCGAGAAAACTCTTCGTACACAGAAACACACTCGTCTACCGCCTCGAAAAGATCCGCAAGATCACGGGTCTTGACCTGCGCGAGTTTGAACACGCGATCACATTCAAGGTTGCTTTGATGGTCAAGAAATATCTGACCTCGAAGCCGGTTAAATTCTGATATGCTTTCGGATTGTGGGAATGCGCCAGACGCATTCCTGCAATTCTTGCGTAATGGGGACTTCGCTCCCCGCTGCCGGGCGGCATGCGCCCGCACCCAAATCTGCCGGATTTTCGTCGGCATCCGAGGATAGAGAATGATCGAATTTAAGAATGTAACCAAGCGATACCCGGGCGGGAAAGTCGCACTGGATAATCTGAATCTGAAAATAGATGACGGCGAATTTGTCTTCATCATGGGGGACAGCGGCGCCGGCAAAACCACGATGACCAAGCTGCTTCTGCGCGAGGAGCGCATCACGGGCGGCGAGCTGTGGGTCGGCGGAACCAACCTTGCCAAAATGCCCGCAACGCGCATTCCGAAGTACCGCCGCAGGCTCGGCGTGGTCTTTCAGGATTTCCGCCTGTTCAAGAAAAAGACGGTGTTTGAGAACGTCGCCTTCGCACTGCGCGTGATCGGCGGGGCGGACGCCGCCGAGGTGAAGAGCCGCGTGATGTCGATGCTGCGCATTGTCGGACTTGAGGATAAGGCAAACTGCTTTCCGAACCAGCTTTCGGGCGGCGAGCAGCAGCGCGTTGCACTGGCGCGCGCCATCATCAACAATCCGCATACCATCATCGCCGACGAGCCGACCGGCAACCTCGACCCCAAGCTCAGCATGGAGATCATGGGTCTGCTTGTCAAGATGAAGGAATACAACAAGACCGTCGTCGTCGTGACGCACGAGGCAGAGCTTGCCAAGATGTTCAACCAGCGCATTGTGCGCCTGCGCGACGGCAGAGTGGTGGAAGACACCGCAGCGGGAGGGGAGAGCAGATGAGACGTTTCGGCGACGCGCTCTTACAGGCGCTGCACGGCATGGTGCGCAACGGGCTGCTCACCTTTGTCAGCATCTTTGTCCTTGTCAGCTGCCTTCTCTTTATCGGCAGCTTTGCGCTGATTTCCAAAAATATTGACTATAATCTTGAAGACATCACCGATCTTAATGAGATCGAGGTCTTCCTTGAATATGACGCCGACGCCGCTACGGCGGCGCGCATCGGCGACGAGATCCGCGCCCTCGACAATGTTGAGAGCGTGACCTATGTCTCGAAGGAGGAGGGGCTCCGCGAGGTCGCGGGCGAGTTTGCGGAATACGCCTACCTGCTCGACGACATCACGCCGGAGGAAAACCCGCTGTCCGACTGCTACCGCATCACCTATGCCGACAATGCAGGGGCAACGACGCTGGACTATGAACTCAAGCAGATCGAGGGCGTGCGCAAGGTCAACAGCCGTCTCGACCTCGCCGCGACGATCGGCTCGCTGCAAAACGGCATATCGGTCATCTTCGTCTGGTTTGCCGTGCTCTGCGGCGTGGTCTCGCTGTTTGTCATTATCAACACCATCAAGCTGTCGGTGTATGCGCGCCGCGAGGAGATCGCGATCATGCGTTACATCGGCGCGGGGCGCGCCTATATCGCCGCGCCGTTTGTGCTGGAAGGCGTGCTGATCGGCTGCATCGGCGCCGGCGCCGCCTACTTCCTCGAAAAGCTGATCTACAGCGGGCTCTCGAGCTTTGTGCTGTCCGAGGTCGGCATCGTCAAAATGTACAGCTATTCCGCCATGACCCCCATGCTGCTTGCCATCTTCTTCGCCATTTCGCTGTTCTGCGGCATTGTCGGCAGTATCGTTTCGCTCGGTCGCTACGTTGAGGCGTGACCGAACCTGATCCATTCGGAAAGGAGCGTTTGCCATGAACAAGATGAGAAAGCTGCTCTGCATCTGCCTTGCGGCACTGACCGTCGCCGCGGGTGCGGCGTTTGCCGTCGCGGCGGCAACCACCTCCGCAACGCAGTTTGCGGACAACAAGGATGTCATTGCCTATCAGGAATCCATCAAGGAGCTGGAGGCAAAGCAGAAAGACCTGAAAGACAAGCTGAAGAACGTGCAGAATGACCGCTACACGGCGCAGCAGAAGTCCGCATATTACAATGAACTGATCCTCAGCACCGAAAAGAAGATCGAGACGGCGCAGAATCTGCTCGATGCGCTCACCGTCCAGATCGGCGAGAAGGAAAACGCCATCGCCGAAAAAGAGGTGGAGATCACCGAGAAGACCGCAGAGGTCAACACCACCCGCGAAAAATTTCTCCTGATGATCCGCGCACAGTATGAAAGTGAGAACACCGACGCGCTCAGCGTCGTGGTCGGCGCAGACGACATGAGCGACCTGCTCTCCCGCGTGGAAAACGCGGCAAATCTGCTTTCCTACAACTCAAAGCTGCTCGAAAAGTTCAAGACCGAGAAGCAGCAGCTCGAGGACATGAAGAACGTGCTGGAATCGACGAAGGCGGAGCTGGAATCGACGAAAGCGGAGCAGGAGACCTACGCCGAGGAGCTGCTCAAGGAGCAGTCGGCGCTGGAAGAGCAAAAGGGCGATTCGGATCGCTACGTTGCGTCACTCCGCAAGACCGAGGCGCAGATCACCGCCGAGTATGAGGCGGCGCGGAAGGCTGAGGACGAGGAGAATGCACGTCTTGAAAACCTTCTGAAGCAGCTCGCCAAGGCAAGCCAGTCCGATTACGTCGGCGGCAAGTTCATCTGGCCGTGCGACCTCTCGGTTAAACGCATCAGCAGCGGCTATGGCTACCGTACTTACTACATTTACGGCAAGAAGGTGACCGACTTCCACCGCGGCATCGACATTCCCTCGGCGGTCGGCACGGATATTTATGCGGCGCAGACCGGCAAGGTCGTTATAGCGACCAAGCATTCCAGCTACGGCAACTACATCGTCGTAGACCACGGCGGCGGCATCTCCACCCTGTATGCGCACTGCTCCAAGCTGCTGGTCTCGGTCGGCGACACGGTCAAGCAGGGCGATCACATCGCCGAGATGGGCGCAACGGGCAACGTCACCGGACCGCATCTGCACTTTGAGGTGCGTGTGGACGGCAAGATTCAGGATCCGATCGCAAACGGCTGGGTCGTTCAGCCGAAATAAACCAATCATCCAGACAGGAAACGGAAAAAAGCATGACAAAAAAGATTTCTCTATGGCTTGCGATCTTCCTTGTGATCTTCGCAATGGTCATCACATTTCAGTTGACGATCGTTTTCGGCGACGTATTCTTCCGCGATGAGCCGGCAGGGCAGGTACCCCCCGACTATACCGAGAAGACCGAGGAGCCGACCGTGCCGGACGAACCCGCCGAAAAGACGCTCGGCGAGGAGATCACCGAGCGCGTCGCAGCAAAAATCGGTGCGATCGCCGAACTGTATGCCGACTATTTCGTCGGCGACCTGGACATCGACGAACTGGTCGAGGGCGCGGCGCACGGTTTTGTCGCCTACACCGGCGATAAGTACGGTGCGTACCACAACGCTGAGGATTTCGCAGCCTTGCAGCAGGGCTATTCGGGCGAGTTTGCCGGTATCGGCGTCAGCGTCGTCTACAACGCCGATTACGGCGTGATCGAGGTGCTGAACGTCATGCCGAACAGCCCGGCTGACGAGGGCGGTCTCCTGCCGAGCGACTTTATCGTCGCGGTCGGCGGGGAGAATGTGGCTGCCATCGGCTACAATGAGGCGGTTGCCAAGGTGCGCGGCGAGGTCGGCACCGAGGTGACGATCACCATCGCGCGCGGCGCGGATTACAGCGAGCAGTTTGACGTCACGCTCACGCGCCGCATGGTCGAGGAGCAGTCGGTCACCTATGAGACGATCGAACTGCCGAATCTGGTTACGCCCATTGCCTATATCCGCCTGATGGATTTCAATGACACCACCGCGTCCCAGTTTGCCGATGCGCTCAACCGCGGCAGAGAGGACCGCGCGCACGGTTACATCGTCGATGTCCGCAACAACGGCGGCGGCGAGCTTTCTTCCATCCTGCAGATTCTCGACATGCTGCTGCCCGAGGGTCCGATCGTCCGCATCCAGTACAAGGACGGCACCGAGCAGGTCTATGAGTCGGACGTAAACGAATTCAAGGCGCCCATGGTCGTGCTGGCAAACGGCAATACCGCCTCGGCGGCAGAGCTGTTCGTTTCCGCGCTCAAGGATTATCAGAAGGCGATCGTTGTCGGCACCGTGACCTACGGCAAGGGCACCGTGCAGTCGCTGATCCCGTTTGAGGACGGCTCGGCACTGCGCATCTCGACCTCGATGTACGCGCCCCCCTATTCGGACAACTACGAGGGTGTCGGCATCACGCCGGACGTCGAGTCCGAGCTGGACGAGGAATACCGCAACATCAATCTCTTCAAGCTGGCGCATGAAAACGATGCACAGCTGCAGACAGCGCTTGCGCTCTACAAATAATCTTCGGTTTACGATATACGGAAAGAGGTAGTTATTATGGCAAAGCAGATGCACTATACCAAAGAGGGCTATCAGGCGCTCGTTGACGAGCTGGATTACCTGAAGACAACCCGGCGCGCCGAGGTCAAGGAGGCGCTTGCCGTCGCCCGTTCCTACGGCGACCTTTCGGAGAACAGTGAATACGACGAGGCACGCAATGAGCAGGCAAAGGTCGAGAGCCGCATTACCGAGCTGGAAGGGCTGATCCTGCACGCAATCGTCGTGGACGAGTCCGAGGTGGACCATTCCAAGGTCAGCGTCGGCTCGATCGTCAAGGTTGAGAAGCACGGCAAGGAAGTCGAGTATACGATCGTCGGCTCCAACGAGGTGGATTTCTGGACGGGCAAGATCTCGGATCAGTCCCCCATCGGCGCAGCGCTGATCGGCGCGCGTGAGGGCGACACCGTCACGGTGGAGACGCCGGACGGCACGAGCTATCCGCTGAAGCTGCTTTCGGTTTCGCGCGTGAAGCTCAATGGTTAAGACAGAATAAAGGAAGTACGAAGATGGCAGAAAATCAGACACCCATGACCGAAACGAACAATACAAACGAGCTTGCGGTGCGCCGTGAGAAGCTCGCCGCGCTCACTGCGGCGGGCAAAAACCCGTTTGAGCTGACCTCCTTTGATGTCAATGCGCACAGCGAGGCGATCAAGGCGGACTTCGATGCCTATGAGGGCAAGGACGTGCAGATCGCCGGCAGAATCGTCGGCAAGCGCGTCATGGGCAAGGCGAGCTTCATGCACCTGCTGGATCGCGACGGCAAGATCCAGGTCTATGTCAAGCGCGACGACATCGGCACGGACGAATACGCCGACTTCAAGAAGTACGACATCGGCGACATCGTCGGTGTCACCGGCTTTGTGTTCCGCACGCAGACCGGCGAGGTTTCGGTGCACGCCAAGGCAATCGTTCTGCTGTCCAAGTCACTCCTGCCCCTGCCCGAGAAGTTTCACGGGCTGAAGGATCAGGATCTGCGCTACAGACAGCGCTATGTCGACCTCATTGTCAATCCCGAGGTCAAGCGCAATTTTGTCATCCGTTCGCAGTTTATCAAATTCCTGCGGAATTACCTCGATAATATGAACTATATCGAGGTTGAGACACCCGTGCTCAACACCATCGCGGGCGGCGCTGCGGCGCGCCCGTTTGTCACGCACCACAACACGCTCGACATTGACATGTACATGCGCATCGCCACCGAGCTGCCGCTCAAGCGGCTGATCGTCGGCGGCATGGATCGCGTCTACGAAGTGGGCAGAATCTTCCGCAACGAGGGCATGGACCCGAAGCACAATCCCGAGTTCACTACGGTGGAGCTGTACCAGGCGTATGCCGATTTCCACAATATGATGGACATTGCCGAGGGCATCCTTTCGGGCGCCGCCAAGGCGATTCACGGCACCTATACGCTTGCGTGGCTGGGCGAGACCATCGATCTCACGCCCGGCTGGCGCAGACTGACTATGGTGGATGCGGTCAAGGAATACGTCGGCATCGACTTCGGCGCGATCACCGACGACGCCGAGGCGGTTGCCGCAGCAAAGGCGCAGGGCGTTGAGCTGGCGCCTGCAGCCGAGAAGACCTGGGGCAACGCACTCTATGCCTGCTTTGATCAGAAGGTCGAGGAGAAGCTCATTCAGCCGACCTTCATCACGATGTACCCCGTCGAGGTCTCCCCGCTCACCAAGCGCAGCCCCGCCGACCCGCGCCTGACCGAGCGCTTTGAGCTGTTCATCTGCCACAGCGAACTGGCGAATGCCTATTCCGAGCTGAACGATCCGCTGGATCAGCGCGAGCGCTTTGTCAAGCAGGCAGAGCAGCGCCAGCGCGGCGACGACGAAACCGAAATGCTCGATGAGGATTTCCTCACCGCGCTCGAATACGGCATGCCGCCCACGGGCGGTATGGGCATGGGCATCGACCGCTGCGTCATGCTGATGACCGGCGCCGATACCATCCGCGATGTTCTTCTGTTCCCGACAATGAAGCCGTTGGACGCGCCCAAGTCGGAGAAGAAGTCGGAGGCAGCGGCGCAGACGGCGTCCGCAGCACCGGAAAAGATTGACTTCTCCAAGGTGGAGATTGAGCCGCTGTTTACGGATTTTGTGGATTTTGACACCTTCTCGAGGTCGGATTTCCGCGCGGTCAAGGTGCTTGCCTGCGAGGCTGTGCCGAAGTCGAAGAAGCTGTTGAAGTTCACGCTGGATGACGGCACCGGCACGGCGCGCACCATTCTCTCCGGCATTCACGCCTTCTATGAGCCGGAGGAGCTGGTCGGCAAGACGCTCATCGCCATCACCAACCTCCCGCCGCGTGCCATGATGGGTATTGACTCCTGCGGCATGCTGCTTTCCGCCATCCACACCGAAGAAGGCGAAGAAAAGCTGCAGCTGCTGATGGTCGATCCGCACATCCCCGCCGGCGCAAAGCTGTATTGATTCAAAAAGGACGGTTCTCGAAGAACCGTCCTTTTTGCGTAAGAAATGCCCTCAACATGCCGGCTGCCGCCGGGCGCAGACCGCCGCATTCAATGCCGGCAATCTTGCTCTTGTGCTTTTTGGTTTTTTATGTTACACTGGCATGAGGTGTCGGAGCACCGATTCCGACAGCTGCACGGGAAAATTTCAGGGATCCCGCTTCGGGGAACCGCTTTTTTCTTCCCCGTATTGACAAAAAGGAGAATGCGCATGGCATACAGTGAACTGGTCAAGAATTTCAGCCGCATCCGCGAATACATGCGCGAGTTTTACGTCTACGGCTTCAAGGGGCGGGAGGAGTACACCGCGAAAAGCGCCCGTTCCTACGACGACGAGCGGCGGCGCATGGAGAGCTATCTCGGCGATTCCATGCGCTTTACGCAGACCCCGGCGGGGAAGCGCGTCTTCATCTCCATCGACAGCCGCACCGTGCGGCACAATCCGCTGTATGCGGCGTGGAAGGCAAAGAGCTTTACCGACGGCGACATCACGCTGCATTTTCTGCTCTTTGACATTTTGGATACGCCTGCGACGGCGCTTCCGCTTGCTGACATCATGGCGGCGCTGGACGACCGCCTCGCCGTCTTCCCGTCGCCGCGCCTGTTTGACGCTTCCACCGTGCGCAAAAAGCTCGGCGAATATGTGTCCGAGGGGTTGATCGAGACCGAAAAGCGCGGCAAGACGCTCTACTATCGCCGCGCGGCGGATGCGCCGATCCTCGATGCGGCGGTGCTCGACTTCTTTTCCGAGGTCGCGCCCTGCGGTGTGATCGGCTCATATCTCCTGGACAAAACCGCGCCGCATACCGACCTGTTTACCTTCAAGCATCACTATATCACCGGCACGACCGACAGCGAGATCCTGTATGCGCTGTTCGGCGCCATGCGGGCGCAGCGCTTTGTGACATTGCAGGTCGTCAACCGCCGCCGCGGCGGCACATTCAGCGAACACGTCGTTCCCCTGCGCATTTTCATCAGCGTGCAGAGCGGGCGGCAGTACCTGCTTGCCTACGCGGAGCGGACGGGGCGCATCACCTCCTTTCGCACGGACAACATTGCGGCGGTCGAGGCGGGGGAGGTGTGCGGCAGATTTGCCGTGCTGCGGCAGAAGCTCGACGGGATGCGCCCGCATATGTGGGGCGTCAGCACGCAGGGCGGTGCGCGCCACCGCACGGAGCATGTGGAGTTCACCGTGCGCTACGGCGACGACGAGGCGCATATCCACCGACGGCTCGAGCGCGAGAAGCGCTGCGGCAGTGTGGAGCGTCTCGACGCGCACACCAGCCGCTTTTCGGCGGAGCTCTTTGACAGCACCGAGATCCTGCCCTGGATGCGCACGTTTCTCTGCCGCATCGTGTCCTATCGCTTCTCCAACGAGGCGGTCGGCAGACAGTTTGGGCGGGACATCGAGGCAATGTACCGCATGTACGGCATCGCGGACGCGGAAGGGGGCGGCGGCAGTGATCTTCAGTGAGCTTTACGGCGCGTATTACAACGCCGTGGCTGCCGTTCTGCGCGCCGCAATCGATCACCCGCTTGAAAAGGGGGAGCTGCGCGCCATCATTGCCGAGCATGCGTTCGGCGAGAGCGTGCTGCAGATCGAGCCCGCGCTGACGGACGGCAGGTGGCAGCTGCTGGCGGCGGATGGGTCAACGCCGCTGCGCCATGCGCCTACCTTGCCGCTGACCCTGACCGAGCGGCGCTGGCAAAAGGCGATTCTGCTCGATCCGCGCATCCGGCTGTTCACCGACACGCCGCCGGATGCGGACGACGTGGAGCCGCTGTTTTTGCCGGAGGATATCTGCGTGTTCGACCGCTATGCGGACGGCGATCCCTATACGGATGCGGGTTACATCCGCCGCTTCCGGCTGATCCTCGACGCGATCCGGCAGAAGCAGCCGCTGCGTGTGGACATGACCAACCGCCGCGGCAGCATTCTGCATATCACGCTCCTGCCGGTGCGGCTGGAATACTCCGAGAAGGACGATAAATTCCGCCTGATCGGCGAGGGCGGCAGCAGCGCCGCCACGGTAAATCTTGCGCGCATCGTGCACTGCGAGCGCTTTACGGGCGGCTGCGCGCCCGTGCCGCTGCGGTGCCGTGTGCCGAAGCGGCGGCAGGTCGTCCTCGAGATGGTGGATCAGCGCAATACGCCGGAGCGCGTGCTGATGCATTTTGCGCACTTTGAGAAGCGCGCGGAGCGCCTTGCAGACGACCGCTGCCGGGTGACGATCCTGTACGACTGGGACGACGAGACCGAAATGGTCATCCGCATTCTGTCCTTCGGACCGACCGTGCGTGTTGTCGAGCCGGCGCACTTCGTCTCGCTGATGCGGGAACGGCTGCTGAAACAAAAAAGTTGCGGGCAGTGATGCTCGCAACTTTTTTTCCGTGATGCGGGGGCAGTTTTCCGCTATACTGGCATCACAAACCACGGATGCGCGAAAGCGGCGTACGGAAAGGAGCCCGGTATGTTTGAGATTCAGGGAACGGTGACGACGGCAGTCTGCTATGCGCAGACGGTGGAGGACAGCGCGATCGAACAGATCCGCCGCATGTGCTGCTATCCGCTGACGGCGGGCAGCCGCGTGCGGATCATGCCGGACGTCCATGCAGGCAAGGGCTGCACCGTCGGCACCACGATGACCGTCACCGACAAGGTCTGCCCCAACATCGTGGGGGTGGACATCGGCTGCGGCATGTACACCGTGCGGCTGAACGAGCGTGCGATCGATCTGCCCACGCTGGATGCGGCGGCGCACTTCATCCCGTCCGGCATGCGGGTTTGGGAAGGCAGACAGGAGCGCTTTGACCTGACGGCGCTGCGCTGCTTCCGCGCGCTGCGGGACAGCCGCCGGTTGGAGCGTTCGCTGGGGACGCTCGGCGGCGGCAACCATTTCATCGAGGCGGATCGCGCGGCGGACGGCACGCTCTATTTGGTCATTCATTCCGGCAGCCGCAACCTCGGCAAGCAGGTGGCTGAGATCTACCAGCAGCTTGCCGTTGACCTGCATATGGGCAAAGAAGACTATTTTAAGGCGCGCGATGAGATCATCCGCACCTACAAGGCGGCGGGCAGACGCGCGGAGATCGAGGGTGCGCTGCAGGCGCTGAAGCGGGATTTTGTCACGCAGGCGCTGTCGGTGCCCGCCGACCTCTGCTGGCTCTACGGCAGCTTCATGGCGGATTATCTGCACGACGTGGAGATCTGCCAGCGTTTTGCCTGCCGGAACCGCGAGAAAATGGCGGAGATCCTGCTCGCGCACACCGGCACGACGGCGGCGGACGCATTCCACACGATCCACAATTACATCGACACCGGGGAGATGATCCTGCGCAAGGGCGCGGTCGCCGCCCATGCGGGCGAGCGGCTGCTGATCCCGATCAACATGCGCGACGGCTCGATCCTGGCGGTCGGGCGCGGCAATCCGGAATGGAACTTTTCGGCGCCGCACGGCGCGGGGCGCGTGATGTCGCGCGCACGCGCCAAAGAAACGCTGGATATGGAGGCATATCGCGCGTCGATGGCGGGGATCTATACCACCTCGGTCTCGGCGGAGACGATCGACGAGGCGCCGATGGCGTACAAGTCGCTTGCCGAGATCGAGAATGCGGTGCGGGATGCGGTGGAGGTCGTTGATGTCCTTAAGCCGATCTACAACTTCAAGGCGGCGGAGGACACGCCGCCTTGGAGAAGGGAAAAGGAGAGCACGGACAATGCGTCATAAGGTCAGACCTTGGATTTATGCGCCTTCGACAAAAGATTATAATTTTTAATAAAATTATCGTTGCTTTTTTAACAAGCCTGTGGTAGACTGTCTGTGTATGAAATTTTTTTACACAAGGAGAAAAAACCATGAAAAAAATCGTTGTTGCGGGCGGCGGCGTGCTCGGCAGCCAGATCGCCTTCCAGGCGGCGTACTGCGGCTTTGACGTCACCATCTGGCTGCGCAGCCAGGGCAGTATCGGGCGCACCCAGCCGAAGCTGGATCACCTGAAGACCGTTTACACCAAGACCATCGAGAAGATGGCGACCCCCGAGGGACAGACCCCGGCGACCTGGGCGCGCGGCATTGCCGACTACGAGAGCTTTGACAAGGATGCTTGCCTTGCTGCCGTGGAGCGCGCGTACACCGGGCTGAAGCTGGAGTTGGACATGAAAAAGGCGGTTGAAGACGCCGACCTCGTCATCGAGTCGATGGCGGAGGACATCCGGCAGAAAGATGCGTTCTACACCGCGCTTGCACCGCTCCTGCCCGAGAAGACGGTCATCGTCACCAATTCCTCCACCCTGCTGCCCTCCAAGCTCGCGAAGTTCACCGGCAGACCCGAGAAGTTCCTGTCGCTCCACTTTGCAAACTCCATCTGGAAGAACAACACCGCCGAGATCATGGCACAGCCCAAGACCGACGCGAAGTACTTTGACCTCATCATGGACTTTGCCAAGGAGATCCGTATGATCCCGCTGCCGGTACGCAAGGAAAAGGCGGGTTATCTGCTCAATTCGATGCTGATCCCGCTGCTGTTCTCGGGCATGGACCTCTATGTCAACGGCATTTCCGACCCCGAGAGCATCGACAAGGCGTGGACGCTCGGCACGGGCTCGCCCAAGGGACCGTTCCAAATCCTCGATACCGTCGGTCTGACCACGGCGTACAACATCGTGCAGATGTATGTGAAGATCCCGTCTTTCCTCGCGCCCTACAACTTCAAGGGCATGTCGAAGATGCTGAAGGAATATATCGACGCAGGCAAGCTCGGTATGTCCTCCGGCGAGGGATTCTATAAGTATAAGTAAGAAATACGAAAGCGACGAAAGACAAACGGCGCCATACGGTGTATACACCGTATGGCGCTGTTCCGTCTGCTTTCGCCGGGCGTTCCGGACCGCATCCGCCGGTCAACATCAAAATGCCCAGGTGCCGTCTTTGAAGATCTCCTTCTCCGTCCCGTCGCGGAGCGTGGCAACGATCGAGAGGTCGGGCGCGCCGATCATAAAGTCCTCGTGAATCATCGAGTCATTGATGCCGGCGGCGGTGCATTCCTCGCGCGTCATGTCCGCAAAGCCGCGCAGCGTGTTGGTATATCCCTCGCCGAGCGCCAGATGGCAGACCGCGTTTTCGTCAAACAGCGTGTTGTAGAACAGATAGCCGAGCTGATTGATGGGGGACGAATAGGGAACCAGCGCGACCTCGCCGAGGTAGGATGCGCCCTCGTCCATCGAAACAATGGTCTTCAGCATCTCCTCGTTCTTCTCGGCGTGCACCTCGGTCACCTTGCCCTCGTGGAAGCGGATGGAGAAGTTCTCGATCAGCTGCCCGTTGTAGGAGAGGGGCTTGGTCGAGTAGACAATGCCTTCGGCGCGACCGCGCTTCGGGCTGGTGTAGACCTCCTCGGAGGGAATGTTGGCGTTGAAGATCTCGCCGCCGATGATGGCTTCCGCGCCGCCGCAGAATTCGGAGCGGTCGATCAGCCCGACCGTGAAGTCCGTGCCGTTCGACGCGGTGTAATGCAGGGTGTCGATGCCGAGCGAATTGAGGTATGCGCAGCGCGCGGCGATGTCGGCATTGTGCGCGTCCCATGCGGCAATCGGGTCGTCACCGTCGGCGCGGGAGGTGTAGAGGATGGCTTCCCACAGCTTCTCGATCGCGGCACTCGCGCGGATGCCGGGGAATATCTTCTGCGCCCATGCCTTACCGGGGACGGCGGCGATGCACCACTTGTAGCGGTTGTCCATCCGGTCGCGCAGGGGCTTGATGATCTTGCTGCGCGCCTGTGCGCCCTTGGCGTTCTTCTCGCGGTCCATGCCGCGCAGTCCGTCCGGATCCTCGCTGATGAGGTAGATGCGGGCGGGCAGCGCCTCGATGTAGTGCTCGAGGCGGGCGACTTCCCAGTCTTCCACCTTGCCGAGCGTCTTCAGATTGCGGTATTTGACATGCAGCTTTTGCAGCGGCTGGTGGGTGAAGTCCACCGTGACCTTCTTTGCGCCCGCCTTGTAGCAGGCTTCGACAACATATTCCACGAATTTCGGCTGATCCAGCTCGGCGGTGATGACGACCTCGTCGCCCTTCTTTAGATTGACGCCGCGGCGCGCGATCAGCTCTGCGTATTTCTTCAAAGTCGTGACCTTCATGTGGTCCTCCGTAAAAATAATAGTCTCGCGGCGACTGCCGCGAGACTATTATAGCATATGTTTGCGCGTTTGAAACAGGAAAATGCAAAATCAATCCTCAGTTTTGAATGCGTTTTCGCTCTGTTTCTTCACGGCTGCCATGTCGACCAGCCCCTCGGCGGCGAGATAGGCGACGACCGAGGTGACGATCGCCGTCACGCCCTCGGTGGTGTTGCCGCCCACGATCAGCACAATGCCGCTGACCACGCCGCTGACGGCGACCAGAAACTTGCGGCTGGATACCTTCTTCAGTACGCTTTCCATACTTTCACCCCCTTTCACGGCAGGTCGGACGGTTCTGCACCGCCCGCTCTGCCGCTTTTGATCTTTTCCTTATTCTCGTATGCGCTCTTGAGCAGATAGGTCACAATGCCGCCGGTCATTGGCGCGCCGATGTAGAGGAGCAGATCCGAGAGGTTGACGGTCATGTCGCCGCGCAGGGTCTGCACCGCGACCACCGCCGTGCCGAGCAGCACGCCCGCAAACCATACGATGATCAGCGCCGCCACCACCCGCTTGGAGAATTCGGCGAGCGTGCGGCGCTTTTTGCCCGCTGCGCGCCTGCCTTCAAAGACGATCTTCATTTGAGCGCCTCCGCCATGTTGTGGAGCAGCTCGGGCAAATAGCGCACGGTCGGCGCGGTCTTGCGCCAGTAGTCCGGCGATGTGATCACCTTCGCCGCCGTCAGCTTTGCAAGGTCGGCGTCAAGCGTGGGCTTTGCGCTGCCGATGACCTTTTCGCCTTTGAGGTACGGCGCACCGTCAATCGGCTTGCC
>QAKK01000003.1 GCA_003343845.1 Oscillospiraceae bacterium
CAAAAGAAAAAGGGAACGGAAAACCGTTCCCTTTGTTTCTGCATCAAAATCGGAAATCGCAGCAGTCCCCGGGCTTTCGAGTTTGATTGCAGAATCTATTGAAATCGCCGCCGCCGTATTTGCATACGGCAAGGCAATTTCAAAAGAAAAAGGGAACGGAAACCCGTTCCCTTTGTTTCTGCATCAAAATCGGAAATCGCAGCAGTCTCCGGGCTTTCGAGTTTGATTGCAGAATCTATTGAAATCGCCGCCGCCGTATTTGCATACGGCAAGGCAATTTCAAAAGAAAAAGGGAACGGAAACCCGTTCCCTTTGTTTCTGCATCAAAATCGGAAGCCCTGTTAAATTACTTAACTTCGACTTCTGCGCCGGCAGCAACGAGATCAGCCTTGATCTTCTCTGCTTCTTCCTTCGCAATGCCTTCCTTGATTGCCTTCGGAGCAGCCTCAACGAGGTCCTTTGCGTCCTTCAGACCAAGACCGGTGATCTCACGGACAACCTTGATAACGCCGAGCTTCTGCGCGCCCGCGCTCTTCAGGATGACGTCGAACTCGGTCTTCTCTTCTGCTGCGGGAGCGGCAGCGCCTGCGCCTGCTGCAACTGCAACGGGAGCTGCGGATACGCCGAACTCCTCCTCGAGAGCCTTTACGAGATCCTTCAGCTCAAGGATTGTCAGGGTCTTTATCTCTTCCATAATGTTTGCGATCTTTTCGGTAGCCATTTGTACTATCCTCCTGTGAAATATAAATTAATTTTAATTTTAAGCGGTTTGTTTACGCTTCTGCGGGAGCCTCAGCTGCGGGAGCGGCTGCGACCAGGGTCGATGCAACGACATCGTCGCTGCCTTCGCCTGCCTTGTCGATGATCGCCTGCAGACCGAAGCACAGACCGTACAGCGGGGACTGGAGCGAGCCGAGAACCTTGCCGACGAGGACTTCCTTCGAGGGCGTGTCTGCGAGCTCCTTCACAGTATCAACACCAACGACTGCGCCGTCGATGAAGCCTGCGCAAAACTCAAAGGAATCAACCTTCTCCACATACTCCTTGAGGATCTTCGCGGGTGCGATGGGGTCCTCAGCGCTGATTGCCAGCGCGGTCATGCCGTGAAGGTGTTCCTTCATGGCGCCGTAGCCGACCTCGTCACAAGCTCTGCCCGTGATCGAGTTCTTGATGACCGAGTACTCGACGCCTGCTGCTCTCAGAGCCGCACGCATCTTGGTGTCGTCCTCAACGGTGATGCCTTCGTACTTCACCAGTACGCCGGCTGCCGCGTTTTTGAGTTTTTCGGCAAGTGCTGCTACCGTTGCCTGTTTTGCTTCAAGAATCTTCTTGCTTGGCATCGTATTTTCACCTCCGTTAAACAATAAAAAAATCTTTCTACGGTAAGACATAAGGATACCGAAAGAAAGATTACAAAACAAGTTTTATAAACATCCCTCGGCAGGAAAGCTTGCGCTTTTACCGGAACCTGCTGTCTTAGGTAACAAAGGGATTATAGCAGACCGTGTTCCCTTTGTCAAGGGGTTTGCGAATTTTTTTGAAAAAAGTTGAGGGGAGGGGTTGGAGATGCGTACACACCGTAGGGCGGGGGCTTGCTCCCGCCGCATCCGCGCCGCGCAATCCAAGCCTTCCCCGGTGGGGAAGCCTAAGATGCGCAGCCATACACGGTTTAATCAAGCCTTCCCCAACGGGGAAGCCTAAAAAACGCTTTGCGTCTCGTACAACTCTCCCCCAAGGGAAGCCTAAATTGATCCAAGCCTTCCCCGGTGGGGAAGCCAGAGACGCGGCGGGCGACAATGGTCGCCCCTACAGATAAAATCCGACTTATCCCTCTTTGTCCTTTGAAAGGGGTACGGGGGAAACTTTCGTACACGAAAGTTTCCCCCGTTTTCTCTTCCTTATCTGACTTTCAGCACAACCTTGCCGACATTCTCCCCGCGCTCGAGGATGGCATGCGCCGCCTCGGCTTCGGTGATGGGCAGAACCTTGTAGATCGTCGGGCGAACCTCGCCGGTGTCGATCTTCGGCCAGACGTCCTTGACGAGCGTTGCCAGCAGCTTTGCCTTGAACTCCGGCTTCTTCGAGCGGAGCGTGCTGCCGATCAGGCGCACATTGAGGACATACAGCTTCTTCAGATCAACCTCTGTGATGTCGCCCGCGAGCGTTGCGATCATGATCCAACGTCCGCCGTAGCGCATGTACTGGAGGCACTTGCCCTGGATGCTGCCGCCGAGGCAGTCGATCGCAACGTCGATCGGATGACCCGCGTCGCGCTCCTCTTCCAGCACCTTCACGATGTCTTCTTTCCTCGAATTGACCACGCGGTCAGCGCCGAGATGCTTGATGCGGTCGATCACGCTGTCCTCGATGACCGTCGTGATGACGCGCGCGCCGAATGCCTTCGCCATCGGGATGACGACGCTGGCAAGCCCGCTTGCACCTGCGTGCATCAGCAGCGTGTCGCCTGCCTTCAGCCCGCCCTCGATGAAGAGGTTGAGGTATGCGGTGGCAAACGCCTCCGGGATCGCTGCCGCTTCTTCAAACGTGCAGGTCTCGGGAACAGGCATCAGCATGTCGTACTTGACGTTGGCATACTCGGCATAGCCGCCGCCGCCGAGCAGAGCGCAGACCTTGTCGCCGATCTTCCACGAGGACTTCTTCTTTGCCTCCTCGCCGAGCTCAACGATCACGCCCGCGATCTCGAGGCCCATCCATTCGGGGCAGCCGGGCGGGGGCGGATAATCGCCTGCGCGCTGCATCAGGTCAGCGCGGTTCAGCGCCGCGGCGTGGATCTCAACCAGCGCATCCTCGGGACCGACGACCGGGTTCGGCACGTCCGACCAGGAGAGCGCATTGGTGTCTTTATCAATCAGAATTGCTTTCATAGTGTCTGTTCCTTTCTTTCTTCGGGCAGCAGCTTACAGAATCGTCGGCGTCTTGAAGTCGATGTCAAAGCCGCATGCGGCAAGCACCATCTTCTGGAGCTGGAGCTCGTAATCGTAGTCAAAGGGATTCTTCTTCGTGCCGCGGATGTAGGCAGCGAAATCGTGCAGCATCACGTCGTAGCGACCGGTCGGCTTCTGGAACGGGATCTCCGCCTTGACGTCGTTGTAGGCGTTGGTGCCGGTCATGCGGCGGTCTGCGAAGGTCATCTTCGTCGGGTTCTCAAGCGGCTTGATCTCGACGGTGCCTTCTCTGCCGCAGAGCACAAACTGGCGTCTGCCGTAGCCGTTGACCTCGGTCGAGTTGATGCGGACGGTCGCCACAAACTTGGGGTACTTCAGCACGGCGAAGGTGTTGTCCAGCACACCGTCCATGATGAAGCCCGACTTGTTGTGCATCGGGATGATCTCGTCCGGCACGCCCGCGACGCTGTAGACCAGGTCGATCAGGTGGCAGCCGAGCCAGAACATGTTGCCGCCTTTGAAGCCGGACAGCAGCTTGTTGACGCGCATGTCATGCTGCGTGCTCATCTGGGTGTCGATCGCGGTGATCTCGCCGATTCTGCCGTCGTTGATCAGGTCGTGCATGTAGAGCACGGCGGGATTGTAGCGGTACATGTAGCCGAGCTGCACGATGAGGTTCTTGCGCTTCGCGTCGCGGAGCATGTGCTCGTAGGCGGCGATGTCTTCTCCGCCCGGCTTATCCAGGTGAACGTGTACACCGTGGTCGATGCAGCGCTGTGCAGCGGCAACGCTGTCCAGCTCATAGCCCTCGCAGAGGACGGCGTCGAGCCCGGGAACATGAAACAGCTCTTCTTCGGTCATGACCGGCACATCGCCGTAGACCTTGTCGTTCTTGATTTTTTCCGCAACTTCGGGCGATTCGGGCACGATACCCACGATCTCAAAGAGGTCGGGGAACTTCTTTGCGCCTTCGAGCTTTGCGCGGCTGTGGTCATGCCGCGTGCCGATGTGACCGAGTTTAATCTTTTCCATATCTGTTCTCCTTAGTTCATTTTTGTCCAGTCGAACTGAACGACCAGCGGGAAATTCTTTTCATGGACGAGGCGGGTGTAGACTTCGGGCGCTTCCTCGGGCAGATGCGTCTCGGCGATCATGTCCTTAAAGTGGATCCTGCCGCCCTTCAGCAGCTTGAAGATGCCGTACAGCTCGTCGTCGTAGCACCAGTAACCGGGCGCGGACTCGCGGTCCGGGCGGGCAGCCGTGTGTGCGCCGACCAGCGTGATGCCGGGGAAGTGGATCTTTCTGTAGTAGTCGATGGTGAAGTCGGAGCTTCTCGTGCAGCCGAGCAGCGAGACTCTGCCGAACCTTGCCATGCAGTCGAGCACCTGGTCGAGCGCCTTACCGTTACCGGTGACTTCGACGGCGACGTTGACGCCCTTGCCGTTTGTGACCTTCTTCACGTTCTGAACAAAGTCGGGTGCGAAGGGATCAAAGGTGTAGTCCGCGCCCATCTTCTCGGCAAATGCGCGGCGCTCCTCGATCGGGTCGACCGCGATGACGGGTGCGCAGCCTGCCGCGCGGCAGAACTGCACCGCCAGCTGACCGAGCAGACCGAGACCCATGACGATCGCGCTCTCGCCGAACTCGGGGCGCGTCTTGCGCAGACCCGCTGCCGGGAAGGTCGCGATGACCGACATGGCAGCTTCCTCAAGCGAAATCGAATCGTCGAGAATCTTGATCGCCTTGCTCTCGTTGACAAGGCTGTACTTGGTATGTACGCCGAAGCAGACGACCACGCGGTCGCCGACCTTCACGCGGGTCACGCGGCTGCCGACCTTGATGACCGTGCCTGCCGCACTGTAGCCCAGCTTGCGGGGGAAGCCGTGCGTGTGCGCGGCGTCGCGCCCGGGCGCGATGTTCATGTCGCCGGTGATGTTGGCGCGCTCGGTGCCGGGGCTGATCGTGGAGTATGCCACGTCAACCAGCACGTCGAATTCGCCCGGCTCGCCGGTCGGCACATCGACCAGCTCCGCCGTGTTCGGCGCGGTGAAAATGATCTGTTTGTTGCCCATGCTTTTTCCTCATTCTCTCCTTGGCTTTCAGGTTGGTTTCGGACGGACGTTTTGGACGCACCATCCCCTTTTTCCCTCTGCCATTATTATAGCCCCCGCGGGGCGGGAGTGTCAAGACGGCGTGCACAATTTTACTGTCATTTCTGTGCAAAAAATCATTTTCTTTTTTTGAAAATTCGTATAAAAATGCACTGCCGCCGCAGTTTTGAAAGAGAGGTCGGCGGTTATCCGCGCGGCGCACGGCAAAATCGGTGTAAAAAATTAAACAGCCGGGCGCGGGAAAAACGAGGCGGCTGGCGGCGCGGCGGCGCATGCCGCCGCGTGCAAAAAAGGCGGCTGTATCGGAAGTGCGGGGCGCGGTTCGGAAAGGTCAAATGCGCGAAAAACAAAAAGCGCGGCAGACCGCCGTCTGCCGCCGCAAAGGTACGCCGCCCCGCCGCGCAAAATCCGCTTGCATTTTCCGCGCTTTTTTGATAGTATATATTTAAGGAAGATTTGCACGGAGGAAAAGGGCGTCCGAGCCTTCCCCGGTGGGGAAGCCTGAAAATACGCCCGCCCACGCGATCTGAGGCTCTCCTCTCACAGCACTTCCAGCGTCACATCCTCCGCGAGGGCATACCCCTCGCCGCGGCGGGCGCAGATGATCTCACCCGTGAGCACTTTGCCGAGCTTTTTGCGCAGGTAGCAGGCGTACACGTCCA
This sequence comes from Oscillospiraceae bacterium, assembly GCA_003343845.1. Lineage (GTDB taxonomy): Bacteria > Bacillota > Clostridia > Oscillospirales > CAG-272 > UMGS902. The sequence continues at coordinate 5,680 of QAKK01000003.1, forward strand.
CCACGTTGCCCGCCGCGCTGCCGAACAGGGCGGCGGCGTCTGCCCGCGAAAGGCTGCCGCCTTTTCCGAGTGCCGCCAGCATTGCGCATTCCCGCACCGAGAGCCGCACCTCGCCGTCCGCACCCGTGACGCGGCGGGTCGCCGTGTTCAGCATGAGTGCCCGCGATACCGGCGTCGGCGCCGCAGTCAGCCGCGCCGCGAGCTGCGCGCGGAACAGCGCGAGGTCAAACGGATAGAGCAAAAACAGCGTGCCTGCGTCGGCGCTTTGCCGTGCGGCAGCGCGCAAGCCCTCCTCGTCGCGGGAAAAACAGATGCCGTCGGACGCATCCGCCGCCGCAGAATCAAGGTCGCAGACCGTCAGCCGCGCGTCGGCGGCGTCCTGCCCGAATCCGGCGGAAAAGCCCGCCGCCTGCGCTTCAAGCGCCAGCGCCCGCCCGAGCCGCACGTCCTCCGTGCGAATGTAAATGTCCATGCGCTCACCCCGCTTTTTCTAATAGTTTAACGTTTTTTCGCAGCGATGTCAAGCCCGCCCGGGAAGGCAGCAGACCTTTGCGGAATATGCGAAGGCTGTACAAGCCGTAGGGTGCCGTTTGTCTCCCGCTGCATCCAAGCCTCCCCCAAGGGAAGCCTAAAAGCTGCATCCCACCCGCACGCAAGCCCCAACGAAAGGAGAATCACCATGGAAAAGATCATTGCCCTGCCCGAGGAGGCAGAGGAGGCGCGGACGCGCCTGCCGATCGTGCCGATCGCGTTCGGCAGCGGCAGCAAATGCCCGTCCGCCGACGAGGCGCACCTGCTGCTTTCGGTGCGCGCAGGCAGCCTCTCCTATACCGACCTGTCCGGCGAGGAGACCGCCGACGAAGGGCAGCTCCTGTTTGTCCGCCGCGGGCACACGCTGCCCGATCTTGCGCCCTCCGCCGACTTCGACTGCGAATTTGTGCTGTTCGACGCCGCGGAGGACTTCCTCGCGCACCTCGATCTCGACGACATCTCGGCGGGCGAGGTCGGCGAGGGCTGCGGGCTCAGCGCCGTCGCCAAAATGAGCGTCTACGCGCTCGAATACTACCACGACTGCCTCAAGATCTGCGCGGCGGTCTACGCTGCGCTTGCCAAGATCGCGCGCGATCGCATGATCGCCAAGCTGGAGCGCTTTGACACCCTCTCCGAGCGGCTGTCGCCCGCCATTCTGCAGATCGAGCAGCGCTACGGCGAGGCGCTGACCGTGCCGATGCTGGCGCATGCCTGCTCGATGGGCGAGAGCCATTTTTCCCGCGCGTTCAAGCAGGTGTACGGCACGTCGCCCATCCGATACCTGATCCGTGTGCGCATCGAGGCGGCAAAGACGCTGCTTGCCGACACCGATCTGCCCTTTGAGGAGATCGCGCGGCGCTGCGGCTTCGGTACGACGAAATATTTCGGCGATATGCTGAAGCGCCATGAGCATGTTTCTCCGCGCGAGCTGCGCGCCATGTACCGCAGCATGACGCAGGTGAGCTTCTTCTGAGGGGGGCATGCAAGCCTTCCCCCAAGGGGGAAGCCTAAGAGACACCCGTATGGGCGACCGTCGGTCGTCCGCATCTGTACCGCGAAACGGGTCGTCGAGGGCGCCGACCCCTACCGATTTGCGAAAACGCCGCACACACCGCCTCCTCAAACCCCTGCCGAAACACGATGCCTTTTCCCCTTTATTTCGACGCTTTTCCGTATTTTTTCTGTAAAAAATGCGGTGTTATCCCTTTACAATCGCCCTGTTGAATGCTATAATATGCAGAGATATTGATATTTTAAATACAATATATTTTTTTCGGAGGTATATTCCAAATGGCAAGACAGAAACTTTCCATGGATGGCAACACTGCCGCGGCGCACGTAAGCTATGCGTTTACCGAAGTCGCAGGCATCTACCCCATCACCCCCTCCAGCCCTATGGCAGACTATGTCGACCAGTGGTCGGCGTCGGGCAAGAACATTCTCGGCAAGCCCGCGCTGAACATCTTCGGCACGCCCGTCAAGGTCATGGAGATGCAGTCTGAGGCAGGTGCGGCAGGTACTGTTCACGGCAGCCTTGCAGCCGGCGCGCTGACGACCACCTACACGGCGTCTCAGGGTCTTCTCCTGATGATCCCGAACATGTACAAGATCGCAGGCGAACTGCTTCCCTGCGTGTTCCATGTATCCGCACGCTGCGTTGCATCCCATGCACTGAACATCTTCGGCGACCACTCGGACGTCTACGCATGTCGTCAGACCGGCTTTGCAATGCTGGCTGAGACCAACCCGCAGGAGGTCATGGACCTCGGCGCGGTTGCACACCTTGCAACCATCAAGGGCAGAGTGCCGTTCCTCAACTTCTTTGACGGCTTCCGCACCTCGCACGAGATCCAGAAGATCGAGGTCTGGGACTTCGACGATCTGAAGGAAATGACCGATATGGACGCGGTCGCTGCTTTCCGTGCACGCTCGATCAACCCCGAGCACCCGGTTCTCCGCGGCTCGGCTGAAAACGGCGATATCTTCTTCCAGCACAGAGAAGCATGCAACAAGTATTACGATGCACTCCCGGCGATCGTCGAGGAGTACATGGACAAGGTCAATGTCAAGATCGGCACCGACTATAAGCTGTTCAACTACTACGGCGCACCGGATGCAGAGCGCGTCATCGTTGCGATGGGCTCGGTCTGCGACGTCTGCGAGGAAGTCATCGACTACCTCACCGCAAAGGGCGAGAAGGTCGGCCTTGTCAAGGTCAGACTGTACAGACCGTTCTGCGCAGACAGACTGGCAGCCGCACTGCCGAAGACGGTGAAGAAGATCGCCGTTCTCGACAGAACCAAGGAGCCCGGCTCCCTCGGCGAGCCGCTCTACCTCGATGTCGTCACCGCGCTGGAGCGCGAGGGCGTCAAGGCAGAGATCGTCGGCGGTCGTTACGGCCTCGGCTCGAAGGACACCACCCCTGCAAGCATTTTTGCAGTCTATGAGAACCTGGCGGCTGCACAGCCGAAGGGCGACTTCACCATCGGCATCGTCGATGATGTCACCGGTCACTCCCTCGAAGAGAAGCCCGCGCCCAACACCGCGCCTGCCGGCACGATCTCCTGCAAGTTCTGGGGTCTCGGCGGCGACGGCACGGTCGGCGCAAACAAGAACTCCATCAAGATCATCGGCGACCACACCGACAAGTACATCCAGGCGTACTTCCAGTACGACTCCAAGAAGACCGGCGGCGTCACCATCTCGCACCTGCGTTTCGGCGACAAGCCCATCAAGTCTCCTTACTACATCAACAAGGCAAACTTCGTTGCCTGCCACAACTCGTCCTACATTCTGAAGGGCTACAAGATCGTTGAGGACGTTATCCCCGGCGGCACCTTCATGCTGGACTGCCAGTGGACGCCCGAGGAGCTGGATCGTCACCTGCCCGCATCCGTCAAGTCCTATATTGCAAACAACGATGTGAAGTTCTACATCATCAATGCAACCTCCATCGCCGCAAAGGACATCGGCAATGCCAAGGTTAAGAACACGGTGCTCCAGTCCGCTTTCTTCGCACTTGCCAACATCCTGCCGAAGGATGAGGCGATCGAGTACATGAAGAAGATGGCGTACAAGTCCTACATCAAGAAGGGTCAGGCGATGGTTGACCTCAACTACAAGGCAATCGAAGCCGGCGCAAACGCAATGGTCGAGGTCAAGGTTCCCGAGGCTTGGAAGACCGTTGAGGTGAAGCCCGAGGAGAGCAAGGTTACCGGTACCCGTCCCGAGCTCGTCAAGTTCGTCCGTGAAATTGTCGAGCCCGTCTCCAAGATGGACGGCGACGCGCTGCCTGTCTCGGCATTCATGGACTATGTGGACGGCACGCTCCCGCAGGGCGCTGCCGCATACGAGAAGCGCGGCGTTGCCGTCAACGTTCCCGTATGGCATCCCGAAAACTGCATCCAGTGCAACAACTGCGCATTCGTCTGCCCGCACGCTGCCATCCGTCCGTTCGCAATGACCGAGGAAGAGGCTGCAAAGGCGCCCGCTGCCACCAAGTTCACCGCAAAGCCGGTCGTCAAGACGAACTACAAGTTCACGATGGCGATCTCGCCGATGGACTGCATGGGCTGCACGCTCTGCGTCAAGGCATGCCCCGTTTCCGCAAAGGCGCTTGCAGACGCCGCAAAGACGGTCGCTGCCGAGCATCCGGATTACGATGCAAAGACCGCTGCCAAGGAAGCTGCCAAGGTTGCCGCTCCGAAGCTCGCGATCGAGATGACCACGCAGGAATCCCAGCTGGATCAGCAGGCTCCGTTCGACTATGCGGTTGCAAACGTCGCAGAGAAGCCCGAGCTGATCAACAACACCGTCAAGGGCAGCCAGTTCAAGCAGCCGCTGCTTGAGTTCTCCGGCTCCTGCGCAGGCTGTGCCGAGACCTCCTATGCAAGACTCATCACCCAGCTGTTCGGTGAGAGAATGTACATCTCCAACGCAACCGGCTGCTCGTCCATCTGGGGCGGCTCCGCACCGGCAACGCCTTACACGGTCAACCGTGAGAGCGGCAGAGGTCCCGCATGGGCAAACTCGCTGTTCGAGGATAACGCTGAGCACGGTCTCGGTATGGCGCTCGGTCAGAAGGCGATCCGCACGAAGCTCATCGAGCTTGTGAAGGAGCTTGCCGCAAAGACCACCGACGAGGCAAAGAAGGCGGCTGCCGAGGAATACCTTGCAACCGTGGATGACGGCGCGAAGAACGAAGCCGCAACCAAGAAGCTGGTCGCGCTCCTCGAGGCTGATCCCTGCTGCGACATCGCAAAGCAGATCCTCGCCGAGAAGAACTACCTCTCCAAGAAGTCCATCTGGATCTTCGGCGGCGACGGTTGGGCATACGACATCGGCTTCGGCGGTCTGGACCACGTCCTCGCTTCTGGCGAAGATGTCAACGTCATGGTCTTCGACACCGAGGTTTACTCCAACACCGGCGGACAGGCATCCAAGGCATCCAACATCGGTCAGGTCGCACAGTTTGCGGCTGCCGGTAAGGCAATCGGCAAGAAGAACCTTGCTGAGATCGCAATGTCCTACGGCTACGTTTATGTGGCACAGATCGCCATGGGCGCTGATATGAACCAGACGCTGAAGGCAATGACCGAGGCTGAGGCATATCACGGCCCGTCGCTGATCATCGGCTATGCACCCTGCGAAATGCACGGTATCAAGGGCACGATGGCAAACTGCCAGCTCGAGATGAAGCGTGCGGTTGAGGCAGGTTACTGGCAGATGTTCCGCTACAACCCGCTGCTGAAGGCAGAGGGCAAGCATCCGCTGACGGTCGACTCCAAGGCACCGACGGCATCTTACCGTGACTTTATCACGAGCGAGACCCGTTACAGCCGCCTGCAGCAGCAGTTCCCCGAGAGAGCAGAAGTTCTGTTCGCAAAGGCAGAAGAGGCTGCAAAGGCAAAGTACGAGAGACTGGTCAAGTACAGCGAAATGCTCGGCTAAGCAACAAAATAAAAAATTCCGCAGGGAAACCTGCGGATTTTTTTTGGTTCGCAGCGCCTTAACCTTCCCCAGTGGGGGGAAGGGGACGAGACGCAAGCATCTTTAGCCTTCCCCCCAAGGGAAGCCTGAGAGACGCAGGGCACGCCACGCCGACTATCGCACAAACAAAAAAGCGCCTGCGGGCGCTTTTTTGCATCTATGTTTCTTACTTCAGGATCTTGAACGTGCCGACGAGGGGAAGCTCCTTCGCCTTGCCGGTGCAGGCATTGATGATGCCGAGGATCGCAAGGATAAACAGCGCCAGCGAAACAAGCGCCGACAGAATGGAGAACAGGCTGCCGAGCACCGGTACGCCGCCGACGATCAGATTGACGATGCCGCTGATGACACCCCAGATAACGCCCGTAATAAAGAGGACAAGCCCCTGATTCGTGTGGAAACGCGCGAACTTCGAGTTCGGCGCTGCCAGCAGCGGGATGAGGAAGAGAATGCCGATATACGCAAACAGCGCCAGTACCTTGTTTTTGGCGATGTCCGCCGCGTCAAAATCGCCGGTGACATCCGCCGTGTTGCCGAGATTCTTCACGGTCTCTTCAAAGCTGTTCTTCGGCGTTTCCTTTGCCTGTGCGCCGCCGACGGGCGCGCCGCAGCCTTCGCAGAATTTTGCGCCATCGGGCAGCTCTTTTCCGCATTTTTCACAAAACATAGTTTTCCTCCTTGTTTAGCCGCTTGGCGGCTGTTTCTTTCTCTATTGTACCTTGCCGTGCTCCGTTTGTCAACCGTGCGCGCGTTTTTCGACAAAATGTTTGCTCCGCACCGACATGTTTGCAGCGGTTGCTTGCACAGGGGAGCCGACCCCTACGGAATCGCTGAAGATGTACACTTCCCCCGCTTTCGTGAAATTTTTGCGAAGGCGGTTGTAAATTGCGAAAACTTGTAGTAGAATATATCCGTTATAGAAATGTAGAAATTCGGAGGTGAAAACATGAAAGGATTTTTCGCGCGCATCGGCGCAGCCCTGCAAAAAGAACCGAATCTGCGCGCACTCTTCCCGCCGAAAGCACCGACCGGCGAGCTTTCCCGCGCCGAGCGGGCGCGCCTGCGCGGCCGCCGCAACGTGTTTTTCTTTCTGTTCCTGCCCATCGCGGTCTTCTATATGGAGGTCGTGTTTCATTTTGCCGTCTACGGCGAGCTGCCGCTGCGCACGCTGCTGATCCTGCTGCTGTTTTCGGGCGCATTCGGCTTTCTCACAAGCGGCATCGCCCTGCTGATGCCCTTGCGGGCGAACCGTGTCTTCACCACGGTCGTTTTCGTCATCACCACGCTGATCTTCGAGTCGCAGTACGTCTATTTCCGCTTTTTCAAGAGCTTCTACCGCTTTGCCACCATGGGCATGGCGGGCGGCGCGCTGCGCGACTTCTGGCGCGAGACGCTGTCCACGATCTCAACCTCCTGGTTCGGCATTCTGCTGCTGGCGCTGCCGCTGATCTTCTTCTGCATAAGGCGGAAGAACTACGCGCCCGCCTTCGCGCCGACCTTTGCGTTCCGCATCTATCTGCTGATCCTCGCGCTGCTCTGCCACCTGCTGGCGGTCGGCGTGATCTCGCTGGATAACGGCGATTTCGGCGACCGGTATTATTACAAAACCGAGTTCTCCGCCGCCGAGGCGACCAAGCGCTTCGGCGTTATCACCGACATGCGGCTGGATATGCACGTCACGATCTTCGGCGAACGCACGACGGACGATGACCCGAGCGGCGGCGAATCGGTCAACCCGTTTGAATCCACCGCCGACCCGGAAGTCACCACCGAGCCCGCCGACACGAGCGAAACTACCGAGGCGACCACCGAGCCGCCCGCGCCGATCGAATACGGCGACAACGTGATGGACATTGACTTCGCGGCGCTTGCCGAGAGCGAGTCGAACAAGGAGATCAAGGCGGCGCACGAGTATTTCGGCAGTCTGACCCCGACGAAGAAGAACAAATATACCGGCATGTTCAAGGGGAAAAACCTCATCTTCATGACGCTCGAGGGCTTCTCCTACAAGACGATCGACAAGGACCGTACGCCCACGCTCTACAAGATGGCGACCGAGGGCTTCGTCTTCAACAACTATTACAATTCGCTCTGGGGCGGCAGCACCGCGACCGGCGAGTACACCACGATGACCGGTCTGTTCCACAACAGCGCGAAGTGCCTGGAGATGAGCGCGAAGGACAACATGTACTTCACGATGGGCAACCAACTCTCGCGCCTCGGGTACAAGACCTATGCGTTCCACAACCATTATTACACCTACTACGGGCGCGACAAGTCGCATCCCAATTTCGGCTATGAATTCATCGCCATCAATCACGGGCTGGAGGGACTGACCGACTGCTGGCCGCGCTCGGACTATGAGATGGCGGTTGCCACCCTGCCGTATTACATCAATCTGAAGCAGCCGTGGCATGCCTACTACATGACGGTCAGCGGGCACGCCAACTACTCCTTCATGGGCAACAACATGTCCAAGCGGCACAAGGATGTTGTGGAGAATCTGACCTGCTCGGACAACGTCAAGGCATACCATGCCTGCCAGTACGAGGTCGAGCTGATGCTCGAGGAGCTGGTGCGGCAGCTGGACGAGGCGGGCGAGCTTGAGAACACGGTCTTTGTGATGAACGCCGACCACTATCCGTATGCGCTCTCGGACAGCGAGCTTGCCGAGCTGTACGGCATCCCCGAGGCGGGTATCCACAAGAATTTCGATCTCCTGCGCAACGGGCTGATCCTCTGGAGCGCGTCCATGACCGAGCCGGTCGTGGTTGACAAGCCCTGCTCCGCGATCGACATCATCCCGACGCTCTCCAATCTGTTTGGGCTGGAATACGATTCGCGCCTGTTTGCGGGCGTGGACATCCTGTCCGACACGATGCCGCTCGTGATCCTCAACCAGGACGGCGACGGCAGCGCATGGAACTGGATCAACGCCTACGGCGAGTATCACAGCGCGACGAAGACCTTCACGCCCTACGCGGGCTTTGAGGCGAGCGACGAGGAGATTGCCGCCTACGTCAAGCAGATGAACGGCGTCGTCCAGCGCAAGAACAAATATGTGCGTCTGATCCTCGAAAAGAATTATTACGCGTATCTGTTCGGGAAATGAGCGGGGCGCGCGCAGCTTAGCGCTCCCCCAAGGGAAGCCTAAAATTGCCCCGCAAAACAACCTGCATAAAAATGCCCACCTCCGGCAACACTTCCTGTGTTTCGGAGGTGGTTTTTTGCAATTTTCCGCATCTTTCACGGACAATATCGCGGCGATGGACGCCTATCTTGCGCCCGACAAGAGCTTTGACCTCATCAAGCGGCGGCTGCTGGTCGGCGGCGACACGCTGGTGTTCTATTACATCGACGGCTTTGTCAAGGACGCGATCATGCAGCGTCTGATGCAGTATTTCCTCGGACTTGACGGTCTGCCGCGCGGCGCGGACGCGGCGATGCAATTTGCCGACGGCGGCGTGCCCTATGTCGAGGTGGACGTTACCGAAGATTTGGACGCGGCGGCAACGCTGGTGCTGTCGGGCGGCGTGGTCGCCCTCGGCGAGACCTTCGGCGCGCATGCGGTGCTGATCGACGCGCGCACCTACCCGGTGCGCAGCGTCGCCGAACCCGAGAGCGACCGCGTGATGCGCGGCGCGCGTGACGGCTTTGTCGAGACGCTCATTTTCAACACGGCGCTGCTCCGCCGCCGCATCCGCACGCCGAAGCTGCGCGTGATCTACAAGAGCGTCGGCAAGGAATCGAAGACCGACATGGCGATCGTCTACATCGAGGGCAAGGCAAACCCGAAGTACGTCGAATACCTCGAAAAGAAGCTGGACGCCATCGACACCGACTGCCTGCCGATGGGGCACGAGAGCCTTGCCGAGTGCCTGATCGGGCGCAGGTGGTACAACCCGTTTCCCAAGATCCGCTCCACCGAGCGCCCGGACGCCGCGTCGGCACAGCTTGCCGAGGGGAGCGTGCTCCTCTTGTGCGACACCTCGCCCGAGGCGATGATCCTGCCCACCGGCATCCTCGACTTTTTGCAGGAGACCGGAGATTACTATTTTCCGCCGTTTACGGGGACGTATCTGCGCGTCGTGCGGCATGTGATCTTCTGGCTGACGCTCTTCCTTGTGCCGCTGTGGTATCTCTTCGTCACCGAGCCGTGGCTGCTGCCGAAATGGCTGGAATTTGTCCTGCCGCGCACCGAGGGACGCATCCCGCTGATCTTCCAGCTGTTTCTCGTCGAGTTCATGATCGATGGGCTGAAGCTCGCGTCCATGAACACGCCGAGCATGCTTGCCAATTCGCTCAGCGTGGTCGGCGGTCTGATCCTCGGCGACTTCGCCGTGGACATCGGCTGGCTGATCCCCGAGGTCATTCTCTATATGGCGTTCGTCACGATCGCCAACTTCGCGCAGCCGAGCTATGAACTTGGGTACGCGGTCAAATTCATGCGCATGCTGCTGCTTGCCGTCACCGCGATTTTTGGCGTGTGGGGCTTCGGCATCGGGCTTGCGCTCATTGTGGTGCTGATCGCCACCAACGAGACGGTCAACGGCTCGAGGTCGTATCTCTATCCGCTCATCCCGTTCAACGGCAAAGCCCTCTGCCGCCTCCTTTTCCGCGTGAAAAAGGGCATGTGATGGGGATGTTTCAAAGGCGCACAAACCGCCTCCAAGCCTTCCCCGTTGGGGGAGGCGAATCCATGTCCCCGCCTGTTCGTAGGGGCGACCATCGGTCGCCCGCATTCGTGCGCAATTTATCTTTTTACCTCCATCGGTGAGGGAGGTGGCACGGCAACGCCGTGACGGAAGGAGTCTTGCTCTCTGCAAAACTCTCCCAGTCGCCTATCGGAGACAGCCCCCTCGGTGAGGGGGCGGAAAGAAACATCTGCCTGCTTAAACGATCACAAAAAAAGCCGCCTGCGGGCGGCTTTTGTTTCGCTATTTTACGCGGTCGGTATAGATCGTGCTGATGCCGGCGGAGAACAGGGCTGCCTGTTCGGCTTCGCCGTTGACGGTATGCACCGCCAGCGGGACGCCCGCTTCGGTAAATGCGGCGATGAATTCTTCGCTTGCGATGGTGACGTCTGCCGTGACGGCGACAAGACCGCGCGCCGCAGCAAAGGGCACGATCTTTTCCGTGTTCACCTTGTCGTTGTATTCGCCGAGACGGTAGAGTGTGAGGATGATGTTGGTATAGCCCATGGCGCGCACCGGCGCGTATTCGTCATAGGCGTAGATCTGCGGGATGAAGCGCGCCTGCAATTCGGGGTGCGACTCGGCGATGGTGCGCAGCACGCCGAGGTTGTTGTCCTTGACGTCGGTGACGATCTGCACATCGGGGTGCGCCGTGAGCCATCCGGCAAGCGTCTCGAGGTCGAGCGGCGTATACCGCTCATAGATGCGGACCGCGCGGAACGCCTCCAGCGTCATCGGCACGCCGTCGGTGATGTCGTTGGAATAGTACATCGACCAGTCGTGCAGGCAGACCGGATAGCCGTCCGCCGAGAGCAGGAAGTCCAGCTCCAGCGTGCGGTGACCCGCTTCATAGGCGGCGTTGATCGCCTCCAGCGAGTTGCTGCCCGCATAGCCGTCGATCGCGCCGCCGCCGTGCACCACACGGTCGGGCAGCGTCACGGGGGCGGCAGGGGCTTTTGCCTCGCCGGTCTCCAGCATGGAGAGGGCGGCGCCGTGCAGATAGGTGCGTCTGCCGTAGGCGTCGAGCGACGAGAACAGGATGATCGTGCGCCCGTCGATGTTGTAGCCGGGGATCTCGTGCCCATCGAGATAGACGCGGATGTCGGAATACAGCACGCGCGCGATGACCGTGCCGCTCGGCTGGTGGCTGCTCTCGGGGATCTCCACGCCGCGCACAGCCGCGCCCGTGCGGGCGACGGTCAGGGTGCGGGTCGGGTCGTCATACCCGGTCACAAAGCCGTAGGCGTTCAGATCCTCGGCGACCACGCCGAGATTGCCGTCGATGTTGTAGGCGGGGATCTCCACACCGTCGATGAAGGCGCGGATCTCGGTCGCCAGCACCTGCCCGGCGACATCGCCGGGGCGGAGCGCCGCCGCGGAGAGCGAAAGCGCCGCGAGGAGCAGGAGCGGTATGCAGTTTCTGAGAAAGTTTTTCATGACTCGTAGACGAAATTCTTTCTGTAATAATAGGTCACATCGTCATAGAGACGATAGTCATCGCTCCGCAGGTCAAAGCTGCGGTGCACCACGGGGGTTTTCTGCATCTGCGCGGTGGTGAACTGCATGTACGCGCTGCCGCGCCAGCCGCAGAGCTCGAACACCTTGTTCATGAGGAAGGACGCCGAGATCGTCTCACCCTCGCCGCGAAAATCGCTGCCGGTCACACGTTTTGCCGCATCGTTTGCAAGAATGAGGTAACGTGTGGAATAATAGTTGCGAAAGCCCTCGTCGGTCGAGCGATCAATGTTGATGCCCAACTCGTGATACACGCTGTCGCCGTTGCCCATCCAGGGCTTGTGATCGCCGAAGAAGACCAGCACGACCGGCTCGTCGGTCGCCAGCATCTGCGTCGCGAAGTCGTAGAGCATCTCGGTGGTCTCCGCCTGCGCGTTCAGGTAGTTGTTGAGGATGGTCTGCGATGCCTCCGACCAGCCGCCGTTTTCCACATAGGGCTCGGTGTAATACGGGTTGTCCGCCTCATACGGACCGTGCCCCTGGTAGGTGATGTTGTAGCTGAAATAGGGCACGGACCTGTCGCGGCTCTCGTACAGCTCGTAGAGCATCGGGAAGTAGGCGGCATCATAGGTGATGTCGTTCCAGGTCCGCTCGGCAAAATAGTTTTCGCTGAAGAAATATTCCGCAAAGCCGAGGTTCTTGTTGATGTTCTTGCGGTTGTAGAACCAGGCGTAGCAGGGGTGCGAACCGGTCGTGTGATAGCCGTTTTCGCGGAAGTACCACACATAGGAGTTGGACGGTGCGACGAATTTGTCAATGCGGGCATAGGGAAGTCCGGTGAGAAATTCGCGCTCGCTCACGCGGGTGTCGCCCGCAAACACGTCGGTCATCAGTGTTCCGGCATAGCCCATCGCCTCCAGCTCGCGGTACTTGCCGTAGACGTCGCGCACAAAGTGCAGGTTTTCAAAGCGGGAGAAGTCGTTGTACGCCTCCAGCATGACGGCGACCACATTGACCCGCTTGTCCGCGGGGATTTCCTCGTCGGTGTAGGCGTCGAGCGCGGCTTTGGCGCCGCTTGCGTCATAGCCGTCGGGCGCGGGGTGGAATGCGTCCTTGATCGTGTGGAGGAAGGGGTAGACAAAACCCTTGGAGATGAACTGATCGTTCTCGGAATAGGGGTTGATGAGCGCGGTGTTGGATGTCTTCACGTCGTAGATCTCGGCGCTTGTGTAGAGCGGGGATGCGGCGGCACAGGCGATCGCCAGCACAAGCGCGGCGATGAGGCGCGGCGCGGCGCGGCGGAACCGCCCGCGGAAGAAAAGCGCGAGCGCCAGCGTGCCGACGGCGAGGATCGCGAGGTAAAAGCCGAAGCGATCATCCCAGAACAGCTTGTAGGTCTCGAGCATCTTTTTCGACTCGGTGACGAGGGTCAGATCCTCGGCGCACAGCGGGTCGCCGCGGAACTCGACCTTGAAGAAGCTCACCACGGTGGGGAGCATGACGACAAGATTGGTCAGAAGCCAGGCGATCCACGCCCGGTTGGTGAGCAGGGTGAAAAAGAGCGCCAGCACGACCGGGACGGCGAGGTTGAGCGCGAGGATCCACGGGTTTGTGAAATAGGAATCGAACATGGCGCGCGGCTGCGACCCGGTGGCGATCGTCAGGCTGCACACGCCGGTCAGTGCGCCGCCGACGGCAGAGGCGATCAGCGCGGCTGCGATCCGCCCTTTGGAGCGGTATTTTTCAATTTTATCGGTTTTCCAAGCAAACATAGCGTGCCCTCCCGAAAAAAACTCTTCTTAATTTTATCACAGTTATCGACAAAAATCAACCCCGCGCCGCAGATGCGGCGCAGGGATGTTCCGGCAGGCGGAAAAAGATTTTCTTTTTGAAATTTTTCTTGCACTTGCGGTTAAGGTATGGTAAAATAGCAGCGGAAATACAGGAAAATATGAAAAAGAATTAAAGCCGCGCGAGAGTCCTTGCATTTGCGGTTTTTTTGCTATAAGATAGACGCAGTGTGAAAAAATAAACAAGGTCGGAGAGGGTAGTTTCCGCCGGAATCGCCCGCAACTGTACCGCTCTAACCAAGCCTTCCCCGTTGGGGAAGCCTGAAAGACGCAGATTCCTACAATAATAATATCTATATATAATATACATCCCGAAAAGAAAGGACGGAGACCGACTATGCTGAGTGATACGATCCGCACCGTCAAGGACGCCGAGGAAAAGGCGGCTGCCCGCGTGGCGGAAGCCAGACAGGCGGCAAAAGCCGACATCGCGGCGGCGACTGCGGCTGCGGCGGATGCCGAGACGGCTGCCATCGAGGCGGCGCATGCCGCAAAAGCGGCGGCAGCGAAAGCCGCCAAAGAGGCGGGCGACCGCCGCGTGCTGGATGCGCGCGGAATGGCGAAGGCGACTGCCGACGCAGCCGGTGAGATCACAAAGAAAAAAGCCGCGGATGCGGTGGAGGAGATCCTCGGAGGCATCAGAAGACAGTGGCAGTAAGCAAGATGAAAAAGCTGTCGGTGCTGACGAATCGGGAGAATCTGCGCGCGCTTGTCGCAAGGCTATGCGCCCTGCGCTGTGTGGAACTCTCCGAGGAGGCGCTCGGCAGTGAGGCGGACGGCACGGCGCTGGAAAGCGGCGGCGATCCGGTGGCAAAGAGCGCGCTGGAACGCGACATCGCCGCGCTCACGGACGCGCTTGCCGTCCTGCACAAGTACGCAAAAGAGACGAAAAGTCTGCTCGACCCGAAGACCTGCGCCGATGTGATGCGCTTTGACGACACGCCGGAATATGCGGCGGCGCGCAGCCTGCTTGCCGCCGTCGGCAAAAAGCTGGATCGTCGCGCGGCGATCAAAAGCGAGATCGCCGATGCCGAGAACCTGCTCGCGTCGCTCCTGCCCTTTGAAAGGGCGGATGTGCCGCTCGAGACGACCGGCACGGCGCGCTGCGCGCTGCTTTTCGGCAGCTTTTCCGCCGGGGTCACGCCGGATGCGGTCCGCGCCGCGCTCGACGGTACGGACACCGAGCTTGCTGTGCTGTCCGACGGCAAGACGCAGACGACGGTCGGCATCCTCTGCCTGAAGGAGGACCTCGAACGGGTGAATGCGGCGCTCCTGCCGCTCGGTTTCATCCGCGCGACCTTCCCGACAGGGACGGGCACGGCGTCCGAGGCGATCCGCCGCACGCGCGCCAGGATCAAGACGCTCGGCGGGGAAGACGCGGCGCTCATCGAGGGACTGAAAGCCGATGCCGCGCGCGTCGGGCTGCTCGAGATCCTCAGCGACTTCGAGAAGACCAAGCTCGCCGCCTACGGCGCGATGGCGCAGAGCGGACAGACGCATTACACCGCGCTCCTGACGGGCTACCTGCCCGCGCGACGGCAGAAAGCCGTGGAAAAGGCGCTGGACGCCTTCGACTGCGATTATGCGATCGAGGCGGTTCCGGACGGCGAGGAAGCGCCGGTCGAGCTGCGCAACAACGGCTTTGCAAAGAACTTTGAGTGGGTCATGGGCATGTATTCCTACCCGGCGTACGGCACCTACGATCCCACGTTTATCATGAGCATTTTCTACTTCATCATCTTCGGGTTGATGTTTGCGGACGCGGGCTACGGGCTGCTGCTTGTCCTCGCCGGCTTCGGCGCGATCCGCCTCTTACATCCGAAGCCGGGGATGCGCGCGTTCCTCGCCATGTTCGGCTACTGCGGCATTTCCTCGATGATCTGGGGCGTGCTGATGGGCTCGTATTTCGGCGATTTTCCGCTGGCGTACATGCAGCACATGACGGCGATGACCGAAGTGCCGAAGACGCTGGCGCTGTGGTTTGATCCGATCCAGAACCCGATGAACTTCCTCATCCTGTCGCTCGGCGTCGGTGCGGTGCACCTCATCGCGGGCATGGCAGTGAAGTTTTCGGTCATTTGGAAGAGCGGCAAGCCGCTTGACGCCATCTTTGACATCGGCTCGTGGTGGGTGCTCTTCGCGGGGCTCGGACTGCTTGCGGTGAAACCTGAGATCGGCAAGTGGGTGGCGCTCGCAGGCGTCGCCATGCTGGTGCTGACGCAGGGGCGCGCCGAGAAGAACATCATCATGAAGCTGGGCAAGGGCATTTTCAGCCTGTATGATCTGATTTCCTACGGCTCCGACCTTCTGTCCTATTCGCGCATTCTCGCGCTCGGGCTTGCGTCGGCGGTCATCGGGCAGGTCGTCAACATCCTGGCGACGCTGGTCGGTCCGTCGGTCGGCGGTTTCATTGCGATGGTGGTCATCTTCATCGTCGGACATCTGCTCAATCTGGTCATCAACGTGCTCGGCACCTTCGTGCACACGTCGAGACTGCAATATATTGAGTTCTTCGGCAAATTCTTCGTGGACGGCGGCAAGCCGTTCCGCCCCCTCGCCCCTGCGGATGAATATACCTACAGGGAAGAGAAGAGAGAAGAATAAAGTAAAGGATGCGCACCTGTAGGGGCGACCATCGGTCGCCCGCATCCGTGCGCAATCTATCCAAGCCTTCCCCCTTGGGGGAGAGGTGGACGGGACGCGATGCGTCTCGCGGAGTTTTCCCGTTGGGAAAACATCCTGCCGGATGAGGGGTAGCCATTCGTCAGAAGGGCGTCTCTACAGCACGGAACGAGGCTACACAGACGGATGCTTACGCATCCTACCCCTCATCAGTCGCTTTCAGCGACAGCTTCCCCCAAGGGGGAAGCCTGATACGTTCCCCTTAAAACGAATTAAAAAACAAAAAATATAAAAACCAAAGGAGACAAACATCATGACTTTCGTTGATTTTCTCAATTCCTGGTTCACCGGCAACAACCTGGCGCTGCTCGGCGCAGGGCTCGCGGTCGTCTTCTCCGGCATCGGCTCGGCAAAGGGCGTCGGCATGGTCGGCGAGGCGTCGAGCGGTCTGCTCGCAGAGGACCCCTCCAAGTTCGGTAAGGCACTGATTTTGCAGGCGCTCCCCGGCACGCAGGGCATTTACGGTCTGATCACCGCGTTCCTCATCATCTCCAAGATGGGGCTGCTCCGCAGTAACCCGGTCACGCTGACGGTCGGTCAGGGTATCTACTTCTTCGCGGCATCGCTGCCGATCATGATCGTCGGTTACTTCTCCGCGATCCTCCAGGCAAGAGTTGCGGCAAGCGGCATCAACCTTCTTGCAAAGCGCCCCGATGAAGTCGGTAAGGCAATCACCTCCGCGGCAATGGTCGAGACCTACGCGATCTTTGCCGTCCTCGTTTCGCTGCTGCTCGTTCTCTTCGCAAAGGTTTAATGCCGGAGGGAAAAATGGACGGCGTTATGAACATTACAAAACGGATCGACGATGCCGCTGCGGCGGAGATCGCGAAGATCCGCGCGGACGCCGACGCCGAGATCGCGAAGATCCGCGCGGACAGTGACGCGCGCGTCGCCGCGATCCGCGCGGACAGCGAGGCTGCCGTCGCGCGGGAGAACGCCGAGGCGGACAAGCGCGCCGCAAGTGCCGCCGAGACGGCAAAGCGCGCGGTCACGCTCGCCTGCCGTGCCGAGGTGCTGGACGGCGTGTACAAGACCGTGCGCGCGCGGCTTGCCGGGCTTTCCGGTGACGAGCGGGTCGCATTCCTCTCGGGCGTGCTGCATGCGGCGCTTGCCGAGTGCCACGCGCGCGAGGCGCACGCCAAGGCGACCTTCGGCGAGAACATCGCACCGAAGGCGTATGTCCTGCGGCTGGCGGCGGCGGATCTGCCGCTCGGCGAGGCGCTTATCCGGGACTGCGGCGAGCCTGTCACGCTCGGCGGTGAAGCCGACATCGACGGCGGGCTGCTGCTTGAATGCGGCGACACCTTCATCAACTGCTCGCTCGACATGATCCTGCGCGATGCGCGGGAGCAGACCGAGCCGCACATCCGCACCGTCCTCTTCGGCTGAGAGGAGGGGCGAGATGGCTTATAAAGATACAGATTTCATGTATGCGTCCGCGCGCGTCAGCGTGTTTGAGACGAAGCTGCTCACCAAAGAGAAATACATGCAGCTCATCGACGCCGCCACCGAGGCGGATGCCGTCGCCCTGTTTGCCGATGCGGTCACGCCGGTGTATACCGACGGCGCATTTGACATCGAGGCGACCATCGAGGGGCTGCTCGGCACCGCCTTTTCCGAGGTGGCAAAGTCGATTCCGGACCCGAAGCTGTTTGACTTCATGCGCTATGAGTACGACGCCAACAATCTGAAGGCGGCGATCAAAGCGAAGGTCGGCGGAATTGAGGCGGACGGCATGCTGTTTGCCTGCGGCACGGCATCGCCCGAGGCGGCGGTCGCGGCGGTGGAGAGCGGGGAGTACAAAGCCTTCCCCGCGCACATGGCTGCCGCTGCGCCGAAGGCGCTGACTGCCTATGCCGCCACGCGCGACCCGCAGAGCATTGATCTTGCGATCGACCGCGCGGCGTTTGCCGACATGCTGGATGCCGCGGCGGCGGACGAAACGCTGACGGCGGCGATCAAGCTGCGCATTGACGCGATCAATGTGCAGACGGCGGTGCGCCTGCTCGATGCGGGCAAGCCCGCCGGGCTTTCCGCCATGCTGCTGGATGGCGGCAATCTGCCGGTGAGAACCTTCAAGGTTGCCGACCGTGCGGCGCTCGCCGAGGCACTTGATGAGAAGAATGCCAAGGTTGCGGTGCTGCTTGCCGACCCGGATGCGTCGCTTGCGGCGATCGGACGGGCGGCGGAGACGCTGCTCGGCACGGGCACGGGCGCACAGTTTGTGCCGTTCGGGCTGGCGAAGATCTACGCCTATCTCTCGGCGGTGCAGCGCGAGGCAAAGAACCTGCGCATTATTTTCGCCCTGCGTGCCGCGCACGCAGACCGCGAAACGATTTTGCAGAACATCCGGGTGTAAGGGGAAATTTAAGACGGGTCGTCGAGGCGCCGACCCCTACCGGTTTGTAAAAAATTCGCACAAACCCGTAGGGGCGACCATCGGTCGCCCGCGTCCAATCCTTCCCCCTTGGGGAGAGGTGTACGAGACGCAAAGCGTCTCGCGGAGTTTTCCCGATGGGAAAACGTCCTGTGACGGATGAGGGAATGCAGGCAGCCGGTACAGCATGGCGGGATGTTTTGCTTTGTACAATCCCTCATCAGGCGCTACGCGCCAGCTTCCCCACCGGGGAAGCCTAAGACACACCCGAAAGAAAGGTTTTTACCATGAGTAAGATCGGAATACTCGGCGGACGCGACAGCGTGCTCGGCTTTTTGTCGATCGGGTTTGTCGCCATGCCGGTCAAGGACGAGCATGAGGCGCGGCACGCGCTGCACAAGCTCGCGGCAGAGGACTGCGCGGTGATCTTCGTCACCGAGGAATATGCAGCCCCGCTTGCCGAGGACATTTCAAAATACAAGGACAGCCCCACCCCCGCCGTTGTGGTCATTCCCGGCGCGGGCGGCTCCGAGGGGCTTGGCATGGCGGCGCTGCGTGCCGCCAGCGAACGCGCCATCGGCGCGGACATCCTGTTCAAGGAAGAATAATCCGGACGAAAGGACAAACACAATGGTTGAGGGAAAGATAGTCAAGGTCTCGGGACCGCTGGTCATCGCCGAGGGCATGCGCGAGGCGAACATGTTCGACGTCGTGCGCGTCGGCGAAAAGAAGCTGATCGGTGAGATCATTGAGATGCACGGCGACCGCGCCTCTGTCCAGGTTTACGAGGAGACGGCGGGCATCGGACGCGGCGACCGCGTGGTTTCCACCGGCGCGCCGCTGTCGGTCGAGCTCGGCCCCGGCATCATCACCAATATTTATGACGGCATCCAGCGTCCGCTGGAGACTATGCACGAGAAGTACGGTCCGAACATCATCCGCGGCATCGACGAACCCGCGATCGACCGCAGCGCGCGCTGGGACTTCCGCGCGACCGCGCACAAGGGCGACCGCGTCCGCGGCGGCGACTATCTCGGCTATGTGAATGAGACCGAGGTCGTCAAGCACTACATCATGGTGCCGCCGAAGGTCTCGGGTGAGATCGTCGAGCTGCTCAGCGGCAGCTACACGGTCACCGATACGATTGGCAAGATCAAAACCGACAAGGGCGACATCGTGGACATCACGCTGATGCAGAAGTGGCCGGTGCGCGTGGCGCGCCCCTATGCCGAAAAGCTGCCGCCGCGTGAGCCGATGATCACGGGGCAGCGCGTCATCGACGCCCTGTTCCCGATCGCCAAGGGCGGCACGGCGTGCGTTCCCGGTCCGTTCGGCTCGGGCAAGACGGTCGTGCAGCATCAGCTCGCCAAGTTCAGCGACGTGGACATCGTGGTCTACATCGGCTGCGGCGAGCGCGGCAACGAGATGACCGATGTTCTGCGCGAGTTCCCCGAGCTCGCTGACCCGCGCACGGGTAAGTCGCTGATGCAGCGCACCGTGCTGATCGCCAACACTTCGGATATGCCGGTCGCGGCGCGCGAGGCGTCGATCTACACCGGCATCACCATTGCGGAATATTACCGCGACATGGGCTATTCGGTCGCCGTCATCGCCGACTCCACCTCCCGTTGGGCGGAGGCGCTGCGCGAGATGTCCGGGCGCCTTGAGGAGATGCCCGGCGAGGAAGGCTACCCCGCTTACCTCACTTCCCGTCTTGCGCAGTTCTATGAGCGCGCAGGGCAGGTCGTCTGCCTCGGCAGCGGTGAGCGCCGCATCGGCACGCTGTCTGCCATCGGCGCGGTCTCCCCGCAGGGCGGCGATATTTCCGAGCCGGTCACGCAAAGCACGCTGCGCATCGTCAAGGTGTTTTGGGGGTTGGAAGCAAACCTCGCTTACCGCCGCCACTTCCCGGCGATCAACTGGCTGAATTCCTATTCGCTGTACAAGGATCGCCTTGCCGACTGGTACGGCGAGAACGTCGCGCCCGACTGGAGCGCCAAGGTCGGCAGATTCATGTCGATCCTGCAAAGCGAAAGCTCGCTCGACGAGATCGTCAAGCTGGTCGGTATGGACGCGCTGTCGCCCGACGACCGCCTGACGATGGAGGTCGCGCAGAGCGTGCGCGAGGACTTCTTGCAGCAGAACGCCTTTGAAGAGGGCGATATGTATACCTCGCTGCCGAAGCAGTACGCGCTCATTTCGCTGATCCTCGATTTCTACGACAAGGCGTCGGCGGCGCTCCGCCGCGGCGCGGACGTGCAGAAGATCGCGGATCTGCCCGTGCGCGAGAAGATCGGCAGAGCCAAGAGCGCGGACGACAAGAAATACAAGAAGATTTATGCCGACATCGAGGCGGAACTCGACGCGGCGCTCGACGCCCTGTGCGAAGCACGGGATGAAGACTGAGGAGGCACGACGATGATCAAGGAATACAAGACAATCGAAGAAGTTGCCGGCCCTCTGATGCTGGTCAAGCGCGTGGACGGCGTCAAATACGACGAACTGGGCGAAATCGAGCTGCCCGACGGCTCGATCCGCCGTTGCCGCGTGCTTGAAGTCAACGGCAGCGACGTGCTTGTGCAGCTCTTTGAGAGCAGCGCGGGGCTGAACCTTGCCGAGAGCCGCGTCCGCTTTGCGGGGCACGGCGTGGAGCTGAATGTCAGCGAGGACATGCTGGGCAGAGTCTTAAACGGCATGGGTGAGCCGATCGACGGCGGCGCGCCGATCATGGCGGAGAAGTCGCTCGACATCAACGGCACGCCGATCAACCCGGCGGCGCGCAATTACCCCTCCGAGTTTATCCAGACCGGCATTTCCACCATCGACGGTCTGAACACGCTGGTGCGCGGGCAGAAGCTGCCGATCTTCTCCGGCTCGGGTCTGCCGCACGCCAATCTCGCGGCGCAGATCGCGCGCCAGGCGAAGGTGCGCGGCACGGACGAGCGCTTTGCCGTCGTGTTTGCTGCCATCGGCATCACCTTTGAGGAGGCGGACTTCTTCATCTCCGACTTCAAGAAGACCGGCGCGATCGACCGCACCGTGCTGTTTATCAACCTGGCGTCCGACGCGGCGATCGAGCGTATCTCCACCCCGCGTATGGCGCTGACCGCCGCCGAGTATCTCGCGTTTGAATGCGGGATGCACGTGCTGGTCATCATGACCGACATCACCAACTACGCCGAGGCGCTGCGCGAAGTCAGCGCGGCGCGCAAGGAAGTTCCCGGCAGACGCGGTTACCCCGGCTATCTGTACACCGACCTTGCAACGATGTACGAGCGTGCGGGCAGAAAGATCGGTTCGGACGGTTCGATCACGATGATCCCGATCCTCACCATGCCCGAGGACGACAAGACGCACCCCATCCCCGACCTTACCGGTTACATCACCGAGGGGCAGATCATTCTGTCGCGCGAGATGTACCGCCGCGGCTACCTGCCGCCGGTCGATGTGCTGCCGTCGCTGTCGCGTCTCAAGGATAAGGGTATCGGCGAGGGCAAGACCCGCCGCGATCACGCCGGCACGATGAACCAGCTGTTCTCGTCCTATGCGCGCGGCAAAGAGGCAAAGGAGCTGATGGTCGTCCTCGGCGAGGCGGCGCTCACCCCGATGGATCGCCTCTATGCGAAGTTTGCGGATGAGTTTGAGAAGCAGTATATCAACCAGGGCTTCTACGAGAACCGCACGATCGAGGAGACGCTCGACCTCGGCTGGAAGCTGCTTGCCATCCTGCCGAAGAGCGAGATGAAGCGCATCAAGCCCGATATCGTGGAAGAATACTGGCAGGGAGAATAAAGCGGAAACGGCGTAAGGCGATCTTGCAAAAGCGGGTCGTCGTTGGATGTTTTTCGGTTCCGCTTGCGAAATCGTCGGTGTTCAGCCGACGAAGAAAAACTCCTGTGGAACGCTTGCGTTCCGGTCGCCTTGACCCCTACCGGTATGTGCAAAAAAGCACACACACCGTAGGGCGGGGGCTTGCTCCCGCCGCCAAGCCTTCCCCCACCGGGGGAAGACGATCATTCTCCCACGCAAAATTTTCCGAAAGGACAGGACAAAATGGCTGAACTGAGAGTGAACCCGACGCGCATGGAGCTGAAAAACCTCAAAAACAAGCTCGCAACCGCGCGCCGCGGGCATAAGCTGCTCAAGGATAAATGCGACGAGCTGATGCGTCGCTTTCTCGATATTGTCCGCGAGGACAAGGCGATGCGCGAAAAGGTCGAGGACGAGCTTGCGCTGGTGCATCGCTCGTTTGCCACGGCAAGCGCGCTGACCAGCCCCCGCGCCATGCGTGAGGCGCTGATCCTGCCGACCCGCTCCACCGAGCTTGCGGTCTCGACCAAAAATCTGATGAGCGTCATCGTGCCCACGTTTGCGCTGACCGAGGTCGGCGAGGGCGCGCACGACATGCCCTACGGCGTCGCGTTCACCTCGGGCGAGCTGGATGCCGCCGTGCGCGAGCTGTCCGCCATGGCGGACGATCTCGTCAAGCTCGCAGAGCTGGAGAAGTCCGCGCAGATGCTGGCGCAGGAGATCGAACGCACGCGCCGCCGCGTCAACGCGCTGGAGTATATCATGATCCCGCGCTACGAGACGGCGATCAAGAGCATCACCATGAAGCTGGACGAGAACGAGCGCGGCAACACCACGCGTCTCATGAAGGTCAAGGACATGATGCTTGAGGCGTCGATAGAAGCCAAGCGCGCCGCCGATGCACAAGCGTAAGTAACCGAAAAAAGCCGCCATCGGCGGCTTTTTTGCGTGGTGCGGGGAAGCCTAAGAAACGCACTGCATCCTGTAGGGGCACCGACTCCTACTTGTATGTGCAAAAAAGCGCACACACCGCACGGGCGGGGACTTGCTCCCGCCGCGTCTTAGCCCCGGTGCGGAGCGGGAAGCCTAAAGCACCCGCTTTTTTCTTTTTCCCTCTTGCATTGCGCGGCGGATTGATATATAATAATGTAGTTATCTATGCTTTCTTTCAAGGAGAATGTTATGACAGAGATCAAAAAACAGATCGCGGACGCGCTGTGCGCCGCGGCAGGCGGCGCGCTCGACGCCGAGACGCTCTGCGCCGCGTTCGAGTACCCCCCTTCCGCCGACATGGGCGACCTTGCGTTCCCCTGCTTCCGCCTCAGCAAGACGCTGCGCAAAGCGCCCCCTGCCATCGCGGCAGAGCTGGCGCAGGGCTTTGCATGCCCGGCGGTGGCGCGCGTGGAGGTTGCCGGCGGCTATCTCAACTTCTTCTTAGATAAAGATTATCTTGTGCGGCACGTCATCGACCGCACGCTCCATGCCGATGTGCCCTACGGTTCAAGCAAGGACGGCGCGGGCAAGACGGTCGTGCTTGACTACTCCTCCCCCAACGTCGCAAAGCCGTTCCACATCGGGCATCTCGGCACGACGGTCATCGGGCATTCGCTGAAGAAGCTGCACGCCTTTGCGGGCTGGCACTGCGTCGGCATCAACCACCTCGGCGACTGGGGCACGCAGTTCGGCAAGCTGATCGTCGCCTACCGCAAGTGGGGCAGCCGTGAGGCGGTGGAGGCAGGCGAGATCGACGAGCTGGTCGCGCTCTATGTCAAGTTCCACGCCGAGGCGGAGAAGGATCCCTCCCTCGAGGGCGCGGCGCGCGCCGAGTTCACCAAGCTGGAGCACGGCGACGCGGAAAACCTCGCGCTTTGGAAATGGTTCATCGAGATCTCGCTGCGTGAGTATCAGAAAACCTATGATCAGCTCGGCATCACCTTTGACAGCTACAAGGGCGAGAGCTTCTACTATGACAAAGTGCCTGCTGTGGTGGAAACCCTGCGTGAAAAAGGCTTGCTTAAGGTTGACGACGGCGCGTCGATCGTTGACCTCGACAAATACAAAATGCCGCCCTGCCTGATTCTGAAAAACGACGGTTCGTCCATCTATCCGTCGCGCGACATCGCGGCGGCAGTCTACCGCATGGAGACCTACCACTTTGACAAGTGCATCTACGTCACTTCCGCCGGGCAGTCGCTCCACTTTGCGCAGTGGTTCAAGGTGGTCGAGCTGATGGGCTACGACTGGTATGACCGTCTCGTCCATGTGCCCTACGGCACGGTGTCGATCGACGGCGCGAAGCTGGCGACCCGCACGGGCAACGTCGTGTTGCTGAAGGATCTGTTTGCCACCGCGATCGAGAAGGCGCGCGCCATCATCGAGGAGAAGAACCCGACGCTCGAGAACAAGGACGAAGTTGCAAAGCAGGTCGGCGTCGGCGCGATCGTGTTCCACTATCTCTCCAACAGCCGCATCAAGGACATCAACTTTGTCATGGAGGATGCGCTGTCGTTTGACGGCAACACCGGACCTTACGCGCAGTACACCTACGCGCGCACGCGCAGCATCCTGCGCCGTGCCGGGGCAGCGCCGACGGGCGGTGCGATCAAGGTGACGTCCCCCGAGGAAGGCGAGCTTGCCAAGGTGCTCACCCGCTTCCCGGAGCGCGTGGCGGCGGCGATCGCGGAATACGAGCCGTCCGACATCACGCGGTATATTCTCGACCTTTGCGCGGCGTTCAACCGCTTCTATCACGAGTGCCCGATCCTCTCGGCAGAGGATGCGGACGTGCGCGACACGCGCATATCTCTCGTGTCGGCGACGAGCGATGTGCTCGGAAACGCGCTTGACCTGATCTGCATGGGCAAGCCGGAACAAATCTAATTTCAGAATGACGAGGTAACAAACCATGTCCGGACATAGCAAATGGAAAAATATCATGCACAAGAAGGAGAAGACCGACGCGCAGCGCGCCAAGGTCTTCACCAAGATCGGCAAGGAGATGGCGGTCGCCATCCGCGAGGGCGGCGCTGACCCGGTCTCCAACTCCAAGCTGCGCGACCTGATCCAGAAGGCGAAGGCAAACAACGTGCCGAACGACAACATCGACCGCATCATCAAGAAGTTTTCGGGCGACAACGCCGTCAACTACGAGGAAATGGTCTACGAGGGCTACGGTCCGTGCGGCGTCGCCGTCATTGTCGAGGCGATGACCGACAACCGCAACCGCACCGCGTCCGAAGTGCGCCATGCCTTTGACAAGTTCGGCGGCAATCTCGGGCAGAGCGGCTGCGTCAGCTATCTGTTTGAGGACAAGGGCGTCATCGTGATCGAGAAGGACGCAAAGATCGATGAGGACAAGCTGATGGAGACCGCGCTTGAAGCGGGCGCCGAGGATTTTCTCACCGAGGACGACTGCTACGAGATCTACACCGAGACCTCGGATGTTTACGCAATCAAGGACGCGCTGGAGGCAGCGGGCTACACCGTGCTTTCCGCCGAGGAGGATAAGGTACCGTCCAACTACATCACGCTCGAGGGCGAGGACGACGTCAAGCACATGCAGCTGCTGTTGGATGCGCTGGAGGACAATGATGATGTTTCCGACGTTTACCACAACTGGGAAGAATAATTGACCGGCGGATGCGGTCCGCACCGACCGGCGAAAACAAAGAGATTGTGGAGGCAGTCTGCCTCTGCCGATTCAAGATGAAAACCGCTCGGAAACGAGCGGTTTTCTGCATATTGGTTCTATTTTCGCCGGTCTGCCCACGCAAATCACCGTCGCCTTATATCAATAAGGCTTGACGGTAATTTGCGTGGCTTGCGAACTCGCCTGCGCCGGTCAGGCGGCGGAGTGTGGCTTCTTTGCAAAAGGAAAACGGCAGCGCACAAACCAAGTCTTCCCCAGTGGGGGAAGGTGGCACGCGAAGCGTGACGGATGAGGTGTCCCGCCTGCGCCGGTCAGGCGGCAGAGTGCGAGGCTCTTGCAAAAAGGAAGCGTCAGCGCACAAACCAAGCCTTCCCCCACATAAAAACACCCCCCGCTCGGCGTGCGAGCGGGGGTATCTTTGCGTGCTGTGCTTTTTTGATCAGCCTTCAGCGGTGATGGCGAAGACCTGGTTGATCTGATCGATCTTCTTCTCTGCCTGACCGAGGTTTGCATCATAGAGCGAGGACAGAGCGGAGCGGGTGACGTACAGGCGGCTGAGCGCGGTCTTGTAGTCGCCGATGGTGTAGTAAATGCCGACGTCGTAAACGCGGGTTGCGAAGATCAGGTCGAGCATCGCGGCGCTTTCTTCGTCGCGGGTGTACTGACCGATCAGCGTCTGGTCATAGTATGCGGGGGTCAGCAGCTTCTTACCCTGGTATGCCAGCTCTTCGAGGATCGCACCGACGCGCGGCGAAGCGGCGAGCGTCGGCACGCAGACGAATGCGCAGTGGAAAGCGCTGACGGCGTGACCGTAGTCCTTCTGATTGGAATCATACTTCGGGAAGGGCAGGATGCCGAAATCGGTCTCGCTGTTGCGGTGCTTGTCAACCGTGGTCAGCAGCGTCGTGTAGAACAGCGCCTGCTCGGAGTCGAACATGCGGATGCGCGCCTCGTCCCAGGATGAGGTCGGGGTGGCTTTGCCTTCCACATTGTTATACTGATAGTTGTAGGAATGTGCCTGGTCGAACACAATGTCTTCCCACATGTCGTACAGGCTGACGACACGCTCGTTGTAGAAGGTCAGCTCGAGCTTGTCGTTGTTGATGGAGCAGATCTTCTCGCCCGATGCGCCGAGGATGGAGAGCATCGCGTCGTTCCAGGTGAGCAGACCGTAGGTGTCGTTCGAGTCATAGATGCCGTTCTGATCCTTGTCCTCGCCGACCGCCTTGACCAAGGAGCCGAACTTCTCCAGCGTCCATTCGTTGTCCTCGACCAGCGTGTAGGGGTTATCCAGACCGTAGTTTTTGATCATGTCCTTGTTGAACAGGATCGCGTTGGTGACCATGTTGTCGATGATCGTGATGTCACCGGTGGTGTAGAACATTTTGCCGCCGATCGAGAGGTCTTCGTTTGCCTTCTGATCCCAGTAGGACTTCGAGAGGTTGAGGTTCTCGATGGCGTTGAGGTCATGGATGTAGCCGCTGTAGGCGAGGGTCGCCACGTCGTAAGTACCGACCATGGCGGCGTCATAAGTCTTGTCGCCCGAGATGTAGTCGGTGTACAGCTTGGTGAAGCCGACGCCGCTGCCGGTTGCCGAGTTGAACTTGATGAGATCTTCGTTGGTGATATTGACATTGAACTTCTCGCGCATGTATTCGTTGCGGCGGTAGACGGCGTTCTGCACGGCGGTGCCTTCGCCGTTTTCGGCGGCAAAGTCATTGCGCGCGTAGTTGCCGCTGACGAGAATGTTGAAGTCGCCGGAGATGTCGCCGATGGAATCGGCGTCAAAGTCGGGTGCGTTTGGGTCCCTCGTCGCCTCGGTGGATGCGGTTGTCGAATCCGATGTCGTGTCCGGCGTGTCCTTGCCGCAGGCGGCAAAGAGCGGGCAGAGCATCGCGCAGGCGAGCAGGAGAGCGATGGTTCTCTTCATAAGTCAAACTCCTTTTACAAAAAGTGATGAAAGGGCTACCTTTACATTTCTATTTTACACCGCGGGACACACAAACGGCAATATTAAATTTGCAAGAGAATTCTTTGCAGATTTGTATTTTGACGTGTTTTTTGTTCAAAATACACACCCTGTTTTGTGCAGATTGCTGAACAAGTTTCTTTTTTTTGGAAATTCGAATAGACACTTCCAATGGATGGGCGTTTATGATAGAATGAAGTTGTGATTCATTAAAAGGGGGTGTTTCGTACAATGACGGAGACCAATGCGAAAAAGTCTGCGGTCTTTGCCCTGCGCCTTGCGTGGAAGATCAATAAAAAGGTGTTTCTCGCCTGGGTATTTGCGAGTGTGGCGCTTTCGGTTTTGCCGGCAATCGTGCTTGTGCTGAACCGCGAGGTCATTTCGACGATCTCGGGCTTCCTTGCAAGTGGCGAGGGCGCATTCTCGGATGTGGTCGGCAGCATCCTGCTGCTCGGGCTGTTTGTGGCGGTAAACGGGCTTTCGGGCGGGCAGTGGCAGAAGCTCGCGCTCACGCGTGCGCTCTGGCGCAACAAGGCGCGCATCATGGTGCTCGATGAGCCGACCGCGGCGCTGGACCCGATTGCCGAGGCGGATATTTACAAGAACTTTGCTGCGATTACGGGCGGCAGAACCACGCTGCTGGTTTCGCACCGCCTCGGCGTGACCTCGATCGTGGATCGCATCCTTGTGTTCCGCGACGGCGAGATCGTGGAGGACGGCAGTCACCGCGAACTGCTGCAAAAGAACGGTTACTATGCCGAACTTTATCATGCGCAGGCAAAGTGGTATACGGAAGAGAATATAAAAGAGCCTTGATCGCAGGTCGGCGCACGACGCAGCAGTTTGCTGCGTCGTGCGCCGACTTTTGCACAGGCTGGCAATTTTTCTTGCATTTTGGCGGAATCTATGCTAAAATAATCCCGTCGCACGCGCGGCGGAAAGGTATTTGGACAATGGAAAGAGAAAATCTCAAATCGCGGCTCGGCTTCATTCTTCTGTCGGCGGGCTGTGCGATCGGTATCGGCAACGTGTGGAAGTTCCCCTACGTCGCGGGTCAGGGCGGCGGCGGGGCGTTTGTCCTGTTTTATATTCTGTTTCTCGTGATGCTCGGGCTGCCGGTGATGACGATGGAATTTGCCGTCGGCAGAGCCAGCCAGAAGAGCCCGGTCCGCGCCTATCAGGCGCTGGAGAAGCCGGGGCAGAAATGGCATATCCACGGGTATTTCACGCTCATCGGCTGCTATCTGCTCATGATGTTCTACACCACGGTCGCCGGTTGGATGCTGCATTATTTCTATCTCACCGCCGCGGGCAAACTTGAGGGCGTGAGCACGGAGCAGGTCGGCGCGGCGTTCACCGATATGCTGGCAAGCCCTGCGACGATGGCGTTTTGGATGCTCGTCGTGGTCGTACTCGGCATCGCGGTCTGCGTCATCGGCTTGCAGAACGGGCTTGAGCGCGTCACCAAGGTCATGATGATCGCGTTGCTTGCTATCATGGTCGCGCTCGCGGTGCACAGCTTCTTCATGCCGGGGGCAAAGGAAGGGCTGCGCTTCTTCCTCGTGCCGGACTTTGCACGCATGAAGTCGGTCGGCATCGTCTCCACGCTGGTCGGCGCGATGAACCAGGCGTTCTTCACGCTCAGCCTCGGCGTCGGCGCGATGGCGATCTTCGGCAGCTACATCGGCAGAGATCACACCCTGCTCGGCGAGTCGGTGCGCGTGGTCGCGCTCGACACCTTTGTCGCCATCACGGCGGGTCTCATCATTTTCCCCGCCTGCTATAGCTACGGCGTCGATCCGGACGCGGGTCCGAACCTCATCTTCGTCACCCTGCCGAACATCTTTGCCAACATGCCGCTCGGCAGACTTTGGGGCAGCCTGTTCTTCATCTTCATGGCGTTTGCGGCGCTCTCCACCGTTTTTGCGGTGTTTGAGAACATCATCTGCTGCGACATGGAGCTCTTCCGCTGGTCGCGGAAGAAGTCCTCGCTGATCAACCTCGTGCTGATCTCGCTTTTGTCGCTCCCCTGCGTCTTCGGCTATAACATTTGGCAGTCGGACATCTTCGCGCCGTTCGGCGGCGCCATCCTCGACCTCGAGGACTTTCTCGTCAGCAATCTGTTCCTGCCGCTCGGGTCGCTGGTCTACCTGCTGTTCTGCGTGACGCGCTACGGCTGGGGCTTTGACAACTATCTTGCCGAGGCAAACGCAGGCAAGGGGCTGAAGGTCAGCCGCCGCCTGCGCGTGTATTTCACCTATATCCTGCCGCTGATCGTGCTGTTCATCTTCGCGTTCGGCATCTGGGATAAGTTCTTTAAGTAAAAGGAAAAAAGAAAACCGCCGTCGGCGGTTTTCTTTTTTTGTATTTCTTTTACGCCTCGATCGGCTCTTTTGCGGGGAGAAGCTTGACCGTCGCGGTCACGATGCGGTGGTTTTCCACCAGGCAGTCGGTGAATGCGAGACCGTCCGTCTCAATGGAGAAGACCGTGCCGTCTGCGGGAACGGAAGCGCGCAGCCCCATGACATACCCGCCGAAGGTGTCGTATTCGTCGGTCGGCAGTTCGGTTTTCAGCGTCTCGGCAACCGTGTCGAGCGCCGCGTCGCCGCGGATCTTCCAGGTGCCTTCGGCAAGCTGTACGATCTCGGGCGCTTCAGGCTCGTCGCCCTCATCGTCAAAGTCGCCCACGATCTGCGCAAGGAGGTCGTTCATCGTCACGATGCCGAAAACGCCGCCGTATTCGTCCAGGACCACGGCGAAGTGCTCCTTCGCCTGCTTCATGCGGCGGAACAGCACGTCGGCGCGCACGCCTTCGGGCACAAAGTATGCCGGGCGAACGGCGTTTTTCAGAACGCTCCCACGGTCATGGTCGGCAAGCGTGAAGTAGTCGCGCGCCGAGAGAATGCCGACGATCTTGTCGCGGCTCTCGTCGCAGACCGGATAGCAGCTGTGGCGGGTCGCCGCGATGGTGGCATGCCAGTCGGCGTCGCTGTCCGCAGTGTCCAGTACGACCATGTCGGTGCGATGGGTTGCAATCTCGCCCACCGAGATGTCGTCAAATTCAAACAGGTTGTGGATGATCTCGCGCTCGTCGCTGTCGATCTCACCCTTGCGGCTGCCCTGGTCGGCAAGGTCCTTGATGTCCTCCTCATAGACCGTGTCGTCCGCTGCGTTCGGGTCAATGCCGAAGAGGCGCAGCACACCGTTGGTCGAGACGGACAGCAGCCAGACGATGGGGCGGAAAAGCGTGGACAGCGTGCCGATGATGCCCGCCATCGAGAGCGAGAGCGCCTCGGCTTTTTTCATCGCCACGCGCTTCGGCACAAGCTCGCCGAGCACCAGTGTGAAGAAGGAGAGGATCAGCGTCACGAGCACCAGCGAGATCGTGTGGATCGTGTCGCGGCTGATCGGACCGTCCGCACGCCAGAGCGCGTCGGTCAGCGGACCTGCAAAGTTGTCGGCGGCAAATGCGCTGCCGAAGAAGCCTGCCAGCGTGATCGCCACCTGGATGGTCGCGAGGAATCGTGCGGGGTCCTTGGTCAGTTTGGCAAGGCGGCGGGCTTTTTTGTTGCCCTGCTCCTCCAGTTGGGCGAGGCGTGCCTCGCTCACGGAAAGCACTGCGATTTCGGCGCAGGCGAAAAAGGCGTTCAGCCCGATCAGAACGATCTGCAGCAGAAGCTGTAAGAAGATTTTCATGTAAAAATGTCCTCCGATATGTAAAATGATGTGTTGAAAATTTGAAAAATGGGATGCACATCAATTTTGCAGCTCGGAGAGGCGCGGGCGGGCAAGCTTTGCCTTGTACAGGTCATAGCGCAGGGCAAGCGCGCGCGTCGCGCATAAATTGCCGTCGGCTGTGCCGGCGTCGTCCATAAACAGGTTCCTCCGTGTCAGAAATTTGTGTATCGGTATGAGTATAACAGAAAATCGCCCCGCGCGCAAAGCGCGTGCGGGGCGATTTTCACGCGCGGCGGGCGGCGGCGGGCGGTTTTTCTGCTCAAAACTGCACCGCAGCCGCATTTTGGTGCAAAAATCGGCGGCTTTGCACGCCGGACAAGCCGCCCTTACCGGGTTTGCGAGAACCCATGCTCCTGTAGGGGCGACCATCGGTCGCCCGCCGACACAGAGCAAAAACGGGCGACCGCTGGGTCGCCCATCCGTATTCTTGCAAATCCTGCAATTTTCCCTCAATATGCCTCAATGTCCACCTTTTGGGCGCGGATCGTCTCCCCGCCGAGAAACACGCGGGCAACGGTGTCAAAGTTGACCGGGCTGTCGCTGACAAAGAAGGACGCGCTGCCGCTGCCGCTCGTCTTGCCGCAGACCGCCGCGACTTCAGCAGCTGCCGCCGCGCCGGAATTCACAAGCGTCACGCCCGGGAGCAGATCGCCGATGATGTCCGCGATGATGGGGAAATGCGTGCAGCCGAGAATCAGCGTGTCGATGCCTTCGTCACGCAGCGGCGCGAGGTAGTCGGCGGCAACTTCGCGCGTCACGGTGCACCCCCGCCCGATGTAGCCGTTTTCCACCAGCGGGACGAACAGCGGGCAGGCGATCGAGGTCACGGCGGCATGCGGGTTCGCAGCGGCGATCTTCTTTGCAAACGCGCCGCTCGAGATCGTCGCGCCCGTGCCGATCACGCCGATCTTTTCGTTCTTCGTTGCGGCGAGCGCGGCGTTTACCGACGCATCCACCACGCCGAAGAGCGGAATCGAAAATTCGCTTTTGATGTCGTCCAGCACGACCGAGCTGACCGTGCCGCAGGCGGCGAGGATCACGTCCGCGCCCTGCCGGAGCAGAAACCGGATGTCCTGCCTTGCGTAGCGGGTCAGGATCTCGCGGGAGCGGGAGCCGTAGGGCACGCGCCCCGTGTCGCCGAAGTAAACGAAATCGCCCGCGGGCAGCAGGGCGTGCAGCTCCTTGTAGGCGGTCAGCCCGCCGAGTCCGCTGTCAAAAATACCGATCACAGTGTCAAACCTTTCTTTGTTGTCTGGTCATGCGCGCGGCGCGGAAGCGCCCGCCAAGGTCGAAAAGCGGCGCGAATCCGAGCCTGTGCGCCGCGGCAAGCGCCGCCGCGTCCTTTTCCTGATCGTACCCGAATTCAAAGAGAAAGGCGCCGCCGTCAGCAAGATTTTGCGCGTAGTTTGTGAGGATCGCGCGGTAAAAATCCATGCCGTCCGCGCCGCCGTCCAGCGCCATCTTCGGCTCGTAGGCAAGCTCGGGCGCAAGCGTCGGCACAACGTCCGTGCGGATGTAAGGCGGATTGGAAACGATGCAGTCGAATACCTCGCCGAGCGGAGAGGGCGCGGTCACGTCCAGCCGTGCAAAATCCACGGTCGTGACGCCGTTTTCCGCCGCGTTCTTCGCCGCCATCGTGAGTGCGCCCGCCGACAGGTCGGCGGCAAGCACCGTGATGTCGGGGCGGTTCTTCGCGGTCGAGATCGCGATGCAGCCGCTGCCGGTGCAGAGGTCGAGCAGCCGCGCGGCGCGCGGCAGGTCGGCAACCAGCGTTTCCACCAGCAGTTCGGTGTCCGCGCGCGGAATCAGGCAGTCCGGCGAGACGAAGTATTCTTCCTTATAAAAATGCCATTTGCCGAGGATGTATTGGAGCGGCTCGTGCCGTGCGCGCCGCGCAACCGCATCATCGAGCCGCCCGTCCGTGTCCGCAATGTTGCAGAAGGGCAGGTCGGCGGCAGCGATGCCGCACAGCTCCGTTAACAGTATACGCGCCTCGCCCGCGGAATTTTCCACGCCCGCGGCGGCAAGCGCGGCTTTCAGCGCGGCGTAGGTCATTGTGCGTCGCCGCTGTCTGCGGCGGGGGTGTCGTCGGACGCGGCGGTATCCCCTGCTGCTGCGGTGTCGCCGGACGCGTCGTCTGCCGCAGGTTCTGCCGCCTGCGGCTTCGATGCGGCGATCACTGCCTCTACTTCGCTTGCCGGGAACTCATCCGGCATCGCGCTCTTGAGCGCCGTGATGGCGATCTCCAGCTGGGAAAGGTCGGGCTCGCGTGTCGTGATGCGCTGCATCCACAGCCCGGGTGCGGAGACGATCTTTGTAAAGAGGTTCTCGTGCTTGCCTGCATAGAGGATGAACTCAAAGCCGATCCCGCAGATCACGGGGAGCAGCAGCGGCTTCAGCACAAGGCGCAGCCAGATGTTGTCCCAGGTGACAAAGGAGAAGACCAGCACGCTTAAGATCAGCATGATAAAGATGAAGCTCGTGCCGCAGCGCGGGTGAAACCGCGTGTAGTGCTTCGCATTCTCGGGGGTCAGCTCCACGCCCGCCTCATAGCAGGCGATGCTCTTGTGCTCCGCACCGTGATATTCAAAGGTGCGGCGGATGTCGGGCATCAGCGAGACGAGGAGAATGTAGCCGACGAAGATGCCGATGCGGATCAGCCCCTCGCACAGCGTCTTGAAGACGCCGAGCGCGCCGCCCGCAAGCCCGAGCAGCATGTCCAGCCCCTTGGTTGCCAGCGTCGGCAGCACAAGAAACAGCCCGATGCCCAGCACCACGCCGAGGAAACCGGCAACGCCCATGATCGCATTCATCACCTTGTCGCCGAAGGTCTTTGCCAGCCATTTTTCAAACTTGGATTCCGGCTCGTCCGTGTCCATCCCGAGGGCGACCGCCGAGATAGACAGCACCTTGAAGGAGAGCTTCATGGACTCGACCAGCGAGACCACGCCGCGCACCAGCGGCAGGTTCCAGAACCGGTTCCGCTTGCGCAGCGAGACATAATTGCGGTTTTCCACCGAGATCGAGCCGTCCTCGTGGCGGGACGCGATGCTGTAGCGGTCGCCGCAGCGCATCATCACGCCTTCGAGGACCGCTTCACCGCCCACTCTGCCGAGGCGGGGATTCGTTTCGTGCTTTTTCTTCATTTATATATACTCACTTTCTGTGCCGATCATTGTTTTCAGATGGGAACAAAACTTCACTATACATTATAACACACCCGACCGCGATTGCAAGTGAATTTTTCGTGTCGGCGCAAACTGCCCCGCGGGGTACGGATTGTGCCCTGCGGCGGGCTTGTCCGCAACATATAGTGGGGTCACTTTTTGCCCGAAAAAAGTTGCGAAAAAATTGCAAAAAAGGCTTGACAATCCCGTTTCCGGGTGGTAGAATGTAAAAGCTCTCGACGAGAGAAAGTCAAAAAAGTGCAAAGAAAATTTTAAAAGAATTTTCAAAAACCTATTGACAAATCGAAATTGAGAGTGTATAATATACAAGGTTGCGCAGAAAGCGCGCAGCAACTTCGGTCATTGAAAATTGAACAACAAAGAGAAAGAAACACAAAGAACTGAAGAAGTAAAGTGTGTGAGAGATCTCGAACAATTCTTTAGAGAAACCAAGTAAAGAAAACTTATGCGAAAAGCAAGCGATTGCTTGAGCGAACGAATCGAACGATTCTGAATAAGATTTGAGCAGTTGGTCTTCGGGCTGACTGTTTAGATACAATTATTTAGAGAGTTTGATCCTGGCTCAGGATGAACGCTGGCGGCGTGCCTAACACATTCAAGTCGAACGGAGTTATCGGATTAATCCTTCGGGAAGCGTCTGAGAAGCTTAGTGGCGGACGGGTGAGTAACGCGTGAGCAACCTGCCTTTGCAACCGGGATAACAGTTGGAAACGACTGCTAATACGGGATGACGTACACGG
>QAKK01000022.1:0-72464 GCA_003343845.1 Oscillospiraceae bacterium
TCAATTACGAAAATGAGCAGAGGGAGCTTGTCAAAAGGGTCGATGAGGACGAGAAAAGGCTTGCCTGCATCGAACAGACAAGCCTTGATCTGAAAACCCTGCTGAGAGTCCTGCGAAGCAGCACGGCGTTTGAGGAACTGACGCCAACGCTTGTCAACTCGCTGATAAGAAGGATCGAGGTTCACAACAACGATAAGTCAGGCGGTCATTGCTATGTGAGGGTGGACATCTACTTCACAGCCATCGGACTGATTGACATTCCCACTGAGGACGAGATCAAAAGTCTGATGGAGAAAATACAGGCAAACCCGCAGGAATACAGGCTTACAGCCTGAAAGAGGAAACGGTGCAACCCCGAAAATGGGGGTTACACCGTATCTCTGAAAAAAACATCCTTACGGGGCTTTGGCTAATGGGTCGCTCCCCTGTTTTCAGTTTCCGATTCAGCCGATTTTGCCTTCGATCGTGTCCACGCCGCGGCGGAAGACCGACCAATCCTCGGTCGAACGCAGCGTCTCCATGCGGAAAGCGCAAGGCCACATAACCAGCCACTCGGAGGGATTGAAGGGCGGCAGCGTGGGTCTGCCCCAACGCGTCTGGAAGACCGCCTCATCCTGGCTGCCCGCGGGTCTGACCTTGCCGCGGATGCAGAGCGTACCGTCCGAAATGAGCTGCGATGCCGCACACCACAGTGCCGTGCCGCGCTCCTGCCACTGCTTCTTTCCGGTGATTTCATACAGCTTGAGGAAGCCGCGGACATCGCGCAGGCAATACTGGTCAACCGCATTGTGCGCCGTCGAAACCGCCGTGATACCGAGCGTGTCGTAGCCGATCTGCGCAAGTGTCGTCTCCTCCGGGTATTTTGCGGTATAGTGCATCATCCAGGTGCTGATATACCACGCCACATCCTCGGCGCAGGCAACGTACTTTTCATCCTTCGTGGCATCGTAGAGTGCCAGCGCAGCCTCAAGCAGCGGCGATGCAGACTCCTTGTCGATGCAGTAGGTATCGAGCGCGCCCGCGGTTGTGAAGCCGTTGTCGCTCAGTTCCTTATAGTAGCAGTCAAAGGCGCGGATCGCACTGTCGCGATACTTCGCATCGCCCGTGCGCTTATAAGCCTCCAGCACCGGCGGAATCAGAAATGCGCCGATCGTACCGTTCTGCTGGCGGACACTGCCGTCCTTGTTCCAGCTCTTTGCAAACTCGCCGCTCTCCTTCTGATGCGAGACGACGAAGTTGACCATGCCCATGGCATAGTCGATGTATTCGGGACGCGGCGTGCCGCACTTCTCCATCAGGTCGGCAGCGAGGAAATACTGCGTTGCGCCCTGACCGAGGTTGCAAGCGTCGATCGGAATATCACGGGTCTGATCGACCGGCGCGCCGTCAAACTTGATCTGCACAAGCCCGTCGACGCCCTCGAGCTTCGTATACTTCGGCCATGCGTCAAGACACATGGAAGCCTTCTCATAGGCGTCCTTGTCACCGGTGCGCAGGTACTCATACAACAGCGTATTGGAAGCAGACGCACTCTGCCCGACCCAGCCGAGCTCATACTTAATCTGATCGCGCTTTGCATAGAAGCAGGTGGACTTATACCACTGCAATCCGCGGTTGAACGCGACAAAGCCGTCTTTCTCCAGCGTCCAGAGCGACTTCATAAACGCGATGCTGTAACGCCACATGTCTTCGGGCTGCATCGGTGCGGGCAGCTTGTGCCCGTAGAAACGCCACGCAAAGTCGAGCAGCGAGCGGATCTGATGGCGGCGCGTCTCCACCGGAAACGCGACGAGGATCGCCTCAAAGGTGTCGCGCGGCTCCATCGTGCCCATGTACGCGTCCTTCCACTCGTGTCTGCCGAGCATCTTGGGACCTGCCTGCTCGGGCCAGATCAGCGCATGGCGCTCCATGCCGCTCTCGACCTTGTACATCGAGCAGGAAGGGGTGTCATCCTGCACCGCCATCATCGCGACAGCATAGTCATTGTCCATCTCGGTATAGGTGCAGGCGGGGATCATCACGCGATGCCACTCATAGGTCCAGGGCGTGCCCTCAAAGCTGTCACCGACATACTCCTCGCTGTCCCCCCAGCCGTTTCCGTTGTAGTTGACTGCGGGAACAACCGTATAAAGCGGTGCATGCGCCGTATCAAACGCCAGCTGCATCTTGTCGGTGGGCGCATTCAGCTTGCGCGTCCACTTATAGGCACCGTCCTCAATCTTTTCAAAAGAATCGGTCGCATCGGCGCGGGTGGGAATCGTCAGCAAAACGGTCTTGCCGTCGGTCAGTTCAAAGACGTTGCCGTTTCGCTTCATCTCAAATTGTTTCATGAATCTACCTCAATATGCGAAATTTGTTTTTTACGTTTTCTATTCTACCACACCGAAAAAGCGCTGGCAAGTCCAAAACCGCATTTCCGATACCAAAGATTTCAACCGATTTGCGAAAAAAGTTGACTGCTTTGCGTTGCTTCTATGAAACTTTATGAAAAGTATGTGTATTTCCCCAAAAACGTACGGAAATATGGTATACTGATATGCGGAGGGCTTGACATGAACATTTTATTTTTTCTGCACCCGAAAAGCAGCGTTACATATCTGACGATGGGCAATTCCCTGCGGCAGGGCATCGAAAAGATGCGCGCCAGCGGTTACACAGAGATCCCGGTCATCGACAAAGAGGGCAACTACGCCGGAACCGTGCGGCAGGGCGACTTTCTCTGGAAGATCATCGACAGCGGCAGCGCCGATCTGCACCGTGCCGAGGATGTTTCGATCGACGACATTGTGAGCCGCCGTATCGCGCCGGTCTCGGTCAATACCACCATGGACGAGCTGCTCGCCAAAGCGATCGATCAGAATTTCGTCCCGGTCGTGGACGACCGCGGTTCGTTTACGGGTATCATCACGCGCAAGGACATCATTCAGTATTTTATGGATCAGCAAAAACAATAGCGCGAAAAGCCACTTGCGAAAGCAGGTGGCTTTTTGCTCAGCGCCGAATGTGACACGCAGAAAGTCTCCGCGCCGACGGATTTGGATACACAATGTACGATCATCGACGCTGCAATTCAAATTGCGCACACAGCACCCGGACTGCCAGATTCGGATGCAGAATGTTCGCTCGTTCGCGCCGCCGTATTTCCATACGGCAAGCGGTCAAGCGGACATAAAAAAGCCACTTGCGAATGCAAGTGGCTTTTTGGTCTGCACCGAATATGACAGTCCAGTTTTAACCGACGATACCGGAACGCTCGATACCCTGTACCAAGAACTTCTGGCAGAAGAGGTACAGAATAACCAGCGGCAGGATGATCATAAGTCCGCAGGTGTTGTTAATCGCTGCGTAATACAGATCCTGACCTGCGTAGGTGGTTTCCAGCGACTTCGGGATGCCGACGATGTCGGGCATCAGGGTAATCTTGTTCGTGGAAATGAACATGTTGGTATAGAAGTCATCAGTCCACTGCCACGAGAACGCGAACAGAAAGATGGTGATCATCATCGGGATCGACAGCGGCAGGATGATCTGCACAAAGGTGCGGAACGTGCCCGAGCCGTCGATGTACGCACTTTCCTCCAGCTCATCGGGAACGCCGCGGAAGAACTGGCGCATCATGAAGATGTACAGACCGTTCTTGAACGCAAGCCCCGTGATCGACAGGATGATCAGCGGCCAAAAGGACTGCGTGAGCTGAATCGAGTTACCGGTGATTGCCTGAATAATGCCCTTGTAGCCGAGACCCTCGAAGATGCCGAAGAAGTCGAACAGATCGAAGTAACGGAACTGCATGAACATGGACAGGTATACCGTGCCGTGCGGGACGACCATCGTCAGAATAACGGCAGCCATCACAAGGTTGTTGCCCTTGAACTTGAACTTCGCCAGACCGTAACCGACGAGGCAGGCGACAAAGGTTTGCAGAATTGCCGACGACGCGGAGAGGAACAGCGTGTTGAAGAACGCGGAAACATAGTTGTTCTCAATGAAGATCGCCTTATACTGATCGAAAGTCGGATACTTCGGGATCAGCATGACCGTGACATCAATGAAGTCATCGGGGCTCATGAATGAAGCCGCGATCTTCGTGAAGAACGGGTACAGCACGATGTAAGAGACGCCGAGCAGGATGATGAAGCGGAACAGGTAAACCAGGATGCCCGTGTAGAACGCCCAGTTGCCGAATTTCGCCTTCAGTCTGTCCTTCAGAGGAGTCCGGTCAAAGTCGACCTTGATCTTGTTTTTGGTTTCTTTTGTAACTTTGGGTTGTGCATTCATGATTGGCTCCTCCTTTCTCAGTCTTTCTTCTGGTAGAACACGAACGCCGACATGATCGCAGCGACAATCGCCAGAATCAGAATAACGACGAGGAAGTACATCCACGCCATTGCCGACGAAACGACGTTGCCGTTCGGCTGCGAGTAGACGCTGTCGATCAGCTTCATGACCGCATTGGAGTCCGAAGTGAAAGCGTCGATGATGGTATAGACCGCGTTGACTAAGATCATCGGGCTGATCATCGGGAAGGTGATCTTCCAGAAGGTCTCCCACGCGGTCGCGCCGTCCATACGGCAGGACTCGTAAATCGCAGGCGAAATGGACTGCAGACCCGCAAGGAAGATCAGGATCTGTACGCCGGAGCGGTTGACGATATTGGAAATACTGTCAACCGCGCTTGCGACATACTCGACAAGCTCGGTACCGACCTTCATGTTGGCGAACAGCGCCTCCAGGTCGATCGCCTGGGAAAGCTGTGCCGCCGTGCTCTCGCCGGTACCCATATCAATACTCTCGTCCGAGCCCATGAACTCGGACAGGCTGTTCTGCGCGTCGATCGACTCGATCAGACCCGTAGACAGGATGACCGGGACGAACAGGATCGCACGGAACGCCGCTCTGCCTGCGATCTTATCGTTGAGCAGAACCGCGATGAACAGCGAGAAGATGACGATGGACGGAACCTCGAGAATCAGCTGCTTGATGCCGGCGACCAGCGTCTTGACGTAGTCGGCGTTTTCAAACAGCGCAGTCTGATAGTTCGCAAATCCGACATAGGTCAGTGTGTAGCCGCCGGTGCGGACGGGGTTGATCTCGTTGAAGCTGAACTTGATCGAGTCGAAGATGATCGGCAGGTAGATCAGCACGAAACCGATGACAAACGGCAGGACAAAGAACCAGCCTGCATGCGCCTTGCGCTTATCCAGCGAGGCGGGGCGCCGCGTTTTCTTCGGGGAAGCCGGGATGCTTGTTGCTTTGGTAGTATTCATCTGACTTCCTCCTTACTGAATCACGGTATAGCCGTAGCTGCCAACCGTATAGGTCTTGCCGTCAACAACCGTCGTAATATCGAAGTTGTTGTAGTTGAGAATGAAGCGCTTGCCGTTTTCATAGGTGACAAGCACGATGCTGTTGTCATCCGAGGTGTACTTGGTGTACTTGTAGCCTTCCGTCTCGCGCGTGGGCTTTTCCTCGACCGTATATTCGATCGTCTGCCCTGCCGCGATGTTGCCGGCAACGTATTCCTCGCGCATTGCCTTCATGGCATCCTTGCGCGCTTCCTCGGCTGCCTTTTCATCCGCCTCACGCTTTGCCTCGGCATCCGCAACCGCGTCTGCCGCGCGCTCCGCATCGGTAGGCACGCGCTCGCCGATCAGGAACTCGTGACCGGTGATCAGCGAGGTCTGCACGTCACGCAGCAGCTCGTTGAGCTCATTGTAACGCTGGATCAGCTCGTCGTGCCAGATGTCATAGCGGACCGAATAATACTTGCTGAGCATAAAGTCTTCCTTCAGCAGCTCGGTATTATCGTAGGACAGGATGAAGTAGATCCCGGCGCCGTTTTCGATCGCCTTGAGCAGATCGTAGTCCACATCGCCCGCCATATTCAGTGCGGTGCCCGCAAACTCAACCGAGCCGTGCAGGACAACTCCCATGAACGGCACCGACGCGGACGCATACAGCGAACGGCTGCTCTGCAGCGAGACATTCAGCATCTTGTCGATGTACTGCCAGGTGTAAACATTGCCCTTGTCGCTCATAACGCTGGCAACATCGGACTTCACAGCCGCAAGGAACTCTTCGGTGAACTTCTTTGCGTCATTGCGGTTGTAAGGCTCGTCACTGTCAAAGTCGGAGTTGAGGGTATTGCCGATGGTGGAAATGGAGATCGACTTCGTATTGTCCTTCAGATAGTTCTTTGCAAACTTCGTGTAGAACTGGCTGTAAACCGAAGGCGAAACGCACAGCGTATAGTAGGAAACATACGCCTGAAGCGAAGGATCATACTCACGCAGGCTGGAATAACGGTTGTCAATCGTCTTGACAATATCACGGCTCAGCTTCAGACCGTCGAACGACTTCTGGTTGTGCACATACGAGAAATCGAAGTCCGGATAAACGCCGAAGCCCTTCTCCTCCGCATATGCAAGCAAATCTTCATAGCCGCTCTTGCCGCCTGCCGCCTTCTCCCACTTCAGCTTGGACGGAATGGTGGGATACATGCCGCCGTTTGCGTAGCCGTTGAGGCGGAAGTCGATGTTGGTGATACCCGCTGCCGCCAGCTCATCATAGATGGTCTTGACGTGATCAAACGAGGTCAGCGCCTTATCGACGGTGGTCGGCACGGAGAGAATCTTCTCGATTGTCTGCGTGACGCCGAAGGTCTCAATGTACAGCGGGATATCCGACTTGACGTCTGCGTCGGTCAGGCGGGTGAGCGTGCCGTTCTTCATCAGGTAATCACGGTATGCACGTGCCATACCCATCCAGGATGTCTCGTAATAATCCTCGATGTTATTTTCCTCTGCTGCGGTATCATCCGTCAGCATAATGTACTTGATCTTGTAGCTGCCGACATACTTACGGTCGGAAACAACCTCGATCGAGCTGCTGGAACCGACCGAGATCGAATCCGACAGCACATAGGAGTCCTTGGGTCTCGGGTTGACCGTGAGCTGTACCGAGTTGTAATTGTGCAGCTGGTTCTCATGCTTTGCTGCGATACGGGCAAGCGCGTCGCCTTCCTCAATGATGGCGAGGAAGCCGCGGTTTTCCTTCACGCGAACCGCCTCTTCGACGGTGATGGTCTGCTCGACCTCTTCGGTGGTCACTTCACCGGTCTCGGGATCGGTGACTTCCACCGTCTCGGTGTAGGTTTTCTCGCTGGGCACATACTTGATCTTCTCCCGCGTTTCAACGATACCGTAGACCGGCATACGCATGACGTCCTGGTTGGCTGCGCCCTCCAGCGTCTGATATGCGAAGTCGGTACCGTAAACCGTGCCGGCAATCGAAGTGTTTCTGCCCGAGAAGTCCGCATAGTCCATCAGCGCGCCGCTGCCGTCCGGAATGAAAGTATAGCCTTCATTTGTATAGGTGCCCGCGCCCATGTACGGCAGAACCGTGATATTCTGCAGCTTGTAGAGCGTCTCATCAAAACGGATACCGTTTGCGGGAAGCGTAACAACCAAACCGTCCTCGGAGAGCGTATATTCCAGTGACATACGGAATACGGGAGTCGAAAGCGTTTTCGCCTCGTACTGCGTCATCTGATGGTCATACTCCATCTCTTCGTAGGTGTAGTCAGGCGCGTAAGTCTTGATGATGTTCTCCATGTATGCCAACTCACGGTTGACGATATCGGAGGACAGCACATAGACCGCCATGTTCTTGGTGACGGGGTATGCGCGCTGCATCTCTGCCTTGAACGACTGCGGAAGCGTTTCATCAAAAGGATCCTTGAGATCATAGAACGAAATGATCTTGGTGTAATAGAACTTACTGTCGATGTTCGCCAGGATCTGCGATTCGAGACGATCCTTGGAAATCATACGCGGAACCAGATAGTTCGCATTGGCACGACCGATCGTGTACTCAACGCGGACACCGTTCTTGATGTCCTTGATCAGAATCTGCCCGAGTTTTGCGGAATCGGCATAGGAGGAATACTCCTTCGCCGTACCGTTGTCCACATAGCTGACCAGGATCTGCGAGAGCAGCTTGTTTTTGGTTGCTTCGGTACCCTTGGAGGATGCGACATCATAGGGGTTGGTGAACAGGATCTGCCCCGACTTCTTGTCGCGAACCGCAACCTCTGCGGTCTGCGGCTGGATGTACAACTCATAGCCATTCATATCCAGCTTCTTCACCATGGTCTCGAGCTTGGCTTCCTCGGTGGCATAGACTATAGTCGTATAATCCGGGAAAGTCTCTTCAACATCCGCCTCCTCGTCGGCGGCAAACACCGCAAATGCGAAGGTGGAAAGCAGCATGGCGACAAGCAGGAGTGCCGATGCAAGGGATAATACTTTTTTCATTTTTCAAACACTCCTTACTTACATTCTGTACTGCAACTCAACGATAATGTTGGTTACAAAGGAAACCATGTTGCTGACAAGGCTGGTGAACAGGATGCCGATGAACATGACGATCGCCATACCGACGATGGTCGCCAGCGTCATCACGATGTTCTTACCGAGCGTGTAGTCATGCGTGGTCTGTGCGCCGAAGA
Organism: Oscillospiraceae bacterium; assembly: GCA_003343845.1. Classification (GTDB taxonomy): domain Bacteria; phylum Bacillota; class Clostridia; order Oscillospirales; family CAG-272; genus UMGS902. The sequence continues at coordinate 8,510 of QAKK01000022.1, forward strand.
AGATGAGGAGTCCCGTCCAGACATAGCCGAGACCGACAAGCAGCGAAATGATACCGGTCTCTGCCGAGGTCACAACGTTGGAAAGCAGCGTTGCGGGAATCAGCGTGAGCACCAGCGGGAAGAGCGAATAGCAGGTTGCCACAAAGACATCCTTGAACGTGCCCTCGCCTTCAAACAGCGTCGTCAGACACCAGTTGGAGACGACCCACAGTGCCAGCGGCAGAATGACCGAGCCTGCCTGCTCGAAAATGGTGGAATACGAACCCGTCGGGTTGAGCAGATAGCCTCTGCCGATCGAGTTATAGTAGAACGAAAGGATAACCAACCCGAGGATGGTAATCGCACCGCGAACCGAACCGCGTTTCTCATGTTTCAGATCCCAGAAACCATCAAACGGGTGGTAGATCACATGGAACGCATAGAGCAGTTCTTCCCAATAGGTCTTTTTGCCGACACGAAGTGCAGCTTCCCTGTTCTTCTTCTTATAATACTTAGAGAAGCGTCCCCACAGGAGAACAAATGCGATGACCGCGATCGGCAGGACAATGAAGTACTTCTCAATCCACTGCTTGCGGACTTCCTGGAAAGCGGCGGAGTAGTTCGTGGTGTCATAAGCCGCCTCGAAATATTCCATGGCTTCCTTATACTCGCCGGAGCTGCTGAGCGCACGACCGATGCCGATATAAGCAAGATCGAAGTTGGAGTTGCGCTTCAGGATCTCCTGCCAGTAGGTGATCGCCTGGTCAAATTTACGCTCGTTTTCGTTGCGGATCGCGGCGAGCAGGATGTCGCCGTATTCGGTGCGCTTGTAGACGGTGAAGAAGTTGTCGCTCTTATCGAGCAGCAGCATCTTGTCGCCCTGGTATGCGACCGCTTCAATGCTCGACAGGTTGCCGAGCTGTCCGCCGCTGTCGCCGAAGGCAAACAGCAGATGACCGTTCTGATCGTAGGTGTAGACCTTCTGACGGCGCTCGTCGATGACAGACCAGGTGTTTTCCGGTCCGACGGCAACGTCGATCAGACGCGAGACCGTCGAGCGGGTGACATTGACTTCACCGGACGGTGCAAAGTAACCGAGACGGTTCATGACTTCCTTGCCGGCGGCGTTCAGCTTGCGAACAGGCGAGTATTTGCTCGACTTGTTTTTCAGCTGTGCATACTGCTGTGCCTGACGCGCGGTGCTGTTTGCAGTCGCGGTCACGTAGATGAAGCCTTCCTTATCGACCGTGATGTTGTTGTACTCGGTCGGGATATAGGACGCCGTTGCCTTTCTCTGCTCTGCAGTCTGGAAGTTTCTCCAGATGATGTCCCATGCGCTGTAGACAACGTTCTGCGCGCCGATGAAGCCGGTGAATTCGCCCTCGCTCGTCAGTACGATAACACCCTGATAGGTTGTGGAAGAAATGACGTAGATTCGGTCATACTGGTCGACCGCAACGGCGACCGGTTTGTAAATGGAGTTTTCGCCAAACAGTGCGCTCGAGGGCTTTGCGAGAATCTTCTCGAAGTTGCCGTCGATGTCGAAGACAACCAGGCGGTTGGCATCGGTATCGCAGACGAAAATCTCCTTGGCGTTTGCAAAGACGCCGGAGGGATTGGTGAACTTATCCGGCACGCCCTGGTCGTTGATGAACGCGTCGATGGTGAACTTCAGCTTGTAGTTTGCATCGGTGACCACGATGCGGTTGTTTGCCGCATCGACAATGTAGACGCAGCCGTCCGGACCGACAAACAGGTCGCGCGGGTCGTCAATCGCAATATCAAGCCCGATATAGTCTGAATTGACGTTCATGACCGGCGTGTACACCGTCGGCGAAGTGCGCGGCCAGCCGTCCTTGCCGTAGGTGTAAGTGGTGTAAGGCTCAACCGCGCTTGCCACAGGCGCGAGCGCCAGCACAAGCACGAGCGCGAGGAGCAGAATTTTTGTGAACTTTTTCATGTCTGTTCCTCCTTAGTCCTTCATACCGCTCGAGCCCATCGTCTCAATGACGTTGCTCTGGCAGATGACAAATACCGTGATCGGGACGATCATCATGACAACGGTTGCTGCCGCGCCGACGCCGGCACGGGCGATACCGCCGGTGACGATCTGGTTGATCGCATAGTTGAATGTTTTGAGCTGCTCACTGTAGATGTAGATCGAGTTGCCCGAATTCCACAGGTTCTTGAAGGACTCAATCATCAGCGTCAGCCATGCGGGCTTGACCATCGGCATCGCGATCACCCAGAAGGTGTAGAATTCGCCTGCGCCGTCAAGACGCGCGCTTTCCAGCACTTCGTTCGACACACCGGTCTCCATGAACTGCTTCATGAGGTACAGACCGAGCGAGGTACAGAATGCCGGGACAATCAGAGCGAGGTATGTATCCAGCCAGTGCAGCGTGCTCATCGTGAGGAAGTTTGCAATCGCGGTGACCGTCTGGTGGAACATCAGCGAATAGACGACCATGTTGAAGAAGAACTTGCGTCCCGGGAATTTCAGCTTCGACAGCGCATATGCCGCCATGGAGGACAGCAGCAGGTTGCCGAAGGTACCCGTCACGGACACGAAGACCGTGTTGAAGATGTAACGGGAGAACGGAACGTAGTTATCGCTCATCAGCGTGAACAGGTCGCCGAAGTTGGATGCGGTCGGCTTCTCCACATAGAAGCGCGGCGGGAACATCCAGAGTTCATCAAGCGGCTTCATGGACTGCATGATGACGTAGTACATCGGCAGGAACATGAACGTGCCCATGATGATCAGGAAAAGGTTGATACCGAAGTCACCCCCGCGGCTGCGGCTGAGGACAACTCTATGTTTACGTGTTCTTAACTTAGCCATATTACTGCCCTATCTTCGATAATCCTTTCTTAATAATTAAGTTGGCGCCGACCATGACCACGAAGAGGATCACGGCGATTGCCGAGGCATAGCCCATTTCATAACGCTGTCCGCCGTAGTCGTTGAGGTGGTGCACGATGGTATGCGCCGCATATTCGACCGACGGGAAGCCGCAGAGGGCATCGACGATGGCGCCGAAGCCGAAGGACTGCGTAATGGAGAGGACTGCGCCGAACATCAGCTGCGGCTTCATGTACGGCAGCGTGATGTTCCAGAGTTCCTGCCAACGGTTCTTGATACCGTCGACCGCGCCCGCCTCATAGAGGTGACGCGGGACGTTCTGCAAACCTGCGATGAAGGACAGGAACGCCGTGCCGAGCGAGGTCCAAAGGGCAACAACGATACAGAGCGGCATGACATAGTCCGCATCCTTGAACCAAAGGATCGCGTCGTCGATGATGCCGAGGTTGATCAGCGTACCGTTGACCCAGCCATAGGAGTCCGAGCTGAACAGCGTCTGCCAGACAAGGTAGACCGAGCCGGAAATCGAAGGTGCGTAGAAGACCAGAGTGACAACCGAACGAAGCTTCGGTCCGAGCTCGTTGATGAACCACGCGATCAGCAGCGACAGCAGGTAGGACACAGGGCCTGTGATGGAGGCGAAGATCAGCGTGTTCTGGCAAGCCAGGATGAAAATGTCGTCGTCAAGGAAGAGGCGGATGTAGTTGTTCAACCCGAGGAAGTGCGGAAATTCCAGCAGGTTGAAGTCGGTGAAGCTCAGGACGATCGACAAGAGAACCGGGAAGACGGTGAAGACGAAGAAGAGGAGCATAAAGGGCGCGATCATGACATACGCAACCTTGTTCTTCTTCATTTCACGCCATGTCCATTGCGCTTTGGACGGTTCGCCTTGTGCCGCCGGACGCTTTTCTGTCTTGGTTTTTGACATGAATTTTTCTCCTTATTTAATATATAAGATCTAAAAGCGTCCGCTTTTATTCATGGATCTTATGCTCTGCAAGCCACTGTTCCATCTCCGCCTTGACTTCGGGAGAGGTCTCATAGGTCTTGCCGAGTTCAAGCGTCGGCAGTTCAAACTCCTCACGCTTACGGGTGATCTCCTTGTTGATCGTGTTGACGTAAGATTGGAGCTTGGTCACGGGGTCTGCGCCGTCATTGACAACGCCGAGCACCGCAAATTCAAGGTAACGTGCGAAAATGTACGCGCCGGGATAGTTGGTGATGGCGGAGAGGTTGTCGAACTGATCCATCAGCGCCTCATACTCACTGGTCGTCCAAGGCATTTCAGCAAGCGCCTCACGGTTTGCCGTGTTATACTTTGCCGCCTGTCCGATGGTCGTCACGAGGTCGCTGCCGTATGCCGCCTGTGCGTCCTTACCGCAGAACCACTTCATAAACTGCCAGGTGCTCTTCTCGTCCTTCGTGCCATGCATCATGATCGAGGCAGCCACCGTATTGACCGCGTTGTAGTTGATCGTACCGTCCTCGCGGACCGTGCCCGGCAGCGGAACCATCTCCCACAGACCGTTGATCTCGGTTGCGAAGACCGTCAGCTGGTTGTAGGTGGTGGAATAGTCGGCAATCAGAATCGGCATCTCACCGGTTCTGAAACGGTTCGGACCGTCAAAGGTGAACGGGAATGAGTAGTCGGTGAAGAAGCGCGTGTACTTTTCAAATGCGTCGATCGCCACGTTCGAGTCGAGACCCGAGCGCAGACCGTCGTCGGCAAAACGGTCGCCGCCCATCTGATAAAGGAAGATGTCGTACTCATGGTTGAGACCGACCGACATGTTGTTTGCCTGGAGAACCGGGAGCATCGCGAGGACGTCGTCCCAGGTCTTCGGAATCTCAAGTCCGAGGTCGGCAAGCACGTCGATGCGGACAAACATCATATAGAAGCCTGCGCGCTGCGGCAGACCGTAGGTCGTGCCGTAGAGCGTGACCGGAATGGTGGTCGCCTCATTGAACTGGCTGATGGCGTCGTCAAAGCCCTCGTAATCGTTGAGCGGGAGAACCGCACTGCGGATTGCATAGTTGATGACATCTACGCCGCCGCAGCCGAGGAAGGCATCGGGCCCCTGTCCGGAAAGGACAGAAGGAAGCAGCGTACCTGCCGCAACGAGTTTGACGTCGACGCCGATCTCGGTATCGGGCGTAAAGTCGTTGGAGACGAGGTTCTTCAGGATCTTCGCCTGGTCACGGCCTTCGGTCGTCCAGACTTCGATTGAAGTCGCCGTATCGCCATTGACCGCCGTTGCGCCCATGGTGCTGTAGTCGGTTGTAAAGCTTGCAAGGAAGGAGCGAAGCTCAAACCATACCGCCTCGCCGAAGCTTGCATTCGCCTTCGGCATCGCGTTGTCCTTCGGCTGAATCAGAATGTAGTCCAGACGCAGCGGCTGCGAACGCACGGTATTGAGCCATGTGCCGAGGGTACCGATATAGGTTTTGAGGTTTTTGAGGTTGGGGGCAATCTCATCTTCGTCGCCGCCCATACGCTTGAGCAGGAACGCGACCTTGTCCAGCGTCGCGGTCTGCGAACCCTTTTCGCCGCAGAGCTCGGTGATGAGATTCGAAACGGTGTACAGGTTTTTCGACTCGATCAGCATGGTCTTGATCGTGTTGGGCATCAGGCGGGAGAACCCGTAGTCGCGGTATTCATCCGGCGATGCACCGGTCAGCTTCATGATATTCATGTAGCAGTCGTTGATGTTATCCAGCGACGTCTCGACCTGACGGATAATGTCCGCAAAGTCGCCGAGACCGACCTCAAGGCGCAGGGTGTGTGTGCCGGGCGTGAGGTAGAACTCAAACTCGGTCGCGCCGTCCGTCAGGCTCTTGCACTGCCAGTCCTTCGTATAGTCGAAGCGGAGGCTGTAGCATTCCTTGAACGGAACCTCGCCATCGAGGTACAGCGTGCGCGACGTGAACATACCGGAAAGGTCGTTCTGCTTGCTGCGGATGGCGATGGAATAGAAGCCCTCGGTTGCAACCTCGAAGTTGTATTCGACCCACTGACCGACCGTCTTCATATTCTCGTTGCCGCCCATATAATTCAGGCGCTGCACGGTCGGATCCTGCGGAGAGGTGATGGCGCTGGTGCGGTCGGTCAGCGGATAAATGGATTCATCCGACTGATAGACCGGGCGCTCCGCCTCGAGCTTGATCGGGGCGTCCGTGCCCTGCTTGTATGTATACGCAGCCTTGTATTCCTCGTAGGTGGGAATCTCTTTTTCGGGTTCGAGGATGATCTGCTTGATGCTCATCGGCTCGCGCGATGCTTCCAGCGTGATCGTGTTTTCGCCGGCTGCAAAGTAGAACAGCAACGGATCGGTGTAATAGCCGGTCGAATCCTTGACCGTATAGTCGATCCATTCAATCGCCGAGAGGTTGTGCGGGCGGAGATCGTTGCCGGCGAGATCTTCCTGGAAGCCGCCGTTCGCCTCATACTGCGGCGCCCACTTCTTGGTGATCGTGATGGAACGCGCCTCGGAGAACGGAACCTTGCCGTTGACATAGAGAATGCGCTCGATATCGGTCGACTTCTCCGCATTGTCCCCGCGCTTTGCGTTGCCGGGGTAGCAGACCAGTCTGACACTGTAAAGTCCCGCCTCGCGAACGGTGAACTTCCAGGTCACTTTACCGCTGTCGGACGTATACAGAGAATGCTCTCCGTCGGCATTGACGTCGTAAAGGACTTCCGCCTCGCGATCGGTCGTTGCATCCGCATCGTATGCAGTCGCGTCGATCGTCACCGTCGAGGAAGCCTGCTTCTTGTCGGCGTGCCGCTCAAGATACGTCTTATAGTCAGACGTGTTCAGAATCTCATTCCACTCCTGCATGGTGCGACGTGAAGACGTCTCTGCCGCGCCCGTACCGTCCGCCGCGAAGGCAACAGGGGTGAGGCAGGTGCAGACCATGAGCAGAGCAAGAACAAGGCTCATCGCTTTTGACAGCTTGGCTCTCATCATAACTCAAAACCTCCAAAGTTTGCGTGATTGGGGATGCGCGCGTCATACGCGCGCACACACGCGCATAGGACAAAAAATTTCGGAACCGCCGCACACCAACCGGCGGCGGAAGGTTCCAGGAGGCAAATTGCACAAGAACAGCGGAAAATCCTCTCGTCTCCGGCAGGTCTGTGCAAAATACCCATAAATGTACTCGTACATTCTACCACAGCCATGGAAACTTGTCAAGAGCGCTGTTCACGCCTTTTTATGCCGAAAAAGGCTGTGCGGGTGTTTTTTGCTTACCTTTTTTATTTTTATGCACCGCTGCGGCAGAACCGACGGTTCGTGCGCCGGATCGTTTCCCCTGCTCTATCACCTAAAATGTTAATAATAATAACATATTTCGTTTAAAACAGGGGGTTAACGCCGCATTCGCAGTCGTTTCTTCATGTTCCGCGCTATACGTTTACTGTGATTAAACATTTTGCAGGGTTTAACAGGCAGAAAACGCCTTCACGAGCCGTGCACGTCTTCTTTGCATTTTGCACAAATTTCGACACTATTTTTCTACACGTGTGCAAGATGCACAATCAGGATGAATCGCCCGCGCATTTTGCTCCGCCACATTTGCATTTTCTCTAATGATCCGAGTTATATTAAAAAATATCCGCGTCGGAGGAAATCCGATGCGGATAGATGGGAAAATTCCCGTGTTTATTCTTCGTCGGTGTGGTGCTCGTGCTCGTGATCGTGATCGCAAGCCGCACAGGCAGCCGCCTCGGCAATGACGGGATGGTCAATGCCCTGCTTTTTGTAGTAGTCGGCAAGTGCCGCCTTGACGGCTTCCTCCGCCAGCACCGAACAATGCACCTTGACCGCCGGCAGACCGCCGAGCGCCTCAATGACTGCCTTGTTGGTCAGGGTGAGCGCCTCGTCGATGCTCTTCCCCTTGATCATCTCGGTCGCCATGGACGAGGTGGCGATCGCTGCGCCGCAGCCGAAGGTCTTGAATTTGGCGTCGGTGATGATGCCGTTGTCAATCTTCAGGTACATCTTCATGATGTCGCCGCACTTGGCGTTGCCGATCTCGCCGATGCCGTCCGCATTTTCAATCTCGCCGACGTTTCTCGGGTTGGTGAAGTGATCCATCACCTTTTCGCTGTATAACATACTCATAGCCGTAATTCTCCTTTTTCAGACCTTGTGCGCCTTCAGCGCCTCTTCATAGAGCGGGCTCATATCGCGCAGCCGCTTGATGATGGGCGGCAGCACCTCAAGGATATAGTCCGCGTCCGCCTCGCTCGTCTCGGATGAGATGGACAGGCGGAGCGAGCCGTGCGCGCGCTCGTGCGGGACGCCGGTCGCCAGCAGGACGTGCGACGGGTCAAGCGATGCCGACGAGCAGGCGGAGCCGGTGGAGGCGCAGATACCGGCGGCATCGAGCAGGAGCAGCATGCTCTCGCCCTCGATATATTCAAAGCCGATGTTCAGATTGCCCGGCAGGCGATATGCGCCGTCGCGCGGTCCGTTCAGCGTGCTGTGCGGAATTGCTGCCAGAATGCGGTCGCGCAGACTGTCGCGCAGCGCGGCAACCGCCTGCATCTTCGGCAGATTGGCATAGGCATTCTCGACCGCAGTGGCAAGACCGACGATGTACGCCATATTCTCGGTGCCGCCGCGCTTGCCGCGCTCCTGCCCGCCGCCGTCGATCAGGTTCTCGATCCGCACACCCTGCTTCACATACAGAAGCCCGATGCCCTTGGGCGCATGAATCTTATGCCCGGAGAGCGACAGCATGTCCACGCCGAGCGTGTCGACCTTGACATCCAGCGCACCGAACGCCTGTACCGCGTCGGTAAACATCAGTGCGCCGTGTTCGTGCGCGATCTTTGCGATCTCGGCGATCGGCTCAATCGTGCCGATCTCGTTGTTTGCCAGCATAACGGCGACCACGGCGGTCTTGTCGCTGATCGCCGCCCTGATCTCCTCCACCGAAACAAAGCCCTCGCTGTCCACGCCGACATAAGTTACCGTGAAGCCGTCGCGCTCCAGCGCCTCACAGGCGTGCAGCATGGCATGATGCTCGATCTTGCTGGTGATGATATGCGTTCTGCCCTTTTTGCGCCCCGCGTAGGCAGCACCCTTGATCGCCCAGTTGTCGGACTCGCTGCCGCAGGAGGTGAAATAGATCTCGCGCGGCTTGGCGCCGAGACAGGCTGCAATGCGTGCGCGCGCATCCTCGAGCGCAATCGCCGCCTCGCGTCCGAGGCGATGCAGGCTGGACGGGTTGCCCCACTTCGGTCCGAACCAGGGCTTCATCGCTTCAAAGACCTCCGGCGATACGGCAGTCGTCGCCGCATTGTCGGCGTAAACAAATCTTGCTTCCACTTGTGTTCCTCTCTTTGCGCGCCGCGGCGCGCAAAATGCAAAATACTTAGTTATTATATACCGATTCGGTAGGAAATGCAATATAAAATGAATCTTTTTCAAAATTTTACGAAAAGGTGCGGTAAGATTGACAAGGCGCGGTGAATCCTATATAATAAAAATAATGTAAGAGGTATCGGAGGAATCACCATGTATTATATCGGCATCGACCTCGGCGGCACCAACATTGCCGCAGGCATCACGGATACGGAAGGAAACATCCTGTACAAAGGTTCCCTGCCCACCGGCGCATCGCGCGGACGCGACGCGATCATCGACGACATCGCGACGCTCTGCCGTATGCTCTGCCGCGACGCAAAGATTGCATTTGACGAGATCGGGCGCATCGGCATCGCCGTTCCGGGCGGCGTGGACGCGGCATCCGGTGAGATCCTGTTCACGCCGAACATTCCGCTCTCGGGCATCAATATCTGTGAGATCCTCTCGGCAAAGCTCGCCGGCAAGCCTGTGCTGCTCGCCAACGACGCAAACGCCGCGGCGCTTGCCGAGGCGCGCGTGGGCGCGGCACGCGGGGCAAAGGATGCCGTGATGATCACGCTCGGCACGGGCGTGGGCGGCGGCATTGTCACGGACGGAAAGATCTACACCGGGTTCAACGGTCTTGCGGCGGAGCTCGGGCACTTTGTGATCCAGAAGGACGGCGTCCCCTGCGGCTGCGGCAGACGCGGCTGCTTTGAGGCTTACGCCTCTGCAACGGCGCTGATCCGCATGACCAAAGAGGAGCTCGACCGCTGCTTTGTCAGCGGCGAGGGCACGCTGATGGCGGAGAGCCGCAAGCTCAATGCGCGCGTTGCCTTTGACGCCTACCGCGCGGGCGACGCGGCGGCCAAGCGCGTCATCGAAACGTATATCGGCTATCTTGCAAGCGGCATCGCGTCGCTCATCAACATCTTCCAGCCCGAGGTCTTCATCATCGGCGGCGGCGTTTCAAATGAGAAGCAGTTCCTGCTCGACCTGCTCCTGCCGCGCATCGACGCAGAGGATTTCGCCAAGAACGCGAAAAAGCGCACCCGCGTTGTTATCGCGACCTGCGGCAACGACGCCGGCATCATCGGTGCGGCGATGAACGAATAAACCCGCGGCAGTCAAAGCAAGTGTCGCCGCGCAGGCATCGCGTTTTGATATTTATTTGTCATATTTTATAATAAGGAAGATTTCAGATGAAAAAGGTTCTGCAATGGATCGGGCTCGCGCTGGTGCTCGCGGGACTTGTCTACCTGCTCCTGCTTGAAAAGAGCAGCATGGATTTTCAGACGCTGACAAAGCCGCTGATCTTCGCCCTGCTCCTCGCCGCAGGCGCGGGCGCGATGCTGTTCGGCGAAGGCTTCGACAAGCTCGAACGCACCGAAAAGCGTGTGCGCGACCTTGAAGACGAGGTGCGCCGCCTCGGCGGCTGCCTCCCCGACGGCAAAGTCGGGGCGGATGATGATACCGACCGGCTGTAATTTTGCACAAGTGCTCCCCGCCGCAGTATACGGCGGGGATTTTTTCATACACTTTCCCCGTTTTTGTCGGTCGAAATGCAGGAATATGTACAACTCGGTTCATTTTTACGCGCGATTTTCAAGAAAAATAATGAATTTCGTCAATTTTATGAATAATTTCAAAAAACTCTTGCATTGCAGCGACAACTATGCTATAATTTCAGCATCAACATTTTTCTCGGAGGTCTTCGGAACATGGGACTTACACTGACCGAAAAGATTCTGCGCGCACACATTGTGGACGGCGAGTTCAAAAAGGGCGCGGAGATCGGGCTGAAAATCGACCAGACGCTGACGCAGGACGCGACCGGCACAATGGCATACATCGAATTTGAAGCCATCGGCATTCCGCGCGTGCGCACCGAGCGTTCGGTCGCCTACATCGACCACAATACCCTGCAAAACGGGTTTGAAAATGCGGACGATCACCGCTTCATCGGTTCGGTCGCCAAAAAACACGGCATCTATTTCAGCCGCCCCGGCAACGGCATCTGCCACCAGGTGCACCTCGAGCGCTTCGGTGTGCCGGGCAAGACGCTGATCGGCTCGGACAGCCACACGCCGACCGGCGGCGGTCTCGGCATGCTGGCGATGGGCGCGGGCGGTCTCGACGTTGCGGTCGCGATGGGCGGCGGCGCGTACTACATCACCTATCCGAAGATCGTGAAGATCGAGCTTGTCGGCAAGCTTCGCCCCTGGGTATCGGCAAAGGACGTCATTCTTGAGGTCCTGCGCCGTCTCTCGGTCAAGGGCGGCGTCGGCAAGGTCATGGAATACGTCGGCGAAGGCGTGAAGACGCTCTCCGTTCCCGAGCGCGCCACCATCACCAACATGGGCGCGGAATTGGGCGCGACGACCTCCATCTTTCCCTCCGATGAAATCACCCGTGCGTTTCTCGCCGCCGAGGGGCGCGAAGACGTGTGGAGCGAGCAGAAGGCAGACGCCGATGCGGTCTACGACGAGTCGCTTGTGATCGATCTCTCCGCCCTCTCCCCGATGGCAGCATGTCCGCATTCCCCCGACAATGTCAAATCGCTCACCGAGCTCGGTGAGATGAAGATCGACCAGGTCTGCATCGGCTCCTGCACCAACAGCTCGCTTGCCGACATGATGAAGGTCGCCTACATTCTGCGCGGCAAGACTGTGGCGCCGAACGTATCGCTGGCGATCGCCCCCGGCTCGAAGCAGGTGCTGAACATGCTTGCCGAGAACGGCGCTCTCGCCGACATGATCGCGGCGGGCGCGCGCATACTGGAATCGGCGTGCGGTCCCTGTATCGGCATGGGACAGTCGCCGAACTCCGCCGGCATCTCGCTGCGCACCTTCAACCGCAACTTCCTCGGCAGAAGCGGCACCAAGGACGCCAAGGTCTATCTGGTTTCACCCGAGGTCGCTGCCCTCTCCGCCGTGAACGGCTATCTCAGCGATCCGACAACGCTCGGCGACATGCCTGAGATCAAAATGCCCGAGAAATTTCTCATCAACGACAACATGGTCGAGCTGCCCGCCTCCGAGGCGGACGCCGACAAGGTGGAGATCCTGCGCGGACCGAACATCAAGCCCTTCCCCGAGACGCACCCGCTGGAAAACGAGATTGCCTGCAAAATCTCGCTGAAGGTGGACGACAATATCACCACCGATCATATCATGCCCGCAGGTGCAAAGATCCTGCCTCTGCGCTCCAACATTCCGGAAATCTCCAAGCACTGCTTTGAGGTCTGCGACCCCGAATTTCCCGCACGCGCCAGGGCGCTCGGCAAAAGCGTGATCGTGGGCGGCGCGAACTACGGGCAGGGCTCGTCGCGCGAGCACGCGGCGCTCGCGCCCCTCTACCTCGGCGTCAAGGCGGTCATCACCAAGAGCTTTGCCCGCATCCATGCGGCAAACCTCATCAACGCGGGTATTCTGCCTCTGACCTTTGCCGACCCCGCCGACTATGACAAGCTCGCCGAGGGCGACGAAATCGTTCTCTCCGACATCTTCGCCGCCGTGGAGGCGGGCAGCATGACGCTGACCACCAAGACGGGCGACAAGATCAAGTTGGACTGCGCTTACTCCCCGCGCCAGATCGCCATTCTGAAGGCGGGCGGTCTGCTCCCCTATACCAAAAGTGCCAAGTAAAGGACGGACATCATGAACGAATCCATCAAGAACGCAACCGCGCAGTTTGAAACGCTGCTGCGCGAACAGATCGCACGCACCGAGCGCATGGCGGAGCTGTCAAAGCCCATCGACTATGCTTCGCTTGGCAAACTCATCATCGGCGTCTGCGACGGTGACGGCATCGGTCCGATCATCTGCACCGAGGCTGTCCGCGTGCTGGAAACCCTGCTTGCCGACCGCATCGCCGCCGGCAAGGTCGAAATCCGCCGCATCGAGGGACTGACGCTGGAAAACCGCATGGCAAAGGAGCAGAGCGTCCCCGCCGACGTGCTCGCCGCCATCAAGGAATGCCATGTGCTCCTGAAAGGTCCGACGACCACACCGAAGGGCGGCACGGGCGCAAAAGAACTGGAAAGCGCGAATGTGGCGCTCCGCCGCGAGCTTGACCTGTTTGCCAACGTGCGCCCGGTCTTCGTCCCCGAAGAGGGCATCGACTGGACGTTCTACCGCGAGAACACCGAGGGCGAATACGTGCTCGGCAGCCGCGGCGTGGAGATCCCCGGCGTGCTTGCCTGCGACTTCAAGGTAACGACCGACCTCGGCACCGAGCGCATTGCCCGCGCAGCGTATGAGTTTGCCAGAAACAACGGCAAAAAGAACGTTGCCATTGTCACCAAGGCGAACATCATGAAGAAGACCGACGGTAAATTCGCACGCATCTGCCGCGAGCTTGCCGCGCGCGAATACCCCGAGCTTGTCCTCGAGGACTGGTACATCGACATCATGGCAGCCAACCTCGTCAACCCCGCGATCCGCTCGAAGTTTGAGGTCTTCGTGCTGCCCAACCTCTACGGCGACATTATCACCGACGAGGCGGCGCAGATCCAGGGCGGCGTCGGCACGGCGGGCAGCGCCAACGTCGGCGGCAGATACGCCATGTTTGAGGCGGTGCACGGCTCGGCGCCCCGCATGATCGAGGAAGGCATCGGCGAACTTGCCAACCCCGCCTCCATCATCAAGGCGGACGAGATGCTGCTGCGCCACGTCGGCTTTGCCGCCGAGGCGGATAAGCTGGCAGCCGCCATGCAGAAATGCAGCGACGATCCCACCCTGCACATGACCGGCGAGCGCGGCGGTTCCACCGCACGCGAGTATGCCGACAAACTGCTTGCCTATATTTCGGCAGACTGAACCGCAAGCCCCGGCATCCGCGGTTCTTCGGAAAGGAGACACCATGTCTGAGTTTTCATATATCAACGACCTCGCGAAGAAATGCGCGGAGACCGACCATATTGAAGCCTCGCTCTACACCAAATACGACGTCAAGCGCGGTCTGCGCGATGCGGACGGCAAGGGCGTGCTGACGGGGCTGACCGAGATCTCCTCGGTCCACGGCACCAAGGAGGAGATGGGCAGCAAGGAATACTGCGACGGCGAGCTGCGCTACCGCGGCATCGACATCAAGGATCTCGTCGGCGGCTTTGTTGCGGAGAACCGCTTCGGCTTTGAAGAGGTCATCTATCTTCTGCTGATCGGGCATCTGCCGAGCGCCAGAGAGCTCAAAGCCTTCTCGGATCTGCTGGCGTCCTACCGCACGCTGCCCGACGGGTTTGTGCGCGACATCATCATGCGCGCGCCGACCGCCGATCTGATGAACCTGCTGGCGCGCTGTGTGCTTACGCTCTATTCCTATGACACAAACGCCAACGATATTTCCCTGCCGAACGTCATGGCGCAATGCCTGCATCTGATCTCGGTGCTGCCGATGATCACGATCTACTCCTATCATTCCTACAACCACTTCATCGGTGGGCACAGTCTGGTCATCAATATGCCCAGCCGCAGCCAGTCGATGGCGGAGAACATCCTCATCATGCTGCGCCGCGACAAAAAGTACACCGAGCTGGAGGCGCGGCTGCTCGACCTCTCGCTGATCCTGCACGCAGAGCACGGCGGCGGCAACAACTCGACCTTCACCAACCGCGTTGTGACTTCATCCGGCACGGATACCTATTCGGCGATGGCAGCGTCGCTCTGCTCGCTGAAAGGTCCGCGCCACGGCGGCGCGAACGTCAAGGTCGTGCACATGTTTGCCGACATTATGACCAATGTTTCCGACTGGAAGAGCGACGATGCCGTCGCCGCTTACCTCACGCGTATCCTCAACAAAGAGGCGTTTGACCGCAGCGGTCTGATCTACGGCATCGGCCACGCGATCTACACCAAGTCCGACCCCCGTGCGCTTATCTTCAAGGAGCACGTCAAAAAGCTGGCAATCGAGAAGGGGCGCACCGAGGAATTTGAGCTTTACGAGCGCGTGGAGCGCCTTGCGCCCGAGCTGCTCTACGAGCGCAACGGGCGCGATAAGCCGATCTGCGCCAACGTGGATTTTTACAGCGGATTCGTGTATTCGATGCTGAACCTCCCGGACGAACTGTATACGCCGATTTTCGCCATCGCGCGCATCGCGGGCTGGTCGGCACACCGCCTCGAGGAGCTGGTGACCAACGGCAAGATCATCCGCCCCGCCTATATGGGCGTCCAGCCGGATGTGGAGTACGTGCCGCTGATGTTCCGGAAATAAGTATGAGAAAAAGCCTTCCCACAGGAAGGCTTTTTTGCTTTGTACGGCGGAGCAATCTTAGGCTTCCCCCTTTGGGGAAGCTGGCGTGGCACACGCCTGATGAGGGGTAGGATGCGTAAGCATCCGTCCGTACAGTCCCGCTCTGTGCTGTAGCGACGCCGTTCTTGCGAACGGCTCCCCTCATCCGTCAACTTCGTCAGGATGTTTTTCGGTTTCGCATTGCGAAATCGTCGGTGTTCAGCCGACGAAGAAAAACTCCGCGAGACGCTGTGCGTCTCGTACACCTCTCCCCCAAGGGGGAAGGCTAAGACGCGGCGGGAGACAGACGGCGCCCTACGGTTTGCGCACATTTTTCGCTAACCGGTAGGGGTCGGCGCCCTCGACGACCCGTGAAACCTGCCCCCGCAAACTGCCGATTCCCCCTTGACAAGTCACCGAATCGGTGATATATTATTTTCATACTTGTGTGAAAAGTATGAATTACTGTGAGGTACATCATGCCGAAAGGAAAACAGCTTTTAGGTCTGCCGAAGGGCAAGTATATTTTCGGTACCGTCAAAGTCGGCGAGCGCGGTCAGATCGTCATCCCGAAGGAGGCGCGCACGCGCATTGCGATCGAGCCGGGCGATACGCTGCTCATCCTCGGCGATGCGGAAAGCGGCATCATCGTCTCCAAGCCAGAGCTTGTCCGCGACGCTGCCGCCCGGGTCTTTCAGAATCTCGACAAGTAAACTACAGCAACATCCGGAGGTTATATTTTAGTATGTGGTTTGTTCTCTCGCTCATCGCCCTGCTCTGCTGGAGCGGCTCTGACCTGTTCAGCAAAGTCGGCTCCCGTCCCGATGACAAGCTCAGCCATTGGAAGATGGTCATGGCGGTCGGTTTTGTCATGGGTCTGCACGCCTGCTATGAGATCTTCATCGGCGGCGTTCCGATCTCGCTTGATGCGATCATCACCTATCTGCCCGCATCCTTCTGCTACATCCTTTCGATGGCGATCGGCTATGTCGGTCTCCGCTATATCGAGCTGTCGGTCTCGTCCCCGATCTGCAATTCCTCGGGTGCGCTTGCCGCGCTGTTCTGCTTTATCTTCCTGCGCGAATCGCCGGATCTGCCGGTCTGGATCGGCGTTGCGCTCGTTGCCGTCGGCGTCGTCAGCCTCGGTTTTGCCGAGATGGGCGAGGACGACGTCTCCCGCGACCTGCGGCAGGCAAATGCCAACATCAAGTATCAGAAGAGCTTTCTCGCCCTGCTGCTCCCCGTCCTGTACTGTCTGATCGACGCGGCGGGCACGGTCGTGGACACGGTCATCCTCGAAACGCTCGACGAGAGCGTCGCCAACGTTGCCTATGAGCTGACTTTTCTTGCGATGGGCGTCGTCGCCGCGATCTATGTACTGATTATCAAGCGCGATCGGCTGCAAGTCCGCCGCGAGGGACCGAAGCTGCTCGGCGCCGTCTGCGAGACCGCAGGCCAGTTCGCCTATATCTTCGCCATCGGCGATGAGGCGCACACCGGCTCCGCCGCCGCGATCATCTCCTGCTACTGCGCGCTGTCGGTCGTCTGGAGCCGCATTTTCCTCAAGGAGAAGCTCAGCTGGAAGCACTACGTTTCCATCGCCGTCGCCGTCTGCGGCATCGCCGTCCTCGGCTTCTTCGATGCGTAAAGGTACATAAAAAATGCGTCCCGACGGGACGCATTTTTTGATTACAGGACCTTGGAAAGGAAGTCGATGGTGCGCTGGTTCTTCGGGTGCTCGAAGATGTCTTCGGGCGTGCCCTCTTCAAGAATCTTGCCGCCGTCGATGAAGATGACGCGGTCGGCGACCTCGCGGGCAAAGCCCATCTCGTGCGTGACGACGACCATCGTCATGCCCTCTGCCGCCAGCTGCTTCATGACGGCGAGTACCTCGCCGACCATCTCGGGGTCGAGCGCGCTGGTCGGTTCGTCAAACAGCATGACCTCCGGCTCCATGCAGAGCGCGCGGACGATGGCGATACGCTGTTTCTGCCCGCCGGACAGCTGGGACGGATATGCCCCTGCGCGGTCGGCAAGACCGACGCGGCGGAGCAGCTCCATCGCCTTTTTCTCGGCGTCTGCCTTGGATTTTTTGAGCAGCTTGGTCGGTGCCAGCGTCATGTTGCGCAGAATCGTCATATGCGGGAACAGGTTGAAGTGCTGGAACACCATGCCCATCTTGCGGCGATGCAGGTTGATGTCCACCTTGGGATCGGTGATGTTCACGCCGTCAAACTCGATCGTGCCGTCTGTCGGCGTTTCAAGCAGGTTCAGCGACCGCAGAAACGTGGATTTACCCGAGCCGGAGGGTCCGATGACGACGACGACTTCGC
Source organism: Oscillospiraceae bacterium (assembly GCA_003343845.1). GTDB lineage: Bacteria > Bacillota > Clostridia > Oscillospirales > CAG-272 > UMGS902. The sequence continues at coordinate 26,275 of QAKK01000022.1, forward strand.
CGCGGTGGATCTCCGCATCCACGCCGTCAAGTGCCTTGATCGCGCCGCCCTTGTAGTGAACTTTGAGCCCTTTTACGCAGATCAGTGCTTCGTTCTTATCGCTCATTGGTGCGCAGCCTCCTTTCGAGCTTGCCGACCAGCCATTGCAGGAAGACGACCACCGCGAGGTAGACCGCCGCAACCGCGATCAGCGGCATGAATGCGCTGTAGGTCACGCCGCGGATGATGTCGCCGCCGCGTGCCAGATCATTCAGACCGATATACGCCGAGACCGAGGTCTCCTTAAGGAGACCGATGAACTCGTTGAGCAGGGCGGGCAGCACCGCCTTGAAGGTCTGCGGCATGATGATGTAGAGCATCGTCTGCGCATAGCCGAAGCCGAGGCTGCGCCCCGCCTCCATCTGCCCCGCGTCAATCGACTGGATGCCGCCGCGGACGATCTCGGCAACATATGCGCCGGAGTTCAGACCGAAGCAGATGACGGCGGCAATGAACTTGTCAATGCCGATCGGCATGAAAATGACGAAGTAGACGATCATCAGCTGCACCAGCACAGGCGTACCGCGCAGTACGGTCAGATACAGCTTGCAGATCGCGTTTGCAAGCTTCAGCTTGCCGGTCTTCTCATTGGTCACACGCACAATCGCCACAAGGAAGCCGAGCGCAATGCCGATGATGACCGAGAAGAAGGTGACGCGGAGCGTGACCCAAAGTCCCTTCGTAATATAGCGCCAGTTGTCGTTCTGAATGAAGTTGCGATAGAAATCGTACTTCAGATTATTGAACGTCTTGATGATCGGTACGGAAACGTCCGGCTGTCTTGCATTGTAGGTCAGCTTGACGCATTCGGTCAGCCCTCTTTTCAGATTGGTGCTGATCGCAACGCTCTCGCCATCCACCGTGATGGCAGTCATGGCTTCGATCTCCTTCGACGCCGTGACAACGCCGCCGTAGCAGGCATCCACGACCGCGTCCGAGGTGTAGACGACGAAGCCGTCCGTCGTCTCGTAGAGCGTGATCTCGACCTCGCGGGTCACCGGCTCTGCGGTCTCGAGCAGTGCCTTGAGCGTGCCGTCCAGCTTCAGCTTAATCTTGGTGGAGGTCATCTCCATACCCGTCAGCGGGTCGATCGTATTCATGTTGAGCAGCTCGTCCACATGTGCAAGCAGTACCGCGCCCGCGTCGATCGTCGTCACGGTGCAATCCGCGCGGACATCCTTGGAGACGCCGTAGTCGAGGCTGTTCACGGTCACATGGCTGACCTCGGCAATATATTTCGCCGAGGCGCGCGCATTTGCGCCCGGCATGGCGTCCAGTGCGTTTTCGATCAACGTCTGCGCCTCGTCGGTCGTCAGCTCCGACGCGACCATATCCGCCCGTGCATAAAGCACGGCGCAAACCACGGCAGCGCAGAGCACGAGCGCGACGATAACGCCGATCCATATTTTTTTGTTCTTCGTCTTCGTCATGTCAGACTTCCTTTATACGCTAAAAAACAGGGGCGGGGGGACGAAACCGTCCGCCCTGCTCCCATTTTCCGTGATTTGTTCGGATCAGTTCGCCGAGATGTACTTTGCGACAATCGCATCGACCGTGCCGTCTGCAATCAGCGCTTCGAGTGCGCCGTTGATCTGATCAAGCAGCTCGGTGTTGCCCTTCTTCACGGCGATTGCATACTCCTCGACCGCATACTCGGTGGGGAGAATCTCAAGACCTGCATTCTGCTCGACAAAGACCTTCGCGGGCTGGTTGTCGATGATGACAGCGTCAATATCGCCGCCGACCAGTGCGAGAACAGCGTCAGCGCCCTTGTTGTACTTGACTACATTGTCGTCGCCGTAGTCGCCGGAAGCGTAGATGTCGCCGGTGGTTGCGAGCTGTACGCCGATCTTCTTGCCTGCAAGGTCATCCAGCGTCTTGATGTCGGAGCCGCTCTTGACGATGACCGACTGAATGCCGGTTGCGTAGCTGACCGAGAAGTCAACGCTTTCCTTGCGCTCATCGGTCACGGTCATGCCCGCCATCGCCATATCGGCGCCGCCGGAAACGACCGAGGGGATGATCGAGTCAAACTTCATGTCCTCGATGACCAGCTCCATGCCGAGCTTCTCGGCGATGGCTGCTGCGACCTCGGCGTCGATGCCGACAATCTTGTCATTCTCGTAGGACTCATAAGGCGGGAACTCCGCGTTGGTTGCCATCGTCAGGGTCTTCTTGGCTTCCGGCGCCGTGGTGTCTTCGGAAGCGGTCGTGGTGTCTTCGGTCGATACTTGGGTGTCTTTGGTGGATGCGGTGGTGTTGTCTGCCTCGGTCTTGCCGCAGCCGACGAAGCACATCGCGCACATCATCATTGCGAGTGCCAGGCAGAGAATCTTCTTCATGTTTTTCATTGTCTTTCTCCCAATTTTGTTCGGAACGGTGTTCCTTGATTTGATGGTATCAGTATACGCTTATATTTATGCATTGTCAATATACAAATATTCAGAAGAATAACTATATTTTTCGTTAAAATATGAGCACATTGCATATAATCATACTTCGCCAGTCAGTTTTTCGTCATTCCGATATGCATAATGAATGAATATTATTCATTCGATGGTGTGATCTCACCCGCGACGCTCTCCTTGAAAAAAGTACGGATCTGCATCGGTGTATACCCGTTGCCGAGCGCCCACATCAGTTTTGTGACCGCCGCCTCGGTGGTCATGTCGTAGCCCTGGATCACGCCGACGTCGAGCAGTTTTTTGCCCACTTCGTAAAGATGCAGATTGCTGCTGTCGTACAGGCACTGGCTGCATGTGACGACCGAGATGCCCCGCTCGACCAGCGCACGGATCTTGCCCGCGAGGTCGCGGTGCACAAAGTGCATACCGCCCACGCCGAACGCCTCGACCACAATCCCGCGGTAGCCCATGTCGCAGAGCGCGTCAAACACGCGGGGCGAAAGCCCGGGCGTGAGCTTGATGAGGAAAACATCGGTGCTGACCTTGTCAACGAGCATCGGCGCGCCGTGCACATGCGGCAGCACCTCCTCGTCCACGACCAGCCCGCCGGTGGTCACGCGGGCGGCATAGCGGCGATTGACGCTCTCAAACGCATCAAAGCTCTCGGCGCGCACCTTGACCGCGCGGCAGCCGAGCATCACATGGCGGTCGAACGCGACGAACACGCCCGCTCTGCCCGATGCCGCCATCAGAAACGCGGTGCGCAGGTTGTCAAACGCGTCCGAAATGGGGTTCTGCATCGGAAGCTGTGCGCCGGTGAGCACGACCGGAATGTCGATATTCCGCAGCATAAAGGAAAGGATCGACGAGGTATACGCCATGGTGTCCGTACCGTGCGTGATGACGATGCCGTCCACCCCGGCACGCCGGTCGAAGACGCAGCGCGCGATCTTCACCCATTCCTCGGGCTGGATATTGGAGCTGTCCAGGCACATCAGGTCGCAGACCTCGATGGCATAATAGGCGCGCAGGTGCTCAATCTCGTTTTTGAGGATCTCGCTGCCTGCGGGCACAAGCCCGTCCTTGGTGTTGACCGAAGCGATCGTGCCGCCGGTGGTGATGAGCAGGATTTTCTTATTGTATTCGTTCATGCGTACTCCGCCTGCGCGGATCTGCCGCGCAAATTGTATTTATCCTTATTTTACTACGAAAGTATCGGTTTTACAAGTCCGTTTCCCTTGCAAGGCGGCATTTTCTGTGATAAAAAACGCAAAGGAGGCGATGCCATGCAAAAGCGCAAGAGCGAGATCACGCTTTTCTCGCTGCTGATGTGTGTGCTCGTGATCTTCATTCACGTCACGTCCTGGACGCTGACCGCGATGGATCGCACAAGCGTCAAATATCTGCTGCTGCTCTTTCCGTGGCGGCTCTCTGCCTTCGTTGTGCAGGGGTTTGTATTTCTCTCGGGTGTGCGGCTGTTCCTCTCGGCAAAACCGTTTGACTACGGCAGATTTCTCCGCGGGCGTATACGGCGTATCGTGTTCCCCTATCTCGCATGGGTCGCGATCTATTACGCCTGTTTCATCGCCATCGGCTGGTATCGTTTCAGCTTTCGCGATCTTGCCGAATATGTGTTTCTCGGCACACTCTGCTCACACTTCTATTTTGTCGTCATCATCCTGCAATTCTATCTGCTGATGCCGCTCTGGCGGTGGCTGCTCGACCGCGTGGACGCACGTCTCCTCTGCGGCGCGGCGATCCTCGTGACCGCCGCTTTCAAGCTGTTTGTGCATTTCCGCTATGACGACCGCGTGTTCCCCGCCTATCTTTGCTGGTTCCTGCTCGGCGCGGCGGTCGGCAGACATTACGACGCTGTCGTCGCAAAGCTGAAGGCACATCTTTCGCTCCTCGGTACGGCGTTTCTCGTGACGGCGGCGGCAGACCTGTACTTTACATGGCGGTCGCAGTGCTTCGGCGAGGTCTTCCCGTGGTTTGAGGCACTGCACCTTGTTTACGCGATGGCGGCAATCTTCTTCTGCTTCGCCGCCTTTGCCAAAGTCTGCGAGAAGCTCGACGCATTGCCCGCATTCTTCGCCCTCTGCGACAGAAGCAGCTACCTGATCTACCTTGCGCATGTTCTGCCGATCTATGCGGCAAACCACCTAATTCAGCGCATCGGCGGTATGACCATGGCAACGGCGTATCTGTTCCGTTTCATCTTCACCTATGCCGTGACCTTCGGCGGCTGTCTCTGCTATACATATGTGAAAGAAAAAATCAAGGAGCGACTGCAAAATGCCAACGGACGCACAAATCAGGACCGCGCTTGACACGCTCGGGACGCATCAGCTTGCCGCACATGAATGCTTCGGCGGTGCCGCCGCCGTCCTGCGGGACGGCGAGGTGATCTGCGAAAGCTATTTCGGCGGCGACCGCTTTTCGGATCGCGCGCTCTTTCGTCTCGCCTCGATGACCAAGCTGTTCACCGCCGCGGCGGTTATGAAGCTCGCGGAAGATGGCAGGCTGCACATTGAAGCACCCGTATCAACTTATCTGCCCGCCTTTGCGCATTTGAAGATCGGCACGCTGACCGCAGACGGCAGTGTGCGCGCCGCGTCAATGCCGCGGCGGGAAATCACGCCGTTCGACCTGCTGACGCACACGGCAGGGCTTGGTGCAGACACGCTCGGTAACCGGGAATATGATCTGATGCCCCCTGTCGAAAAAGTTTCGCTCGCGCGCGTCGTGGATCGGTACGGCGCATCATTTCACCTCGCCTTTGAGCCGGGCAGCCGCGCCGCCTACAGCGGCTTTGCCGGTTATGATGTACTTGCGCGCATCATCGAGCTGGTCACGGGCATGTCCTTCGGCGCTTATCTGAAAGCTGCCTTCTTTGACCCGCTCGGAATGCCGGACACGACCTTTGCACCGACGCCTGAACAGTACGCGCGTTTCTCGCCCGTGCAAAAACGGGTGCGCGGCGAGGAGATCGAGGTGAATTTTCGCGGCGAGGTCTTTCGCGGGATTCCAACGACCTACGAAGCCGCAGGCGCGGCACTGGCGTCTACCCTGCCCGACCTCGTCCGTTTCTTCCGAATGCTGGCACGCGGCGGCGAACTTGACGGCGTGCGCGTCCTGCGCCCCGAAAGCGTCCGGTGCATGATCGCACCCAAGCTGCCGGACAACCTGCCCGGGCTGCTCCCCGGAGAGAACAACGCCTTCGGCTGTTTCGTCGTGACCGGCGCACATCGCCTGCCACGCGGCAGCGTTTACACGCACGGCGCCTACGGCACGCACGCGCTCTTTCTCCCGCGCGAGAACCTTGTCGGCATTCTTCTCAAAAATTCCTACGTCGACATGTCCCTCACCTCGCATGCTACCATCGAATTTGAAAATGCCCTGCTCGGGAAAAGCGGGACATAAAAAAGGAGAGGCAAAACCTCTCCTTTTTTACATTGTAATGCCTTGTATGGCGTGGTCATACAGAAACGCTTTCAGCGGTTCGGCGTCTCCGGTGTTGTAAAATGAAATTGATCCGTATATCTCATTTATGTTCACCGTCCCCGTGTCGCAGAAAAAGAAAATCCCGCCGAGCCGTGTACACCCCAAAAGAAAACCCTGCATAGCAAGGCGGTATCCGCGGCTCTGCTTTGTGCTTCCAACGTCCGCTGCGGTCGAGCCGCGCGGGAGGCCTGCATACCTACAGAGCGATATAGGATTCCATTTAAAAGTTGTAGGTTCCGATATGGTTGTGTATCACGAGCTAAGCAGGAAAAAGGTTCTGAAGCTCTGCTTTCAGTATATGCAAATGCGCACGTTCTATGCGCTCAGTTTTCGTCGGTGTTGCCGTCTTCGTCGTAATCGACGGTGTTGAACAGCTCATCCTCGAAATAGTCGGCGACGCGGTCAAACTCGTCATCGTCGTCGATGGTCACAAGTGTCTCTTCACCGGTCTCATCCAGTTCAAGACGCAGGATGACGTATTCCTCGGAATCCTCCTCAACGGGAACCAGCGCAAGATAGGTCTTGCCCTCAAACTCGCAGGAGCCGATCAGTTCAAACTCGCTCTCCTTGCCGGTCTCATCGGTCAGCGTATAAATATCGCCGTCATAGATCTCTTCCATGTCTTTATCCTTTCGGTCAAAAAATCGTTTTTGTTCTGCCTCTATTGTACCAACTGCGCCCTGCCTTTGTCAAGACGCTTTCCGAAAAATCAGCCCTTAAAACTCGAGCAGATCCGACAGAATATAGTTGCTGACGTACATGCCCTTGGCGGTCAGCGCAATGCGGTCGACCGCGGCGCGCGCAAAGCCGCCCGCAAGGTAGCGCTCCAGCTTCTTTCCGTATTTCGCGAGAAAGTCGCGCCCGAAGGTTTGCCGGTATGCCGAGAGCGAAATGCCGTCAAACAGGCGCAGGCGGAGCATGACATACTCGGTCTCCCTCGTAAACCTGTCAATATCGGTGCATTCGGTGAGGATGGAGCCAAGCTCGGTCGGCGACTCCATCTCGCGGATGTAGGCGTCTATGTCGGTCGTATAAGCATAGCGCTGGTTGTTGAAATAGGAATGCGCCGCCACGCCGAAGCCAAGATATTTCTCATCCAGCCAGTAGCGCAGATTGTGCCGCGAACGAAAGCCGGGGCGCGCAAAGTTGCTGATCTCATAGTGCTCATAGCCGGCATCGGTAAGTGTGCGATGCGCATCAAAATACATGTTGTATTCGGTCTCCTCGTCGGGGAGCGGCAGGCGATCCCGCGCCGCGTAAAACGGCGTACCCTCCTCGATCTTCAGCCCGTAGACCGACAGATGCTCGGGATCAAGATCACGCACAAAGTCCAGCGAGCGCCGAAAGCTCTCGCGCGTCTGCTGCGGAATGCCGTACATCAGGTCGAGGTTGATGTTCTCAAATCCGGCGCGCCGCGCGTCGTCATAGGAGCGCGCGAGGTCGGCGGCGGTATGGATCCGCCCGAGTGCGCGCAGCTCCGCGTCGTCGGCGCTTTGCAGCCCGAAGGAAATGCGGTTGAACCCGCCTTTGCGCAGCGTGCGCAGCGCGCGGCGATCTACCGTGCCGGGGTTTGCCTCGGTGGTGATCTCCGCGCTCTTTTCAAGCGCAAACGCATCGCGCACGCAGTCGAGCAGCGTGCAAAGCTGCTTTGCCGTGAGCAGTGTAGGTGTGCCGCCGCCGAAATAGACGGTATCGACCGTATAATCCGCCGCTGCGGCGGAAAAATCCTGCATATGCAGCAGCAGCGCATTCAGATAGCGCTCGATCTCCTGCGCGGACGCAGGCGGATGCGAACAGAAATCACAGTAGCCGCACTTGCTTTTGCAAAACGGGATGTGGATATAGATGCCGAGTTTTTCTTTTTCTTCCATGTCCGGGATGGGGCGGTCAGTTGTCGTCGCCGTCCAGCTTGAGCACCGCCATGAACGCCTCGGGCGAGACCTCGACCGAGCCGAGACGGCGCATCTTCTTTTTGCCCTCTTTCTGCTTTTCCAGCAGCTTTTTCTTGCGTGTGATGTCGCCGCCGTAGCACTTGGCAAGGACGTCCTTGCGCATCGCCTTGACGGTCTCACGGGCAATGATGCGGTTGCCGATCGCCGCCTGGATCGGCACTTCAAAGAGCTGGCGCGGGATGTTGTCCTTCAGTTTTTCCGCAATTTTTCTGGCGCGGGCATATGCCTTGTCCTCATGCACGATGAAGGAGAGCGCGTCCACCTGTTCACCGTTGAGCAGGAAGTCAAGGCGTACGAGCTTCGACGGCACATATTCCGAGAACTCATAGTCAAGCGAGGCATAGCCCTTGCTGCGGCTCTTGAGCGCGTCAAAGAAATCATAAATGATCTCATTGAGCGGCAGGATATAGTGCAGCTCGACACGCTCGGTGTCGATATATTTCATGTCGATGAACGTGCCGCGCTTGTCCTGGCAAAGCTCCATGATGCCGCCGACAAACTCGGTGGGCGTAATAACCGACGCACGGACGACCGGTTCCGCCGCCTCGCGGATGGCATCGGGCGACGGGTAATTGGACGGATTGTCGATCATACGGACGCTGCCGTCGTTCATGGTGATCTTATAGATAACGCCGGGCGCGGTGGTGATCAGATCGAGGTTGAACTCACGTTCCAGTCGTTCTTCAATGATCTCCATGTGCAAAAGCCCGAGGAAGCCGCAGCGGAAGCCGAAACCGAGCGCCACCGAGGTCTCCGGCTCGAACAGGAGCGCCGCGTCGTTGAGCTGGAGTTTTTCCAGCGCGTCGCGCAGATCGCCGTAGCGTGCGCCGTCCGCCGGGTAAATGCCCGCATAGACCATCGGGTTGACCTTCTTGAAGCCTGGCAGCGGCTCGGTTGCCCCGCCCTCCGCAAGCGTGATCGTATCGCCCACGCGGGTGTCGCCGACATACTTGATGCTTGCCGTGATGTAGCCAACCTCGCCCGCCGAGAGCAACGCGCGCTTTTGCAGCCCGAACGGCTCCATACTGCCGACCTCGACCACGTCGAACTCCGCGCCTGTGCTCATCAGCTTGATGCGGTCGCCCGCCTTGACCGTGCCGTCCTTGACGCGGACATAGACGACCACGCCGAGGTAGCTGTCGTAATACGAGTCGAAGATGAGGCATTTGAGCGGCGCGTTTTCGTCGCCCTTGGGCGCGGGGATGTCACTGATGATCTTATCCATGACATCGCCGATGTTCAGCCCGGTCTTCGCCGACACGGCGGGGCAGCCCTCGGCAACAATGCCGATGACATCCTCGATCTCGGCGCGCACCTTCTCCACGTCGGCGCTGGGCAGATCGATCTTGTTGATGACCGGGACGATCTCCAGGTTTGCATCCACAGCAAGGTAGGCATTTGCCAGCGTCTGCGCCTCGATGCCCTGCGTGGCGTCCACCACCAGCAGCGCGCCGTCGCAGGCGTTGAGGCTGCGGGAAACCTCATAGTTGAAGTCGACATGACCGGGCGTGTCGATCAGATTGAGCGTATAGACCTCGCCGTCCTTTGCGGTATAATCGAGTCGGACGGCGCGCGCCTTGATGGTGATGCCGCGCTCGCGTTCAAGATCCATGTTGTCGAGGAGCTGCTCCTCCATCTCGCGCGCCGAGACCGTGCGCGTATATTCGAGAATGCGGTCGGCAAGTGTAGACTTGCCGTGGTCGATATGGGCAATGATTGAAAAATTGCGGATATGCTGTTGCTTGTCGCTCACGTTGAAAATCCTTTCGGAGATGAAATCTGCAATATTTATTATCAGTATACCAATTTTTCGCGCACAAATCAAGTAGGCGACGGAGAAATCCGCGCGGCTTTACGGAAAATGCGTCCCTGCGACGCTGTGCTGCACGGCAAGCCTTTTCTCATTTTTTGAAAAAGGGCTTGACAAAAAACGAAAAGTTGTGTATACTAACAGGGTACGTGACTGAAACACCATGCGTACAAATGCAGAAGTACTCAAGTGGTGAAGAGGCGCCCCTGCTAAGGGTGTAGGTCGGGTAACCGGCGCGAGAGTTCAAATCTCTCCTTCTGCGCCAAAGAAACCCCGCATAAACACAAGGTTTATGCGGGGTTTCGCTTTTTCAGGCAAAATGCAAAACGGGCGAAAACGGGTCAAAATCGGTACAAAAAGCAGTCAAGGCAGCCGCATTGCGGCTGCCTTGACGTTTTTATTCAAACAGTTTATCGGCGTCGATGTCGGAAAGGTCGTTCCGGTAAGCAGTGTTCTCCATCTGATAGATGAGACGGTCGCCGAGATATTTCTCGGCAGTGAGCAGTACGGCATTTTCAAATGAAAAGCTGTAGACCTCCCGCACGCCGGATGCCGTGGTGAAATCGAAGGTAAACACATTCTCACCCGTACCGCGCGCCGGTGTCAGCGCCAGCGAATAGCCGGTGATGCCGCCGCCGTAATCCGACGTACCGCCTTCCCCGAGCGTGCCGATCAACGCCGTAAGGTCACCGAGCGGCATGACACCCATGCGCTCGGCAAGCCGGATGCCGTCCGGCGTATCCGCACCTGCTTCCGCAGCCATGACCGTCAGATTCCGCGTATGGTCGGTGATCTCCACACTGCCCTCCCGGCAGACCGCCGTGGACAAAGCAATATCGTCCCGCGTTTCCCGCACCCACCAGTCCGCATCGCGCACGACAACATCATAGCGTGTGGTGACCGATGCATTTCCGCTGCGGAGGGTAACGGTATAGGCACGGTAATATGCTGACGGGATCGGCATACTGCCGAGTGCCGCCGCATACTCCTCGCGTGCGATGGCAGGCGTCAGGGTGGTTTCCGCCGCCTCGGGGGCAATAGCCGCCGTCTGCGCCGGGCGCGCCGTAGTCTCCGCCGCGCCAAACCAGGCGGACAGCGAGGCGGGCGGACGGATGACGCCGAGCGAATACATGCCAAGCAGTGCAAGCACAGCGAAAACAAGCACGACCGACAAAAGAAGGGTCACACCGCGGGCACTGTAAAAGGTCTTACTGCCGCCCGTCCGATCCGGTTTCCGATTCGTCTTCTTCACCTGTAGGCTCCTTTACCGGTTCTGCCGCAGCGGCATTTGCAGCCTTGGCAAGCTCCTTTTCTTCGGCTGCCGCCTCAGCGGCAGCCTCCTCGGGTGTGATGGAGGGAATCTCGCCGATCACATCCTCAAAGGTCTCGACCGGCGGCGCGACGCCCTCATCCTCATTGTAGATGCCGGAATGGATCCGCAGCTTCGGATTTCGCAGGATGAGAAAGGTCACAAAGAAGATGGCAAGTCCGACAACCAGCATCAGCGCGCCGCCGCGCGTAGACTGCCCGGTGAGCATCACGGCGGAAATGCCGAGAATGGCGCAAACCGCATACAGGATGCGCACGCTCTGCTTCTGCCCGAAGCCCATGTCGATCAGTCTGTGATGCAGATGTCCGCGATCCGGTGCAAACGGGCTCTTGCCGTGCGCAAGCCGACGCACGACCGCAAAGAAGGTGTCGGCAAGCGGCAGCCCGAAAATGGACAGCGGGATAAAGAACGCGAGCACCATATCGCTCTTAAACACGCCGACGACCGAGAGGACCGACAGCGCATAACCGAGGAACAGTGCACCGGTATCGCCCATGAAAATGCGCGCCGGATTGGCGTTGAACGGCAGAAAGCCGAGGCAGGCGGCAGCGATCAGCGCCGTGATCAGGCAGTGCGCCACACTGCTGTCGGACAGCAGCATGGTGAGACAAAGCGAGATCGAGCTGATGGCGGAAACGCCGCAGGCAAGCCCGTCCAGCCCGTCAATGAAGTTGACCGCATTGGTCAGCCCCACGATCCAGAAAACCGTGATCGGAATCGCCCAGTTGCCGAAGGCAACGTACTTGCCGAAAAAGCAGATGTAGTCGATCGTCACGCCCTGCGAGACCGCAAAGAGCGCAGCTACAATCTGCACCGCCAGCTTAAGGAACGCATTGAGGCGATAGACATCATCCAGAATGCCGAGCAGCACCAACGCGCTGCCCCCGATCAGGATGGTAACCAGCTCCCTGTCCAGCCGACAGAAACCGATTGATGTAATGAGAAACGCAAGAAAGATCGCAAGTCCGCCGATGCGCGGAATAGGCTTGTGATGCATCCGTCTGCCGTCGGTGGGCACGTCGATCGCCTTGATCTTGATGGCGAGGACGCGCACAAGCGGCGTCAGCGTATAGGCAAGCAGCGCGGCGCAGATGAGCGCGCAGGCGCTGTAGATCAGCGTGCTGTTCATACTGTCACCGCTTACTTGACGGTCGTGAAGCCGACCTTGCGCTTGACCTTCGAGAGCGTCTTGCGCGCATAGTAGGCAGCCTCGTCCGCACCGTTTTTCATCACGGTCTCAAGATACGCCTTATCCGCCATGAGACGGTCAAACTCCTCACGCACGGGCGCAAGCTCGTCCGCGCAGACCTCGCCGACCGCCGCCTTGAAATCGCCGTAGCCCTTGCCGTCAAACTCGCGCTCGATCTCGTCAAAAGACTTGCCGGTGAAGCAGGAATAAATGGTCATGAGGTTGTTGATGCCGTCCTTGCCCTCGCCGAAGGCGACACGGGTATCCGAATCGGTGACGGCGCGCTTGAATTTGCGCACAATGTCGTCCTTTTTATCGAGAATGTAGACGACGGCATTGACATTTTCGTCCGACTTGGACATTTTCTTTGTCGGATCGGCAAGCGACATGATCTTCTTGCCGCTCTTCGGAATATACCCATCCGGAATGGTGAAGGTCTCGCCGTACACGCCGTTGAAGCGAGCCGCAATGTCGCGGGTGATCTCGAGATGCTGCGACTGATCCACACCGACCGGCACGAGGTCGGTCTGGTACAGCAGAATATCCGCCGCCATCAGCGAGGGGTAGGTGAACAGACCTGCATTGACGTTGTCCGCATGCTTGGCGCTCTTGTCCTTGAACTGCGTCATGCGCGACAGCTCGCCGAACATGGTATAGCAGTTGAGCACCCAGGCAAGCTCGGCATGCGCGGGCACATGCGACTGTACATAAAGCGTATTCTTCTGCGGATCGAGGCCGCAAGCCATGTAGAGTGCCAGCGTCTCATAGGTGTGACGGCGCAGATCGGCAGGAACCTGCCGCACGGTGATGGCATGCATGTCTGCCACGCAGTAAAAGCACTTGTACTCGTCCGAAAACGTATCAAAATTGCGCAGTGCGCCGAGGTAGTTTCCGATGGTGAGGTTGCCCGAGGGCTGCACACCGGAAAAGACCACTTTTTTTGTATCCAACATGAGAAACGGTTTCCTTTCGTATTACATCAAGCTCTGTGCATGTCGATATATTCCCTTGCGCAGTCGCCAAGGATCTCCACGCCGCGCACAATGTCCTCATCGGATGGGGTGGAATAATTCAGGCGGAAGGAGGGGGATATGCCGCTTGGGTCGGAGAGGAATGTTGCCCCCGGCACGACAGCGACCTTGCGCCCGACCAGCACTTTGGCAAAATCAGCGCTGTCCATGCCGCGCGGCAGCGTACACCAGACAAACAGACCGCCCTCGGGATGCGTAAACTCCACTTCCGCAGGCAGGCAGCTGCCGAGACAATCCAGCATCAGTGCGCATTTGCGCCCGTACAGCGCACGAATCTCGGCGATGTGGGCATCCAGGTCATACTCGGTCATATACCGATAGCAGAGCATCTGAAAAAAGATGTTTGTATGCACATCCTCGCTTTGCTTGGCGACGACCATCTTTGTGATGATCTCTTCGGGCGCAGTGACATAGCCGACGCGCATTCCGGAGGAGAGGATCTTGGAAAACGACGAGCAATAGATCACGATGCCGTCCTCGTCAAAGGACTTGATCGTGGGTACATCCTCGCCGGCAAAGCGCAGCTCACCGTAAGGATTATCCTCGAGGATCACAACGCCGTATTTCTTGCAGAGGTCATAGACCGCGCGGCGGCGCTCCGTCGGCGTGGTAATGCCGGACGGATTCTGAAAGCTCGGGATGATATAGAGCAGCTTTGCGTTGTCGTGACGGCGCAGCTTATCCTCCAGATCGCCTGGAACAATGCCCTCATCATCACACTTCACGCCGACCGGCACAGCGCCGTTGGAACGGAATGCGTTGAGCGCGCCGATGAAGCTCGGCTCCTCGCAGAGCACGACATCGCCCTCGTTGCAGAACGCCTTGCAGGCAAGCTCGATACCCTGCTGACCGCCCGAAACGACGATCGTGGAATCAAAGCCACGCCCGATTCCGAATTTTTTCTTCAGTCTGGCGGCGATCGCTTCACGCAGCGGCGGATAACCCTCGGTGATGCTGTATTGCAGCGCCGCCGTGGACTGCGTCCTGAAAATGTCGGCGGAGAGCGCTGCCAGTGCCTCTACCGGGAAGGACTCGGGCGACGGATTGCCCGCCGCAAACGAAATGATGCTCGGGTCGGTCAGACTCTTGAAGATCTCCCGGATGGCAGACGGGCGCAGATTTGCCAGCTTGTCCGAAAATGAATAGTTCATGGTGTGTTCCTTCCGTCGGGCGGACGCTGCCGCCGAATTGCGTTATACCGGGATCTTGAAGATCAGCTTCTTTGAAGCGTCGGAATGAAGCTTGACCGACGGACGATGCGCGTCGCGGGGCTCCAAGAATGCAAACGAGCCGGTCTCAAGCGCGATCTCACTGACGTTCGCGCCTGCCTTCGGCACGGGGTGGCTGACGTCCTTCTCGGCGTCGTACTCTGCATCCTCAACCTCATCAATCGGAAGGTAGCCCATGCTCTCATCGCCCTCGATCAGATACTGCAGGTCAATATACTTTCTGTGCGTCTCCCAGCGAGCCGCCTCACGGGTCTTGGGCGTGAAGGCATTGACGACGACACGGACGCCGTCGGCGATGTCGTACTTGCCCACTTCCAGCGCGTGAATATCGGTCTTTGCAAGGTAGTCGCAGACGACCTTGATCTTCTCGTTATAGGGGATGTAGAGTTTCAGGTTTTCGATTCTGTCAGCAAACATGATATTCTCCTTCTGCGGCACTGCCGCAATCTGAATTTTTTACACCTATTATTATACGCACAAGTCCGCACTTTTGCAAGACTATTCTGCGGATTTTGCGGGCATGCGGGCATCAAGCACGCTGTACAGCGTGATGACGATCACGAGAAACGCGCCGCCGACCAGCGCAAAGGTTCCCGGCACGCCGCCGCCCGTGAGTGCGACCCACACGGGGTTGAGCAGCGGCTCGATCGCTGCAAGGACCGAACAGGTGACCGTGCTGCACCGTTTGCTTGCCAACGCATACAGAATATACGGGATGCCGAGCTGCACCACGCCGAGCAGGGCAAGAATGCCGATGCCGGTCAGGCTCCATGTATTCTCAGTGAACGCGGCAAACGGCAGACCGACCGCCGCGCAGAACACATGCCCGAAGAGAATACCGCTCATCTTCTCTTCGCCCTTGGTATTGCCGACCGCCACAAACATGCCGCCCATAAACGCGCCTGCCGTGATGCCGAGCAGGTTGCCGACGAGCTTGCCCGCGTCGAGACTGTCAAAGAAGAAAAGCGAGATGCCGCCGAGCGTCAGCAGCACCGTGACAACGTCCAGTGCACGCGGCTTTTTGTGCAGGAACAGAAACGAGAAAATCAGAATGAAGATCGGCGCGGTGTATTGCAGGACGATGGCGTTTGCCGCCGTGGTATACTTGTTTGCCACGACAAAGCAGATAAAATCGCCGCACAGCAGAATGCCGCTGACGAGCGTATCGCGCGAAAAAATGATCTTTTGCTTTGTCAGCGCCATATAGGCAAGGACGGTCAGCGCCGCAAACAGCGAACGTCCGCCCGCGATGACAAAGCCGTTCATGTCGAGCAGTCCGATGAACACGCCCGCGATGCTCCAGAGCACTGCGCAGACGACCATCTGACAGATGCCGATATTGCGGGACTGCATATTTTCTTTTGTGTTTTCCATGAGTTTAGTCTCTTTCTTCTGCCTGAATGCAAGTACAGGTACGGAAAACCGCACCTGTACAAATCGGATGTCAATTATCGTTTTACTGCGGGAGCAAGGATCAGCCGCTCCAGCAGTCCCTGCGCGTGCAGGCAGCTCCGGATCAGCGCCTGCGCCTTCTTGCAGGAGCTGTCAAGCAGACGCGGCTTCTCCGCCATACGGTCGCCGATCACGTTGAAGCGCGGCGGGCGCGAGGTCATATTGTGCGTATCGCTCCCCAGCACGACCGGAACGCCCATCGAGGCGATGCGGTCCAGCAGCGGCAGCATCTGCCGCTCGGCAAGCGTCTCCGCCGTGATCTGAAAGATCACGCGCGGAATCGCGGCAAGGCTGCGAATCTGCTCGGTCGTCAGCCCGTAGCGCTCCACATGCGCGATGACCGGCGTGAGCGAGTATTTGAAGATTGTATTTTCGATCGCGGGTACCGTCCAAGCGCCGAACGGTCTGTCCGGCAGCTCCAGAAGAATCACGTTGGAGTCGCCGTAGCACATCCGGTTTGCCGATGCGTCGCACAGATTCTCATACAGCTGCACTTCCGCGCCGAGAATGACGCGCGTGTCGCCGTACAGCGTGTGCGCCTGCCGGTATGCAGCTTCCCTACGAGCAAGGAAAGCATCCATATTCTCGCGCCACGGATAAAAATGGGGGGTGGCGCAAATCGTCGCCACCCCCTGTTTTTTCAACAGCTCGCACATCTTTGCCGATTCATCCATGCGATCGGTTCCGTCGAAATCCATGCCGGGTAATAGGTGGCAATGAAAATCTATGTAACGGTCCGTCATTTCCGCGTCTTCCCTTCGCCTGCCTTTTCGGGGGCAGCGTTCTTCTTGCCGGAAGACTTCTTCGCACCGTAACCATAGCCATAGCCGTAACCGTAACCGTAGCCGCTGTCGCTGCGGCTGTAATGACTGTGATAGCGGTCGCCGCGATAGCGATAAGCATGGTATGTATAGCCGTAGGACTTATGCTGTTCCTTGACGTCCGTCAGGATTGCGCCGAGCACCTGACCGCCGACGCCCTTGATCAGTTCGACCGTCTTGGCGACCTCGTTATACACCGCATGATTCTGTCTTGCGATAATGATCGACTGCGGCGCGTTGAGCAGCAGCGACAGCGTATCCGAGACGAAGCCCGCCGGAGGAGAGTCCATGATGATAAACTCATACCGCGGACGCAGCGCGTCAAGCAGCTGATGCATCCGCTCCGAGCCGAGCAGCTCGGACGGGTTCGGCGGCGTCGGTCCTGCTGTGAGCAGATCAAGGTTCTCCTTGACATCGTGCTTGACCGCGTCGGCAAAAGAGGTCATGCCGGCAAGCACGTCGGAAAGCCCCGTGTTGTTCTCTTTCTCAAAGATCTTCTGCTGCGACGGATTGCGCATGTCGCAGTCGATCAGCAATACCCGCGTACCGTTCTGTGCAAAGGAAAGCGCCAGGTTCGCGCTCGTCACGCTTTTGCCCGAGTTCGGCTCGGCACTCGTGACGACAAAAGCGTTGTCGTGTCCGGAGGACAGCGTGAACAGCAGAGAGGTACGGATATTCTTGTAGGTCTCAATGATGCGGAACGCCTTGCCGGGGCTCATGTTGCAGAACAGATCCGCCGAGCTGAGCTGTCGGTCAATTGTTTTGTTTCTGATAATCGCCATAGTAGCCGTAGCCCTCCTTTCCGCCGCCAAGTTCATGAATACTGGGCACTTCGCCGAGAACCGGAATACCGATCTTCGACACGAAGTCCGCCTCGTCCTTTACACGGTTGTCCGCAAGGTAGACCACAAGGACCAAAGCTGCGGCAAACACCATGCCAAGCAGCGCGCCGAGCAACATCATGTTGCGTACATTCGGGAAACAGGGGTTGTACTCCGGCTTCGCTTCGCCGAGCGAATTGCAGCGCCCGCCCTCGAAAATGCTGCTGATCAGATCGGTCGAAACCTCGACCATCTTGTTGCAGATCAGCGCCGCCATCTTCGGATCGGCGCATTTGACTGAAATATTGATGACTTCGGTACTTACCTCCACCGTGGTGGTCAGTTTGTACGCGTCCAGATACGCAAGATCAAAGTCCGGGTCGTTTGCGAGCCTTCTGCGGAGTTCCTCACTCGCGCGGGCACTGGTCATAATCACGCAATATGTATTAGCCATCGACTTTGCCGCCGACAGATCCGAAGCGGTGACCTTTTGAATGGTTGCCTCATCCACATTGCTGATCAGAACCTGCGCCTTCGACTCATACTTCTTGGGCAGCATGAAGTTGGATATGGAAAAAGCAAGCAGCATCCCGACGACCGTAGAAATCAGAATTGCGGACAAATGCCGGCGGAGCGCCGCAAAAATGATCTGTGTATCGAGCTCTTGATTCATAAAAATTTTGTCGCACCTTTCTGCAAGCATAACTCTGTTATATTATATACGAACGGCGTCAAGAAGTCAATAGCTTTTGAAAATGGAATCGCATTCCTTTCTATAATTTTGAAATTTGTCGGTTCGACAGTAGTTTTTTATACATTCGTGCGGAAAATGTGGGTTGAAACCGGGCAGCAAATATGGTACGATAAGGACAGATTTCCAGAAAAGCGAAAGGACCGCCGCCATGACCGAGAGACTTTACAATACAAACGCCTATACTGCCGCCTTTGATGCGCGCGTGCTTGCCTGCACCGCCCACGGGGACGGCTTTGCCATCGTGCTCGACCGCACGGCGTTTTTTCCCGAGGGCGGCGGTCAGGGCGGCGACCGCGGTCGCATCGGCGATGTCGAAGTCATCGACACGGTGGAGCGCGGCGGCGAGATCCTGCATCTTACACACACAGTGCTGCCTGTGGGTGAAGTGCTGCCTTGCAAGATCGACTTTGATCTGCGCTACGAACGGATGCAGTGCCACAGCGGCGAGCATATCGTTTCGGGACTGATACACCGCCTGTACGGCTATAATAATGTCGGTTTTCACCTCGGCGACGAGGAGATGACCGTAGACTATGACGGCGTACTCGACGAGGACGCGCAGCGCGCGGTGGAGCTTGCCGCCAACCGCGCCGTTTTTGAGAACCTTGCCATTCGCGCCTTCTTCCCCACCCCCGCCGAGGCGGCGGCGCTCGACTACCGCAGCAAGCTGGACATCACCGCGGGGCTGCGTCTGGTCGAGATCCCCGGCTGCGACCTCTGCGCCTGCTGCGCGCCGCACGTTGCGCGCACCGGCGAGATCGGCATCATCAAGCTGCTGGATTCCATCCATTATAAAGGCGGCGTGCGCATCCGCATGCTCTGCGGTCTGCGCGCGCTGCGCGATTATCAGGCGAAGTTTGCGGCGGCACGCCGCGTCTCCGCAGCCCTCTCCGCAAAGCAGAGCGAAATTCCCGCGGCGGTTGAACGATTATGCGGGTCCCTCGAGACCGCAAAGCGCGACGCAGCGGCGCTTCGCCGCGCGCTCGGCGACCGCATCGCGGCATCGCTCGGCGAGGCTGCGGGCGATCTCTGCGTATTTGAGCCGCTGCTTGACGTGGGCGCCATGCGCGCACTGGCGGCAGCCGGCGCAAAGAAATGCGGTGGTGTTTTTGCCGTGTTTGCCGGCAGCGACGCCGACGGCTACAACTATGTCGCGGCGTCCGACGCGATCGATATGAGGGACTATGCAAAACAGCTGAATCACGCGCTTGGCGGGCGCGGCGGCGGCAATGCGCAGATGATCTGCGGCAGCGTCACCGCGCCGCGAAGCGCGATCGACGCCTACTTCAAAAAAGAATAAAAGCCCCGGCGCATCGATGCAGCACGGCACTGCCGTGCTGCATCGTCCCGGCGGCAGACGGGAGGTACCCCTATGACCGAACTGAAGATCGAAGAACTGCTGGACATGATCGGGCGGCGCGACGTCCCCGCGATCAAAGCCTATTTTGCAGACCAGAACCCCATCGACATTGCGGAACTGCTCAGTGAAGACGCAGAGCTGCCGCTTGCCAAGCTCTATCGGCTGCTGCCGAAGACGCTGGCTGCCGAGGTTTTTGTCGAGATGGACAGCGACACGCAGGCAAAGCTGATCGCCGAGCTCTCGGACAAGGAAATTGCCGAGACGATGTCCGAGCTGTTCTATGACGACGCTGCCGACCTCGTTGAGGAAATGCCCGCGACCGTGGTCAAGCGCATTCTGAAAAACACCGCAACTGAGGATCGCAGCGAGATCAACAAGCTGCTCAAATTCAAGGACGACAGCGCGGGCAGCATCATGACCACCGAGTTTGTGGAGCTGAAACGCGAAATGACCGTCGGCGAAGCGCTCGACCACATCCGCCGCGTCGCGCCCGACAAGGAGACGGTCTACACCTGCTATGTCACCGACGGAACGCGGCATCTGCTCGGGCTTGTCACGGCACTGGCGCTGCTGACCTCGCCGACCGACAAAAAGATCGGCGACCTGATGAATGAACACGTCATCTCGGCAAGGACGTCGGACGACCGCGAAGAGGTCGCCAAGACGCTGACGAAATACGATTTTCTTGCCCTGCCTGTTGTGGACAGCGAGGATCGCCTCGTCGGCATCGTCACCGTGGACGACGCGCTGGACGTCATCAGCGAAGAGACCGAGGAAGACTTTGCAAAGATGGCAGGTATGTCGCCAAGCGAAGCGCCCTATCTCAAGACCCCGGCGCTGCGGCTCTTCCGCGCGCGCATCCCGTGGCTGCTCCTGCTCATGGTGTCGGCGACCTTCACCGGCATGATCATCTCCGGCTTTGAGAACGCGCTTGCCAAGCAGGTGGTGCTCACCATGTTCATCCCGATGCTGATGGACACCGGCGGCAACAGCGGCTCGCAGAGCTCGGTCACCATCATCCGCGCGCTCTCGCTCGGCGACGTGCGCTTCGGCGATATCCTGCGCGTGCTGCGCAAGGAGCTGACCACCGCCCTGCTCTGCGGCGTCACACTCGCCGCCGTCGCCTTTGTCAAGCTGATGACCGTGGACAATCTGCTCTCCGGCGGCGTCACGCTCACCGTGGCGCTCGTCGTCTCGCTCACCCTGCTCTGCACCGTCCTCGCCGCCAAATTCATCGGCGCGACGCTGCCGCTCATTGTCCACAAGGTCGGCCTCGACCCCGCCGTCGCCGCCAGCCCGATGATCACCACCATCGTCGATGCCATCGCCCTGCTCGTCTACTTCGCGATCGCAACGGCACTCTTGGGGTTGTAGAACAGGAACGCAGGAAGCGCCCTTCCGAGTGCTTCCTGCGTTTTTATATGTGTATATAACATCCCGACTGCCTTCCGCAGTCTCCCGTTTGCCTGTCATGTGCAATTTTTCTTGCTTTTTATCTTCTGCCGTGGTATAGTATTGTTTTGGATTTTATAATATTCGGCAAGGTTTACAATGACAACTGTACTTCGGTTCTGCAAAAGCCACGTTGTACTGTGCGTGGCAATTCTGGCGGCGGCAATCAGCGCCTGTTTTGTGCCGCCGGATGCGGCATACCTCGGCTATTTTGACCTGCGCACCCTCTCCTGCCTGTTTCTGACGCTGGCGGTGGTGGCGGCGCTGCGCAACATCAAGTTCTTCACGATTCTAGCGCGCAAGATCGTCGCCGCGGCGGGCAATCTGCGCACGCTCGCGCTGGCGCTTATCTACATCACCTTCATCGGCTCGATGCTGATCGCCAACGACATGGCGCTCATCACCTTTCTGCCGCTCGGCTACTTTGCGCTGACGGCTGCCAAGCAGGAAAAGCACATGGCGTACATCTTCATCCTGCAAAACATCTCCGCCAACCTCGGCGGCATGCTGACCCCGTTCGGCAACCCGCAGAATCTCTATCTCTACTCCTATTTTTCGATTCCGACCGGCGAGTTCACCGCCATCATGCTGCCGCCGTTCTGCCTCGCCGTGGCGATGCTGACGGTCTGCTGCCTGCTGCTGCCCGCCGAGCGGCTCGAGATCGACGGCGACTTCCCCGAGCGGCTGAACCTGCGCCGCACGGCGCTCTACCTTGCGCTGTTTGCCTTCTCGATCCTGATTGTCTTCCGCGTGGTGCCGTTCTGGCTGGGGCTTATCCTGATCCCCGCCGTGCTGCTCGTCGCCGACCGCGACGCGCTGCTGGCCGTGGACTATCCGCTGCTCCTCACCTTTGTGATGTTCTTCATCTTCGCAGGCAACGCCTCGCGCATTGAAGTGCTGCATGACCTGCTCTCCGGCTGGCTTACGAAGAGCACACTGCTTGTCTCCACGCTCTCCTGCCAGTTCATCAGCAACGTGCCGTCGGCAATCCTGCTCTCGCGGTTCACGGACAACTACCGTGAGCTGCTGCTCGGCGTCAACATCGGCGGCACGGGCACGCTGATCGCATCGCTGGCAAGTCTGATCACCTACAGCGAGTTCAAGCTGCTCCGCCCCGGCGAGGGCAAGAAGTACCTCGGGCTGTTCACGCTGCTGAATGCGATCTTCCTCGTAGTGCTGACCGCCGCGGCGTATTGGTTCTTTCGGTAATGTAGGGGGATGCGTAAGCATCCGTCTGTGCAGTCTCATTCTGTGCTGCCGAGACGCCATTCTGACGAATGGCTACCCCTCATCTGTCGCTTACGCGCCACCTTCCCCCAAGGGGGAAGGCTTGGATAGTACGGTACAAGCTCTTTGCAAATCGGTAGGGGTCGGCGCCTCGACGACCCGTTTTTGTTTTGCGCGAGCGGGCGATTCGTGAATCGCCCTGCGGTACTCTACAGATTTTACGCTTACAGCATGATTCCATCCCATCAAAAAAAGCACCCTTGCGGGTGCTTTTTTGTTTACTCCACATGCAGGACATAAAACTTGAGATAGGTCGTTTCCTCGGCAGCGAGGAGGGGTGGATGGTCGGGCGCCTGCGTCTTGACCTCGACCATGCGGACCGTGCGCCCGCTCTCGTAAGCCGCCTCGCGGAGCATCTTCTCAAACAGCGGCGCGGTCATGTAATGCGAACAGGACGCGGTGACGAGAAAGCCGCCGTGCTCAACCAGCTTCATGCCGAGGATGTTGATGTCCTTATACCCGCGGTATGCCGCCTTGACATCCGCCGCCGATTTGGTAAACGCGGGCGGATCCAGCACGACCACGTCAAACCGCTGTCCATCGGCGCGATAGCGGCGGAGCACCTCAAACACGTCGCCGCATTCGGTCGTGATCCTGTCGGAAAGCCCATTCAATTCGGCGTTTGCGCGCACATCGGCAAGCGCCTTTTCGGAGATGTCGAGCGCGACGACCTCGCGTGCACCGCCCGCTGCGGCATTCAGCGCGAAACCGCCGACATTGCAGAAGCAGTCGAGCACGCGCGCATCCTTCGCATAGCGGCGCAGAGCAAACCGATTCTCCTTCTGATCGAGAAAATAGCCGGTCTTCTGCCCGCCTTCGAGGTCGACGAGCATTTTCAGCCCGTTTTCCTCCACGATCACCGTCGGATCAAAATCGCCGTAAAGTGCGCCCTTGCGGAGCGGCAATCCCTCTTTCTCGCGCACGGCAACATCGCTGCGCTCATAGATGCCGCGCGGCGCGAACAACTCGCAGAGCGCCTCGATGATGACGTCCTTGTTCTGCTCCATACCGAGCGACAGAATCTGCACAGAAAGCAGATCGTGGTACTTGTCCACGATCAGCGCGGGCAGCCCATCCGCCTCGCCGAACACCATGCGGTAGCAGTCAGTGTACCCGAGGCGCAGGCGGTAATCGTTTGCCGCCTTGATGCGCGCCTTGAAAAACGCCTTGTCCGCCGCAGTGTCCGCATCGCGGATCATCACGCGCACCAGGATCTTGGACAGATGGTTGATATATCCCTTGCCGAGAAAATTCCCGTCAAAATCATAGATTGCGGCAAGTTCGCCGTTCTTTCCCTTGCCCTCAATGCGGGCGACCTCGTTGGCATACACCCATGCATGCCCCGCGCGGATGCGTTTGTCCTCATTGCGTTTGAGATAGACCTGATACATAATTTCCTCTTGATTCAACAAATATCCCCCCGGAAAGCGGGGGGAATTTTTCTGCATAAAAATTTACGCCCTTTCACAGAGCTCGGCTTCGCCGGAAAGCAGCGGGAGCAGATCCTCGCGTTGCAGCACAAAGGAGATCGAAAACTCGTCCAGCAGCAGCTTTTCAATATCGCGGAGCAGTCTGTCGTCTGCGGCACGCAGCTTCCTGCCGGCACCGCTGAGCGACATGCGGCGGCGGTAAAGCGAACGGAGCGTGGCAAGCAGCGCCTCGGTGTCGCCGCCGTCCAGCACCTGCCGCAGATGATTCTGCCGTGCGCGGTCGTCCTCGATCCACACATCCTCTTCCCCCGCCGTACCGAGCAGCGCGCGCAGCTCGGCTGCCGGCTTGACGCGCCGCATCTTGGCGGTCAGCGCCACGCTGTCGATCGGAACATAGAAAACCGAACTGCCCGAGTATGCGGGGCGCAGCACATAGTACTCCCTTGTATCCCCGCCGAAATCCTTCTCCGCAATCTCGCAGAGCGTGCACAGCCCGTGGCTGCCGTAGATCACCGTATCGTTCAGCTCAAATTTTCCGTTCATATTCCACCTTGCTTTCCCCCACGAAGCGCCGCCGCGCGCCGATAGCCGCGGCTGTTCATTCACTTCATACTATAATTATACCATAAATTCGTGCAAATTGGCATGGCGAATTCCCACAAATTTTTTCTGTGCAATTTGGGCATAAAGCCTACTTTTCGGCAGTTTTCAGCCATTCTTCAAGGTCGGAAAGCCTGTTTTCACCGAAAACGGCGATCCCCGCCGCTTTGAGCGCGGCGGCGGCAACACCGTCACCCGCCGTGAGCGTTCCCGAAAAGCTGCCGTCATAGATCTCGCCGTTGCCGCAGGCAGGACTGCGCACCTTGAGCAGCGCGGCACGGCAGCCGAGGGTCTCGGCAAGGTGCAGCGTCTCCGCCGCGCCGCGCCGATAGGCATCGGTTCTGTCCGCGCCGTCCATTGCAAGCACGCGGTCGCCGACGATCTCGCAGGGCGTGCGCGGCGTGGGCAAGCCGCCGTAGATCTCGGGGCAGACCGGGATCAGCGTATGCTTTGCGGCGAGCGTGCGAACGGCGGCGCATGGCTTTGCCCCGCCGTCATAGCGGCAGGCACAGCCGAGCAGGCAGGCGCTGACGAGGATGTTCATTCTGCCGCCTCCGCCGCTTTTTCGGCGTCTGCCTTTGCGCGGCGCTGCGCCTCTTTCTTTGCCTTTTCTTCCTTGGTGCGCGCCTTCTCCGCCTGCGACACGCGCAGCCCCTCTTTGAGAAGCAGCTTGCCCGTGGAGAAGATGATGTCGCGCGTCTTCGCGTCCATCTTGCCGAGCGACAGGAGAAAGTCAAGCTTATCCGACGCGATGTCGGTGAGCGTCTTGGCGTTGTTCGCCGTGAACACCTTGTAGATCGCTTCCACCATGTCGCGACGCTGCTCTACCGTCATATCCGCGACCCATGCCTTGAGCGTCTTCTCGAGGCGCAGACTCTCGGGTGTGAGCGCATCGGCGAGGATGAAATGATCGCCGAGCACCTCCCAGGTATAGGGGTCATGCTGCCACACGCCGTCGCCGGTGCTCTTTACGATCTTGTCCACCTTGCCGTGCTCCAGCAGCAGACCGACGACCGAAGACTGCGGCACGACGGTCAGCACGCGCGGCGCGATGGCGACAAAGCCCTCGGTCTCCGTGATGCTCTTGCCGAAGCCGGGACCGTCGTTGTTATAGACGGCGATAATGCGCTTTTGCAGGCGGCGCGGCAGATGCGACGCAGCATAGAGCGACAGGTTGCCGCCCTTGGAATGCCCGCCGATGCGGATCTTGCCGCGGATCGCCCGCGCCGCCGCCTCGGTGTATTGTGCGGCGAGCAGCTGTGCGGGCACACTGTCCATAAAGCCCATGTTGAAGTTCTCTTTCCAGCCGACAAGGGTATCGTCCGTGCCGCGGAACGAGATATAAAAGCTGCCGTCCCCGATCACGATACAGAGCGCGGCAAACTGCGTCTGCAATTTTTCGTCGATCGTGTTTTCAAAGCGCAGCAGCCGCATATCGCCGAAGCGGCGGCTTGCCGCCGCTTTCTCGAGCAGCCCCACCACCTCGTTGGGGATCAGCACGCCGAGCCGGTCGGCATGCGCCTTCGGATCGGCAAGATACCGTGCCGCAGCCTCGCGCAGCGTGACACTGCGGCGCAGACGGTCGTCGTCTGCGATGCCGACAAGGTCGATGAACGAAAGCTGCGTGAGGATCAGGTTGTCCACCTCGCAGAACGGCGCACGGCGGTCAATCGCAAGGTCGCCGCGCCAGTCAAGATAATCCAGAATGTTGCTCATGCTCTGCCTCCCGTTGCTCTGCGGCGCGCTTTGAATAGACGCAGCCGCAGTAATTCTGTCTGTATAAGCCGTATTCGCGCGAAAGCACGATCGAGCGTGCATAGCCGCCCTTCTTTTTGAAGTCGGAAAAGAGGTACGGCACGCCGCATGCCGCCGCCAGCTCGCCGCCGATGCGGTTCAGCGCTTCGGCGTCCTTGTGCGGGCTGATGGAGAGCGTGGTGCAGAAGTAGTCAAAACCCTCCGCAGCGGCAATGCGCGCGGTTTCGGCAAGGCGCAGGCGGTAACACTTCTTGCAGCGTTCCCCGCCCTCGGGCAAGTCCTCAAGCCCGCGTGCCATCCCGAAAAACGGCGTGGGATCATAAGGCTCAACGCGCAGTTTCACGCCCGCGCCGCAGGACGCCTCGGCGATGTACCGCGCAAGTTCCGCCGCGCGGAAGTCATACTCCGCAGCGGGGGCGATGTTCGGGTTATAGAACAGCACCGTAATGTCGAAATATGCGGCGAGATATTCGAGCGTATAGCTCGAACAGGGCGCGCAGCAGGCGTGCAGCAGCAGCCGCGGACGCGCTTTCGCCGCCGCAAGCTTTGCAAGCTCCGCATCCAGTACGCGCTGATAGTTCGTTGTCATACGCTCTCCTCTTTTCCCATGCGCATTTTCTAATGCATATTATAGCATTTTTTACGCGCCGTGGCAATCGAATTTTGCTTTTTTCCTTTACAAGCATGTCTGCGCGTGGTACACTGAGGAAAACGAAAAGAGGCATTCTCATGTCCATCGAAAAAGTCAGAGCTTATTTTGAAAGCTGCGGCATCGCCGACCGCATCCGCGAGTTCACGGTGTCGAGCGCGACAGTCGAGCTTGCCGCGGCGGCACTCGGCTGCGACGGCGCGCACATTGCCAAGACCATGTCGTTTATGACGCCGGACGGGGTTATCCTCGTCGTAGCGGCGGGCGATGCGCGCATCGACAACCATAAATATAAAGATACGTTTCACACAAAGGCAAGGATGCTTGCGGCAGACGAGGTTGAGCCCCTCGTCGGTCACCCGGTCGGCGGTGTCTGCCCCTTTGTGCCAAGCGAGGGCGTGCGCGTCTACCTCGACGCATCGCTCCGCCGCTTTGACACGGTTTACCCCGCCTGCGGCTCACCGTCCAGCGCCATCGGGCTGACCATTCCCGAGCTGGAGAAATACGCCGCGCCGCCCGCCGCATGGGTGGACGTCTGCAAGATTCCGGAATAGCGAAAAAGAAGCACCCATGCGGGTGCTTCTTTCCTTATAATTTTAACTGAGCAATGCGCGGTCATTGGAGAACTCCTCGCCGCTGTTCTCGGAGAACTTGGCGATGAGGGCTTCAACCGTGAGGTTCTTCTTTTCTTCGCCGGAAACATCAAAAATGACACGGCCATTGTTCATCATGATGAGGCGGTTGCCGTAATAGATGGCGTCGCGCATGTTGTGCGTGACCATCATCGCAGTGAGGTGGTTCTCGCGGACGAGCTTGTCCGAGAGCTCCAGCACCTTAGCGGCGGTCTTCGGGTCGAGCGCGGCAGTATGCTCGTCGAGGAGGAGCAGCTTCGGCTTCTGAATCGTTGCCATCAGCAGCGTGAGCGCCTGGCGCTGACCGCCGGAGAGCAGTCCGACCTTGGCGGTCATGCGGTCCTCAAGTCCGAGCCCGAGCCCGGTGAGCATCTTCCTGTACTCGGCGCGCTCCGCCTTGGTGATGCCCCACTTCAGCGTGCGCGGCTTGCCGCGGCGCGCCGCGATGGCGAGGTTCTCCTGAATCTCCATGTTGGCAGCCGTGCCGGTCATGGGATCCTGGAAGACGCGCCCGATATACTTCGCACGCTGATGTTCGCCAAGGCGCGTAATGTCGGTGCCGTCGATCACAATGCTGCCCGCGTCAATGCCCCAGACGCCCGCAATGGCGTTGAGCACGGTGGACTTGCCCGCACCGTTGCCGCCGATCACGGTGACAAAGTCGCCGTCGTTCAGCGTGAGGTTGACGCCGCAGAGCGCCTTTTTCTCATTGACCGTGCCGGGGTTGAAGGTCTTGTAGACATCCGTCAGTTTAAGCATTTTCCTTTTCCCCCTTTGCAGCAGTCTTACCCGCCTTCGGTGCGCGGAACATCTTGCCCTTCCAGTACGGAACGGAGAGGAACAGCGCGACGATCAGTGCCGTGATGAGTTTGAGGTCATTTGTATTGAGACCGAGCTGCAGCACGATCTGCAGCACGATATAGTAGATGACCGCGCCGATCGAGACGGCAAACAGCTTCAGCCCGAAATTGGTGAACAGCTTGCCGAAGATCACTTCGCCGATGATGACGGCGGCAAGACCGATGACGATCGCGCCGCGCCCCATGTTGACGTCGCTCGAACCCTGGTACTGCGAGAGCAGCGCGCCCGAAAGCGCGACCAACCCGTTGGACAGCATCAGCCCGAGGACGATGTTGCTGTTCGTATTGATGCCCTGCGCGCGCGCCATGCGCGGATTGTTGCCCGTGGCGCGGAGCGAGCAGCCCTTCTCGGTGCCGAAGAACCAGTACAGCACGGCGATCACCGCAAGGGTGAAGACGATCAGCATAGGCAGCGGATTGTCAAGCGTCAGCTCGCGCACATAGCGCTGCGACAGCAGCAGGTCATACTTATCCACGCTGACCGCCTGGTTTGCCTTGCCGCCCATGATGCGCAGATTGACCGAATAGAGGGCAAGCTGCGTCAGAATGCCGGCAAGGATCGCCGGAATGCCGCAGCGCGTGTGGAACAGTCCCGTGACAAGCCCGGCAAGCATGCCCGCAAGCGTGGCGCAGACGAGCGCCAGCCACGGATTCAGCCCCGTACGGATGAGAATGACGCAGACCGCTCCGCCGGTTGCCAACGAGCCGTCCACCGTCAGATCCGCGACGTCCAGAATGCGGAAGGTGATGTAAACGCCGATCGCCATGATGCCCCAGATGAGCCCCTGCGCGATCGCGCCCGGCATCGCATTGAATAGTGATGAAAAGAAATCCATTGTTCTCTCCTGACCGTCCTTACCCGGAAAAAGGCGGCATGCGCCGTCTTTTTCCGAAAGAACAGATTTTTACGAATTACTCGCCGATAGCGGTGTAGCCATCCAGCGGCTTGATGCCGAGGGCATCACAGGTTGCGGCATTGTACTTCTTGGTTGCATTGGTGTATTCAATCGCCATCGTGGAGATGTCCGCCTCGCCCGTGAGGATCTTGGCAGCCATCTTGCCGGTGGTCACGCCGAGGTCATAGTAGCTGATGGACAGCGTTGCCACGCCGCAGCCCGAGCAGATGCCCTCTTCGCCGCAGATGGCGGGAACCTTTGCGGGGATCAGCACGTTGGCGATCGCCTCGGTGTTGGCAGCCGCAGTGTTATCCGTGGGGATGTAGATGACGTCCGCATAGTCTGCGGCAGCCTGCGTCACGGCAGTGACATCGTTGGTGTCGGTGAAGGCAAATTCCTTCGACTCGATGCCCTTGTCGGCAAGGTACTTGGCAACCTCTTCAATCTGGTAGCGGGAGTTCGGCTCAGCCGAGCAGAACAGCAGACCGACCTTCTTGGTCTCGGGGAACCACTCGGTGATCATCGCAGCCTGTGCGGAAAGGTCCGCAAGGTCGGACGTGCCGGAAACGTTGCCGCCGACCGTGCCGTCAAAGTCGGCAAGGTCAAGCGCGACGCCGTATGCCGTGATGGACGTACCGAGGATCGGGATGTCCTTCGTCGCGGAGACAGCCGCAGTCAGCGCAGGAGTTGCGTTTGCCATGATGAGGTCGACCTTGTCGGAGACAAAGCCGTTGACGATGGTGGCGCAGTTGTTGGCTTCGCCGGAGGCGTTCTTATTCTGGAACTCGACCTTGCCGGGGAGCGCTTCGTTCAGCGCGTCCATAAAGCCCTGAGTTGCCGCATCGAGTGCGGCGTGCTGAACGAGCTGGCAGATGCCGACGACATACTTGTCCTTTGCCTTCTTCTCGCCGCAGCCGGCAAGTGTAAACGCAGACAGCACCATCAATGCCGCAAGCGCAAGGCAGATGATTCTCTTTTTCATGATTTTTTCCTCTTTCCCTGAATTTGATTATTTTAACCGGCGGCGCCGCCGGAAAAATACGATAGAAAAACAAAAAATCTCTGTATCCTAAGATACAGAGACGACCTTGTCGTGTACCACTCTGCTTCGCCCCTGTCTTGCGGCAGAAACCTCAGCGGGCGCTCGTAAAAGCGTCCTCCGCTATGACGGGCGGCATCCGGCACAGCCTACTGACCGGGAACGGCGTTCGGTGTGCAGCTCCCGAAATGTATTTCCCATGCCTGCGCCTGCTGTCTTTCACCGCCCGACAGCTCTCTGCAAGTCCGCAAATGCAGGTACTTCTTTTCGATCATCGCTTTTCGTGTATTCGGTTTATGTTAGGGATTATAGCACCGCCAAAAAGGTTTGTCAAGGCTTTATCTTCAAAAAATCCGACAAAAATTACAGAAAGAAACACCGTGTCGATTGGAGACTTTGCCGCAGGGCAAGTCCGACCGGCACGGTGCACCGCTTTCTCAATAATCCGCCATGGCGATATACTTCGCACCGTTTTCCGCGATGTATTCGCGGCGGCGGGCGACGTTGTCGCCGAGCATCAGCTCAAACATGTCGTCGGTGGCGGCAGCATCGGTGGGCGTAACCGCGATGAGGCGGCGGGTTGCCGGGTTCATCGTGGTGCGCCACATCATGTCCGGCTCGTTCTCACCGAGACCCTTGGAACGCTGAAGCGTGTACTTGATCTTCTTTTCCTCCAAGGTTTTAAGGATGTCCGCCTTTTCAAACTCGTTGTAGGCAAAATAAATCTCGTCCTTGGTGCTGATCTCAAACAGGGGCGACTCGGCAATGAAGACCTTGCCGCGCTCAATCAGCGTGGGCAGAAGCCGGTAGAACAGCGTGAGCAGCAGCGTGCGGATCTGGAAGCCGTCCTCGTCCGCATCGGTGCAGATGATGATCTTGCTCCAGCGGAGCGCGTCCGGGTCAAACAGCGCAAGATCGCCGCGTTCCTTGCCGCGAAACTCCACGCCGCAGCCGATGACGCGCAGCAGATCGACGATGATGTCGCTCTCGAAAATGCGCTTGGTGGACGCCTTCAGGCAGTTGAGCGTCTTGCCGCGCACCGGGATGATCGCCTGGAAGGTCGCATCGCGTCCCTGCTTGCAGGAACTGCGCGCACTGTCGCCCTCGACGATGTACAGCTCGCGGACGGCAGGGTCCTTGGAGCGGCAGTTGTCGAATTTCTCCACGCGATTTGAGAGGTCGGTCGCGGAGGATTGCAGCTTCTTCTTGATGTCGCTGCGGGTCTGCTCCGCCGACTCGCGGGCGCGCTTGTTTGCCATAACCTGTCTTGCAAAGATCTCGCCGTCGGCGGGATGCTCGGCAAAATAAACCTCGAGATTGTGCTTGAGAAAGTCGGTCAGCGCATCCTTGATAAAGACGTTGGTGATGGCTTTTTTCGTCTGGTTCTCGTAGGAGGTCTGCGTGGAGAAGCTGTTGATAATGAGGATGAGGCAGTCCTCGATGTCGGCAAAGCCGATCTTGCTCTCGTTTTTCTTATAGGCGCCCGCCGCCTTCAGATACTTGTCCGCCGCGTAGACAAACGCGGTGCGCACCGCCTTGTCGGGCGAGCCGCCGTGCTCGAGAAAGCTGGAATTGTGGTAATACTCGATGCGGTTGACCGTATTCGAGAAACAGAAGGCGACCTCGGCACGCAGCTTGTAGTCGTCCTTGTCCTCGCGGTCGCGGCCGCTGCATTCCAGCGTCCAGAGCACCGGCTCGGTCAGCGCCGTGCCGTTTGCGATCTCGCGGATATAGTCGGCAATGCCGTTCTCGTAGACAAATTCCTCGGTGTCAAAACCGCCGTCCTCCTTTTCATAATGCAGGACGAATTTCAGCCCCTTGTTGACGACCGACTGGCGCTGCAGAGTGCCCTCGAAGAAGTCGCGCGGGATGGCGATGTCGGTGAACACGTCGAGGTCGGGACGCCAGCGGATGATTGTGCCGCGCTTTTTGCCCCGTTTTTCCAGCGGATGCGTCTCCAGTTCGCTTACGGGTTCACCCTTGGCGAATTTGATCGAGTGCATTTCGCTGCCGTCGTAGGAATAAACCTCCATAAATTCGGAGGAATACTGCGTGGCGCAGGCGCCGAGACCGTTCAGCCCGAGCGAATAGCCGTAAGCTGCGCCGGCGTCGTTGTTGTTGTATTTGCCGCCCGCGTACAGCTCACAGTAGACCAGCTCCCAGTTGTAGCGCCCCTCGCGCTCGTTGTACCCGAGCGGAACGCCGCGTCCGAAGTCCTCGACCTGCAAGGTGTGGTCGCGCCAGACCGTGACGATGATCTCGTTGCCGTACCCTTCGCGCGCTTCGTCCACAGAGTTGGACAGAATCTCAAAAAAAGAATGCTCACAGCCTTCAAGACCGTCCGAGCCGAAGATGACTGCCGGACGCTTGCGCACGCGGTCCGCGCCCTTCAGCATGGAGATACTTTGGTTGTTATATGCGGCAGTATTTTTATCGCTCTGCGCCATATTGCCTCCCACAGTCCCATATATGGGACATTTGATGTTGTATACTCTTATCATGATACCACATCTATGATTTTTTGTCAATCGGCAAACGATATACGGTATGCCGTTGCGAAAGTTGAAATTTTCTGTTATACTAAAGATGTATTCTCGGATTCCGCTTACACGGGCACACGGACCGCGGAGGCACGTCCGTCTTATCCGACAAGATAAATTCTGCGCATTGTACATAAATCACACCGAAACGGCGAGAGCAAGCTCCCGCCGCTGCCCTTTTTCCGAAAGGAGTCGCCGTGAAAAAAGCCAACGAACTGAAAAAACTGCGGCGCGAAAACCGTGCCCTGCGCCGCAGCATCCGCGACCTGGAGCAGCACGGCGCGCCCGCCGCCCCGGTCGAACGCACAAGCGATGCGGCGGCATTTGACGCGAGCAACTACTTTTCCTATCTGCTGGCGCGGCTGCGGCAGAAAAGCCTGTTTGCACGCGCCGAGAAGATCACGCGCTATTTCCGCAGCTCGATCTGGGTCACGCGCCTGTTCCGCTACGGCATGCTCATCTATCAGTATTTGCAGGCGGGCGCTTTTGTACTCTTGTACACCGCGTTGTTCATCCTGATCATCCCGATCGTGCTGTCGCTCTCGCTGGCAACTTTGATCGTGACGTTGATCCTGCGCAAGAAAAACGCCGACCGCCTGATTGCCGCCTGTACCGAGCGTGGCGCCGACGTGCGCTTCCTGCTATTTTCCACCAAGGAAGACTTTGACCCGGCGGCGATCCGTGCCGAGGCGGAAAAGACGCCGAAGGCAAGCGTACTGGTCGTCTCCCCGTTCTTCTTCCGCCCCCGCGGCTTTGGCGAGCGCGAGGACATGTACGTCTGCTGGCGTGACGAGGGGGAGAACGCCGTGATCCTGCGCAAATACTTCTTCTTTTACCTGCGCCGCCGGATGCGGCACGCCGAATACTTTTCCATCACCGAGACCGTGCTTGAACAGCCGAAGGAGGACACCGAAACGCCATGCTGACCCTGCTCTACGGCACGCGCCATGCGCGCAAAGAGATCTATCGGCGCATCCGCCGCAACACAGACGGCGCGCGGCGCGCCTACCTCATCGTTCCCGATCAGAAAGCGCTGCTCGCCGAAAGTGAGCTTTCCGGCATACTGCCGCCCTGCGCTGCGCTCTATGCCGACGCAGTCGGCTTTTCCCGCCTTGCCAACCTGGTCTGCCGCCGCTACGGCGGACTGACCTACAACTATGCAAACGACGGCGCCAAGGCGCTGTCCATGTACCGCGCCGTGCGGCGGCTGCGCCCGATGCTGAAGGTCTTCACGGGCGACATCAAACCGGCGACGCTCTCCTCGCTCTGCGCGCTCTACACCGAGTTCCGCGCGGCGGCGGTCACACCGGACGACCTTGCCGAAGCGGCAGACAGACTTCCGCCTTCGCCGCTTGCGGACAAACTGCGCGACCTTGCGCTGCTCTTCACCGCCTACAGCGGGCTTCTGCACGAGCATTTTGCCGAACAGACCGACGACCTGGACACGCTCTGCGATCTGCTTGCGGCGCATGATTTCTTCGGGGGAGCGGCGGTCTACATCGATTCCTTTGTCAGCTTCACCAAGCAGGAGCTGACCGTCATCGAGCGGATGCTGTCGCGCGGCACGGACGTGACGATTGCCCTGCCCTACGCAAGGGGCGGCGGCGTGCACCTTCTGGAATGTGCCGACACGCGCAAGCGGCTGATCAAGCTCGCCGCGCGTCTCGGCTGCGCATTTGAAGAACAGTACACCGCGGACGCCGAGCCGAATCTCGACGACCCGCTTGAGTTTGCCAAGGCGCGCATCTGGGATTTCGCCGTGGCGGAATCCTTTGCGGGCAGCGTCGGCGACGCGCTCACGCTGGTGCGCTGCACCGACCGGCGCGAGGAAGCGCGGCTGTGCGCCTGCGAGATCTTTCGCGCCGTCTCAGACGGCGCCGCCTACAGCGACATTGCCGTCGTCATGCGGAACACCGCTGACTATGAAGGCATTCTCGACCGATATCTTGCGCGCTGCGGCATTCCGCATTTCTTCTCGGTAAAAACCGATGCCGCGACCCTGCCGCTGACGCGGCTGATCCTCTCCGCCCTCTCCCTCATCGTGTGGGACTTTCGCCTGGCGGACGTGACGGCGTACATCAAGACCGGGCTCTGCGGACTTTCGGACGACGCCTGCGACCTCTTTGAGGAATACATATCCCGCTGGAACATCAACGGTGCGCGCCGCTATCTGGACGGCGAGGATTTCACCATGGCGCGGGACGGCTACACCGCCGAGGCGGTGGACGCGGCGTCGCTTGCCGACATCAATGCAATCAAGCGGCAGTTTGCCGCGCCGCTTGCACGCTTTGCCGACTCGCTTGCACACGCGGGGACGGTGCGCGACTTTACCGCCGCCGTCTTTGACTATCTGACCGACTGCGACATCAAAAATGCCTGCACGCGCCCCGAGATCGTGCGCTACTTCGGCGTGGACCGCACGGCAGATGCCATCCGTCTGTGGAACGTCACGATGGACGCGCTCGACACGCTGGTGGACGCGGCGGGCGACGAAACCGTCACAGCAGCGGAATACAGCACGCTGGTTGAGCTGCTGTTTTCCGGCATCGACATCGCCGAGATCCCGACCTCGATGGATCAGGTGATGCTCGGCAGCACCGACAACATCCGCATCGACCGCCGCAAATACGTGATCGTCCTCGGCGTCAACGAGGGCACTTTTCCCGCGCCGGTCGCCGAGAGCCCAACACTCTGCGAGTCCGAACGGCGCACGCTTGCCGCCGTCGGCGTTGAACTGTCGCAGTCGCTGGAGCTGCGCTCGGCGCGCGAGCTCTACAGCTTTGTGCGCGTCCTCGACTTTGCCGACACGCGCGTGACCGTCACCTACCACACCACCGCGGCGGACGGTTCTGCCGCTTCCCCCTCCTTCGCCGTGGAACGTCTGCTGCGCATCTTCGGCGACAGTCTGCTCACCTACGATTTTGCTGCGCTTGCGCCGATTGAACGGCTCTGCTGCACGGCGGCTGCCGTCGATGCGGCAGCCGCGGCAGGCGGCGCCTACGGCGATGCGCTCCGTGCGTCGCTTGCAAAGTTCGGGGTCGTCCTGCCGCCGCTTGACCGGGCGCATATCACTGGCGGCGCGGCGGCACTGACCGAAAAGACGGCAGCCGCGCTTGCGGGCGACGTGCTCCGCCTGTCGCAGTCCCGACTTGACACCTACGGCGACTGCCATCTGAAATACTTCCTGCAATATATGCTGTCCCTCGAGGACGACGAGCCCTTCACATTCAATCCCGCCGACACGGGCACTTATGTGCACAGCATTCTCGAACGCTTTGTGCGGGACACGCAGGCGGCGGGGCGGCGCATCGCCGACTACACGCCCGAGGAGCTGCACGTCATTTCGGTGCGTCTGTGCACCGAAGAAAGCCGCCGCATCATGTGTGCGTCGGGCGGCGGCAATGCGCGGTTCATCAGCTTTTTCGAGCGCATGCAGAAGAACGTGGAGCTGATCCTCTCCGATCTCGTTGCCGAATTTGCCGAGAGCGACTGCGAGCCGCTGCTC
This sequence comes from Oscillospiraceae bacterium, assembly GCA_003343845.1. Classification (GTDB taxonomy): domain Bacteria; phylum Bacillota; class Clostridia; order Oscillospirales; family CAG-272; genus UMGS902. Next base: position 62,617 of record QAKK01000022.1, read on the forward strand.
TGCGAATACAGGATCGGCATGGACGGCGGACACGCGCCGCTTGTGATCGACCTGCCGGTCGGCGGACGCGCCTCGCTGCGCGGCATTGCCGACCGCATTGATATCTGCCGTGCAGACGGGAAGACCTATCTGCGCGTGGTAGACTACAAGACCGGCAAAAAGGTCTTCCGCGAGAGCGATCTTGAAAAGGGCAAGAACCTCCAGCTGCTGATCTATCTGTTCACGCTCTGCCGCGTGACGGATGCGGCATTTCTCGATCGCGTCGGCGCCGGGAGCACCGATGCGCTTGTCCCTGCCGGTGCGACCTACTATGTGGTCAAGCCCCCGACGGTCAAGCGTGATGCCCCCCCCGCGGCGGAGGCAGACATCCCCACCGAGGCTGCCGGGATGCTCGGGCGCTCCGGCTTTATTCTCGACAGCGAGGCACTCGGGCACATGATCGACCGCACCGAGAAAAAGGTGTTCTCCAAAAGCCTCACCCGCAAGGATGCGGGCGAAATGGACGCGCTCTTTGACACGGTGCAGACAGCGATCGCAAAGCTGGCGGGCGACATGCGCGCGGGCAAAATCGACTGTGCGGGTACGGCGCGGGGCGCAAACGGCCCCTGCCGCTACTGCGACTACGCCGCGGTCTGCCGTATGAATCCGACGAAAGGAGACGAGGACGATGCCTGAATTCACACGGGCGCAGACCCGCGCCATCGAAGAAGACGGTCGCACGCTGCTCATCAGCGCAGCGGCGGGCAGCGGCAAGACGACCACGCTGATCGAGCGCATCATCCGCTCGGTCTGCCGCAAAGATCACCCGATCCCGCTCGACCGTCTGCTGATCGTCACCTTCACCCGGGCGGCTGCCGCCGAGTTGCGTCTGCGCATCTCGCGGGCACTGACCGACGCACTGGCGAAGAGCGGCAACGACCCGTTTCTCGCCCGTCAGGTCACGCTCCTGCCGAGCGCAAAGATCGGCACGATCGACAGCTTCTATCTCGATCTGGTGCGTCGGAATTATGCGGCGCTCGGTCTGTCGCCCGCCTTCCGCATTGCAGATGCGGGCGAGGCGGCGCTGATCGCGCGCGAGCAGATGGAGGCGCTGATCGACGACTGCTATGACGACCGCGCGGGCGACATCGCCGGCGGCGCGGTCGGCTTTGCCGCGCTTGCCAACCTGCTCTGCGGCACGAAGGACGACAACCTTGCGGACATTCTGCTCTCGCTTGCCGAAAAGCTCGACGCCTATCCGCGCGGCGCGGCGGCGCTCTTTGACCGTGAGGACGAAATGCGCGTCTATGCCGCGGGCGACTTCTTTGCCTGCCCGCTCGGCGCGCGCATCGAGCGCGAGGTGCGCGATGTTTTTCTCTATATGAAGGAGCGCTACGCCTATGTGCTGGCGCTCATCCGCGCCGACGAAAAGCTCTCGCTTGCCTACGACCCCGCCTTCAGCGAGGACTACGCGGGCATTCTGCGCATGCTGAACGCACTGGACACCGGCTATGCAGCGGCGTTTGACGCCATCCGTTCTATCGGCTTTTCCCGTCTCGGCAGCTACCGGCAGAAGGACAATCCGCACCCGTCGCTCGCCTTTATCAAATCGGTGCGCGAGGACTACAAAGATACGGTCAAAGGCTTTCTCTCCGGCTGGTTTGCCACCGATGCCGCGACGCTTGCAGACTGCCTCTTTCGCACGGCGGATGCCGCGCACGCCATCGGCGGTCTGCTGTGCGAATACGAGCGGCGCGCGCGCCTTGAAAAGCAGCGCCGCGGCGTCTGCGACTTTGCGGACATCACGCGCTATGCTCTCTCCCTCTTAACCGATGCAGACGACAATGACACACCGCTTGCCGACACGATGAAGGAAGCCTACGATGCGATCTACATCGACGAATATCAGGACGTCAACGCGGTGCAGGACCGCATTTTCCGCGCGATTGCAAAGCCGGACAACCGCTTCATGGTCGGCGACATCAAGCAGAGCATCTACGGGTTCCGCGGCGCGGAGGCGGCAATCTTCGCCGGGCTGCGCAGCAGCTTTGCCCCGATCGACGACGCCGCGCCCGGCGAGAGCGCCACGATCTTCATGAGCGAGAATTTCCGCTGTTCCCGCGAGGTGGTGGACTTCACCAATCTGCTTTTTGCACGCCTGATGCCCGCAATTTCACCCGAAACCGGCTACACCGAGGGCGACGCGCTGATCTACGGCAAGCGCGGCGACCGTTTCCCCGTCCCGGTGCAGTTTTTCCTCTGCGAAAAGCCGCCGAAGGACGCTCCCGATGCGGGACGCCCCGTGGAGGCGGAGCGCATCGCAGACGAGATCGAGCAGCTGGTGCGCTACGGCGAAAAGCAGGACGGCTCCCGCATCCGCTACGGCGATGTGGCGCTGCTCTTCCGCTCGCTGAAAGGAACCGCCGCCGACTGCTCCGCCGTGCTGCGCGCCCGCGGCATCCCCGTGGAGACCGACGCGGGCGCAAACCTGCTCGACGCGCCCGAGATTCAGATCCTCGTCTGCCTGCTTGAAACCATCGACAACCCGCGCCGCGACATCAGCCTTGCCGGTGCACTGCTCTCGCCGCTCTGCGGCGTCAGCTGCGACCGCCTTGCCCTGCTGCGCCGCCGCGCGGACGGCAAGCGTCTGTACGAAACGATCCGTGACTACCTTGCAGAAGACGATACGGAAGGTGCCGATGCGGACGACGACCGCGCGCGGCTTGCCGCGTTCTTCGCCGACCTTGCCCAGTTCCGCGCGATGGCGCGCTGCCTGCGCGCGCCGGAGCTGATCGAGGAGATCTGCGACCGCCTTGCCTATGTCGCCCGCGTCTGCGGCGCGGACAGGCTGCGCCGCGCCAATGTCGAGCGCCTTATCGAGGCGGCGCGCGGGGCGGCGTCCGGCGGACGCGGCAGTCTCTCCGACTTTCTGCGCTACCTCCGTCGCGTGGAAGCCGACGCAAAGACGCCGCTTGCCGCCGCAAAGCCGGACGGCAGCGCACAGGACGCGATTCACATCATGACCATCCACCAGTCCAAGGGACTGGAATACCCGGTTGTTTTTCTCGCCGATGCGGGAAAGACTTACAACACGCGCGATGCCGACGCGTCGCCGATCTACAGTGCGGCAGGCGGCTTCGGGCTGCGTCTGCGCGACGAGAGCGGCTTCTGCCTCTATGACAACCTCGTGCGCAAGTCGGTCTCACTCGCCGTCCGCGACCGGAACCGGGAGGAGGAGCTGCGCCTTCTTTATGTAGCGTTGACCCGCGCCCGTGAGCGACTGTACATCACCGCAACGCTGCCCGATCCGGAGAAGGCAATCGCCCTCGCCGAGATCGAGAGCCGCTTTACCTCCCCCTATGTGCTGCGCGACAAGCAGGATTTTCTCTCGCTTGCGCTGATTACCTCACGCGGGGAGCACGCCTTTGTCGAGACGCACACCGTGCGCCCAGGGAAGCGTCACGGCGACGCTGCCGTGCAGGAAAAAACGCCGGCGGCATCCGCTCCCGCACCGGACGCCGCCGCGCTCCGCGCGCTGAGTGCGCGGCTGTCCTTCCGCTACCCGCACGAAGCGCGGACGAAGATTCCCGCCAAGATCGCGGTCTCGCTGCTCTACCCCGACATTCTGGACGACACGCTGTCGGCATTGCCGATCGACGAGGACCATCTCCCGCCGATGAAGGAGACGCCGCGTTTCCTCGCCGATCGCCAGAGCGATGCGGCGCGGCGCGGCACGGCGACCCACCTCTTTATGCAGTTCTTCGACTTTGCCTATGCCGCAAAGAACGGTGCTGCGGCAGAGCTGCGCCGCCTGTGCGACGCGCGTTTTCTGACGCCGGAGGACGCGGCGCTGGTCAACCTTCCCGAGGTGGAGACCTTCCTGCGTTCCCCGCTCTTTGCGAAAATGCGTGCGGCAAAGCGGATTTTCCGTGAGCAGCGCTTCAACCTGCGGCTGTGCGCCGCCGACTTTGCGACCGACCGCGATCTGCGGGCGGCGCTTGCCGACGAGCACATTCTGGTGCAGGGGGTCATCGACTGTTTCTTCTACGACGAAAAGGGCAATATTATCCTTGTGGACTACAAGACCGACCGTCTGCACGGCGGTCGGGCAGAGGCGGAGCAGGAACTCCGCCAAAAGCATGCGCGGCAGCTCGGCTATTACGCCAAGGCAGTCGAGGCGCTCTGCGGCAAGCCGCCCGCATGCGTTCTGCTCTATTCGCTCGCCCTCGGCGGCACGGTTGCCCTGTAAAACGGTGTATTTTTCGGAAATGCACCGCACAGGCAGCGCAATTCCGCACGGATTTTGTCAAAATGACGGTTGCTTTTATCCGTCAGGCGGCGTATAATAGAAATGTTAAAAAAGCTATTCTGATATTGAGGTATGCTGATGAACAACGAGAAACGCGCAATGCTGACCGAAAAGGCAAAGCTGGTTCGCCGCGGCATCATCGAAAGCACGCACAGCGCGGGATGCGGACATCCCGGCGGCTCGCTTTCGGTTGCCGACATTGTGACCTACCTGTATTTTGCCGAGATGCACATCGACCCGAAGAATCCCGCCATGCCGGATCGCGACCGTTTTGTCCTCTCCAAGGGGCATGCCGCACCCGCCCTCTATGCGGCGCTGGCAAACCGCGGCTACTTCCCCGTCGAGGATCTGAAGACGCTCCGCAAGACCGGCAGCTATCTGCAGGGACATCCCGACATGAAGGGCGTGCCCGGCGTGGACATGTCCACCGGCTCGCTCGGGCTCGGTTTCTCCGCCGCCTGCGGCATCGCGCTGGCGGGCAAGTGCACCGACGCATCCTATCGCGTATACTGCGCGCTCGGCGACGGCGAGAGCGAGGAGGGGCAGGTCTGGGAGGCGGCGATGTTTGCCGCGCACTACGGGCTGGACAATCTGACCGTGTTCCTCGACTTCAACGGTCTCCAGATCGACGGCAAGATCACCGACGTCATCGATCCGACGCCCTTTGACGAGAAGTTCCGCGCCTTCGGCTGGAATGTCATCGTGATCGACGGGCACAGCTTTGACGAGATCGAGGCTGCCGTCGAGGCGGCAAAGGCATACAAGGGCAAGCCGACCGCGATCATCGCGCATACGGTCAAGGGCAAGGGCGTGTCCTTCATGGAAAACCAGGTCGGCTGGCACGGCAAGGCTCCGAACGACGAGCAGTATGCCGTGGCAATGGCAGAGCTTTGAGGAGGGCATGACAATGGCAGATAAGAAAGCAACCCGCGAGGCTTACGGCGACGCGCTCGTCGAGTTCGGCGCGGCATATAAGAACCTTGTCGTCCTCGATGCGGACCTCGCCGAGGCGACCAAGACCTGCAAGTTCAAGGCGGCATACCCGGACAGATTCTTCGACTGCGGCATTGCCGAGGGCAATATGATGGGCGTCGCGGCAGGACTTGCCGCATCGGGCATGATCCCGTTTGCCTCCAGCTTTGCAATGTTTGCGGCAGGCAGAGCCTTTGAGCAGATCCGCAACTGCATCGGCTACCCGCACCTCAATGTCAAGATCGGCGCCACGCATGCCGGCATCACGGTCGGCGAGGACGGCGCAACCCACCAGTGCAACGAAGACATCGCGCTGATGCGTACCATCCCCGGCATGACGATCCTCAACCCCGCAGACGCCGTGGAGGCGCGCGCCGCCGTCAAGGCTGCGATCGAGATGAAGGGTCCGGTCTACCTGCGCTTCGGCAGATATGCCGTGCCGGTCATCAACGACGAAAACTACCGCTTTGAGATCGGGCGCGGCGTGGAGCTGCGCGACGGCAAGGACGTTTCGATCGTCGCCACCGGACTGACCGTCTCGATGGCGCTTGAGGCAGCCGAACTGCTCGCCGCCGAGGGAATCAGCGCCCGCGTCATCAACATCCATACGATCAAGCCGATCGACGAGAATCTGCTGGTCAAGGCAGCAAAGGAAACCGGTGCCGTTGTCACCGCTGAGGAACACAGCATCATCGGCGGACTCGGCAGTGCGGTCTGCGAAGTACTGGCAGAGAAGATGCCCGTGCCGGTGCGCCGCGTCGGCGTCAACGACAAATTCGGCAAGAGCGGGCAGGTGCCCGATCTGCTCAATGCCTACGGTCTGACCGCAGCTCACATCGCCGAGGTCGCCCGCGAACTGGTCGCCGCAAAGAAATAAAACACATGAAAAAAGCCGATCCTGCGATCGGCTTTTTGTTATTCGGTTTGCTCACTCATCGGTCTCGGAGAAATTCTCCTTGCCGACGCCGCAGAGCGGACACTCAAAATCCTCGGGGACATCTTCCCACGCCGTGCCCGGCGCAATGCCTCCCTCGGGATAACCCTCTTCTTCATCGTAGATCCAACCGCAGGCATCACATACATACTTCATCTTCCTCTACCCTCCTGTCCGTGTGTGATTTTCTGCATATCCCGCGCATGGCGGGTCCACCGACAAAACGTCGGATGCATACAAAAATTTTCTCTTGCATTTTCGCCGCAATTCATATAGAATGATTTCGTACATTCAAAGTCGGAGGCTCTTATGCAAATCTCGATTTTCATTCTCGAGCTGATCGGCACGGTCGCCTTTGCCGTTTCGGGCGCGATGGTCGCGCTGAAAAAGAACATGGACATCTTCGGCGTGGCGATCCTCGGACTGACCACAGCGGTCGGCGGCGGCGCGCTGCGCGACATTCTGCTGGGCAATACCCCGCCGGTCATGTTCCGTGAGCCGGTCTACGCCCTGCTTGCCATCTTTGTCTCCATCGTGGTCTTCATCCCGCAGGTGCGGCATCTGCTGACGCACAATCACGCGCTCTATGACCGCATGATGCTGGTGATGGACTCGCTCGGGCTCGGCATCTTCACCGTGGTGGGCATCAACACCGCCTATGAGCTGTCCAACGACTATACGTTCTTTCTGCTCGTCTTCGTCGGCACGATCACCGGCGTCGGCGGCGGCGTGCTCCGCGATGTGATGGCGGGAGACACGCCCTACATCTTCGTCAAACATGTCTACGCCTGTGCATCGGCGGTCGGCGCAGTCCTCTGCGCCGCACTCTATGTACCGCTCGGCAAAGCGCCCGCCATGTTCCTCGGCGCCTTGACCGTCATTATTATACGCCTGCTTGCTGCACATTACAAGTGGAGTTTACCACATAGCCGCGAAAAATAATCGCCTTTTTCTTTCGCAAAATAGACAAAAAGAATGCCGATGTCGGAAACATCGGCATTCTTTTTGTTTTCGCAAACGGTTTACTTCGTGTTGTCGCCGAAACGCTTGATCTTCTGCGTTGTGGTCTTTTCCAGCGGCTCCTGCAAAATCTCGACGACCTTGATGTGCTTGTAGCTCGGCATCTGCGCGTTGACCGTCTGGACAACGGCGCGCACCTCGCTCTGCACTTCGTCGGCGCTCGGCACATGCCCGAGCTTTTCGCGCAGGGCGGTTGCATTCGGATAGATCTTCGCCTTGACGCAGGGGTCGTCACCGCGTTTTGCTTCGATCACAAGCGCCTCGCCGATGCTGTCAAACTGCGCAAGGCGGGTCTCCAGCTCCTCGGGGTAAATGTTCTTGCCGTTCGCCGTGACGATCACGTTCTTGCTTCTGCCGCAGATAAAAAGTGCGCCGCGCTCATCGATGCGCCCGAGATCGCCGGTGTGGAACCAGCCGTCCCGCAGCACCGCATCGGTCGCCGCAGGATCGTTATAATAGCCGAGCATCACGTTGTCGCCGCGGGCGACGATCTCGCCCACGCCTTCGTCGTTCGGCTCGTCAATGCGGATCGTTACGCCGGGCAGCGGGACGCCGACCGACTCGGGATCATAGAAGAAATCGTTGTTGCAGGCAAGCAGCGGCGCCGTCTCGGTCAAGCCGTAGCCCTGATAGAGCGTGAAGCCGAGAGCGTTGAAGTCGAGCGCAAGCTCCGCATCCAGCTTTGCCGCACCGAGGATGAAGGTGTGCAGTTTGCCGCCGAGCGATTTTTTCACCCTGGCGCAGATCGCATAGCGGACAAAGAACGGCACCTTGGCAAGTGCCGCCGCCAGCGGCTCGGTCTCAAACAGCGTCTTGTACTTCTCGGGGCAGCCCGCGATCACCGATGCGCGGATGCGCTTGTGCAGTGCGACCAGCAGCGCAGGCACGACCGTGAGCACGGTCGGCTGATACTCTGCCGCGTTCTTGGCGATCTTGGTCAGTCCGTCGCAATACGCGATGCAGACGCCGCTGGACAGCGCATAAAGGCAGTTCATGGTGCTTTCATACGTATGGTGCAGCGGCAGGATGGACAGCGTCTTGTCGCCCGCAGCAAAATGGATCACCCGCATGGAATAGTAGATGACCGAGCAGATGTTGTACTGCGACAGGCAGACGCCCTTGGAGTTGCCGGTCGTGCCGGAGGTGAACAGCAGGATCTGCATCGCGTCCCGCGGGATCTCCAGTGCGTTGACCGCGGCAAAATCGGTGCGGTGATCGGGCTGGGACATCGCAGCGATCTCGGAAAAGAAATAGGGCTGCACCGATGCGCCGAGCGTGGGATACAGCTTTTTCGCCGCCTCCTCATCGAAGCAGATGGCGGCGCACCCCGCCGCGTTCATGAAGTCCCGGACATCCGCCGCGGACAGCTCCTTATCCAGCGGCACGGCAACGCCGACCGTTGCAGCAGCGACATAGGCAAGCACCCATTCAAAGCGGTTTTTGCCGATGACGGCAATATGTTTGCCCGCAAGCCCGGCGCGCAGAAACGCGCTGCACAGCGCATAAAAACGGTCGCGCAGTTCGACAAAAGATATATAGGTATACTTCCCCTCGGCGACGCGCAGCTGAAACGCGGGACGGCGACCGTAGGCAGTCGCCATGCCGTTCATCAGCTCGCGGAAATCCGCATACCGGGGCGCTTTGTAAATCTGCATTTGCATTTTTCCGTTGCCTCCTTGACAAATCGGTTTTTGCGTGTATAATTATCATATCAACATATTGTCGGAAAATCAACAACCAATCTGTTTTGGAATGCTGTGTATTCGACAGTTGTACATAATCTGTACGAAAATTCACAAAAGATACACGGAGGCTCCCGCATGGCAGAAAACAGACGCGTGCGCATGACCAAAAAGATCATCAAAGATGCACTGCTTGAATTGCTTGATAAAAAACCGCTCGATAAAATCACCGTGACCGACATCTGCAACACGGCGGATCTGAACCGCTCGACCTTCTACGCCCACTATGAGGACGCGGCACAGGTGCTGCGCGAGATTGAGTCCGACGTCATGCAGCAGCTGCCGGTGGACTCGGACTTTCTCACCGAGGGCAACGGCGATCGCTTCTTCAATATGCTGACCGATTTCTTCCGCTATGTGAAAGAGAACGAAAAGCTGTTCCGCATCCTGCTCCTGAAGACCGGGCGGGTCAACTTCAACCAGCGTCTTGCCTCTACCATCATGGGTAAGTATCACAAGCAGAACCTCATCCGCGATTCGCTGATCGAGCGCTACCAGTACATCTATTGCGTCAACGGCGCGTTGGAATTGCTGAAGGAGTGGGTCAGCAGCGGATTTCCCATCGACGAACGCAAATTTGCCGAGATCATCATGCGCATGTCCATGCAGGCAAGCAGCCTCGATAACATGGAGCTGTAATATAAAGATTTCAGATAACCGGGCGGCGTGACAGCCGCCCGGTTTTTTCACGTCCAAGTTTTCCCCCTTGGGGGAAGATCCCGCCCGCGGCGGGGGATGAGGGGTAGCCATTCTTCAGAATGGCGTCTCTGCAGCACAAAACGAGGCTGCCCAGACGGACGCTTACGCGTCCTACCCCTCATCCGTCAACTTCGTCAGGATGTTTTTCGGTTTCGCTCGCGAAATCGTCGGTGTTCAGCCGACGAAGAAAAAC
>QAKK01000022.1:76239-100121 GCA_003343845.1 Oscillospiraceae bacterium
GGATGTTTTTCGGTTTCGCTCGCGAAATCGTCGGTGTTCAGCCGACGAAGAAAAACGCCGCGAGACGCATTGCGTCTCGTACAGCTCTCCCCCAAGGGGAAAGCCTATATCACAGCCCCCGGACTCGCCGGATTCGGATGCAGAAGCCGCGCTTGCCGATGCAGCCTTATTTTCATAAGGCAAATCGGCAAACGCGGCTAAAAAAAGAGCGCCTGCCTGCGGCAAGCGCTCTTTTTCGGTCTGCGCCGAAGGCGGCAGTCCTATTTTCAGAACATGGGGACGACTGCGCCCTCATAATGCTCATTGATGAACTTCTTGATGGTCTCGCTCTTGAGAACCTCGGCGAGGGCAAGCACGCCTTCGTTCTTCTCGTTGCCTTCCTTGACGACGAGGATGTTTGCAAAGGTCTCGGCTGCCTCGGAGTCCGCTGCCTCAACGGCGATCGCGTCCTTCACCTTCAGACCTGCTGCGAGTGCATAGTTGCCGTTGATGACGGCGACTGCAACGTCATCGAGCACGGTCGGGAGCAGCGCTGCTTCCATCTCGACGATCTCAAAGTTCTTGGGATTTTTGGTGATATCCACCTTGGTTGCGTTCAGACCGACGCCGTCCTTCAGCGTGATCAGACCCTGTGCGGCAAGCAGCTGCAGTGCGCGTGCCTCATTGGTTGCATCGTTCGGAACAGCAATCTTTGCACCGTCCGGCAGATCTGCCAGCGACTTCACCGTGCCGGCATAGATGCCGAAGGGCTCATAGTGGATCGCAGCGACCGAAACAAGGTGCGTGCCGCGGCTTGCGTTGAACTCGTTCAGATAAGGGGTGTGCTGGAAGTAGTTTGCATCGACTTCGCCGTCCTCGGTTGCCGTGTTCGGGATAACATAGTCATCAACAACGGTGATCTGGAGGTCGTAGCCCTTTTCAGCCATCAGCGGCTTGCACTGCTCGAGAATCTCGGCGTGGGGTGCGGAGGTTGCAGCGACCTTGAGCACTTTGGTCTCGGTCTGGGTCTTGCCGCAGGATGCGAAGCCTACGCAAAGCAGTGCGGCAACAAGGATAAGGGAAAGCAGCTTTTTCATGGTTTTGGTCTCCTTAAAAATAATTTTTTGTTTTTATATAAATGGGTTTGTGCGCTTATTTGCGGATGCGCTTGTCGCTCTTCTTGGCAACAGCGCTGAGAACCTCCTGCATGATCTGCACCAGCAGGATAATGAGCAGCGATGCGGCATACATCATGGTTGCATTGGAGCGGTAGATGCCGTACTGAATGGCAAGCTGACCAAGCCCGCCGCCGCCGACAAGATAAGTCATCGGGGTGTAGCCGAGGATGGTAGTGATGGCGATTGCCGAGCCGACGAGCAGCGACGGCTTTGCCTCGGGAATCAGCACCTTGCAGATGATCTGAAAATTGTTTGACCCCATCGACTGCGCCGCCTCGATGACGCCGCTGTCTACCTCGCGGAGCGAGGATTCGATCATGCGGGCAACAAACGGCGCCGCCGCGATCACAAGGTACACAATGAACGCCTGGTTGCCGAGCTTGCTGCCGACCATCGCCTTGGCGACCGGCTGCGTCAGGATCAGCAGAATGATGAACGGGATCGAACGCAGGACGTTGACGATCACGCCGACGACCGAGTTGACCGCCTTGTTCGGGAAGAGGCTGCCGGACGTTGTACCATACAGCAGAACGCCGAGCGGGATGCCGATGACATAGGCGAGCAGCGTGGACACGACTGTGACATAAAGGGTGTCCCACACGCCCTGTGTGAGCATTTGAATCAACTGATCAGTTGCCATCCGTATACACCTCCTCGGAGAATGCAAGCCCCGTGTGCTGCATATAATCCAGCACGCGCGCCTGTGCGCTTTCGTCAGCGGGAAGCTGAAGCACCATCTGCCCGTACACCTTGCCGTCGAGCGACTTGGTGTTGGCGAAGAGGATGTTGACCGCCGCGCGGCACTCCAGCGTCATCTTGGAGATGATCGGCTCTGCGGTGTCGCTGCCGTCGAAGGTCACGCGGATGCAGCGCGAGCCGAGCACGCTCTCGACGCCTTCGCCGCCCTGCGGCATGATCAGCCGACGGGCAATGGCGGATTTCGGTCGGAGGAAGACTTCGCTGACGAGCCCCTCCTCTGCAATCTCGGAAGCGTCGATGACTGCCACGCGGTTGCAGATCTTTTCAATGACGCGCATCTCGTGCGTGATGACCACGATCGTGACGCCGAGGCGCTGATTGATCTCTCTGAGCAGATCGAGGATCTGCACGGTGGTCGTCGGGTCGAGGGCGCTGGTCGCCTCATCACAGAGCAGCACATGCGGCTCGGTGGCAAGGGCGCGGGCAATGGCGACACGCTGCTTCTGCCCGCCGGAAAGCTGAGACGGATAAGATCTTTCTTTGTCGGCGAGGCCGACCATATCGAGCAGCTCCCGTGCCCGCTTGACTGCCTGTGCCCGTTTGACACCGGCGATCTCGAGCGGAAAAGTGATGTTATCAAGCGCGGTGCGCTGCGAAAGCAAATTGAAGCCCTGGAAGATCATCCCGATCTTCTGCCGCGCCGCGAGCAGCTCGCGCCGCGAGAGCGAGAGCATCGATTTGCCGTCCACCAGCACGTCGCCCTCGGTGGGGACCTCCAGGAGATTGATGCATCGCACAAGGGTGGACTTTCCCGCACCGGAAAGTCCGATGATACCGAAGATGTCCCCGTCGTTGATCGTCAGGTTGATGTTCTTCACCGCCGTGAAGTCACCTTCGGCGCCGTGATAGGTCTTCGCCAGATTTCGGATCTCGATCATAGCCGTTCCTTTCACTGATTGCGATTTTTACAAAAAGAAGCGGAAAACCTCTCGGCTTTCCGCTTTACATACACAGAAAAAGAATACCGCGAGATTTATTTTGCGTGACAAAGGCTGCGCATAGACATCATGCCCATGCACATGCACATCATTGCCATTGCAAAATAACCAAGCATTGTTTTTCTCCGTTTCTTTGTTGATGTGTCGATTATACGCCCGCCGCCGCAAAATGTCAATAGAAAATTCACATATTGGTGAAATTACGGTGTTTTGCGGCAAAATGCGGCATAAGACACGTCGTTTTTTGTGCGGATTAGCCCACTTTTACAGTAGGATGATCCCCGCGTCGGCGCATTTCTGCTCCATCTCCTCGGGCCAGACCGAGGACTGCACCTCGCCGATGTGCGCCTTTTCCAGCATCAGCATGCAGAGGCGCGACTGCCCGATACCGCCGCCGATGGTCAGCGGCAGCGTGCCGTTTGCGATCATCTGATGGTAAGTATACTTCATTCTGTCCTCGCATCCGGCAGCCGCCAGCTGCGCCGCCAGCGACTTCTCGTCCACGCGGATGCCCATGGAGCTGAGTTCGATCGCGCAGTTCAGCACATCGCTCCACATGAGCAGATCGCCGTTGAGCGCCCAGTCGTCATAGTCGGGGGCTCTGCCGTCATGGCGTGAGCCGTCGCGCAGCTTGCCGCCGATCTGCATGATGAAGACGGTCTTATGTTCCTTCACAATGCGGTTCTCGCGTGCATGCGGGTCAAGGTCGGGATAGAGATCCGCCAGTTTCTGCGAGGTAATAAAGAAGGGCGTCTCACAGGTCATGTGCGTCAGCTGCGGGTAGCTTGCCTTGACGGTCAGGTGCGTGGCGCAGATGGCGCGGACGATGCTCGTCACCGTGGCGCGGAGATAATCCTCCGTGCGCTGGTCGCGCGTGATGATCTTCTCCCAGTCCCACTGGTCGACATAGATGGAATGCAGATTGTCCGCATCGTCGTCGCGGCGGATCGCGCTCATATCGGTGTAAAGTCCCTTGCCGACGCGGAAGTTATAGCGCATCAGCGCCATGCGCTTCCACTTTGCCAGCGACTGCACGACCTCTGCCTCGCCGCCGATCTCCTTCATCGTGAAGTGCACCTTGCGCTCCACACCGTTCAGATCGTCGTTGATACCGCTGTCGGCACGGACGATGACCGGCGCGGTGACGCGCTCCAGATTGAGCGCCGCGGCAAGCACGCGCTCAAAGGTGTCCTTGACGATCTTGATGGCGCGCTGCGTCTCGAAAATGTCCAGTACGGGGCGATAGCCCGCGGGGAAAATCATGTTTTGCATCTTTCTACACTCCAATGCCGGAAAAACTGGGATAATCATAGCACATCAGAAGCGGTTTTGCAAGAGGTTCGCGGTGAAAAAGGGCGGGCTGCCGCAGACAGCCCGCTTTTGTTTCGTTTATACAAGCAGCTTTGCGGCGATATAGGTCAGCCATGCGGCAGCATAGGCAACGGCAAGGTTGAAGGCGACGACGGCAGCGGTCCGCCGCGCGCCGCATTCGCGGCGGAGCACCGCAGCCGTGGCGGCGCAGGGCGTATACAGCAGCGAGAAGACCAGAAAAGATGCTGCCGAGGCGGGCGTGAACAGGGCACGCACCGCCTCGCCCGTCGGCAGTCCCCCAGCCAGTACGCCGAAGGTGGAGAGAATGGTCTCCTTGGCAAAAAAACCGAGCAGCAGTGCGGATACCGCCGTCGCATTGCCGAAGCCGAGCGGCGCAAGCGGCGCCGCGCACAGGCTGCCGACACGATAGAGAAAGCTGTCCGTCGGCAACGATACAAAACCATGCGGTCCGAGATTTTCAAGCAGCCAGACCGCCGACGCCGCGAGAAAGATCAACGTACCCGCGCGGAAAAGGAAGTCGCGGCATTTCTCCCACACGGCGGCAAGGAGCGTGCGCGGATGCGGCAGCCGATAGGGCGGCAGTTCCATGACAAAGGCTTCCGACGGCTGTCCGCCGATGCGCGTCAGCACCGCCGCGGCAAGCAGCGCCGCCGCAAGTCCGAGCCCGTAAAGCAGCAAAAGCGGCAGAATACCCGCCGCGGGAAATAACGCAGCCGTGATGAGTGCAAAAACCGGCACGCGCGCCGGACAGCAGACAAAGGGCAGACAAAAATACAGCACCCACCGTTCGCGCGGCGAGGCGACGCGTGCCGCCATCACGGCGGGAACCGTGCAGCCGAAGCCGACGCAAAGCGGAAAGAAGGCTCTGCCGGACAGTCCGAGCCGCGAAAGAAGGGGATCGCAGAGAAACGCCATGCGTGCCGCAAGTCCGCTGTCCTCAAAGACAGACAGGCAGAGAAACAGCAGCGCGACCTGCGGCAGAAAGCCGAGCACGCCGAGTACGCCTGCGCACACGCCGTCCAGCAGAAAAGACGCGAGATGCGGCTCCACCGCAAAGTGCGTGCAAAGCGCCGCGAGCGGGGCGCGGATGCAGGCATCCAGCAGCGCGTCAAATCCCGCTTTCAGCGTCATGCCGACACCGCCGAAAGAGAGATACAGCGCGGCAGCGACCGAGAGCAGCACGAGCGGCAGCCCGACATACGGGCGCAGGACGATGCGGTCGATCCGGTCGTCCCGACTTTCGCACTGCGTTGTCGCGATCGACGCTGCGGCGACCGCTCGCGGGTCAAAGCCGCCGCGCGGAACCGGCGCATGCCGCACACCGGCAAGCAAGGCGTCGATCCCCTCTCCGCGCCGTGCCGAGATCGGGAACGCGGGCAATCCGGTCAGCTGCGTGAGTGTATGGACGTCGATCCGCACGCCGCGCCGCGCAAGCTCATCAGCCATATTCAGCGCCAGCACCATCGGACGGTGCAGCGACGCCAGCGCGGCGGTGAGATGCAGGCTGCGTTCGAGCGCGGCGGCATCAATGATCTGCAAAATCACGCCGTCGGTCTGCATCAATGCGTCGACGGCGGCGCGCTCGTCCGCGCTGTGCGGCGTGAGCGCATACATACCGGGCAGATCCGTCACCGAAAAGTTCTCGCCGCCGCGCACAAAGTACCCTTCCCCCGCATCGACGCTCACACCAGCAAAATTGCCCGTGCGCCGATGCGCGCCGCACAGGCGGTTAAACAGCGTACTCTTGCCCGAATTGGGATTGCCGCACAGAATCAGCTTTGTCAGCTCCGCTCACCTCCACCTCAAGTGCCGCGCAGCGGCTCATCGCGATCCGCACGCCGGATACACGCACGACACAGCCGTACCGCGCGGCAAAAACCACCTCGACCGCCGCGCCGCGCACAAAGCCGAGGCTCTCCAGATACCGTCTGCGCGCCGCGTCGGCAGGCAGCGCCGCAATGCGGCGGCGCGCGCCGCGCGCGAGCCCGAAAATGCACATATTTCGTCACTCTTTTCCGAAAAAGTCTTGTATTGCTGCATAAAGATATGTATAATAAGAAGATGATATGTAAAATTTGATGCGAAAGGAAGGGTGGCTTCAGTGAATGACCTGCTCGGCGCGGCACTGCGCTGCCCCCTGTGCGGCGAGCCGCTTGCCGTCGTCGGCAACTCGCTGGTCTGCGCGGGCGCAAGACGGCACACCTACGACATGGCGCGCGCCGGCTACGTCAACCTGAACACCCACCTGCCGCAGAGCGGCGACACGGCGGAAATGGCGGCGGCGCGGCAGGCTTTTCTGCGGCGCGGCTACTATGCCCCGCTTGCCGCCGCGCTTGTCCACGCGGCACAGGCGCATGTACCGGACGCCTCCCTGCTTTGCGACGCGGGCTGCGGCGAGGGGTACTACACCGAGGCAGTCGGCGCGGGCTTTGCCGCCGTGCTCGGCGCAGATCTCTCCAAATATGCGCTTGCCCTTGCCGGCAAAAGCGCGAAGCGCGCGGGGCTTGCGGAAAAACTGCTCTACACGGCGGCGAGCGTCTACGACCTGCCGCTCACAGGCAGCACATGCGACTGCGTGATGAGCGTATTTGCCCCGATCGCCGCAGAAGAGGTTTTCCGCGTACTGAAGCCGGGCGGCGTACTCCTGACGGCAGCCGCCGGGCGTGATCACCTCACCGAGCTGAAAGCGGTGCTCTATGACACGGTGATCCCGAACGACACGCGCCGCGACTACCCTGAAAATCTTGCGCTGCTGCACACCGAAAACCTGCGCTTTACCGCTGACATCGCGGGGGGCGACATCTACCCGCTCTTCACCATGACACCCTATTTCTACCGGACAAAGAAGGAGCGCGCCGCACGGCTCTCGGCGCTGGACGCGCTGACCGTCACGCTCGACTTTGAACTTCGTGTATACAAAAAGGAAAGTTGTTAAATGTTCAGTCTGATCATCCCGATGTACAACGAGGAGAGCATTCTCCCCGCTACGCTGCAAACGCTGCATACCTACATGCAGGCAAATTTCGACGACTATGAGATCCTCTTCTCGGACGACGGCTCGACCGACCGCTCGCGCGAGATCGTCGAAACATGCGGTCTTCCCCATGTGCGCGTGATTTCCTATGCCAAGAACCGCGGCAAGGGCTGCGCCGTGCGGCAGGGCATGCTCGCGGCGAAGGGCGACGTGCGCCTGTTCACCGACTGCGACCTTGCCTACGGCACCGATGTGATCCGCCGCCTGTACGACATGTTCACATCGAACAGCTACGACATCATCATCGGCTCACGCAACATCGGCAAGGACGGCTATGAGGGCTACACCCCCCTGCGCCGTCTGGCATCCAAGACCTATATCCAGGTGCTCTGCGCCGTCGGCGGCTTCAAGCTCAGCGACTCACAGTGCGGCTTCAAGGCATTCTCGGCGGCGGCTGCCGAGGCAGTCTTTCGGCAGTGCGAGACCGACGGCTTTGCCTTTGACTTTGAGGCGATCATGACTGCCGTCGCGCTCGGCTATTCCATCGGCGAGATCCCCGTGCGGATCGTCAACCACCGCGCCTCCAAGGTGCATGTCTTCTCCGACAGCTTAAAGATGCTGCACGACCTTGCGGACATCCGCCGCCGCGTGCGCGCACGGCAAAGAAGTGCAAAATAATCTGCATTTTTGCACCCGGCGCTTGCGCGAGGCTTTCGGGAATGCTATAATCTTTGTGAATACGATCGCGTCATTGCGAGAAAGGATACAACTATGGACATCAAACAGGAATCTCTCCAGGCACATTACAACTGGAAAGGCAAGATCGAGGTCATTTCGCGCTGCCGCGTCAACGACCGACACGATCTGTCGATCGCCTACACCCCCGGCGTTGCGCAGCCCTGCCTTGAAATCCAGAAGGACTACAACAAGTCCTTCGAGCTGACCCGCCGCTCCAACCTTGTCGCGGTCATCACCGACGGCACCGCCGTGCTCGGTCTCGGCGACATCGGTCCCGAGGCGGGCATGCCCGTCATGGAGGGCAAGTGCGCGCTCTTCAAGGAATTTGCCGATGTGGACGCCTTCCCGCTCTGCATCCGCTCCAAAGACACCGAGGAGTTGATCCGCACCATCTATCTCATCTCCGGCTCGTTCGGCGGCATCAACCTCGAGGACATCAGCGCGCCCCGCTGCTTCGAGATCGAGAAGCGCCTGAAGGAGATCTGTGACATTCCGGTCTTCCACGATGACCAGCACGGCACGGCAATTGTCTGTGCGGCGGCGCTGATCAACGCGCTCAAGGTCGTCGGCAAGAAGATCGGCGACATCAAGCTCGTCATCAACGGCGCAGGCAGTGCAGGCATCTCGATCGGACATCACCTGCTCAACCTCGGTCTGAAAAACCTCGTCATGGTCGACCGTTTCGGCGTGATCTACGAGGGCAAGCCCGAGAACAACCCCGCACAGGAAAAGATGGCGAAGATCACCAACCGCGCGATGGAAAAGGGCACGCTTGCCGACGCGATGAAGGGCGCAGATGTGTTCATCGGCGTCAGCGCACCGGGCATCGTTTCGCGTGAAATGGTCGCCTCGATGGCGAAAGACGCGATCGTCTTCCCGATGGCAAATCCCACGCCCGAGATCATGCCCGATGAAGCGCTTGCCGCAGGCGCGCGCGTCGTCGGCACGGGCCGCAGCGACTTCCCCAACCAGATCAACAACGTCCTTGCGTTCCCCGGTATCTTCCGCGGCGCGCTGGACTGCCGCGCATCGCAGATCAACGAGGAGATGAAGGTCGCCACCTCGTATGCGATCGCATCCCTGATCCCCGAGGACGAGCTGCGCGAGGACAACATCATCCCCTCCGCGCTCAACAAGGATGTGGCAAAGGTCGTTGCCGAAGCGGTTGTCAAGGCAGCCAAGGAAACCGGCGTCGCCAGAATCTGAACGCCTCCAATGCAACCTGCAAAACACCCGCCGCACGGCGGGTGTTTTTTTGACAAAGACGGGCAAAATCTTGCATTCGCGCTGCAAATATGATATAATATTTTTTACATGAATGAAATCCTGGAGGTGTCGGTTTGCTCTCCACAATTTATACCGCCGCGCTCTGCGGCATCGACGGCTTTGAGGTCGCGGTTGAATGCAGCGCACACAGAAAGCTGCCGAGTCTGGAAATCATCGGACTTGCCGACACTGCCGTCAAGGAAGCGAAAGAGCGCATCCGCGCCGCCGCCGAAAACAGCGGCATCCGCTTCCCGAGCCTTGAGATCATCTTGAATCTGGCACCCGCCAACCGCCGCAAGGAGGGCTCCTCCTTTGACCTTGCGATGCTCTGCGGCGTGCTGGTCTGCGGCGGCACACTCCCCACCGAGCTTGACTTTTCCAAAATGGCGTTCATCGGCGAGCTGTCACTCTCGGGCGAGGTGCGCGGCATCGACGGCGCTCTCTGCCTCTGCCTTGCCGCAAAGGCGCACGGGCGCACCGAGATTTTTGTCCCCGCCGCCAACGCCGCCGAGGCATCGGCGGTTCCGGATGTCCGCATCTATCCGGTGCACGACCTCATGGAGCTGGTGCGCCACCTGCGCGGTGAGGCGCCGATCGCGCCGCTCGTCTTTGACGAGACGGTTTTCACGCGCGGGCGCGAAACCTTCCCGCTTGACTTTTCGGACGTCAAGGGGCAGGAGCTTGCCAAGCGCGCGCTGGAGATCGCGGCAGCCGGCGGGCACAACATCCTGCTGATCGGTCCGCCCGGCACGGGCAAATCCATGCTGGCAAAGCGGTTTCCGACCATTCTGCCCGAGATGAATTTTGATGAGGCGATCGAGACAACCAAGATCCATTCCATCGCAGGGATGCTCCCTGCCGATACACCGCTGATCGTCAACCGCCCGTTCCGCGCGCCGCACCATACGCTGTCTGCCGTCAGTCTGATCGGCGGCGGCGCCAATCCGAAGCCGGGCGAAATCTCGCTTGCGCACAACGGCGTGCTGTTTCTCGACGAGCTGCCCGAATTCAGCAAAAGCGCAATGGAATCCCTGCGCCAGCCACTGGAGGACGGGCGCGTGACCATCACACGCGCCGCGGGCAAGGTCACCTACCCTGCCAATTTCATGCTGGTCTGCGCGATGAACCCCTGCCGCTGCGGCTACTTCTCACATCCCACCCGCCCCTGCACCTGTAAAAAGGGCGACGTGCAGAAATACATCTCCCGCATCAGCGGACCGCTGCTCGACCGCATCGACATTCAGGTCGAGGTCGCACCGGTGGACTTTGCCGATCTGCAAAAGCAGTCCGCGGCGGGCGAAACCTCGGCGACGATTCGTGCGCGCGTTAATCGTGCGCGGCAGTTTGCGCATGCACGCTATGCAGACGGCGGCGAAAGCCTCCGCTGCAACGCGGATCTCTCCGCCAGACAGACCGAGCGCTACTGCGTCCTCTCCGACAGCGCACGGAAGCTGCTGGAGGTCGCCTTTGACGCGCTCGGCATGTCGGCGCGCGGTTATGACCGTATTCTGCGTCTCGGGCGCACGATTGCCGACCTGGACGCTGCAGACATCATCTCGGACAAGCACATTTCCGAGGCGATCATGCTCCGTTCGCTGGACAAAAAGTATTTTCTGGAAGCCTGATCTGCGCAGCCTGCCTCGCCGGTTTGTGCAGGTCGCACAAACCGGGTTTTCCACAATTCCAACCGAAAAAGCCTGTGGGAAATGTGGATAACTCTGCATATTTCCCGTCCGGAATGTATATTTCCCGTGAAATCGGCATTTGCGGGCATTCGGTTATTCACATTTTACACATTTTGAATGTGGAAAACCCGTGCGCGAAAATATGCGCAAAAAATGAAATTTCTACGCACTGCCCAATGTGTAAAATCTTTGGGGTCAAAACTGTGCAGTTTGATAAAGGACGAACACCGTGGAAGAAAACAAGTATCCGATTCTCGACAAAATCCATACCGACGCGGAGCTGAAAGCGCTGTCCGACGCGGACGCAAAGGCGCTTTGCGCCGAGCTGCGCTGCTTTCTCGTCGACAAGGTGACAAAGAGCGGCGGGCATCTCGCCTCCAACCTCGGCGCTGTCGAAATTTCGGTCGCCGTGCACCGCATCTTTGACCTGCCGCACGACCGCGTGATCTTTGACGTCGGGCATCAGAGCTATGTACATAAGATTCTGAGCGGACGGCGCGATTTCGATACCCTGCGCAAGCCGGGCGGGCTCTCCGGCTTTGAAAAGATGGACGAGAGCGTCTTTGACGCCTTCGGCACGGGGCATGCCTCCACCTCTGTCTCCGCCGCGCTCGGTTATGCCGAGGCGGACAAGCTTGCGGGGCGCGACAATTACACGATCGTCGTCCTCGGGGACGGCGCATTCACCGGCGGTATGGTGCACGAGGCGCTGAACAATCTGAAAAAGGATCTGCATCTCATCATCATCCTCAATGAAAACGAGATGTCCATCTCCAAGAACGCCGGGGCATTTGCCAACCATATCGCGCACATGCGCACCTCCAAGAAGTATTTCCGCTTCAAGCGGGCGACCACGCGCTTTTTCTCCAGCATTCCGCTGATCGGCGCACCGATCCTCAAGGGGCTGCGCACCTGCAAGCGTTATGTCAAGAACGCATTCTACGGCGGGGTCTACTTTGAGGACATCGGGCTGAAGTATCTCGGACCCGCCGACGGCAACGATCTTGCAACCGTTGAATATCTGCTGGCGGAAGCCAAGCGGCGGAACACCAGCGTCATTCTGCATCTGCGCACCGTCAAGGGCAAGGGCTACGCGCCCGCCGAGGAGAATCCGAGCGCCTACCACCTTGTCGGCGGCAATTACGCCGGCAACTTTTCCGAGCACTTCGGCAAGACCCTGTGTGAAATGGCGGCACGCGACAGCAGCATTTGCGCCATCACAGCCGCCATGCAGGACGGCGTGGGGCTGTCCGGCTTTGCCAAAGCGTATCCCGAGCGCTTCTTTGACGTCGGCATTGCCGAGCCGCATGCCCTGACCTTCGGCGCGGGGCTTGCCGCCGCAGGCATGAAGCCCTATGTGGCGATCTACTCGACCTTCTTACAGCGCGGGTATGACAACATCCTGCATGACATCGCCCTGCAAAAGCTGCCTGTGCGCATCATCGTGGACCGCGCGGCGCTTGCCGCCGGCGACGGCGCAACGCACCACGGCATTTTTGACGTTTCGTTCCTGTCCGCGATCCCGAATCTCTGCATTTTCGCACCCGCAACCTTCGCGTCGCTGGATCGCTTTCTGCGCGCCTCGGCGTCTGCCGGGATGCCAATCGTCATCCGCTATCCCAACATGAGCGAGGACGCGCGCATTGCCGAGACCTTTTTCCGTGCGGACACGCGCGAGACCATTGCGCACGCCGACTTTGCAGACCCGACCGCAAACCGCGCCGTGATCATCACCTACGGCAGGATCGCCACCGAGGCGCTGGATGCGGCGGACAAGCTGCGGGCACAGGGCATTCCGTGCGGCGTGATCCTGCTGGAGACGCTCAAGCCCTACGAGGTCGTCGCCGACCGCGTGGCAGGTCTGCTGCCCAAGTCCCCTGCTGCGATCGTCTTTCTGGAAGAGGGCATCCGCAACGGCGGCGCGGGCATGTTGACCTTTGATATGCTGCGCAAACGGCACGAAAAACTGATGCGCAACAAAAATGCGGACATTGTGGCGATCGACGACAATTTCGTCATTCCGACGCAAAATGAATCCATTCGGCGCACGGCAGGCATAACCGCCAACGATGTACTGCGGAAAACCGTTCATCTGCTTGCCGGTCTTGCGCCGGAAAGCCGGACAAATCCGTGATTGCATCTTGCAATCTGTCCCAAGGTCTGCTATCATATATGTCGTAGTTATAAACATTGTTATAAATATATAAATATAAATAATAGTTTATATTCCGCCACAAGCGCTTTTGCTTGCGGTATTTCCCCGCGCCTCCCCAACTGACACATATAAGGAGTTTTCCCATGCGTTTAGCAAGCCAGCGCAAGTATGCTCTGATTCTGATTGACACCTGCATTTATCTTGCCGTTTATGCTGCAACCGTGCTGATCGCGTTTCAGTCCTCGACGATTGAGACCTCCAGCCCGGAAAAATATCTGATCACCGCCATCATTCTGTACTGCACGGTGTTCGGCATGCGATTTATCGCACGCGTCTATAACAATGTGTGGCGCTACGCCAATTCCCGCGCGTACCTGTCCATGCTGCTTGCCGATACGATCGGCGGACTTATCGGCACGGCGATCGGCTATGCTGCAGGTCAGCACATCGGCATCTGGAACATCGTGACCGCGCTCTCCGGCTTTGCCCTGCTCTCGCTCGCCTCCCGCTTTGTCTACCAGCAGCATTACCAGTATCTGAACATGAGCCTTGCGACGATGAACAAGATCAACGTTGCCATCGTCGGTGCGGGGCACACCGGCGCCATGCTTGCCGAGGACATGCTCTGCAACTCGGCTTCCCACTACAAACCCGTCTGCTTTATCGATGTCAGCCCCGAAAAGATCGGGGGCAAGGTCTGCGGCATCAAGATCCTGCCCGGGAACGAAAACATCGTCGAGACCCTGAAGGGCATGCCGATCCAGGAGATCTTCATCGCCATCCCCGATCTTGACACGCAGAAATCGCAGGCGCTGATCGAAAAATACCGTCCCACAGGCTGCAAGATCAAGTTTTACGACTTCGCGCTGCGCACAGGCAGTACCGCTGCCAAGCCGCGGCTGCGCGAGCTGAATATCGAAGATCTGCTTTCCCGCGACGCGCTCCGCATTACCACGACCGACACGAAGCATTTCTACCACGATAAAGTCGTCCTCGTCACGGGCGGCGGCGGCTCGATCGGCAGTGAGCTCTGCCGCCAGGTGGCAAAGCAGAACCCGAAGAAGCTGATTGTCTTTGACATTTACGAGAACAACGCCTATGAGCTTCAGCAGGAGCTGGTGCATCTGTACGGCGACACGCTTGACCTTGCGGTGGAGATCGGCTCGGTGCGCGACATCGCGCGTCTCGAGGACGTATTTGCCAAATACCGTCCGCAGATCGTATTCCACGCCGCGGCACACAAGCATGTACCGCTGATGGAACACAGCGGCGGTGAGGCAATCAAAAACAATGTGCTCGGTACATACAACACAGCCGATACCGCCGAAAAATTCGGCGCGGAGAAGTTCATCCTGATCTCCACCGACAAAGCGGTCAACCCCACCAACATCATGGGCGCCAGCAAGCGTATGTGTGAGATGATCGTCCAGTGCCGCACCGAGAGTAAGACCACCTTTGCGGCGGTCCGCTTCGGCAATGTGCTCGGCTCCAACGGTTCGGTCATTCCGCTCTTCCGCCGCCAGATCGAGTCCGGCGGTCCGATTACCATCACAGACAAGCGCATCATCCGCTATTTCATGACGATCCCGGAGGCAACGCAGCTGGTTATGCAGGCAGGCGCGATGGCAAAGCGCGGCGAGCTGTTTGTCCTGGACATGGGCAAACCGGTGAAGATTCTGGAGCTGGCGGAGAACATGATCCGCCTGTCCGGGCTGACGCCGTATAAAGACATCGACATTGAAGAAGTCGGGCTTCGCCCGGGCGAGAAGCTCTATGAGGAGCTGCTGATCAAGACCGAGCAACTGACAAAAACCGACAACGATCTGATCTTCATTGAGCATGATGCGCCCCGCAGCCGCGCGGAAATTGACAAAGATATTCGCCGGTTCACCGCACTCTGCCACGGCGACAAGCCGGTGGATTCCGACGGCGTCAAGCGTCTGCTGAAGGAGATCATCCCCACCTATCACAATCCCGAGGAGGTCAACCGCAGCGCGGAGCAGACCATGGAGATGCAGGCGGCATCCTATCCGGATGCCCACGCTGAAGAGCCTGCGGACGTCCCGGCGACGGTGTAACAATCGACAAAAAAGAGAGTCTCAGCTCTCTTTTTTGATACATCCTTGCAATCAGAATGGGCAGTCGCCATGCGCACTGAAAGCCCTCTCCGAGAAATATTTCAGCGCCGATCTGACAAAAGAAAACTGAAAAGCAGCAGCGGAACGCTTCAAAGAAGCGTTCCGCTGCTGCTTTTCACGGGACTGTGATTTTCTCCGCTTCTATGCGCAGCGCATAGAACCGTGTCAGCCATGCCGGATCTCTGTAAAGAGCGTCCTGCAAGGTAAACAGTCTGCGCTTGCCGATGCGGCGATCGAGAAGCGCAAACATCCGAACGATCGGATTTGCGGCGCATATGCTGTCCGCGATCGGTTGATTGCGATAGATTTCAAGCGCTTCGCAGAATTCCTCGTCCGTGTAGGCTGTGCGCGCCTCCGGCGGCACAGCCGCAAGCAAGTCAAAAAAGCCGCTCCAATAGTCCTGCAAGCCATAGCCTTTTTCCCTGCGTCCGTTTTCAATCAGCCAATCGTTGACGGTCTCCCACGAAAAGCGTTTTACAAGGCTGCCGTCCAGATAGACTTCAAACACATGACAGTTATCCATGCCGATATACCGCGTACAGTTGTACCGCACCCTGCCGCGCAGAGGCGGCGCCAGCATTTCATCCTCGAGATACTTCCGCATCCCGCTCCATGAGCCAAGCGCTTTTTTCATCAGACGTTCTTCTCCTCCTCTGCCCGCAAAACATCTTCTATCGTAGTTCGAACGGCGGGAACCGTCTCACATAGCAGGCGTTCGCGCAAAGCGCGCGAAACCCTCTCCTCATGCATGCCGAGCGCGTTCAGCAAATGAACGGCAAGGCAGCGGTCGTGATAATCCTCGGCGGCAAGCGCGCCGAGCAGCGCGTCAAACGCCTGCGCGTCACCGCACAGCGAAAGACCGTACCATGCGCAGATGCGCGTTGCCATGACAGGGCTGTCCGCCTGCGTCCGTAAAATCGGCAGCACCCGCTCCGGCTGCTGCAGTACGACGGCAACCTCTGCCGCCGCCAACAATGCATATTGATACGGCAGTTCGTCAACTGTCTCGCGCGCCAACGCGGCGGTCAGACAAGCAAGGACTTTTTCCGTTGGAAACGCAGCAAGCGAATCCAGCGCCTGCGTCCGTACAAGTGCGTCTGCATCCTGCGCAAGTACAATGAGCGCATCGGCAGCATCCGTATCCGGCGCAAACCGCACAAGTGACTCCGCCGTCAGGCTGCGCACTTCCGCATCCTTATCCTGCGCGAACGCAAGCAGCCTTGCAAGCGTTTCCACCGATGCGTCTTCGTCCGGCAACATCAAAAGTTCATCCAAAGCAACCGACATAAACGACTTCTTCCTATGTCATGTGCCGTCTTGATAAACGCAGACGGCGCTGCCGCCCGGCAGCAGCGAATCCCAGCTGAAGTAACCATCCGAAACATACTGCGCCTGCGTCACTTCAAAGGCGGCTGTCTGTGCATTGTACCGCAGTGTGGTCAACACGCAGCCAAGCGACGCCGTATTCCCCACGACAACATACTGCATATACTGAAGTGCCGGGGTGCCTGCCGCATCTATAACCGCAAGGCGTGCATCACCGGTCTGAAAATCTACGATTGCGGTTCCTTTCGGCAGACCGTCCGCATCAAAGACATCTGCTTGGAAAACGCCCGATAAATCCTGTTCGGCTGTATACGAAACCTGCTCGTTGCAAATCAGGAGTTTCTTTCCTTTTGCAAAAGTATAGGTATAACCATACGCATGCGCCTCGTCATTTGCGTCAAACATCAGGCGTATGCCATCTGCCGCAACCCTGTAAACGCAGGCAACCGTGCCGCCGTTGCCTGTGCACTCCCCACTATAGACGATTTCGTCCACACCATCGGCATCCAAATCCGCCGTATATAAGCTGCCGGAAGAAACAACATGCCGGTCAAACAGACCGAGCGACAACAAAAGCGGTGTGTGCGCGTCCGTAACGCAGAGGAACGCCTCTGCTTGCCGACCGTCTTCCGCGAGCGCCCCCACGCGCACCGAAACATCCGCAGCCGCGTTCTGCGAAAAGAAGTGCCCCTCCGCAGTATGAATGACCTCCAGTTCTGCAATGTACGCCTGCAATGCAGCTGTATGGTCGGCGTCAGCCTCGCTACGCATGCAGCCGGACATGCACAGCATCAACACCGCAAGCACAAGCCATGCCCATGCAGTAAAATGTTTCATACAGTCTCCTCATGCGACAACCGCCTTTATTTGTTGTCGCTATCCCCCACAATATCGCCATGGTAAAGTTCTTGCTCCGGTGCATCCACATCATAAACAAAAAACCATGTAATTTTGGTTTGCTCATTATAGAGAATGCCGCTGTCATCATCGCTGTCATTTTCAGCAAGTTCAAATGCCAAGCCCGGATATGCCTTTGGATGCAGCAGCACATCAAGACCATCATATCTGACCGTGTAGGCGCCCAGCGCATCCTGCGCTTGCCGAACAGTCGTGCCGACGCCAACAGAATGAAACCGCCCGGCTTTCGCTCCTGTCAAACCGATTTCCTGCAATGTACCCTTTGCCGCCGAAAATGCTAAGAAGCCGTCCGCAATATCCCACCGCAATTCGCTTTGATCAAAATGCAGATGCTCACTATCCAGTTGTGCCTCAACCTCATCCTGTGTCATACCGATTCTGTAATTGCCAATCCCGACTCCGGGGGTAATTGTTTTCATATTTGTTTCTTCAATATTTGTTACTGTTGGAAACCCCGCATACAATATCTCCGTAGTGCCGTCTTTAGAAGTTTTCCAGTACTCCCGCGCATTTTTTTGCGCATGTATATAAAGCGCTTCTGTCAGGGGGGCATCGCCATTGTCTCTTATGGCATCCGATACTTCGGTAAACAAGTCCATATCATAATAATGCACCTTGGTCGCATCCGCCTCGCTAAAAAAAATGCCGCCCTCACCATTACGATATTCTCTATTGAACGATATCGCGTCGTCAAAGTTCTTTGAAAAAAACGGATATACGAGTCTGGATGGACTGTCTGGGTACTCGTTTTCCCGTATGTACTCAAAAATGAGTTCGGCAACAATCCTATAAGGTTCCCACCCTGTCGCCGATAAAAGTTCAGAATTGTTATATACATCGCGCAGCAAACGAATATTTCTCGCTTGCTGTACCTGCTCTAACATAGAATCCCTGGTTGGCTTAGCGGATTTAGAGAAATCAATGCTCGACTCATCTTTATGAAAACCACTTACATGATATAGTTTCATATATACCTCATCTCTGCTGTTCAAGTTGTCGTCTGATTCAGCCAAATGCCCTCGGCAGTCTGCGCTTCGATGTACAGTCCGCCCGCGCAGATTTCCCGCACCAATGCAGCCGGAATTTCCTCGCACGCCACATACATGTAATAATCGTATCCGAACCACACAGCTGCACGCCCTTGCGGATCAACAAGTCTGCACCAAAAGCATTCGCGCAGTTGCAGCTGAAAGCATACTTCAAAATCCGACATGCTGATCTCAGGCATATCGGTTACGCGCCGCAAAAAATCTGCCTGCGCAGCGGATAGCGACAGCCCTTTTTCCGCAAAATCATTTTGCAATACAGCAGATGAACGCACAGACGGTTCCAGTTCCTTGACACGCAAAGCATCTACATGCAGCGCCTGCAAAATGCATATCAGCGCGTCCGTATAGCGGCGCTCTGTTTCGAGATATGCCGCCGGACACAGTGCACAGCCATTCACCGCCCTTCCAATGTCGGAATAGGATGTCCATGTCCATGGAAGATACCGCCCCTCCGCATCGCGCAAGGTCGGATCATATTTTGTGATTCGGTAAATCATGCGGTCTCCTTTACGTCTTTACGCCTTTTTCAGCCATTGAATTCTCCTCTCCGGCAAATGCGCGACCGCTGTAGAACGGCTCCAAAGACATCACCGAAGTGGTCACTTCCATACCGCACGCCGCTATCTGCCGTAAGGTTTCCGCAGACAGCGAAACATGCATCTGCACGCTTTCGGGGTAGACAGACAAGCAAAGCCAAACGCGATACTTCTGCGCCCATTGTGCAAACAGTTGTTGATTTCTGTTGCAGGTCTGCACAAGATCGCGAACCGCTTTGTCAATCTCCGCATCCTGCGCGATCTCCTCACCAAAAGCGATGCCGTCCTCCGCATAGGTCACCTGCCCGAAGCGCGTATCTTTAGTTTCACCCGCATGATACGCAAACTGCGCCGCGCGCCCGACCGCAGTCTCAATTTCTTGAAACGGAATTCCGTTTCCGGTTATTTTCAAAGTCAAAAAATGCACGAATTGTCCTTTCGTCTGCCATTTGCGACAGATTTATTTATAACCGCCTAAACGATCGTCCAACCTTCTGACGAAAGCGAAAGCGTCCGAACAGGCGCTGCCAAGATGTTTTTTCGATTCCACAGCGCGTCCATATCCTCCGTTTTGCCGACCTCAGTCAACCGAATGTGCGCACCGTCAACGGCGCGCACTAAAACGCCTGTTTGCAGCAATTCCATAAGGGCATCCGCCGTTGGAGCCGGGAACGCCGGCATCGGCGCTCCCCCTCTTTGCGAAAGTGGGAATTGCACCAGCCAGAGCAGCACATCCCGCGCGGCGGCAGGGTTTGTGTAGAAGAGTTTCAGTGTGTGCGCATCATCGTGTGACAGATAGATAAACGCATTTCGCAGCGGTGGGAAATCAATGCCGCGCAGCGGCGACCACATGTGTGCCACATACAGCAGCTCCGCCACCTGCTCCGGCGTCAGCGCGTCCGGGTTTGCACCGTCCGCAAAATCTACAAAGCAAAAATCGCCGAAGCGCAGGTCTTCGCTTGCAAGAAAGGCTTTGATCTCATCCTGCCCGCAAAGCAGCTCAAAATTTTTGCAGCAATGCGCGCCAACATAATCGCTTTTCAGCAGCAGCATGTTGCGGATATATGGTTTCGCGCAGGCATAAAACGCCGCAAACGGAATACCGCCGAGCGTGACCGCCTGCGCGGTCGTGTCCAGCCAAATATACATATCATGCATCGTTGCTTCTCCCTGTGTTCAAGCTCGGAACTGCAAAAGCCGCCACTAATCACTATTTTGGCTTTGTAAACACCTGCGTCGCCTAAGTCTCCCACTTCCAAAGCGTCCTTCCGTTCGGTTCCTCGGGAATGTAGGGGGCCTCATCCGTGCGTATCAAGCAAAAGCGAAGGAT
The DNA here is from genome assembly GCA_003343845.1 of Oscillospiraceae bacterium. Classification (GTDB taxonomy): domain Bacteria; phylum Bacillota; class Clostridia; order Oscillospirales; family CAG-272; genus UMGS902. The sequence continues at coordinate 96,541 of QAKK01000022.1, forward strand.
CGGATTGGATTTTTGATTCCATTTTGTATTTTCAGTCGTCAAATACAGCACAAATTGCTTTCCCGGATAGCTCTCCCGCAGACGGTTTACCCAGCTTTCCGCAACAGCGAAAGCCGCTTCGCGATAAGCCGTTGTGTTATCACAAAAAATATAGTCCTGCAAATGAACATGGTTGACGAATGCCTCACAAGCGGTTTTATCCATCCATGCACCTTTGGCATATTCAATCGGTCGAAGCGTGTATAGCTCCTCCGCCGGGTCGCAGTAGATCGCCGGGTACAACAGTTCACACAGCGCGCGCCGCATGGCGGTTGCCGGAATTTTTGAAAGCGGCATCGCATTCGCCTCCTTATCCGTAGTTTTCAAAGTTTTCCTGTAATGTCTAAGACATGCAACCACATTTTAACACAAGATGCTGCATGCGTCAAGATATGACAAAAAAATACAACGTGATGTGTAGAATGGACATCCAACACGGTAGGAACCGGCGCCTTCGACGACCCGCACAAACCATGCGTAAAACTCCATGCAAACCTGTAGGACCATGGCGACCGGAACGCTTTGCCTCCGATTATCTTGACGGGATCTTGATTCTGTGATAAGATGGAAGCAATATGAGAAAGAACGGTTTGCCACGATGACAAAAAAAGAACTGAAAGAGCGCGTCTATGCAGAGATTGCTCCCCTTTGCAAGCAGGCGCATTATGTGCAGTTTGAGTATATGAAAGACATCTTTGCATTTTACAGACTCCGCGACAATCTGTTGTCCTTTATCTTATTTGATAATAAGCCGGGCGATTTTGAGTGCGGTGCCTATGTTCTGCCGTTGTACATGCCGACAGAGAGCTTGTATCTGGATTATGGCAATGCGCTGCGCTTCATGGACAGGCGACATGCTTCGAAATATGCATTGCACACGGATATGACCGAGAAAGAGGTCGCGGCGCATCTGCAGTATATTTACGTCTTCTTGAAGAAAAGAGTTCTTCCGGCATTGAATCGCGTCAGCACGCCGCGAGGCTTTGCCCGCCATGTTCTTCGCGACGGTTTTTCCGATATCCTTTTTACATCGCCGGTCAATCGATATACTGCGGCGGCTTTTACATGGTTCTACCTTGGAAATACAAGGAAGGGGCGCGCATACGGCGGAAAGGCATTGGCTGAAGCTCCTCTATTCGGACGGGACTTTCACCCGCAGCGCGAAGAAATACTGCGTCAAATGATGGAGAATCCGGCAGCCGCCCCCGAAATCCTGACGCAGGTTTGCGAAGATTCAATGCGGAATTTGCAGATGATTTCCAAGTAAACCCGACAGAAGGGATAGATAGATGCAAAAAGGCACGGGCATATCGTGTCAGGGATTCAGAACCCACAGGCAAAGACTTTGAATCGGAAGCAACAAAGTGCACCCAAACAAAAGAGCACACCGAATGGTGTGCTCTTTTGTTTTAAGTCCGTCGCGCAAAAACGCGATCCGACGAATGAACTACATTATCGCCGCGGCTTTTAGTCTTTCAATGATTTTTTGCATACGGGGCGCATCCTTAAAGCAAGCGTACTTTTTTCCATTCAGCTGCTTCAGAAGCAGCCCCGAAGCGTTTTCGGTGTGATTCTTGTATGCATCGTCTACCGATAAGGCGACCTTGTTTACCATAAATGCGGTATACATGCCGTCTTTACGACGATCGTATTGAACAGCATGCTCTGCCGCTTTTTCAAGGCAAGTAAACATATTGTCTTCTGCATTGAGTTTCAGATAACTGTCTGCCATATCCTTATAACATTGCGAAATTCTTTCGTGATAAAATCCAAAATTCCCATCTGCATACAGCAAACTAAAGCAATCGATTGCAAACTGAAATGCTTTTATCCGATCCTCCGATGAATAATTTCCCTTCCGGCATAGAATGCAAGTGTTGTTCCAAATCATATCAACAAGGGCTTGCAAGTTTGTCTGGCAAAGCTCGACGGCATCATCACCTTCAAGAAATCGTGGCAACATTTGATTTGAAGTAGTGGCATAGCCGGGAGCCATGCGGGCATATTTCTTTGCCATCTCTGCGTCACCCTTCGCAGAATAATAGGTAAAACTCAAGCATTGAATCGCACCACTCCGCAGTGAATTATCGGTTGATTCAGCCAGAATTCTTTCTCCATATCCGATTATTTCGTCGGCGTTTTCCTTGCTGTTATCTGCATATAAAGCATACATCAAACTATAAAGAATGAAAAAATCATTCGGGAATTCTCTTTGCGCCTCTCTCCATAAAGCAACCCGTTCTGCATTTTTTCCTGCACGAAACAACTCTGCATTCTTGTCGCTATATTCTCTCAGTTTCTTTTCTTTGTATATTTTCCCTACGCCAAGAAGATCATCAATACTGACATCGTAATAGGATGCGATTGCGGGCAAAAGTGTAATATCGGGACATCCTTCATCGCGTTCCCATTTGGAAACCGCTTGAGTCGTAATTCCGAGATGCATTGCAAGCTTCTTCCTGTGTGTTTCCCTTCTCCTTGCGCAGCTTTTTCAGTTGCTCACTCAGAAATATAGTCATTTGATTCCTCCGTAAGAAAGTAACAAGCGCTTGTTCTGTCTATATTATAGTAGAGGACAAATGAAATTACAACAACCGCGTTGTTGAGTTACGGTTGCTTTTGTAAACGATTGGTTTAATCGGCTTTCCCAAGCGGGGAAGGCTTGGATAGAACGGCATTGCACCGAAACGGTAGGGGTCGGCGCCTATCTTCTGCTGAAAAGAAAGATAGATCTGGGAAAGAACGGGCATACAGTGTCAGGGATTCAGAACCCGCTTTGCGCCGGGATGGAGTGGGGATGCGGAGCTGCGGTGGAGCGCAAAGCAGTTCCAAAGCCAAAGGGCTTTGGAGGGGTTCGAATCGGAAGCAACAAAAGGCACCAAAGAAAAAGGACGGCAAAAGCCGTCCTTTTTCTTTGGTGCACCTTCAGGGATTCGAACCCGGGACCCACTGATTAAGAGTCAGTTGCTCTACCAACTGAGCTAAAGGTGCATATACGAACCTGCGGTTCGAAGGGAGTTTCCCCTCGAACGGCTAAACACCGTTCGTTTGCTCCGCAAACCGGGAAAACGTCCCGCGCCTGCGGTTCAAAGGGAGTTTCCCCTCGAACGGTTAAACACCGTTCGTTTGCTCCGCAAACCGGGAAAACGTCCCGCGCCTGCGAATCGCAACCGCAAATTCTTGAAGAATCTGCAAAAGCAGGCACTTGCGTACCTGCCTCACATGGTGAATGTTCACTCAAAACTGAACAAATAGGAAGAAATGCGAGTAACGAAGCTGATGCTATGAAACGAATCCGCAGATTGCTGCGAAGACGGTTCAAGCCCTCGGTCTATTAGTATCAGTCAGCTGCACGCATTACTGCGCTTCCACCTCTGACCTATCAAACTTGTAGTCTGCAAGTGACCTTACCAACTTGAAGTTGTGGGATATCTAATCTTGAAGCATGTTTCACGCTTAGATGCCTTCAGCGTTTATCACTCCCGCACGCGGCTACCCAGCTATGCCCCTGGCGGAACAACTGGTGCACCGGAGGTGCGTCC
>QAKK01000009.1 GCA_003343845.1 Oscillospiraceae bacterium
TCTGTCACTGTCCACAAAGCCTTGATTTTACTTGTTTTTCTCAACCATCCTTATCAAAGCCTTGCATTTACAGCCTTTTTCTTTATCCTGTTCAAAATTTCCGCCAAACCATCTTATTGACCACGCCGGTATAGGACTGGATGATCTTGACCACCTTGGTCGAAACATTCTCATCGGTGTAGTCCGGCACGGGCGTACCGTCGTCGCCGCGGCGGTTCATCTCAACAGCGGTTGTCACCGCCTGCAGCAGGCTCTGCCCGTCGATGCCGGCAAGGACAAAGCACGCCTTGTCCAGCGCCTCGGGGCGCTCGGTCGAGGTGCGGATGCACACGGCGGGGAACGGATTGCCGATGCTTGTGAAGAACGAGCTTTCCTCCGGCAGCGTACCGCTGTCGGACACCACGCAGAATGCGTTCATTTGCAGGTGATTGTAATCGTGGAAGCCGAGCGGTTCATGCCGGATCACCCGCGGATCGAGTGCAAAGCCGCTCTGCACCAGCCGCTTTGCCGAGCGCGGATGGCAGGAATACAAGATCGGCATATCGTACTTTTCCGCAAGCCGGTTAATCGCCGTGAACAGCGACAGGAAGTTCTTCTCGGTGTCGATGTTTTCCTCCCGGTGCGCCGACAGGAGCATGTACCGCTGCGGCGCAAGCCCGAGCCGCTCCAAAATGTCAGACGCCCGAATCTCGTCCAGATTCCGCCGCAGCACCTCCGCCATCGGCGAGCCGGTCACATAGGTGCGCTCCTTTGGCAGTCCGCATTCCGCAAGATAGCGGCGCGCGTGCTCCGAATACGCCATATTCACATCTGAGATGATGTCCACGATGCGGCGGTTTGTCTCCTCCGGCAGGCACTCGTCCTTGCAGCGGTTGCCCGCCTCCATGTGGAAGATCGGGATGTGCAGGCGCTTGGCAGCAATCGCTGAGAGGCAGGAGTTGGTGTCGCCCAGGATCAGCAGGGCATCCGGCTCGGTCTGCTTCATCAGCTTGTACGAGCCGTTGATGATATTGCCCACCGTGGCGCCGAGGTCGTCGCCTACCGCGTCCATATACACCTCGGGATCGGCGAGCTTCAGATCCCTGAAGAACACGCCGTTCAGGTTGTAGTCATAGTTCTGTCCCGTATGCGCCAGAATGCAGTCAAAATAGGTGCGGCACTTGTCGATCACCGCCGAAAGGCGGATGATCTCGGGGCGCGTGCCGACGATGATCAGCAGCTTCAGTCTGCCGTCGCCCCGGAACCGCACCGCGCTGTAATCCGTTTTCATTTCCATTGTCTATACCTTCTCAAAAAAAGTGTCGGGATGATTTGGGTCAAACTGCTCGTTTGCCCACATCAGGGTCACCAGATCCTCCGTGTCGGACAGATTGATGATGTTGTGGGTATAACCGGGCAGCATATGAACCGCCTCGATCTTCTCACCCGAAACGTCAAAGCGGAGCACCTCGTCGCTGCCGATTCTGCGCTCCTCAATGCGCCCGCGACCGGACACCACGATGAAGAACTCCCACTTGGAATTATGCCAGTGCTGCCCCTTGGTGATGCCGGGCTTTGAAATGTTGACCGAGAACTGCCCGCAGCCTGCGGTTTTCAACAGCTCCGTAAAGCTGCCGCGGTTGTCCGTGTTCATCTTCAGCGGGAAGCGGACCTTCTCCGGCGGCAGATACGAAAGATAGGTGGAGTAGAGCTTTTTCGCAAAGGAATCCGCCGGGATTTCGGGCATGAGCAGCGTTTCCGGCTGCTGCCGGAACTGCGCAAGCAGATCCGCGATCTCGCCGAGCGTGACCTTGTGCGTGGTCGGCACGGCGCAGTATTTTCCGGTTTCGGTCATGGCGGTCCGAATGCCGTCAAACGTGCAGTGATGCTCGTTGTTTTCAAGCGCGTCCAGCATCTCGCAGACCAGATCGTCGATGTACAGCAGCTCGAGCTCGGTGCTGCGATCATTGACCGTGATGGGCAGATCGTTTGCCGTGTTGTGGCAGAAGGTGGCGACGGCACTGTTGTAATTCGGGCGGCACCACTTGCCGAACAGGTTCGGAAAGCGGTAGACCAGCACCTTTGCGCCGGTTTCCGCCGCATAGCTGAAGAACAGCTCCTCGCCCGCCTTCTTGCTTCTGCCGTAGTCGCTGTCGTACCGCCCGACAAGCGTCGCCTGGATCGAACTTGCCAGCATCACGGGGCAGGTGTTGTGCTGCTTTTTCAGCGTTTCGAGCAGCACGGAGGCAAAACCGAAGTTGCCCTGCATAAATTCGGACGCGTCCTTCGGACGGTTGACCCCCGCGAGGTTGAACACGAAGTCCGCTCCGGCACAGTAGTCCTCCAGCAGCGCGGGATCGGTGTCGATGTCGTATGCAAAAACCGCATCGACCGCCAGTGCCGGGCGCGTGCGGTCCTTGCCGTCCCGAATGTTGCCGAGCGCCGCGCAGAGGTTTTTGCCCACAAACCCTTTCGCGCCGGTTACCAGTATGTTCATCCGTTACTCCTTGAAGTTGTATTTCAGACCGACCGCCTCCAGCGCTTCCCGGTACGCGATCACATTCTCCGGCGTGGTCACCTTTGCCTGCCCGACATTGCGCCGGATGCTGCCGCGCCGGAACGGTGCCTGCAAAAAGCGAAGGATCCACATCAGCGGCAGCAATGCCGGATGCGCTTTAAGGCATTTGTACCTGTTGCACATCGCCTTGTACGGCGGGAACAGCCTATGCAGGAATACGCTTGTCCGAACGGCGTTTTTGTCGCTGTCCGGTCCCGCCGCTTTCACCGCGGCAGACAAAAGATGCGCGGCGGCGGTCCCGTAGGCGCCGCTTGCAAAAATTCTGTCTGTAATCAGGTCGGACATGCCGTCCGGCGTCTCCCCGTCAAACCAGACGGCGAGCGTATGCCGCGTATTTTTATAAAATGTCAGCAGCTGCAATTTTTCCAGCTCCGCCTCCACATACGCACCGTCCAGCTGCGGATGCGCGGCGGCAAACACAAACAGGTCGGTCATGTGGCGGATGCCGATGCCGCTGTCGCGGTAATGCTTGGCATAGTGCGTGAACAAATAGACATAGTTGTCCTCGTCCCGCATGGCATAGCGGCAGCCGCCCGCCTCCTGCGCAAAGCGCCATCCGTCGCCGTAATAGGCGTAGTAATCCTTATTGTACGACGGGATGAGCCGCTTGTGCAGCTCAAGGTGCAAAGCGCCCTTCTTGTCCCAGACCAGCTCGTGATCGCTCTCCAGAACCTCCGTGTACCCCAGCGCCGCCATCACGGGGCGGATCTGCCCGTACTGCGTCTGCCGGATCAGAATATCCGCGTCGCTCATGGGGCGCAGCTCCGGCTTCGGATAGATCCGCTTGAGCTCGGCGCCCTTCAGCGGCATATAGTCGATGCCGCTTTCGTCAAAAGCTTTGTAAATTTCATCGAGCGCATAAAGCTGGTTCTGCGAAATGAACAGATGGACGGCGGTCGCCGTCTCCAGCGTCTGCGCCGTCTCCGGCGGCAGGTCGATGCCGGAATTCGCGACGCCTTCGCAAAGCATGGGCAGGATCTGATGCTTCTTCCCCGTCTTCAGCGCAGCGTTCCAGTCAAAGTCCGCCGGGATGGCGACGGCTTCGCCCGTCAATGCGCTTTTCACCAGTCTGATGATCCCGGTCTGCAGCTTGTCCATGTCTCACTCCCGCCTTATGCGTTCCGCTTTTTCAGTTCGTCCTGAATATAGGAGAGCGCGGCGATCTTTGCCTTGGTCTCCTCAACGTTCAGCATTCTCGTGTTGTTCGAATTGAACTCGGTCAGGGTATTGCGCGTTTCGTCGCCCTCTTTGAAGTACTTGTCGTAGTTCAGCCCGCGGTTGTCCGCCGGAACGCGGTAGAAATTGCCCATATCCACCGCCTTGGCGCACTCCTCGTTGGTCAGCAGGGTCTCGTACATTTTTTCGCCGTGGCGGATGCCGATCACCTTGATGTCCTCCGGCTTGCCGCCGAACAGCTCGCAGACCGCCCTTGCCTGCGTCCCGATCGTGCAGGCGGGCGCTTTCCGGATCAGCAGATCGCCGTTTTCACCGTGCTCAAAGGCAAAGAGCACCAGGTCGACCGCCTCCTCCAGCGACATAATGAAACGGGTCATCGAGGGCTCCGTGACGGTGATGGGCTGCCCCTTCCTGATCTGATCGATCCACAGCGGGATGACCGAGCCGCGGGAGCACATGACGTTGCCGTAGCGGGTGCAGCAGATCTTCGTCCTTCCCGAATTGCGCGAGCGGGCGACGGCGATCTTCTCCTCGATCGCCTTAGTGATCCCCATCGCGTTGATCGGATATGCCGCCTTGTCCGTGGACAGGCAGATGACGCTTTTCACGCCCTCGTCGATGGCGGCGGTCAGCACGTTGTCCGTGCCGATGACGTTGGTCCGCACCGCCTCCATCGGGAAAAACTCGCAGGAGGGCACCTGCTTGAGCGCAGCCGCGTGGAAGATGTAATCCACGCCGTGCATCGCGTTCTTCACCGACTGCAGATCGCGGACGTCGCCTATGTAGAACTTGATCTTGTCTGCTACCTCCGGCATTTTCGCCTGGAACGCGTGCCGCATGTCGTCCTGCTTTTTCTCGTCCCGCGAGAAAATGCGGATCTCGCCGATGTCCGTGCCGAGAAAGCGGTTCAGCACCGCATTGCCGAACGACCCCGTCCCACCGGTGATCATTAAGGTTTTGTTTGTGAACAGACTCATTTCCGTGATCTCCCTATCGCCTTTTTCAATCAATCCTTTAATTGTTTTATTTTATCACAATCCCGTATATTTGTCAATTCTTATATCATGTGTCCCGCTGTGCACAAAGCAAAACCCGGCGGCGGCTTTCTGCCGGCGCCGGGTTTTGCGGTTGTAATTTTCTGCTGTGGGGGCTGCCGTCCGACGTCAGCCCTTCTTTGCGCCCAACACGCCGACCAGCTGCGACAAAAGGTCGCCGCTGCCGGCAAGCGTGATGCTGCCGATGTTCTCGCAGATGCGCTCGACGTATTCCAGCTCCTTGAGCTTGTACAGCGTCTGATTCTCCTCCATCAGTTTTGCCGTGTTGAGCAGCGACCGCGTGGACGCGACTTCTTCGCGGCGGGAGATGACGTTCGCCTGCGCCCGCTTTTCGGCGACGAGCACCGTGTTCATGATCTCGCGGATCTCGCCGGGGAAAATGATGTCCTTGACACCCGCGTCTTTGATTTCCACGAAAAGCGACGCCTCCTTCTCCCGCAGGCGCGCAAGCACAAAGCGGGAAAGCCCTTCCTTGTTTTCCAGGATCTCGTCCAGCCGGTATTTGCCGACAAAATCCCGCAGGGCAAGCTGCGCCGCGATGTGGAGCTGCTCGACATAGTTGTCGATCTCGGTGAGAATGCGGACGTAGTCCGTGATGCGGTAACTGCACACGAAGTTGATGCGCAGCGCGACCTTATCCTGCGTCATGATCTCCTGCCCGGTGATGTCCATCTGCAAAAGGCGCGTGTCCACGAAGTCAACGTCCACCTTCACGCCGCCGTTCCAGAAGGCATAGGTGCCGGGCTCGAGCAGCCGCACAAATTTGTTGTCGAAGAACAGGCGCGCCTTCTGATAAGCCGCCACCTCGACCGTTTTGTAAAGGCTCGGCTGCATCCTGTCGAGGATGTAGCGCGGGAAATCCGCGGGAACCTCGGGGGCGGAAATGTCCACCATGCGGAATTCGTGCGTGTCGCCCCCGTTGCGGAAGGCGTATTTCCCGGGTCTGGCGATGGCGCATCTGAAGCTGCCGTTCACGAAGTGCAGGGCGATCTGCTCGTCGCCGACCTCCACGGTCGAGACCAGCTTTGCAAAATCCGGGTGTGCGAGCAGGGTATCCAGCGCGCAGTATTTGCTGTCGATGATCTTCCCCTGCTCGAGGATCTCCATGGTTCTGCCGCCGAACAGGCGGTATTTGCCCGCGCCGACGGTCTTCTGATACTTGCCGTTTTTGAAAAGGAGTCCGTTCTGGTTTTCGTTGATGATTACGGTCGTCATATGTAAATCCTCCGAGAGAATAAGAATCGGGATATGCCTGCCCATGCGGCGCCGGCGGCGCCTGCCTTGAGTTTTCGGCTGCAAAGGCGGAACACGCGGTCTGGCGTTTGCAGCGGAGAAACGGTATCCGGCAGGCGGCATGGCTGCCGCCGCATTGCCGCCGCGGCGCGCAGCGCGCGTCGGCGGGGCAGACAGATCGGGTAAAACAGCCGCGGAGCGATGCAAACGCATCTTCCGCACCGGAAAGGTACACTTTCCGCATCCTTGGGCGTCTTGCGACGCATGCTGGCTTTCGCCCAAACATTTGGGGAGTCGAACCCCATCACATCGTGATTGCCATTGCGTAAACAGCAAAGCCGTCATACACTTCGGAATATCCCCGTGCAACGCGGTGAATCATACACCCGCCTTGTGTTTACGTCCATATTCTACCGCCCCCGGAAGCATTTATCACGGAAAAAAAGTTGCGAACACATGCGTGTCCGCAACTTTTTGAACTGCACTCACACAACCTTATTGCTCTTCGCTCGATTGCACTTCCAACACAATGTTTGAAGGTTATCTTCTGTTGTACTGCCGCCTTTCGACACCGGAACAATGTGGTCTATTTCAAGCAAGAGATTTGGCTCCGCATAAATAGAATTTCCGCAAATACGACAAGTATAATTATCGCGGCTCTTCACATATGTGCGCAGCTTATTTGTCATCAATGCCCGCTGCTCTCTTGTAAATGCGCTTATCGTAAGTTTTCCTTCCAATATTTTAATCAGTCCTACGATTGTTTCCTCCGTCATCGGCACGGTGAAGGTCCGCTTCGCCATTCCGCCCCCGGAAGTATACGAGAATTTGTATTCCACAGTGAGCGCACTTTCGTCGATATTGGCAAATCCCAGTCTGGTGTAGAAGCCCGCCGCATCATCCGCCATCACATAAGCGGGCACATCGCCGATGTATTGTTGATACTCCGCCTTATAACGATCGATGATCTGTTTGGCTTCTTTAAGCGTTTCAAGTTCTTCCACAAGCAGTTGGAGCTTTTGAATCTGTTCCGGATACAGCTCTTTATTTGGATAAAAATTCTTGACAACATAATCGAGGGGGCTGTTTTCCGCACTTGCAAATACTGCCGCAGATACTTCTGCGGTAAAGGGCGTAATCGTCTTTTTATATGGACGAACGTACTGATATTCATCCTCACTGACCGTTTCATTCCGAACAACTCTTGTTCCAAAGAGCTGCGAAATTGAATTGACTTTTTCCGTTATGTATTCATTGAATTCTCTTTGAGAACTCATCAATGCTTCGCAAGTTTCCTTGATCTTCAAAAACCCGCCGGATTCATAGTACGCAAGGATTCTTTCATTTTTATCTACAATCTCAGCTATTTCCCGATCAATTTTTTCTATAAAGTTTTCAACAACTTCCCATTCTTCACTATCAATGGTTTTGATTCTTTTGATACTGTTTACGGTTCGGTCAAACAGCTGAGCAATCAAGTTATCCAGCTGTTCTGCACTTCCTTTGACAAACAAAGTCGGCTTCTTTTCATTTGCAAAATCAATAACCTTGTTGACACAATCATAATGTTCATGCTGTTTTTGCTGCAAAGCTTCTTTTTGTTTTTCTTTTAGGTATTTATTATATTCCGTTTTTCCCATAAGCAAGGACGGATCTTCTCTAAATCTGTTGATATCCCGCTGATACAAAGCGATTTCTTTGGTACCCAAACGATTTCCGGCAGAGGATATATACGAAACGCAAATTCTGTACGCACCTGCGTTTTTTATGACCGTGCTGATCTGTTGCGCAAGTTTTCCGTATTGCGAATGCTCTTTGTAAGCATTACTGCTCAAAAACCTACGCAAGACGCCTGCCACTTCATTTTTTCGCTCGATTACTCTTTGTGCTCGCGCAAGTTTTTCATTGTGTTCCTTAAAGAACTTTATCGCATCATACTTCTCCAATGTCTGCCGACTCTTCACAGTCACATATTCATCAAAATAGGAAACCATGCACCAATTTGAAAAGCCCAATTCTCGCAATACTTCAAATTCCAATTCCCTGTACTTTTTTTCATTTATAGCATTCACCGTCAAAACCGTAATAATCGCAAAAATTGCTATGCATATAAGCAGCATAATCTACTACCTCCCAGTTTTTCTGAAGCTGTTTTCGACATGATTGCAGTCAAGCAGCAGGTGTATCCCAAAATCAGACAGGAATTTCTCCTCGGAAAACAGTATAACATAAAAAAGCACACGTGTAAAGGCAGCGTAATCAGACCGCTTTGCTCGGCAAAATATTTTTCACAAATCCCGCAAGGGATTTATTTCGTTGAACAAAAAAGCACACCTTGTGGCACCTGCGATAAAGCAGGTGCCACAAGCGGTTTCAAGAACAAAATTACAAAATGATTGGTTGTCGGATGCGGACGAATTACAGTAAATAAATTCAAAAA
>QAKK01000023.1 GCA_003343845.1 Oscillospiraceae bacterium
TGTTCTGCATTTTTCATTCCGCACGGACAAGCAGGGCATCCGCTTTGACCAGCGCTACGGGATGCAGAAGATCAACGTGCCGGCGGGGCTGGACGCAGGGACGGCAATCTGTGAGATGTACGCCCTGCTCGAGCGCGGCGGCACTGAAGCGGAGCTTTTGGCGATCGAAAAATTCTATCGGCTGTTCAGCGCGCTGCTCCCTGCCCTCAGCGCGGCGGAAGCGCCGCAGTGCAGTCCCTGCGTGATCAAGGCGCTTGCCTACATTGAGCGCCGCTGCTGTGAGGACTTTCCCGTGTCGGAGCTGGCAAAGGCATGCTATGTGAGCGAATCGCGACTCTATCATCTGTTCCGCGCCGAGATGCACAAGTCCCCCATCGAGTACAAGAACGAGATGAAGGTGCTGCGCTCCATCGAATATCTGAAAAACGGGTACACATCCGTGGAGGAGATCAGCGCGCTGCTCGGATTCCGCTCGGCGGCATATTTCCGCCGTCTGTTCAAGAAGATCACGGGGATGACCCCGTCCGAATATCGCCGCCGCCATGCGGCGCAGTAAAAAAAGACCGCCCGCGGGCGGTCTTCTTTTTTATCTTTATCGGACTGCACGCAGCAGCAGGATCACATCGGCGAGGGACAGCTTGCCGTCGCCGTCCATGTCCATGACAGCGTCGAATTTGCCATCCAGCAACGCCTGTGTGGTCAGCAGCGCGTCGCGAATGGTGCAGTTGCCGTCGCCGTCGGCATCGCCGACGGCGGGTTCCAATGCGGCAAACGGGTTGCCGTACGTCGAGGCATACGCCTCGGCAGTCGAGCCCTTATAGCCGTGAACCGTGGTGCTCTGCGGGAATGGGAGCGCCCCGGCGGCATGTGTAAACATGCAGTCCGGGTTGAGAATCGTGACATCCGTCAGTTTATTGCTATACGCAAACGCATACCCGCCGATATAGCGGAGCGAGCGCGGCAGGACAGCCGTTTCCACCGAATTCCATATAAATATTGCATCTGCCATGCCGCAGATACCTTCGCTGAGGCAAAGATCCTTCGGTACTGTTCCGTTATAGTCCATCAGCCAGCCGTCCACGCAGATTTCGCCTTTCGTCACGGAGTTTCGCAGCGGGCTTTCGGACGGCAGGCTGCCGGCTCCGATCCTCGTCAGGGTTGTCGGCAGAGACAGGCTCTCCAGGCTGCTGCAATTTAGCAGCGCAGAATTGCCGAGCGTGGTCACGCCTTCTTCCAGCACGGCGGTGCGCACATCTGCCGCATAGCTGCTCCAAGGCGCAGGGGTATCTCTATAGAAATCGGTCATCGCGCCCGTACCGGAGATCGTCAGCACGCCGGTCTCGGTATCAAACGTATAGGTGAGGTCTGTGCCGCAGGAACCGGTCTCGGTGGCGGCAGCGGCGGCAAGCGTCAGGGCGGCGAGTGCCGCGATCATGCAAAGGATCGGCAGGAAGTACTTCAGCGTTTTCTTCATAGTTGTTCCTTTCGAATCATTTTGTTCGGATTTGTCTATATGCGACAGTTTAATTTTATCATGCGATCGTTTTTTTGTCAATGCACACAACTGCCAAAAATCGCCCGGCGATTTTGACGCCAGGCGACTTGGTTATTCGGTTTCGGTTTTCAGCAAATCGGGCAGAAATTCTGCATCAATGGTCTTTTTCACATAGCCGACAAGGCGGTCGAGCGTGGTGCGATTGCCGTAATAGGCGATGCCGTGCGCCTTCGCCTGCGCGTCGGTGTAGTTTTCGAGCAGGAAAATGTGATTGTTGTAGAAGCTGCGGTTATAGTCGAAAACCGTGGGGATGAACCGCACATTTTTGACCTCGGCGCGCCCATCCTCGCCGAGTTTCTCCACATCAAAGGCGACCATGCCGCCGAGGATGTTGTAGTCCTGCGCCATCTCGGACATGAAGTTGCCGAGCGAATACACGCAGAGCGTGCGATCCTCGCCCTCTCCGATCCATTCGATCGGTTGGAGGCAGTGCGGATGATGTCCGATGATGACGTCGCCGCCGTTTGCATGGATGAGTTCGGCAATCTCGCGCTGGCTGTCGCTCGGCTTGAAGGTATTCTCATACCCCCAGTGCATCGAGACAATCGTGAGGTCGGCAAGTTCTTCCGCCTCTTTCACCTTGCGGGCAACCGTATCGTTGTCGATATAAGGGATATAGGTGGCTGAACCCTTCGGCAGCTTCAGTCCGTTGGTGCCGTAGGTGAAGGAGAGCAGCGCCACGCGGATACCGTTTTGTTCGATGACCGTGATCTTTTCAAAGTCCTCCTTGCTGCGGTACGAGCCGATATGTGTGACCGGTTGGCTGTCCCAGTAGTCCAGCGTAGCGAGCAGCCCACTCTCCCCGCGGTCGAGCATGTGGTTATTGGCAAGCCCGACGAGGTTGAATCCGGTGTCCACCACTGCGTCGCCCAGCTCCTGCGGAGAGTTGAACCGCGGGTAATAGCTGAGGTCATAGCCGTCACCGCACATCAGGGTCTCCTGGTTGATGAACCGCAGATCATAATCCGCGATCACGGGCTTGATGTCGGTGTACGAGGGGCGGAAATCGTAGACAAGGTCCGTGCCCTCGGCATTCTTCTTCGCGTCGCGCACATTGCCGTAATACGCCATGTTGTCGCCCGCGCCGATGAAGGAAAAATGGTACAGCGTCGGCTCGACCACAGGCGGCAGCTCCTCGGTAATGATGGTCGCCGCGCTCGTCTCCGACGTTTCGGGCGGCGTGGTCTCGGGCGGCGGCGTTTCGCCGCAGCCGACAAGGCAAAGCAGCATGCACAGACAAAGCAAAAGCAGTTTTTTCATCGTCAACCTCGCTTATCGGAACAGGGTGTCCCCGCTGTAAACCGCGGTGCGCAGGATGGAATATTCTTCTTCGATCGGGTTTCCGCACATCACAAGTCCCGCGCCGCGCAGAATCTTCACAAGATACTCCGGATTGAGAAAATTGGCGCTGTCCGCCGCAAGGCGGGCGCGGATCACAACCTCGCCGTCTTCAAATGCGGCGCGCACCGACCGAATCTGCGGCGAAATGTCCACGTCGCGCTCTCCCTTTTTCGTGCGTTTGAGCACGACGAGCGGCGACGACGCGAGCGCCTCCGCACAGCGCGCGGCAAGCGCCGCATCCGCGCCCGCGGTGCGAAAACGGAGGGTATAATCCGCGTGCGTAATGGCGGAAAACGGACGGGTCGGCAGATACAGGTCCTTGACCGTCAGACCCGGAATGTGCGTATCGCGGAGCAGCGCAAACAGCGCCGCGGGATTCAGCGTTTCGGCATCGCCGACGATGTTGACGTCCACCAGCTCGTATTCGCTCTCGGCGCCGACCGAGAGCGGCGTGGCAAACGCAAGGCGCGGATGGGGCGAATAGCCCTCGGAATACCAGAGCGGCACGCCCGCGCGCACGAGCATGCGGGTAAACGCGCGGTGCAGATCCAGATGCGAAATGTATTGCAGGTCGCCGGTCTTGGTAAACAGAATGCGCACGACGACATGCGGGATTTTTTCTCTTACGGGCAGCATCTGCGCTCACCTCCCAGCGAATTTGCGCCGCAGCCGCTGCACTTCTCGCGGCAGTTGGGCGTGGGCGTTCCGGCATAGGCGCGCTCGCGCTCGCGGCGCAGGAAGTCCTTCGTCACGCCGCAGTCGATCACATCCCACGGCAGCACCTCGTCCAGCCCGAAGCCGCGCGTTGCATAGAAATCCGGGTCAACGCCCACGTCGCGGAAGACCTCCTGCCAGCGCTCGAGCGAGAAGCACTCAGTCCAGGCATCGAATTTGAAGCCGCGTTCGTTGGCAAGCAGCAACGCCTTCGCCAGGCGGCGGTCGCCGCGGGCAAAGATTGCCTCGAGATAAGAAACGCTGGCGTCATGGTAGTTGTAGACGATCTTGCGGTCTGTGATCTTGCTTTTGAGCAGCTCCTGCTTGCGCATCAGCGCATCAAAGGTGTCCTGCTTTTCCCACTGGAACGGCGTGAACGGCTTCGGTACAAAGCAGGCGACGCTGATGGTCACCGAGGGGCGCTTTCTCTTGTCGGTATTCGGATTCTGATAGTATTCTTCGATCACGCGCTTGGCAAGGAGCGCGATGCCCTCAATATCTTCATCGGTCTCGGTGGGCAGTCCGTTCATAAAATAGAGCTTGACCGCCGTCTTGCCCACGTCGTAGGCAACATTGACCGCGCGGAGCAGATCCGCCTCGCAGACGTTCTTATTGATCGCGTCACGCAGGCGCTGCGTGCCTGCCTCGGGCGCAAAGGTGAGGCTGCCGGTCTTGACGGTGGACACCTTGTCCATCAGTTCGCGCGTGAAGCTGTCAAGACGGAGCGACGGCAGCGACAAACTGATGTGATGCTCGGTTGCCCATGCGGCGAAGCGGTCAGTCAGTGTGTCGATCTGCGAATAGTCGCTGATCGAGAGCGAGGACAGCGTCATCTCGTCGTAGCCGAAGTTCCGGTACATGCACTGCGCATCGTCAAACAGCTTGTCCACGGTCTTTTCCCGCACGGGGCGGCAGACCATGCCCGCCTGGCAGAAGCGGCAGCCGCGGATGCAGCCGCGATACACCTCGAGCACCATCTTGTCCTGCACGGTCTCGATGAACGGCAGGTAGGTCGAGGTGGGATAAAAGACTTTATCGAGGTCGCGGATGATGCGCTTGCGCACCTTCTTCGGGATGTCGTCGTACTTTGGCGTGATGCCCGAAATGGTGCCGTCCGGGTTGTAATCCACCGCGTACAGCGACGGCACATAGAAGCCATCGAGCTTCGCCGCCGCGTGCAGGAACGCCGCCCTTGTGTATGTGCCGTCCTGCTTCATCGAGATGTACAGCCGCGCAAGCTCGGGCAGGGCTTCCTCCCCCTCGCCGATGGAAAAAATGTCAAAGAAATCCGCGATCGGCTCGGGATTGTAGGCGCAGTGACCGCCGCCGATGATGATCGGCGCGTCCTCGCCGCGTGCGGAGGCAAGCAGCGGGATGCCGGCAAGCGACAGCATATTCAGCACCGTGGTATAGCACATCTCGTATTGCAGGGTGAACGCGACAATGTCAAAGTCGCCGACAGGGTCGCCGCTTTCGAGCGCGCAGAGCGGAAGAGCATACTTCTGCATCTGCTCCTGCATATCCAGCCAGGGGGCAAACACGCGCTCACACCAGACGTCCGGCTCACGGTTCAGCACACCGTACAGAATGCGCAGCCCGAGGTTGGACATGCCGATCTCGTAGGTGTCCGGAAAGCAGAACGCCACGCGGCAGTTGATCCCCGCCTTGTCCTTGACGATCTGCCCGTATTCCCCGCCGCAGTAGCGTCCGGGCTTGGACACGCTTTTCAGAATGGTTGAATTCATGCGTTGAAACTTCCTCCGAAAACGCAAAGTCTCCCGCGGGTTTGTCTGCCCGCGAGAGATGCGTTCGATTATAGGTTGAATTTGGATACCAGCAGACACGGGATCAGCCAGAACAGCTGGTAGATCGCAGCGTACATCGAGTTTGCCGCATTGCCCATGCCGAGCCAGCCTGCCACGGCGCACAGCACCGCGCAAATGACGACGGAGGCAATCTTCGCCGCCTTCAGCGTGGTGAAGACGCGGCAGAGTTTGTCGCACATCGTGACCGCGCCGACCAGATCCGAGGCGCTGCCGCGCGTGACCACGCCGCTGTCGGCGCGTTCGCCGTGCAGCGTGTTTTCAAAGCCATGCCGTCTCATCACCTTGACCGGCAGGCGCGACAGATCCATCGAACGGGCGAGCAGCTCGTCGCTGATGTTGGAATCGCCGGTCAGGATCACCGATGCGATACCGTGGCGTGCCAGTTTGCGCACCATCGTCTCAAAGCCGCCGTCCACCGTATAACGGATGAAGAACTTCGCGCGGAGCGCGCCGTCCTGCGCGAGATACATCGTGGAGAAGCGCTTGCCGCCGAGCTCGTCGCTCTTGTCCGAAACGGTAAGCCCGTTTGCCTCCATATAAGAGGCGCTGCCGATGAACAGCGTCTTGCCGTCCACACGGGCGCAGACGCCGTCCTCGCAGATGCCCTCGATCTTCGTGTTGTAGGGGCGGGGGCAATCCGTCGTCATCAAACTAAACACATGGCGGAGAGGTCCGCCGAGCTTGCCGAACACCGCGCCCATCTGCTCGATGATAGTCTCGATGTCGCCCTTGCCGTAGATGCGCAGGTTCTCGAGCGAAACGCCGTAGGACGGGAATGCGTCCGCGTCGTCAAAGCAGATGACCGACGCGCCGGCGTATTCTTCGGGCGCAGTCTCGCCGATGAGAGCGCTCTCACTTTTGTAGAGTTTCTTCGCCGCGCTGTAAAGCGGATAACTGCCGCCGAGGAAGATCAGGGCGGGCAGACCGATCGCCAGCACCGCATCAAAGGTGGAAACGGCGGAAAGTCCGCCGCCGCCGCGGACGGCATCGAAGATCGCAGCGATCAGCGCCACGGTCAGCGTGATCGGCACAAGGTAACGGTTGATTGCAAAATCGTCGGTGCGCGCCTGCCCGGTGCGGGCGAAGTAATTCTCGACAAAGCCGCACTTCTCCGCGCAGAGCGCAAACGCATCGGGGTCGTCGCCGCCGACCCGCGCGGTCTCTTCTTCGCTCATATGCGCGGCAACATACTTACCCGTACCGGGTGCGGACGCAATCTCAAACGCCATCGACTCGCGGCGCAGATCGGAATAGTCAAACCAGCGGATCACCAGTGCACACAGCACCGCCGAGAAGTTGTATACCTCGGTTCCGGCGCCGCCCACGCAGCTGACAATGTCACAGATGATGCTGAGCAGCATAAAGATCGCCAGCACGCCGCCGCCGGTCAGTCTGCCGCGGAAAATGCCGAGCGTGCCGTTGACGATCTCGCGATAGCAGAATGCGCCCGCAATCAGAAGCAGCTGCAAAGTCGCCATCGACCAGACAACCGGGTAATAGCCGCGGTCAAGCACTTCGGGCACAGCCACGCCGAGTGCAGGCAGGCACTCGATAAACAAGAGGGCAAGCGCCGCCACGGCGGTAAAGATCAGCTTTGCGCGTGAAGTGCGCAGTTTTTTCTTATAGCCTGCGGCGATATCGTCGCGCTGCCGCTGGTATGTAAACTCATCGTGCGGCGCGTCGATGGAGGACGGAATGCCCGTGCTCTCATGTGCAACTTCAAATGCCGCATCCGCCGTGTCCGCCCACCCCTCGGCGGGCTTCTCCATGCCGAGCGCCTGCTTGATGAGCGTATAGTCCGTGCGGTCAAAGTCAACCGACGCCTTCTGTGTCTCGGTCTGCTTGCGCGCGGCAAAATCGTCTTTTTTCTCCACGCGGGCAATGCGATAGCGCAGCGTGCGCTTTGCCGTCGGGGAGGCATCCCCTGTATCGGCGGGCGTATTGGCGAGCGCATCGGTCACCGATGCAGCCGCAGACTGCGTTTTCTCTTTTTTCACATCGCCGGGGTTCAGTCCCCATGCCGCGAAAATATCATTTTCATCCACCTCGGGCAGCGACTGCGCCGCAGGTGCTGTTTCTGGCTCCTCCTCCGAGGTCTCCGCCGCCGCGTCTGTGTCGATCATCTCTTCGATCTCTTCGGCAACCGCTGCGCCTTCTGTTTCCGGTGTGACAGCGGATGTTGCCGCTTTCCCGTCGGTCTCCGGCGCTTCTGGCGTGAGTGCCTCGCCGGGCTCTGCTGCGGACGCGGGGGTCTCGGGTGCGGGTTCTGCCGTCTCGGAAGCCTCGCTCTCCTCCATCAGATTACTCTTCAGCTTGGCAAGCAGCTCGTCCACAGATAGTTCCTGATTGTTCTTTTCATCCATAAATCCAAACTCCTTCTTGCGCCGTATTTACCGATGCCTTTGCCCGGATGCCTTTGCCAGCACGACCGCCGCCGCGCAGGATACATTGAGGGAATTGACATGCCCGTAGTTCGGGATCGTGACGCGGAAATCGCACTTTTCCAGTACAAGGCGGGAAGTGCCGTAGCCCTCACTGCCGAGCACGATGCCGATCGCGCCGTCCCCGAAGTTCACCTTATCGTAGTCCTCGCCGCCGACTTCGGCAGCGTAAATCCAGAGTCCCTTTTTCTTGAGTTCGTCGATCGTATCGCTGATGTTGGTCACCTTGGCGACCGCCATATGTTCAAGTGCGCCTGCCGATGCCTTCTCTACCGTAGCCGTCACGCCGCTGGCGCGCCGCTTGGGGATAACGACGCCGTGCACGCCGAACACATCCGCGCTGCGGATGATCGCACCGAGGTTGTGCGGGTCCTCCACGCCGTCGAGGATCAGCACAAAGGGCTTCTCCCCGCGCGCTTCGGCAATGGCGAGAATCTCGTCCACCGTGGCATACGCCTTCTGCGCCGCCATTGCCACAATGCCCTGGTGATTGCCGCCGCCCGCCATCGCGTCCAGCTTCGGCTTTTCCGCCTCGACGACCGGAATCTTCCGTTCCAGCGCCTCGGCAACCAGCATCGTGATCGAGCCCTCGCGCTCCCCGCGCTGCACAAAAATCTTGTCCACATCCCTGCCGCTCCGGAGAAGCTCCCGCACGGCGTTGCGCCCGATGACCGTCCCCTCGGCGACCTCGGGGGTCACGTCGCGGCGGATAGGCTTCCGTTTGAAATCCTTATGTTCTTTATATGCCATTGTTATTCTCAACTTTTCAGGTTTTTGCCGCAGAGCGGCAGTATAGAGTTATACACAATAGAGTATACCATAAGCGACGCGAACGCGCAAGCCTGTGGGCAAATATTTTGCGCGCTTTTTTGCATTGTCCGCCTCGGAATATCGGTATATTCCGTCGTTCTCCACAGCAAAAATCATCACAAAATCTCTCGCCCACAGGTGCCTTGCAGTTTTGACCGAGCGGATTTTTACCCGGGCGAGGAAAAAGACGCAGGGAATACGCCGGTATTCACAAGTCTTTTAACGATGCACGGACGGAAAGATGCCGGTCAAAACCTTGTGTGTTCGTATCGCTTATGGTATACCATAAAAAGCGGGGCTTGTACATAAAAATCAGAATATTTTTCGCAAAAAACGACAAAAAGAGAAAAGGCATGACGTGCGTCATGCCTTTGAAACCGAATGATAGGCAGCCATACGGCTATGCCCGAAATGCGTCGGATTCAGCGTCCCTCTTTCATTGCGGCAAAGCACTCGCTGCAATAAACCGGTCTGTCGTTTGAAGGCTGGAACGGAACGCGTGCTTCCTTACCGCAGTTTGCGCAAACGGTCGTGAAGTACTCCTTCTGTGCGCGAGCCTGATTCTTTCTCGCGTCTCTGCAGGGCTTGCATCTCTGGGGCTCGTTCTGGAAGCCCTTCTCTGCATAGAATTCCTGTTCACTTGCCGTGAATACGAACTCCGCGCCGCAGTCCTTGCACTTCAAAGTCTTGTCCTGATACATTGTTTCTTACCTCGCTTCTAAATGGTAGATAGTTTTTTTGCCCCAAGACGGATTCAAACCGACACCTTTGCATTTCCAACGCTCTGTGCTTTAAGCTATTCGGGCATATAAACCGACGGCTAAGTCGGCTGTTTTAGATTTTGTCTGAGTTTTTTCTTGATCCTGCAAAGAGCGTTGTCGACCGACTTCTGACTTTTTCCGATACGCGAGGCGATCTCAGCATAGGAAAAACCGCTGATATACATTTCAAAAATCTCATATTCGAGCGGCGAAAGCATCGCTTTGATCTGCCGCCGCGTCTCCCACACCTGCTCTTTGTCGAGCAGCAGGCTCTGCGGATTCGGCTCGTCGCCGTCTGGCTGCTCACGCTCGTCAAGATCCTCCATGCTGAGCATGGTTCCCTTGCCGCGGATGTACCGCAGTGAATCGGCGATGCCGTTGACAATGCAGATCTTGGCGAACAAACCGAAGGTGACACCGCGGTCGCCGTGAAAGGCGAGCGCCGCGCGATAGAGCGAAACCGATGCACTCTGCCTGAGATCGTCCAGATCCGCCGGCGGCAGACTTGCCGCGTAGCGGGCAACCTCACGCTCGAGCAGGGGCGCATACAGCTCGGACAGGCGCAAAAACGCCGCATTGCTGCCCCGCCGGATCATCGGCAGGAGCCGCTCCACTTCGTCGGCTTTTGCATCCTCGTGTTTGTTCACAATCAACCTCTCAAATCCTGCATGTTTTCATTATACCATTATTTTGCATAATGTCAATAGGAAACCGCAAATATTTTTTTGAGCATTTTTCACAAAATTTCGGTTTTTTCGCCTTTTTTCGTGCAAAAAGCGGACTTTTCGGCGCACATGGCGCCCCAAAGTCCGCTTGCGAAACGTGGAAACCTTCTATTGGCCAAGCATCGGAAGACGGTGGTCAATTCAGAAGATAATCGACTTCGCCTGCGAGCAACGCCATGATTCCCTTATAAATTGTGTCGGGACGATCCTCAAAATTCGCCTTCATGCGCTCGACGCGCTGGGCGGAATCGTCCACCAGATTGATATGCAGAATTTCCTTACCCATCTCGGTGATGACGCACTCGATGGCGTACTTGCCGTCGTCCAGCTCGCTTGTATGGCAGCTGACCTGTGCGCCGCGCTTCTTGAAGGAGAGCAGTTTCAGCGCGCTCTTCAGGCTGCGCTCGCGAATCGAACGGAGCAGCCCGCTCTGGAGCTGGCAGACCACTGCCGAGCCGAGGGGGGAGATTCGGTAGCGCGTGACCTTCTCGCCGGTCTTCTCATCCGTGCTGATCTCCTCGACCACATGCCCCATGTCCAATATCTCGGCAAAACACTCGGCAAAGTCGAAATAGTTGACATACTCATCCTGCACGACGATGTCGTTGATGGTGGGAAAGTCGAGCGGATAATTGATATTTTGCAGGAGGTAAAGTATGAATATCTTGATGTCGTTCTTGTTTTTGAGTCTGGCGCCCATACTCCCCCTCCTTTCGCGCGTTTTTTATTCTAACATCAACCGACGGTGAAGTCAAGGCAAAAATGCAAAAAGCGCGCCGCATAGACAAATTTCGCTTGAAATTCGGTCGCGGCGCGCCTTGATTCAATAGATGCTGTCAGTTTCCTTCGGTGGATTCGGCGGAGGTCGCAGGCGCGTCATCCGTCGCGGGAACGAATTTATAACCCTTGTATCCGGCATCCGAGAAGTCGCGGTAACCGAGGTAGCTCGTACCGAGCCCGGTCAGCGTTTTCTTTGCGAGATAGCAATCCTTGTTGAAGACGATCGGCATCACAGGCATCTGCTCCAGCAGATAGCGCTCCGCTTCGGCGAGAATATCCGCACGCGCCTTGATGTTCTTCTCGGCATAAGCGCGCTCGATGATCTCGTTGTAGCCCTCGTCGTTGAAGCCGGTCACATGCGGCAGGTAATCATAGTTTGCGCTCGCCATATCGATGCCGCTGCCCGAGAAGGTCAGCGCGTAGACGGCAAGCGCGGGGAACGCGTCGGTGGACTGCATCGAGACGTCGATTGCCAGCACGTCGAAGTCGCCGGTTTCATAAGCCTCTTCAACGGAATCGATCAGATAATCGACTTCCTCGGAGTTCTCCACAACGGTCTCGCGGATTGCGGTCAGCGGTCTCAGCTCCACCTTGAAGCCGAGCGATTCCCACACGCCCTTGACATATTCGGCAACGGCGGTCTCGCACTCATTCTGTCTGTAGCCGAGCGTGAAGCTGCCGCCCGAGACACCCGCCTCGGCAAGCAGTGCGCGTGCGCCGTCCGCATCGGCAGTGGTCTTCAGTACGTCGCCCTGTACCTTGCGGAAGGTCTTGCCCTCGGTCGCATTGAAGACGGTATTGGCAATCAGACCGGTTGCGGGATCCGCATAGACAAGCAGGTCTGCGATCGCCTGACGGTCAATCGCCATCGAAAGTGCGCGGCGGACTCTCGCATCCGCAAAGAGCGCGTTCTTCGTGTTGAACAGATAGGAATAAGTCGAGTTGGCATCGGTGACATGCGCCTGCTTCTTAAGTGCGGCGCGCTGCGCCAGCGGAACATCACCCATGTAAATGAAGTCATCTTCCGCCTGATATGCCGCATAAATAGCATCGAGATCATCCGCATAGGCGCGCTGCCCCTGCGGCTTATCTTCCTCTTTAATAAAGGTCACAAGGATGCGGTACGGCTTGACATAGCGGTCCAGCTTGTCTTCCTCGGTGTCGCGATAGTAATAGTTGTTGCGCTCGATACGCATGGTGTTCTCGTCGCGGTCGATCTCCTTGATGACAAACGGACCGTTGGAGACCAGCGTCGCATGTCTGCGCGACCAGTAGCGGTCATTATTTGCGACCGACTCCTCGCGGAGCGGCACCAGCGCGATGGAGGCGAGGCTCTTCTTGAAGTTCTCGTAGTCGATCTTCTCTTCAAAGGTGATCTGGAGCAGATATGTATCCAGCGCAACCACGCCGAGATCGTCGATCGAGGCATCGCCCGCCTTGACGGCGCGCGCATTCTTCACTTCGTACAGCAGTGCGGCTGCGGTGCTCTGATTGGTGCACTCCATCAGGCGCTTCCATGCGAAGACAAAGTCATCCGCAGTCAAAGCACGGCCGTCCGACCACTTGGTCTCCTTGATGCTGATCTGCATCTTATACTCATGATCCGCTTCGTTTTCGAGGATCGTGACCTTGTCTGCAAGCGCCTTGACAGCCTTGCCCTTGGCATCGAGGCGGTAAAGCCCCTCAAAGAGCATGCCGAGCAGCTTGACCGACGATTTGTCCGTCATGTCGATGCCCGGGTCAAACGCATATATGTCGCCGGCAATATAGGCATGGAAAATGTCTCCCTTATCCTCATCCATCATGCCGATGGAACCGCCGCAGGACGCGAGGGGCAGCACAACGGTCACGAGGCAAAGCAGGAGCGCCAGAAGTCTTTTCATTGTAATTGATCCTCCGGAATCACATAAAATCGCTTGTACTATTATATCATTAATTGAGCGATTTCGCAACGGCTATTTTCTCGATTTCGCATTATTGGAGATTCTGCACAATTCGTTTTTTCAATTTTCGTCGGAATCTACAAAGCAAATTTGCCGCAGGTGACAGGTTGCCCCATAAATCCGACCGCGTTTTCACTATAATACGAATATGCCGCGATCTGCGCGGCGAAACTGAAGAAAAAAGGAACGGAGAAAACCATGCGTCCATACAACATCCACACCGACCTTGCCTGCGAATCCGAGGCGACCCACGACGCGGGCAAGGGCGGCACTGCCTATACGGAACGTGAGGAAGGCGGCTTCCGCGTGGCGAAGCTGCAGGTCAAAAACGCCGCCGGCGAGGCGGCGACCGGCAAGAAGTGCGGCAGCTATGTGACGGTCTTCACCGAACTGCTCTGTGACGAGAGCGACGCGCGGCTGGGCACGCTGGCTGCGCTGATTGCCGCCGAGATAGAGGCGCTTGCCGCAACGCATCTCGGCGGCACGCCGCAGTGCGTACTGGTGGCAGGGCTCGGCAACCGGGAGATCACCGCCGACAGCATCGGTCCGAAGACCGTGGACCGTCTGACCGTGACGCGCCATATCCGCGCCCATGACGAAGCGCTGTTCCGCAGCTTCTGCCGCATTCCGCTCTGCGCCATCGCACCCGGCGTGCTGGGGCAGACCGGCATCGAAACCGCCGAGCTGATCGGCGGCGTGGCGGAGACGGCAAAGCCCGACCTCATCCTCGCCATTGACGCACTGGCGGCGCGCTCGACTGCGCGGCTCGGTGCAACCGTGCAGATCTCGGACAGCGGCATCTTTCCGGGCAGCGGCATCGGCAACCGCCGCAGCGAGATCAGCACACGCACGCTCGGCATACCCGTGATCGCCATCGGCGTGCCGACCGTGGTCAATTCGGCAACGCTGGTCTATGATGCGCTGCAAAGCGCAGGCTACACCGAGATCGATGACCGCATCGAGCAGGTGCTCCGCACGGGAGAATCCTTCTATGTCTCCCCGCGCCAGAGCGACCGCATCAGCGAAAGCGTCGCCGACATGCTGGCGGACGCCATCGACCGCCTCTGCCTGAACGAAAGGAAGGACTGAAAATGACAAAGTCAAACTGCGTCCTGCCGGAAGAACACAGGCTGCCGCCCGCGTTTCCCGCGGGCGACAGCCCTGCGGCACAAACGCCGCAGGCGCGCGGCGCGCGGCGCATCACCGTGCAGAATGCGCTGTGTATTCTCTGTGCGCTGACGGCGCTCGGCGTTCTGCTGCTTGCGGCATTGGATAAACTGGACGAGATCCGTGCCCGCGGCTTTCTGAATTACATCACAGAAGACCTCCTTTCCGTTTCGGCGGACGGCGGCACGCTCGGCGACCGCATGAGCGCCGCGGTGTTCGGCACGGTAGAGGTCGGCGGCACGGACACGCCGGACATCACCGCCTCCGCCGCACTGCCCGCGCCGATCACGCTGCCGCGCATCTACTACATACCAAAGGAAGAGATTGCCAAGGAGATCTACCTCGAGCGTGAACAGTTGGAGCGAAAGATCTTCGAGCTGTATGCCTTTGACACCACCAAGGTGCCGGCGGGCAAATACGCCATTCTGCCGACCGATCTTTCCGCCGGCGACGCCATTGAGTTGAAAAACAGCACGTCCTTTGACATCGACATGAACGAGGTCGCAGCGGCGGCGAAGCTGCTCCCCGCCGAAACGATCCCCACGGAACCGCTGGTGCTGATCGTACACACGCACGGCACCGAAGCCTTCTCCGAAGAGGGGTCGATCTGCTACGGTGACGGCTACAATGAACCGCGCAGCGCCGACACGGCAAAGAATGTCGTCGCTGTCGGGCGCGTGCTGTGCGAAGCATTGAACAATGCGGGCATCCCGACCCTGCAATGCGAAGTCATGCACGACCGGGAGTCCTACATCGCCGCCTACGACCGCAGTGCAGCGGCAATCGCGGAGTACCTCGAAAAATACCCCTCCATCCGCTATGTGTTCGACGTGCATCGCGACTCAATGATCCGCAGTGACCGTGCAAAGCTCCGTCCGGTCACACTCTATGACGGGGAGCCCTGCGCGCAGCTGATGATGCTGATCGGTTCGGATGAAAAAGGGGCGGGCAGCTATGACTGGATGGGCAATCTGACGCTTGCCGAAGCCATTCAGCAGCACCTGTGCGCCGACACGCTCGGCGTGGCGCGTCCGCTCTGCCTGCGCGGCGCGTCCTACAACCAGCAGCTCGCCGCGCGCGGACTGCTTTTGGAGATCGGCTCCTGCGGCAATTCCCTCTCCGAAGCGGAAAATGCCGCCCGCGCCTTCGCAGCGGCATTTGTCAGGGTCCTGCACGGCGAATAACGAAAAAGCCGCCGCACAGACAAATCTGTGCGGCGGCTTTTTCGGCTTTCGGTACATCCCACGGCTGATGCCTTACCAGTTTTTCTTCTCCTTGCTTGCATCATGGTTGTGTTTGCGTTCCTCCACCATCTCGGCAAACAACTCCACCATGGCGGGGTCTTCATGTGAGAAGAACGCGCTTGTCGCGGTATCCAGCGCCGCGATCGCTTCCATATCCCCATCGGTCAGAATAAAATCGAACACGTCGAAGTTCTCCTGCATACGCTCGATGTGCGTGGATTTCGGAATCACGACGACACCGCGCTGGATGTTCCAGCGCAGCATGACCTGCGCCGCGCTCTTGTTGTACTTCGCGCCGATCCCGGTGAGCACGGGGTTGGTGAACAGATTGCCGTGCCCCTCGCCGAACGGCGCCCACGCCTCGATCTGCACCTTGTACTTTTCCATCCACTTTTTCGCCTCGGTCTGCTGGTTGAGCGGATGCGTCTCCACCTGGTTGACCATCGGGCGGATGCGTGCAAACGAGCACAGGTCAACCAGACGATCCGGGTAGAAGTTGGACACGCCGATCGCACGGATTTTCCCCGCCTCATACAGCTCTTCAAGCGCACGCCATGCGCCGTAATAATCCGAGAACGGCTGATGCAGGAGGCAGAGGTCGAGATAGCCGGTGCGCAGTTTGCGCATGGATTCCAGCACGGACGCCTTTGCCGCCTCGTAGCCGTAATGCTCCACCCACACCTTGGTGGCCAGGAAGATGTCCCCGCGCGCCACGCCGGATTTTTCGATCGCGGCGCCGACCTCCTACTCGTTGAAATAAGCCTGTGCCGTATCCAGTGAGCGATAGCCCACCGCCAGGGCATCCGTGACGCAGCGCTCGCACTCGCCCTTGCCGACCTGATAGACGCCGTAGCCGAGGAACGGCATTTCCACACCGTTTGCCAAAGTAACCGTTTTCATCTGTGATTCTCCTTTCGGTATTCCTTATATCTGTTTATTTGCGGCGACGAAATCCGCGATCGCCTGCCCGGCGCGATCCATGCTGCTGCCGTGCAGGGCAAGCCCGTCAACGACCGTCTGCGCGATGATCTTATGCAGAACCATCCGCAGATCCGCATCGCCGACACGCCGCCCTTCTACGACCTGTCGGTCTTCAACCGCGCCGTCGAAACCAATCGTCTGCTCCTGTCGCTCGAATGCTGGCAGGAGGTACACCCGGGGCTTGTCACGCTCCCCGTCCGCTGGGATTACAGCATTCCCTACGGGCTGCTCTACAGCAAAAACGCGCCGCCCGATGTCTTGCGGCTGGTGGAGGCGGTGCGGGCATGCACAGGCACCTCTGTCTGATGCAATCAACCGCAAAAAGAGCCATCCTGTCGGATGGCTCTTTTTGCGGAAGAAATAAAAATGAAGAAATAAAAATGAAATCTCGGAAGAAATTCTGCTTACTCCTCAAAGTTCGCGACGAGACCCGCCGCTGCAATGATCAGGCAGATCGTGATGCCGAGCGCGCCGGAGATGACACCACACTCCATGCCGCCGATGAAACCGAGCGCCGCGAAGAAGCTGACCAGCGTCGCCGTGACGCGCAGACCGCGCAGTGTGATGCGCTCACAGACCGTTAGGAAAACGGCGCGGAGGAGGCGCAGCAAAAACGACGTCTGACGCTTTCGTGCTGCGGTGACATTTTCCTTGCATGCGTATGAAGTGTATGCGTTCATTTTACAGTCCTCCGTGTTTCTTCGGCTCTTTCGTGTCTTTATGATAACACCATTTTTGGAAAATGTCAATACATTTTTGAAAAAATATTTCCGCATTTGAGAAAATATTTTATCCGTTTCGGGCATTTTATCGAAAAAAGTATTTACATTTCGGAAAATGTGTGTTACAATCGTTTTAACAGGAATTTTCGTCTGCTTTTTCATATAATCTTGTAAAAAGGAGTTTGATTATGCGTTTTTCCGAGCGTGTCAAACAGGTTAAAAAGGATAAAGGGATCACCAACGAGGCGCTGTCCGAGGCGAGCGGCATTCCGCTGGGTACACTCGGCAAGCTGCTCTCCGGCTTCACCGAGGAGCCGAAGCTGTCCACCGCCGTGGCGATTGCCGAGGCGCTCGGGTGCAGCCTGGAATATCTGGCGACCGGGAAGGAAGAGGCGCTCACGCTTTCCGCCGACGAGACCGCAATGATCGAGCGCTACCGTGCGCTCGACGCACACGGCACCCGTGTATGCGACTATATATTGAACGAAGAATACATGCGCGCCGCTGAGCGCGCGAGAAATGTCGTGGCGGATGTTCCCGCTGCCTTTTTCCGCGAGGAGATCCGGCGCGGCAGCGCGAGCAAAACCGCAAAGCCTGTCGCAAAATCCCGCCGGATTCCCTTCTTTGCCGACCGCGTTTCCGCCGGTCCCGGCGTCCATCTGGAGACCAACGACGCCTCCGAGATCAGCATCGTGGACAGCCCGAAGACGCGGGATGCCGACTTTGCCCTGCGCGTGTCCGGCGACTCGATGGAGCCGCGCTACCATGACGGCGACATTCTGCTGGTTGCCGGCAGTGCGGAGGTTGCCCCCGGCGAGCTCGGCATCTTCATCTGCGACGGCGAGGGCTATTTCAAGCAGTTCGGCGGCGACAGCCTCGTTTCGCTGAACCCGCGCTACGCGCCCATCCCGCTTTCCACCTTCGGTTCGTTCTCCTGCCGCGGCAAGGTGCTCGGCGTGCTGAAACAGAAATCTTAAAACCGATGTAAATTGTGGGTTTTGCGCTTGCGCATGCGGGAAGACTATGGTATAATGGCTGTATCCTGCAAAATTGCGGCACACCCGCATCCGTAAGGGGGATTACCTTGGTCACCATCGGTATCGACATCGGCGGCAGCACGACGAAGATCGTCGGCTTTGCGTCGAAGAACACCGCCGCGCTGATCGAGCCGCTCTCGGTTCGTGCAACCGACCCGGTCACATCGGTCTACGGCGCGTTCGGCAAATTCATCAGTGAAAACGACCTTGCGCTCTCGGACATCGAAAAGGTTTCGGTGACCGGCGTCGGCGCGAAATATATCACCAAGCCGCTCTACGATCTCCCCTGTGAGACCGTGCCGGAGTTTCGTTCCATCGGGCTCGGCGGGCTGTACCTGTCCGGCCTTGAGGACGTCATCGTGGTCAGCATGGGGACGGGCACGGCGCTGGTACATGCCATCCGGGGCGCCGACATTGAATACCTCGGCGGCACGGGCGTCGGCGGCGGCACGCTCAGCGGACTGTCCCGTCAGCTCATCGGCATCGACTCCGTGCGGCACCTGTCCGAGCTGGCGCTCGGCGGCGATCTCGATCACATCGACCTGCGCATCAAGGACATCACCGCCGCCAGCTACAATACCCTGCCCGAGAACATGACGGCTGCCAACTTCGGCAAGATCAGCGAGTTTGCCACGAAGGAGGACCTTGCACTGGGTCTGATCAACATGATCTTCGAGACCATCGGCATGATGGCGGTCTTCAACTCCCGGATGCACAGAACCCGCGACATCGTGCTCACCGGCAATCTGACGCAGATCGCGCAGGCAAAGGGGACCTTCAAGACGCTGTCCGACATGTTTGACGTCAACTTTATCATTCCGGAGCGCGCCCAGTATGCCACGGTCATCGGCGCGGCGCTCTGCACCCTTTGAGCCTATGAAACCGAAAATGATTCTCTTTGACTACGGGCAGACGCTCGTCGTCGAACCGCAGTTTGACGCCAGGCGCGGTTACGGCGCAGTCTACGACAGAACCGACGGCGGCAAGGTGAGCCGCGCGCGCTTTGCCGACTTTGCGGATGCAATGTTTCTTCAGCTTGCCGTGAAAGCCCACGCCGCCTATCACGAGATCGACGATGTCCGCTTCCTGCGCTCGGTCTGCGCCTACTGCGACATGCAGAGCAGAATTTCCTTTGAGGATGCCGACCTGCTCTACTGGGACACCGCCACAGACGGCTCGCACGCATCGCCGCATGCGGCGGAGATGCTCGCGGCGCTTGATGCGCACGGCATCCGCACAGGCATCGTCAGCAACCTCTGCTTTGCCAAAACCAATCTGGAAAAGCGGCTTGCGCGCTACTTACCGGAACACCGATTTGAACTGGTTGCCGCCAGTTCGGAACTGCTCTTCCGCAAGCCCGAGCCGTTCATCTTCAACTACGCGCTGCACCGCGCGCGGCTGACTGCCGCCGAGGTGTGGTTTGTCGGCGACAATCCGACGGCGGACATTTACGGTGCCGCCAATGTCGGCATGCGTCCGATCCTCTACACCGGCGCGCACATGCGCGATTTTGACGAACCGCTTCAGGTGACGCATACCCGCATTGAAGACCTTGCGGAGCTGATCCGGCTCGTCGACGAAGCCTGATTTCCTCCGACATCATCAGTATACCGCTTTTTCTGTCCCATAAAACGGACTTCAAAACGATTTTCACGAAAACAGAATAAAAAACGGCAGATTCCGTGTCATACGGAATCTGCCGTTTTTGTTGATGCGATTATTTGCCGTACTTGTCGCGGAATGCCTTGATGGCCTTCTCGAAACAGAGCATCGGCACTCTTGCCGAGCCTGCGCCGATCAGACCGCCCTGGTAGTTGAACATACCGCCGTGGATCTCGGGGGCAATGCCCGTCTCGAGAACCTTGCGGATGTCAATGCCGACAGGCAGGAAGTCAAAGTCGAGGTTCGGAACCGGGAATGCCGGGTTGTGGGTGATGCAGATTTCTTCCATCTCGCGGGTGATGTGGATGGCGTCCTTCAGCTTCAGACCACGCAGGCTGCAAACGATCGGGCTGGCAGCAGCGGCGAGACCGCCCATGCCGGCGCACTCAACGACGCAGCTGTCGCCGATCCAGGGCAGCTGATCCTTCTCGGTGAACTTCGAGGAGGTATAACGACCCTTCATCATCGGTGCGGGAGCGGTGAACCACTCGTTGTCGCCGAGACCTGCAACCTTGATACCGAACTCTACGCCGTTGCCGCAGATCGCGGTGACCATCGTGGAGTACTCGGTGCCGACTGCCGACAGCATTGCACTGCGGCTTGCCCCCTGACCGATGCAGTGGAAGAAGCGGGGCGTCTCGACAATGTAATCGAGCGTATCCAGGATCTGCTGACGGTCAAAGCCCTCGAGCTTGAACAGCTCGGGCAGGATCTTCTTATCGAAGAGCAGGTCGGAAGCCGTCTGACGGGTGTGGTTTTCGTCGCCCATCTGGAAGCTCTCTGCGAGGATCGGCTTGACAGCGAGACCGCCCATCTTCTTGAGGACGGCGCGCATCACCGGGAAGAACTCATCGCGCATGCGGCGCAGATAGTTTGCGATCTCCTCGGAGTACAGACCCCAGCCGCAGAAACCGCCCTGGTTCGGACCCTCTGCCGGGAAGTTTGCGGAAATCTTACCGGTTGCTCTGTCCTCGATGATGAACATCGCAACGCTCTTGGTGATGATACCGGTACCTGCACCGACCGTGTTGGTATCGAGCGCGGACATGATCTTGACCTTGCCGGACTTGATCAGTTTGACGGCATCCTCATCGGTCTCTGCCCAGTGCTCGAAACGGCAAGCGCTGACCAGACCGCGCTGGTGCAGCATGACCATGTCTTCGTAAGCGATCGGAGGACCGGAGTGAATGATCGTATAATCATCGAGCCCCTCGATGACATCACCTGCGGGCAGGATGTCAATGAGATAAGGCTGCGAATCAATGATTCTGTGAACGGCCTTGTCGTTTGCCTCGTCGATCTTTGCCTTGAGTTCGGGCGAAGAGATCGCGTTGAGTGCATCCAGAACCTCGGCGCTCTGCTTTACGGGCGGCTTCCATTCGATCTGGGTCGCCTTGACGCCCTGTGCGACGAGTGCATCGTAAAAGAGCGTCGTACCGATGTTGATGACGCGAAGATCGCTCTTATATTCCTTTTCTGCCATACGACTCAACCCCTTTCCTCAAGCGCTGCAAGGAATGCGCTTGCAATCTTGGTGCTTTCATAGTTGCTCTTGGTGACGATAACGCCTGCGTCGCGGAGCATCTGCTCTGCTGCGAGCGTATCCTGCGGGTCTTCAAGCGAGCCGCAGACGTTGGAGATGAAGATCAGGTTGCTGCCTGCATCCTTCAGCGCCTTGCATTCCTTTGCAAAGGGCGTGACCGGGTCAGCCGCAACGCCGGGACCCATGATGAAGTCCATCGTGATGACGGCTACGGACGGATCGGCAACTTCCTTCTTGAAGCGCTTCAGCTTGAGCATCGGGTCAAAGACGGGGTGCGGTGCCTCTGCGGTGAAGTCCTCGGCGCCGAGGTCGAGGATGCAGTGACCGACACTGTTGTTGTGATCCGGGATCTGCTCTGCATACTTGGTCTTCAGGTTGGAATAGAGCTTTGCGCCCTTGTTGTGCTTGGTGTAGTAGATCATGCCCTCTTCGGTAAACGTACCGCCGCTGAACAGACCGCGCACATACTTCTGCTCGGGCTTCAGTGCGGAAACACGCTCGGAGACGAGCTTTGCGATCTGCTCGTCGGTGTAGCCGGCATCCGGCTTCTTGCCGGTGCAGAGTTCGACCGCCTTCAGCGCAGCCTCCTCGAGGCTGTAAGCCGGGTAAACGCTGTGCCCCTCAAAGAGGGAGGCATCGGCGCCGAGGAAGATTGCGACAACGGGCTTGGACAGTCTGTCCGCCGCGCTGAGGATCTTTGCCATAACGTCGAGGTTTGCGAGCTTGGAGACGAGGACGATCACCTTGGTGTCGGGGTCGTCATCCAGGCGGCGCATACCGGCGTGCATCGTGATACCGCCGATCTCGGGGAGCAGGTCGTGTCCGCCCGTGCCGATGATCGAGGTGACGCCGAGACCCTGACGCTCGACGATGCAGGAAACCTCCTGCGCGCCCGAGCCGGATGCACCGACG
This sequence comes from Oscillospiraceae bacterium, assembly GCA_003343845.1. Classification (GTDB taxonomy): domain Bacteria; phylum Bacillota; class Clostridia; order Oscillospirales; family CAG-272; genus UMGS902. The sequence continues at coordinate 22,165 of QAKK01000023.1, forward strand.
ATGCCGACCGGACCGGGACGGACAATCGAGCCTGCGCCGAGGGCAACGCCCTCGATCAGACCGACGCCGCAGTCAGGCCCCATGACGAGTCTGCCGCGCTCGTTGCCGTACTTCTTGATGTCTGCTTCCTCTTCCAGCGACACATTGTCGCTGAAGATGAAGACGTCAAGACCCATGGAGAGCGCTTTTTTTGCCTCTGCTGCCGCATATTCGCCGGGCAGAGAGATCTGCACGAGGTCATAGCCGTCCTCGCGGAGGTCGATCTCGGACAGAGACTTATAGCTGACACCGCCGTCGTTGGTCTTATGATCGATGATGTCCATGATCATCTGCATAGCCGCTTCGATCTGTTCCTCCGTCTCTGCGGTGACCGCAAGTGCAAGGTCGTTTGCCGTGACGTCCTCGGGCAGGGTATAGCCCAGATCGTCCAGCACCTCGAGGTTTGCGGGGGTGCACATCTGCGCCTCTGCATTGGAAACGCCCTCGAGCTTGGTTACCTTGTCACCGACTGCCATCAGAGAAACCGAGTCAACATAGCGGTTCTTTTTCAGAATAACCTTTTTCATTGTCTTTTTCCCTTCTAACTGTTCGTATAACGGATGTGGTTATTACAGCTGCATTTTTGTCACTGCCGCGCCGTCCGGTGTGTTCCGGATGACGATGCGGTATTTTTCCTTTTCGTCCACGGAATCGGTACGGACATGGCAGCCCATTGAGCCTGCGCGCGTATAGGCGCTGACGGCAAGCAGATATGCTGTCTGCAAGTCGTTCACCAGGCGAATGGTTTCAAATTTAAGTTTTGCGGAAGCGCCCTCCAGCGAGGTCTCCTCCAGTGTCTCCAGCATCGCGCCGAATTCGTCGACTGCCACTTCCAGTTCCGCGCCGCAGCGCAAAACGTTCAGCTTGTCAGACAGAATCTCGCCCATCTGTGCGCGGAGCTTTGTGAGGAGCTCCGTCTCCACCGGCTTCTTGCCGCACAGCGAGAGCGTGTCGCAGACGAAGTCTTCGATCGTCTCTTCATCAAGATCGGCAGGCGCTGCGTGATGCAGATATTCCGCCGCACTCTTCCCCGCGATCGAGCCGAAGACCAGCGTCTCCAGCCCCGCATTGCCGCCGATGCGGTTTGCGCCGTGCAGACCGCCCGTGACCTCGCCGCAGGCATAAAGCCCGGGAATACCGGTGTCACAGTGCGCGTCGATCACAACGCCGCCGAGCGACGTGTGCGGTGCGGGTGCGATCTCAAACGGGGTGGTCGCGATGTCGATGCCGACGTCGGCATAACGCTTGACATAGGAGGCGTACAGCTCATTGAGCTTTTCCCTGCCTACGCCGGTCGCGTCGAAGTAGACGCCGCCGTGCTCGGTGCCGCGCCCCTCTTTGATCTCCTTGAAGATGCACTTTGCCTGGACATCCTTGTCGACGCATTCGCCCTTATCGCTGTAGTTCAGCATGAAGCGCTCGCCGAGTGCGTTGCGCAGCACAGCCCCTTCGAAGAACATCGTGGTGATGACGCTCTTGCCGCGGAGCGCCGCAGGCGCGACCGCCGCAGAAGGCTCAAACTGCACAAACTCCATGTCGCAGAGCGACGCGCCCGCGCCGAACGCCATGGCAATGCCGTCGCCGCCGATGTCCGACATGTTGGTCGAGAACGGATAGATGTTGCAGAAACCGCCGGATGCCAGCACAACAACATCTGCCGTGTAGCAGGTGAAGGTTTCGGTCTTCTCACTATAGGTGAGCGCGCCCGAAACTCTGCCGTCCGCCTTCAGAAGACGAAGGGCGCGGGTGCTGCCGATCTCGGTGATGTTCGGATTCCCGGCAAACTCGGCACGAATTGCGTTCATGATCGCAACGCCGGCATGGTTGCCGACGCTGGCGACGCGCGGATTGCTTGCGCCGAGCGGACGCAGGAGCGAATAGGAGCCGTCCTTCTGTCGATTGAACTCAATGCCGAGCTCTTTCATCAGCGGCGGAACCACGGAAAGCGAACCCTTGCAAAGTGCATCGACCAGCGCTGGATTGCTCTGCTCCCTGCCGCTTTTCAGCGTGTCCGCCTCAAAGCAGGCAACGCTGTCGTCGGGATGGAGCGGTACATTGAAGCCGTGCACATAGGGCGATGCACCGAGCCCGTCGCCGAGGATCGTAATCTTTTTGTCCGGGCAGCTTTTCGCGATGCCGCGTGCCGCCAACAGACCCGAAAGACCGCATCCGAGGATCAGCGCATCGGTTTTTACTACGGAATACTCCACTGTTCTGTTTCCTTTCCGGATAATATGGGTCGAGGCTGTTCATGGCGCTGCCGGAATCCGGCAGCGCCATTTTTAAGCAGCCTTATTGGGGCATCAGGCTGCAAACCGACAGGTTTCCCTTTTTCGGTCGGCGCTTTTTTCACAGTCCCGAAAACTTTTAGCAATCCCAGACGCAGCCCTGTGCCATCGAACCGACGTTCTTGACAAAGAGTCTGAGGTAACGCTGATAATTGCTTGCGGGGAATTCCCAGTGGAACTCGGAGATTCTCTTTGCCATTTCCTCATCGGAGATGCAAAGGGTGATGCGGCGGTTGATGACGTCGATCTCGATCTCATCGCCTTCCTTGACGACGCCGAGCGGTCCGCCGAGCGCTGCTTCAGGCGAAACATAGCCGACGGAAAGTCCCGAAGAACCGCCGGAGAAGCGGCCATCGGTGATGACGGCGCAGGAATTGAAGAGTTCATGATGGCCCTTCAGCTCTTCCTGGAAGGTGAAGGCGGTGGTGCCGAAGCGTGCCTTCATGCCGAGGAAGCGGACGACACAGGCGTCGCCGGGGTTGATCTTGCCGGAGCGGAGTGCTTCCAGCGATGCATCAAGCGTATCGAAAACGCGCGCACGACCGCGGTAGCCGGTCATCAGGTTTGCGGGCACTGCCGCGATCTTGATGATTGCACCTTCGGGCGCGAGGTTGCCGTACAGAACGCCGATACCGGGCTCGGTCATAACCGGGTTGTCGAGCGTGTGGATGACATCGGGCAGGTAAACCCTTGCGTCCTTGACATTCTCACGCAGCGTCTTGCCGGTTACGGTCATAACGTCCATATCCAGAACGGTCTCCATGTTCTTCATCAGGGCAGTCATACCGCCTGCCATGTCGAAGTCCTTGACCGAGTAGATCCCGCTGGGCGCGAGGTGCGACAGCAGCGGAATCTCATTGGATGCCTGGTCGAAATACTTCCACCACTGGATGTGACCGAGACCCGCCTCGTTTGCGATTGCGGGCATATGCAGAATCAGGTTGGAAGATGCGGCAACAGCCATGTCGATCTTGATCGCGTTCTTGACGGCAGCCTCGGTCATGATCTGACGTGCGGTGATGCCCTCATCAACGAGGTTCATGATCTGCTTACCTGCCTGATATGCGATCAGGTAGATCTGGCTGCTGACGGCGCAGGTGGAGGAGTTGTTCGGCAGGGTCATACCGAGCGCTTCTGCCATCATGCACATGCTGTTTGCGGTGGTCATCGAAGTGCAGCCGCCGCAAATGCCCCACGAGTGCTCGATCAGTCCGTTGTACTCGTCCATATCCATCAGACCCTTGGCGGCAGTGCCGACCTTGTCCTGTGCATGGATGTGCAGAACTTCCTTGCCCTTGTGGATACCAAGCGGCATGTAACCGCCGGTGACGATGATCGCGGGGATGTCCAGACGTGCACATGCCATCAGATAGCCGGGAACGATGGAGTCGCAGGTGCAGAGCAGAACCATACCGTCGAAGAAGTTTCCGTCCACGGTCATCTCAACCTGGTCGGCAATGGAGTTACGCGAAGGAACCTCGATGTACTTGGGGTCCTTCAGCACCATGCCGTCGCAGATACCGGTGGTCATGACTTCCAGCGGCAGACCGCCTGCCTCGCGAACGCCCTGCTTGACTCTTGCAGCCAGCTTGTCGAGATGTACATGTCCGGGGTTGTACTCATTCCAGGAGTTGACGACGCCGATCAGCGGACGGTCGATCTCTTCCTTGGAATAGCCCATGCCGTACATCAGGCCGCGGCGGCATTCTTCAGCTTCGCCGAATTCCCAACAGCTGCGCATATCTTCATACTTTTTCTTTTTAAGCATTGTTTCGTTCTCCTTCAAAAACAATTATTAAAATTGGGTATGCGAATGTAAAATGGATGCGGTTTGGTCGATTTCGGGTCTCAGTCGTCAGACTTCGGCGCCTTGATGAAATTCTCCATATCGACCTTGATGTCGAATGCGTTGACGGGATTGCCGTCGTCGAGCATCTTGTCGATTGCGCCGTCCACAGACTGACCGCCGTCAATGACGATGGTCTCGCCGACGATGAAGCGGTTGGTCTCATTATCCGAGAGGAAGAGGATCATCGGCACGATGTCGTCCACGCAGCCGAGGAAGCCCGCGGGGATCTTGCGCAGAAAGCCCTTCTCAAGGTCGGACTGGTCATAGCGGTCGGTTGCCTTGGTGGCGATGAAGCCGGGAGCAATGCCGTTGACATGAATGCCGTAGTGAATCGCCTCAATGCCGAGGTTCTTCGTGAACATGTTGAGACCCGCCTTCGACGCGGTGTAGGGGAGAACCTTTCTTCTGACCCAGGTGACCTGCGAGTGAACCGAGCTGATGTTGACGATCGAGCCCTTGATGCCGTGCTCGATCATGTTCTTCATCGCGAAGTGCGAGAAGTAAGCCGGTGCGTTGAGGTTGAGGTTGACCTGGCTCTCCCAGTAATCGAGGGGCATCTTTTCAAAGCCGCCCTCGGGCATCTTGAGCGCCCCGCCCGCGTTGTTGACGAGGACGTCGATCGTGCCAAACTTCTCGAAGAAGTCGTGCATCATCTGCTCAACGACCTCGCGCTTCGAGATGTCGCCGCCGAAGATCTCGGCGCGGACACCGTACTTGCGGCACTTCTCCGCGATCGCCTGTGCTGCCTCGGGGTTCTTGTTGTAGGTGATACCCACGTTGTCCCCGCGCTTTGCAAAAGCGACAACGGTAGCTGCGCCGATACCGGTAGACGAACCGGTGACCAATACGTTTCTTGCCATTGTGTGTTCCTCCAAAGTGTGTTTATTTTTTCTTTATTTTGTTTCGCCGAAGAATTTCTCGTATGCGAGGCGCGCCGCACCGAGTGCCGACTGGTATTTGCCGAGCGTGGTGATGGAGACCTTGATATTCTCCAGCCGCTCACGCGGCAGGATGTTGCGGATCTCCTCCAGCGTCCTGCGATAGAGGTAACCGTCCTCGCGGCACTGTCCGCCGCCGAAGATGATCGCATCCGGCACATAGAGCTGAATCATGCTGGCGATACCCGCCGCATTGTAGACCGCCGCGGTATCCAGAATTGAACGCGCATCCGCGTCTCCTGCGCCCGCAGCAAGGTCGATCGCCCGCGCATCGGTGAAATCGGTGCGCGCCGGGAAGCGCTCGTGCGCGACCTGGACGAGGGAGTTGCCTCCGGAATAGGCTTCAAGACAGCCGCGGAAACCGCAGACGCAGACCCGCTTGTTGTCCGAAATCAGCATATGTCCGATGTGACCGACCGGGCGCCCCGGACGGCTGATGAGCAGCTGTCCCTCGGAAACGACGCCCGAGCCGATGCCCACGCCGAAGCCGAGCGTCAGCAGATTGCGGCAGCCCGCCATTGTACCGAAATGATATTCGGCGGCAGGCGCTGCCGCCTGTGTGGTCACGGCATACACACCGACGCCGTAGCGATCGCCGAGGACTGCCGCAACCGGTACGTTCTCGTTCCACGGCAGACCGAAGTTTCTGCCCGAGACGATCACGCCGTCCTCAAAGTCCACATTGCCCGAGACCGAGATGCCGATGCCGTCCAGCCGCTCCCGCTCAATGCGCGATTCGCGCAGGGCGGTGTCCACCGTGTCGAACAGGAACGCCATGAATGGCTCCTTGCCGTGATAGTGCGGCGTCTCGACCTCGTTCATATAAATTGTGTTGAATGCCAGATTGCAGACGACCGTGCGCGTAAAGCCCGCGCCAATGTCCAACCCGACATAATAGGCAGCGTCGCTGTTGACGCACAGCGGAATCACGGGACGTCCGCGCCCCTGCGCCTTTTCGCGCCGTGCAAACACATAGCCGCCGCCGAGAAGCGCGTCGACGCCCTTGCACATCGTGCCCCAGGCGATGCCGGTCGCTTCCTGAATATCCTTTTTGGACGCATTGCCCTTTCCGTGGCGGATCGCGTCCATGATCTGTACGGCAACGCTCATAATAGCTCCTTCATGTGCTCCCGCACCGTGTACATCGGCAGGAACAGATGCGCAGGCTGAATACCGCCGACAAAATCGACAAGCCTTTTTGCAACCGCCGCCGTGTCGGTCTCGCCCGCGTCAAGGCAGGACTTCACAAAATCACGGTAGAGCTCTGTTTTTTGAATTGCGGTGTCGAAAAGATGATCAACCGCATCCGCGCCCTCGACGATGTCGCCCGCCGGGATGAACGGATGACCGAGGATCGCGCGCACGGCATGCAGCGCACCGAGCCGCGCCATCGAACGGCGATAGTCGGCAAGGTACATGTACGCGCCGCAGCCCTGCACCGCCGTGCCGTCCAGCTGCACCGAATCGCCGCAGACGAGTGTTCCCGTCCCGTGATCGAAGAAGCAGACCGCATCATCGTCGTGCCCGGGCGTGGCAACCAGCTCCAGCCGCCCGCCGATCCGGTCGCCGTCCGCAAGGGCGGTGTCCACCGTCGTCCCGACAAGTCCTGCCGAGGGCGGCGGGCTGTTTTCGGGGAAAGCGCGGCGGATCTCTACATTATAATAGAGCGGATCGCGGATCTTATCGACCGATTTTATGTAGGCGGCAATTTGTTTCACGCCGAGCTCCCGCATCCGTGCAAAGCCGCCGATGTGGTCGCCGTGCGTGTGCGTGCAGGTCAGCACGTCGATGTCGCGCGGCGCAAGCCCGAGCGCTGCAAGCGCCGGGACAAGCACGCTGTCGACAAGAGCGGCGCTGCCGCCCGCGTCGATCAGAATGTTTTCCGCGCTGCGGAGCAGGATGATCCCGGTCGTCGTGCCGCCGAACGGCTCACGCAGCAGGTAAACGCCGTCCGTAACGGGGATGAAGCCGGGCGCGCTGCCCCGCCCTGCCGAAAGACGCATCACAGCGAAAATTACTTTCTCTTGCAGGATTTGACCTTGGCAACGACCGCTTCAGCGTGTGCTTTAATCTCATCGTAGTCGCAGGTGCCCTTGGTGGGATGCGTCAGACCCGAGCCGAGTGCAACGGCATATGCGCCGTCGTCAAACCACTTGTCGATGTTGTCGATCGAAACACCGCCGACCGGGATGCATCTTGCCTGCGGCAGAGGACCCATCACAGCCTTGATAAAGCCGATGCCGACTGCACTTGCCGGGAAGATCTTCACAATGTCGCAGCCGTAGTCCATGGCGGTCACGATCTCGGTGAAGGTCTGCACACCGGGCATATATGCGATGCTGTAACGATTGCAGAGCTTTGCAACCTCGGGACGGAAGTTCGGTGCGATGATGAAGGACGCGCCCGCCAGGATGCAGGCTCTTGCCGTCTCGGGATCGAGGACCGTACCTGCGCCGACATATGCGTCAAGGTTCTTCTCCTTGATCTCCTTTGCGATCGTCTCGATGATGTTGAGCGCGCCGGGCGTGCTCATCGAGATCTCCAGAATCGTGACACCGCCGTCCATGATGGCGCGGGTACGAACCATTGCGTCTGCCTCGTTCTTGTCGCGGACAATACCGACAAGACCGTTCTTGTGCATGTTCTGAATGACACTGTGCTTCAAAATTTCCATCTTAGAAATCCTTCTTTCACAAATTCAATGAAGTCGTTATGTTATCTCTGGATTCTGCCGTTGCCGCTGCCTGCGATCAGGTTCTCAACGTCGTCTCTCGTGAAGCGGACGAAGTCGCCGTAGATCGTGTGCTTGAGTGCGCTGCCACCGATCGCATACTCGATGATCTTCTGACGGTCGTCGGGGAAATGACGGAACGCATAGATCAGCGAGCCGCCGAAGCTGTCGCCGCCGCCGATGCGGTCCACAATGTTGGTGATGCTGTACTTGCGGCTGATGTGGAAGTCGCCGTCGCGGAAGGCGAGCACACCGGACCAGTTGTTGTGGTCAGCGCTGACGCTCTCACGCAGGCTGACTGCGAGCGCCTTGACGTTCGGATAGGTATCCATGACGATCTTCGCAAGATCCTTGTACATCTCGGTGTTCAGCTTGCCGGAGTCAACGCCGGTCTCCATCTTGATGCCGAGGCACTTCTGGCAGTCTTCCTCGTTGGCGATCATGACGTCGATGTACTTGGCGATCTCGGGCATGACCTCGATCGGCTCCTTGCCCCACTTCCACAGCTTCTTGCGGTAGTTGAGGTCGCAGGAAACCGTGATGCCCTTCTCCTTGCACTTCTTCAGTGCTTCGATCGTTGCGTCGCAGAGCGACTCGGACAGAGCGGGCGTGATGCCGGTGACATGGAACCAGTCTGCATCCGCGAGGATCGTATCCCAGTCAAAATCGCCGGGCTTCACTGCCGCAATGGCGGTGTTGTCACGGTCGTAGATGACCTTGGAGGGGCGCATGTTCGAGCCGGTCTCGGTGAAGTAGAGACCGAGGCGCTTGTCGGAGAACTGGATCGCACTCGTATCCAGACCGAAGCGGCGCAGCTCATTGACAGCCGCGCGGCCAAGATCGTTCTTCGGCAGAGCCGTAACAAACTTTGCCTCATCGCCGTATGCGCTGACCGCAACCGCAACGTTGGCTTCCGCACCGCCGAAGGTGCAGACCATGTTCGGCGTCTGCAGAATCATTTCTCTGCCGGGAGGCGTGATCCGGAGCATCAGTTCACCGAAAGTCACAACTTTTTTCATTTTTGTTTACCTCGATAAAATAGTTTTTTGTGGACAAAATTTGCCCACTGTCTTACATCTTCATTATAAAGAATTCCGCACGGCAAGTCAAGGCGGCGGCGGCTTCTTCTTTACAAATAAAAAAAACGCTTTGTTTTTTGTTTTTGCGCGTGATTGATATTTTCTTAACAATATATTTATTTTTCGCACCACGCAGGTTTCACAATTAAATCACATGCGATTTATTTTACATTTTGCGCATTCCGTCAAGCTGAAATAAGGCTTGATTTGCCGCAGAAAAAATGATAGAATAAAAGTAGAAGACACAAATTTAATTTCACGGAGGTATACCATGTCGATTCCAACCCCGCATATCAACGCCGGCGCAAACGATTTTGCCGAAACCGTCCTGATGCCGGGCGATCCCCTGCGCGCCAAGTTCATCGCCGAAAACTTCCTTGAAAATCCCGTACTTGTCAACAATGTGCGCGGTGTCCAGGGTTACACCGGTACCTATCACGGCAAGCGCGTGTCCGTCATGGCAAGCGGGATGGGCATGCCGTCCATCGGCATCTATTCCTATGAGCTGTTCAACTTTTACGATGTGAAAAATATCATCCGCATCGGCTCCGCCGGTGCCATTTCGCCGGATCTCAAGCTCTTTGACATCGTTATCGGCATGAGCGCAAGCTACAACAGCGTGTTTGCCAACCAGTTCGGGCTGCCCGGCACCTATGCGCCGACGGCAAGCTATTCCCTGCTGAAAAAAGCGACCGATGCTGCCGACACACTCGGGCTGCCGGTCACCGTCGGCAATATCCTCTCCAATGACCTGTTCTATGACGATGCGCAAAGCACGCTTGCATGGCAGAAGATGGGCGTTCTCGCCGTGGAAATGGAGAGTGCGGCGCTCTATATGAACGCAGCGCGCGCGGGCAAGAATGCGCTCTGCATCTGCACCATCTCGGACAGTCTGGTCACGCACGAGGAGTGCACCGCCGAGGAGCGGCAGAATGCCTTCACGCAGATGATGCGTCTCGCACTCGAGATCGCCTGACATGGCACGCACGGAAAACCAGAAGCGCCGCCTGCTCTGCCTGCTTGACCTCCTGCTGCACGAGACCGATGCCGACCATCCGATGCCACTTGCCGAGATCGGCAAACGACTTGCGGAAATGGGTCTAAATGCGGAACGCAAGTCGCTCTATGACGACATCCGCACCCTGGCAGAGCACGGTATCGCGGTGGAATATCTGCCGCGGCACGGCTACGCGGTCATGGCGCGCACCTATGAGCTTGCCGAGCTGAAAATGCTGGTGGACATCATCCGCTCAGCAAAATTTCTGACCGAGAAGAAGAGCCGTGAGCTGATCCGCAAGCTGTACGGCGAGACCAGCCGCTACGGCGCGGCGGAGTTGGACCGACAGGTCTACACCGCGCGGGTCAAATCCAAGAGCGAGATCATCTACTATACGGTGGACGCCCTGCATGCGGCAATCCGTGAAAACCGACAGATCAGCTTCCGCTATCTCCACTACAACGCACACAAAGTGCGGGTTGAAAAATCCCCCGGCTTCCGCTATGTCGCCAGCCCGTGGGCACTGGTGTGGGACAACGAGAACTACTATCTCGTCGCCTACGACGGCGAAACCCGATCGATCCGTCACTTTCGCGTAGACCGCATGCGCGACGTCCGCGCCGAGGCACAAAAGCGTCTCGGCAAAGAGGCGTTCGGCAACTTCGACATCGGCGTCTACGAAGCCAAGACCTTCGGCATGTTCGGCGGCAAGGAGGAAACCGTGACGCTTGCCTGCACCGAACGCGCCGCCGATGCCGTCATCGACCGTTTCGGCACGGAGCCGACCTTCATTCCGCGCGCGGGCGGCGGTTTTGACGTGACCGTGCGCGTGTTCCAAAGCCCGCAGTTCTACGCATGGCTGACCGGGCTTTCGGGGCTGATCCGGCTAAAGGCGCCGACGCGCGCCGTGGACGCCTATCGGGCATACCTTACGGGGGCGCTTGACGGGCTGAAAAACGAAGAATAATGCAAAAAAGCACTGCAAAACAAAGGTTTTGCAGTGCTTTTTCTTTGTCAGTTGGCGCAGCTCGGCGTGCCGCCGGGCACGCACATTACCGGGAACAGCATCGGTACCACCGATGGAGAAGCAGGTTTATTCATCCCCGCCTACTGCCCGATTCTTCTGCCCTCTATAAGAATCAATGCACCAATGCAGAGACGCATATTGGGCAAGCATACAAAATACCGACCGGATAAAATCCGGTCGGTATTCGATGTGCAAATTACTCAGCGTCTGCGGGGGCCTCGTCCGCCTCGGCAACTGCCTCGGCGTCATCAGCTGCTTCTTCAGCGGCTGCTGCCTCTGCATCCTCGATCAGGGCGCGGATGGACAGGCTGACCTTCTGCTTCTCCTCGTCGATGTCGATGATCTTGACTTCGACTTCCTCGCCGATCTCCAGAACATCCGAGGGCTGTGCGATGCGGGTCTTGGAAATCTGCGAAATGTGGATCAGACCGTCCGTGCCGGGCACGATCTCAGCAAATGCGCCGAAGGGCGTGAAGCTGACGATCTTGACCGTTGCAACGTCGCCGACGTTGTACTTGTTCTTGAAGACGTACCAGGAGTTCATCTCATCTGTCTTGTAGCCGAGAGAGATCTTGCCGGTCTCGCGGTTGAAGTCCTTGACGTAAACGTCGATGACATCGCCGACCTTGACGACCTGGGACGGATGCTTGATGCGCTTCCAGGACAGCTCGGTGTTGTGCACCATGCCGTCTACGCCGCCGAGATCGACAAACGCACCGTAGGTCGCCAGGTTCTTAACCGTGCCCATGTAGTGCTTGCCGACTTCAACGTTTGCCCAGAAAGCATCTTCCTTCGCCTTGCGCTCCTCGCGGAGGACGGCGCGGATGGATGCGAATGCTCTGTGGCGCTGCTCGTTGATCTCGATGATCTTGACCTTCTGGGTGGTGCCGACGAGGACGGAAAGGTCGCCGCCGCGCGGAACGCCCGAAAGGGATGCGGGGATGAAGACGCGGTTGCCCTTGATGGAGATGATGACGCCGCCCTTGACAGCCTCAACGATCTTGCCCTCAAGCGTCTCGCCGCTCTCGCTTGCTGCAACGATATCCTTCCAGTTTTTGTCCGCGTCTACGCGCTTCTTGGACAGAACAGCGATACCGTCGATGTCGCTGACTTTAATCACAAAGCCTTCAACGCTGTCGCCGACTTTGAACATCTTGGTCAGATCTGCGTTCGGCTCATCGGTGATCTGGTCGTATGTAATTACGCCGGTCGCCTTTGCGCCGAGATCGAGTCGGATCTCGGTGGGCGAGACCGACATGACCGTGCCGGTGACGATATCTCCTGTATTTAAAGTTTTGAAGGAATCCTCCAGCATCTGTTGAAAGTTTTCTGCTTCAGTGTTCATGGTTTTGCTTACCTCCTCAATGATACCGCGCGGCGTCGATGCGCCTGCGGTAATACCAACTGTTACACAGCCGGCAAAGCTCTCCGGGTTGAGTTCGTCCGCGCGCTCGATGAGTGTGCAGCGCTTACAGACGGAGGAGGCGATCTCAAACAGTTTTTTTGTGTTTGAGCTTTCCCTGCCGCCGATAACGATCATACCGTCGCTGATTGCCGCGAGACCTTTCGTCTCGCTTTGTCTGTTTTCCGTAACATTACATATTGTATCAAAAATAATCGCGTTTGTATATAGTTTTTTTAATTTTTTCTCACATTTTTTCCAAAGAATCGTGTTTTGCGTGGTCTGGGCAACCAAAACAATGGGTTTTTCGGGGTGTTTTTCCGCTGCAAGCAGTTTTTCCAGCTCCGCTTCGCTGTCAAACACCACGGTCTCCCCCTTTGCATAGCTCAGAATGGAAAGCACCTCGGGGTGCGTGGGGTCGCCGAGCACAAAGAGCGTCACGTCCGCCGCAGTATGCTCCGCCGCGATGCGGTGGATCTTTTTGACAAACGGGCAGGTCATGTCCTCGATGTGCAGATTCGGATATGTTTCCGCGAGGGCGCGGAGCATCTTCTCCTCACCGCGCGGAATGCCGTGCGTGCGGATGACGATGCGGGTCGGCGCGCCGGTCTTTGCGATTTCCTCGACATCGGCAATCCCGATCGTGCGGACGCCGGCAGCGGCAAGATGCTCGTTATACGGGCGGTTGTGGATCAGGTGCCCGAGCGTGCAGATGGTCTCCCCGCGCCCGATCGCCTGCTCGACGAAATCGGTCGCGCGGCGCACGCCGAAGCAGAAACCCGCCTCTTTGGCAACGATGACTCTCATTTGCTCTGATACTCGTTCCGCAGCGCGAGGATGCGGTCAAAGACAAGCTGTGCCGCGCGCGCGTACTCCTCCTTGCCGCCTGTGGTGAAGCCGAATTCCTCATAGCGGATCGGCTTGCCGATTATGACCTCTTTCTTGCGGAAGAGGCGATAGCGATAGCCCTTGACACGCACGAACACCGGCTGCACATCCGCCTTTGAGCGGTAGACCAGCATACCGATGCCCGGCTTGACCGTCGTTTCGGCGGGATCGACGCCGCGATAGCGTGTGCCCTGCGGGAACATGGCGACGACCTCACCCTCATCGAGCAGAGTCAGGGTCTTCTTGATCGCCGCAACGTCACCCGTGCCGCGATCCACGGCGTAAGCGCCGAGCGCGCGGATCAAGGGAGCGAGAAGGGGCACCTTGAACAGTTCTTTCTTCGCAAGATAGCGCAGCTGCCGTTTGAACGAGATCGCCAGTGCGAGCACATCCAACATCGCCGTATGGTTGGCGCAGACGATCAGCGGTCCCTCGGTCTGTTCATTCTCCGTGCCGTAGGTGCGGACGCACATGCAGGCGCGGATCAGCCAGGAAACGTATTTGCGCACCCACATATAGAAGCCGTGGTTGTTGCGGTCGGGTCGGTTGTCGTGAAAGATCTCTGGGTGCTTTTCCGCATCATTTTCGGCATGCGGCAGGGATTTTTCCTTTTTTGCAAGCGTGTCACGCACGATCTGTTCCGCCGCGGCGATGCTCTCGTCCAGCGTCATATCCGAGGTGTCGAGCAGCACGGCATCCGCCGCCGCACGGAGGGGTGCCACGGTTCTGCCGCTGTCTCTGGCATCGCGCTCGTTGATGGCGGCAAGAATTTCTTCAAAGGAGACCGTCTCGCCCTTCTCTTCCAGCTGTGCGGCGCGGCGGCGCGCACGCGCCTCAGGTGACGCCGTGAGGAAAATTTTCACGTCCGCATCCGGCAGGATCACCGTGCCGATGTCTCTGCCGTCCATGATGACGTTATTCTTCTTCGCCAGTTCCCGCTGGGTGACAAACAGAAAGTCGCGCACGGCGGGCACGGCGGAAACGCAGGAAGCGTACTTCGAGATGAGCGGCGTGCGGATCGCATCGCTGACGTCCGTGCCGTCGAGCAGCATTTTCTGCTCTCCGTTTTCATAGCGGATGCCGAGATGCACGCCGGTGATGTTCTGCTCGATCCCCGCCGCATCCTCGGACGCAATGCCGATACGCGACATGTAGAGTCCGACCGTGCGGTAGATTGCGCCGGTGTCCACATAGACAAAGCCGAGCTTTTTTGCAAGCGTCTTTGCAATGGTGCTTTTGCCCGCGCCGCCGGGACCGTCAATAGCAATTCCGATCATAATAACTCCTTGTGAACTGTTTTAACTCCATGCCGCGCTCTCCCCGGCGAGATAGCCGGTGGAAAAGGCGATCTGTAGGTTGAACCCGCCGGTGTAGGCGTCGAGATCCAGCACCTCGCCGCAGAAATACAAGCCGGGGATCTTCCTCGACTCCATGGTCTTCGGCGAGACCTCGGCAAGATCGACGCCGCCCGCCGTGACGATCGCCTCGGCAAGCGGGCGCGCGCGCTTCACGGTCAGCGTGAAGTCGCGCAAAACGGCGGTGAGCGCCTGCCGCTCGCTGCGGGTAACGCCGTTGACCTTCTTCTGCGGGTCGATGCCCGAGCGCCGCACGACAACCGGAATCAGCTTCTGCGGCAGCAGGTCGGACAGCGCGTTTGCAAAATCGCGGTTGGCATACTTGTGAAAATCCGCGAGCAGCCGCGCGTCCAATGTTTCGTCGTCGAGCGCGGGCTTGAAATTCAGGTGCAGCACATATCTGCCGCGCTGCATATCGCGCAGATGCGCCGACGCGGAGAGAATCATCGGTCCCGACACGCCGTAATGCGTGAACAGCATTTCACCGAAATCGGTGTAAACGACCTTCCCGCTCTCGCGGTCGGTGACGGTCAGCGCCGTGTTCTTCAACGACAGTCCCTGCATCTCGGCGGCATCGCTCTCCTCGGTTTCAAGCGGGACCAGCGACGGGCGCAGCGCCGTCACGGAAAGCCCCAGTTCCTTCGCAAAGCGGAAACCGTCGCCGTTCGAGCCGGTGAGCGGATAGGAAGCGCCGCCCGTCGCTATAATGACGCGGTCATGGCGGTGCATGCCGTTTGCCTCCACAAAGAAGCCTTCCCCTTCGGGACGCACGGCGCGGACAGCCGCGTGCACAAAGTGTACACCCGCATCGACGGCATAGCGGCGAAGCGCCTCGGCAATGTCCGCCGCCTTATCCGAGACCGGGAAAACGCGGTTCCCCCGCTCGGTCTTGAGCGGCACGCCGTTCTCTTCAAAAAACGCCTTGACGTCGGCGGGCGGGAAGGCGTTCAACGCCGCGTACAAAAACCGCGGATTGCCGCTCTGCACATGCTCGATGACCGTGTTCACATCGCAGTCGTTGCAGACATTGCAGCGCCCCTTGCCCGTGATGCGCAGCTTCTTGCCGCAAAACGGATTTTTTTCATAAAGCGTGACGGCAGCGCCGCACGCGGCGGCGTGTCCCGCCGCCATCAGACCGGCAGCGCCGCCGCCGATCACAGCAATCTGCGGCATCAGCCCTGCACCTTCGCGTAGACGTCGTATTCGTCCCAGATACGCTCCAGCTTGTCAAACACATCGTCGAGATTCGGCTGCATCTCGCGGGCAACCGCCACGATCAGCGCATTCAGGATGCTGAGCGGCGCGACGAAGGAGTCGACAATGGACGCCATGTCGCTGCGGCAGACCAGCGTCTGATTGGCATAAGGCGCGATCGGCGAGGTCATGCTGTCCGTGATGGAAATGATGTTGCAGGACTGCTCCTTGGCATAGGCAACGGCGTTGACCAACCGTGCGCTGTAGCGCGGGAAGCTGATCGCCACCATGACGTCGTCCTTGCCGATGCGGAAAATATGCTCGAACATCTCGCTGCCGCTGGTGGTCTGCACCAGACGCACATCGTCGAACATCAGGCGGAAATAGTGCGCAAGAAAGCTCGCGAGCGAGCCGGACGAGCGCATGCCGATAATATAGATGCTTTTGGCGTGGATGATCTTATGCACCGCCTCGTTGAAGGCATCGTGGTCGATCTCGTCGAGCGTGCGGCGGATGTTGTCAATGTCCGACTCCAGCACGCTGTTGAGAATATCGCCGTTGCCGATGCGCGTGTTGGTCACGACCATGCGCTGCTTGGTCGTGAGGCGTGTGCGGATGATCTCGCGCAGATTCTGTTGGAGACCGGGATAGCCGTCAAAGCCGAGCTCAATTGCAAATCGGACGACCGTCGATTCCGACACGCCGACCTCCTTGCCGAGCCGCGCGGCGGTCAGATACGCCGCCTTATCATAATTGTGAAGCAGGTAATTTGCAATGGTTTTCTGCCCTTTGGAGAAGGTGGGAAGCAGTTCCTCGATCTCGCGGATCAGATCTTTTCTCATCGTCATTTTTTGCTCCGTTGTTTTCTTAGAGTGGTCGCGGCAGAAGACCGCAATCTGTCTCATTGTAGCATTCTTTTTGCAGGAAGTCAACAAAAATCCTGCAAATTCAGGGCGTTTTTTCTGCGTGCCGCCCTGTTTTGCAGGATTTTCATCATTTTTCAAGCACTTTTGCAAAGAACTGCCGTAAAGCCGACTCGCAGCGTGCGCGGTCGCGGAGGTAGCTGCACCCGTGCATCGCACCCTCGACGAGGATCAGCGTCCTGTCGGCGGCGGGGCATGCGGCATACGCCGCCTCGGTCATCTCATGCGGCACAAAGTCATCCGCCGTACCGTGCACAAACAGCACGGGCTTTGTCCAGCTCTGCACCGCGCGGACAGTGGTCGTCTCGCGGAAGCCGAAGTGCGCCCGGCGGCGCGCCATATGCTCGACAAGGTACAGAATCGGGAAATTGCCGAGATGAAACGTGCCGTGCAGGATGTGGCTGAAGATGTCCCACGGCGAAGTAAAGCCGCAGTCGGCAACCACGCCCGTGACCGTGTCCGGCAAATCCGTGCCGCTCGCCATCAGCACAGCGGTCGCGCCCATGGAGATGCCGTCCAGCACGATCTTCACATCGCCCCCGGCGCGATCGGTCAGCAGCTTCGCCCAGTCGCGGATGTCAAAGCGCTCGTGGATGCCGTAGGTGATGTATTTGCCCTCGCTCTCGCCGTGCGCGCGGTGATCAAGTACAAGAAGGCTGCACCCGAGCGTTTCATAATAGAGGGGAAACACCGCGGCGAAATCGCCCCGCCCCGAGCTGCGGAAACCGTGCGACAGGAGGATCACGCGCTTGCCGTCTCCGTTTTTGTAGAACCGTGCGTGCAGCCGCAGCCCGTCAAAGCTCGTCAGGTACAGATTCTCATACGGCAGACTGTCGTAGAGCGCGCGTCCGCGCTCGATGAGATCGCGGCTCTCATCCATCTGTTTTTTGAAGTCCTCGGTCACGTCGGCGGTGAAATTGCCGTCCCGCAGGATCGCCATGCCGAACAGCCTGCGGCAGACCAGCCACAGCGCCGCGCCGAGGAGAACAAGGATCGCCGCGGCGATCCAGATCAGTATTTTTTCCATGTTATCACCCGGAATGTATCATACCATAAAACCGGATAATTTACAAGTTTTCCGAAACCTATTTACTATTTTCCATTTGTCGGCTATAATATTTTTGTACGCAATTCATCTATACACGAGGTTTGCTATGAAAGACATGAAAAAGGATAGTTTCAGGAGTATTCTCGAAGGGATCCCGCTTGCCACGCTCGGCTCGCTCATTTTCGCCGTAGCCGTTGCCTTTTTTTATGATCCTGCCAAGCTCGCACCCGGCGGCATTTCGGGTCTCGCGGTCATCATCAGCCATGTGACCAAGCTGCCCACCGGTACGCTGATCTTTGTGATGAACATACCGCTGCTGATTCTGGCGCTGCTCCGCTTCGGCAAGAAATTTGTCTTCCTCACCATCTACACCACGGCGCTCTCCTCGCTGATCATGGACCTGCTGGCGCCCTATGCCGCGCAGGTTGCACCCATGACCGACGATATGACGGTCATCGCCCTTTGCGGTGCCGCCCTCGACGGGCTGGGACTGGGGCTGGTCTTCCGCGCGGGCGGCTGCACCGGCGGCTCGGACATCATCATCAAATTCCTGCGGCAGCGCTACCGCGCCATCCGCACTGGCGGCATGGCGCTCATCATCAATTCCGCCGTTGTTGCACTGACCTTTGTCGTCTTCCGCGACTTTGAGATCACGATCTACTCGGCGCTCGCCATGATCGTCGCAAGCTATGTGCTCGACAAGGTTCTCTACAGCGGCGACAGCGCAAAGCTGGTCTTCGTCATCAGCGACCATGCGCAGGAGATCACCGACCGCGTGCTTTCCTCGATGCACGTTGGCATCACGCTGCTCGACGGCGAAGGCGCGTATATGAAGACGCCGAAGAAGGTCATCCTCTGCGTTGCGCGCAAGCACAGCTTCCCCAAGGTGCGCGACGTGGTCAAGGAGATCGACCCGCACGCCTTTGTGATCGTCTCCAGCGCCACCGAAATTTTCGGCAAGGGCTACAAGAGCCAATTCACCGACGAGATGTAAATGGCGGGCGTAAGCCCCGCCCTGCAATACGATGCACTATGCTTAAAACTCATTATACGCATTATACGCAAAAAGGAGCTGCGATGCAGCTCCTTCTTCTTATCTTTTTTACTGTCTGATCGTGATGCCGAGCTCACGCTCCATGGCGTCGAGGATCTTCTTTGCAGCCTTATCCGCCTCGTCGACGGTCAGGGTATGATCCGCGCTGCGCAGCACGATGCGGAAGGTGACGCTCTTCCTGCCCTCGCCAACCTGCACGCCGCGATAGATGTCGAGCAGCTTCACGTCCTCCAGCAGCTTCACACCGCTCTTGTACATGACCTTCTCGATCGCGCCGACTTCCAGCCCCTCCGCGCAGACAAACGAGAAGTCGCGCGTGGTTGCCGGAAACTTCGGCAGCGGCTTGTACTGCGGCTCTGCCCCGCGGTTGGCAAACAGGGCGGGCACGTCGATCTCGGCGACATAGACCGGCTGGGTCATGCTGTAGTTGGCAGCGACGACCGGGTGGATCTGCCCGAGAATGCCGAGGTAAACGCCCTCATGCGTATACAGCTCGGCGCATCTGCCGGGATGATAGGACGGGTTCTCGCTCTGGCGGACATAATCCGTGCGAATACGCGCATAGCGGGCAACCGTCTCACAGATCGACTTCAGCGTGAAGAAGTCGCCTCTGCCGTAGAAGCCGATGGTCAGCACCTTGCGCTCATCGGGCAGCGTATCCTCACCGGTGGGCGTATAGGTAGTCGCCAGCTCGTACAGCCCGACCTTCTCGTTCGAGAAGTTGGCGTTGCGCGCGAGCACCTCGAGAATCGAGGGGAGCGCCGTGGTGCGCATCACGCTGGTGTCCTCGCCGAGCGGGTTGCGGATGGTGACCGACTTCCGCTTTGCGCTGTCCTTCGGCAGTCCGATCTTATCGTAATACTTCGGGGAGATGAACGAGAAGGTGTTGATCTCATCGAGCCCCAGCCCGCAAAGCAGGCGGTGCAGTCCCGCCTCAAAGCTCTGCGACGGGCTTCTCTGCCCCTGCGTCATATTGCCGGAAATACCGGTGGATTCGATCTTGTTGTAGCCGTAGATGCGGACGACTTCCTCGGCAATATCGTTCATGCAGAGAACGTCCTCGCGGAAGGACGGCACATAGATCTTGTCGCCCTCAACCTTGAAGCAGAGACTTTCGAGTACGCCGCGCATATAGTCGGCGGACACGTCGATGCCGAGGAACCGGTTGATGCGCTCGGGTTCGAGACGGACGACCGTCTGCTCCTTCTTGCCGGGGTACACATCGACCACACCGGTGACAACTTCACCCGCGCCGAGCAGGTTGATCAGCTCGCAGGCGCGCTCCAGCGCGCCGTAGGTGTTCTCGCGATCCAGTCCCTTTTCAAATCTGCCGGACGCCTCGGTGCGCATACCCAGCTTGCGCGAGGTGATGCGGACGGACGGACCGTCGAAGCAGGCGGACTCGAAGACGACGACCTTGGTTGCGTCGGTGATCTCGGAGTTTGCACCGCCCATCACGCCGGCAAGGGCAACCGCCTTCTTGTCGTCCGAAATGACCAGCATCTTGTCGTCGAGCGTATGATCCTTGTCATCGAGCGACTTGAAGTCCTCATTTGCGCGGGCGCGGCGGACCGTGATGGCGCTGCCGTCGAGGCAGGCATAGTCAAAGGCGTGCATCGGCTGACCGTACTCGAGCATGACATAGTTGGTGATATCGACGATGTTGTTGATCGGGCGCACGCCTGCCGCGCGCAGACGCATCCGCAGCCACAGCGGCGAAGGCTCGATCTTCACATTCTTGACCACACGCGCGGTATAGCGCGGGCAGAGGTCGGGCGCGTCGATCGTCACCTTCAGGTACTTGTTCACATCGTCGCCGCTCTCGCGCACGACCGGCGTCGGAATGTGCGCGGGGCGCCCGAACGTGGCAGATGCCTCACGGGCAAGTCCGATGACCGACAGACAGTCCGGGCGGTTGGGTGTGATCTCAAACTCGACCACCGTGTCCGAAAGCAGCAGCGCCTCGCGGATGTCGGTGCCGATCTTGTCCGCAAAGGACTCGCCGAGGATGCAGATGCCGTCCTCGATCGCCTCGGGCATATCATGCGTGGTCAGCCCCAGCTCGCCGATCGAGCAGAGCATGCCGTTGGACTCCACGCCGCGCAGCTTGCCGGGCTTGATGTGCACGCCGCCGGGCAGCGTGGAATTCGCCTTTGCGACGGGGATAACCGCGCCCTCGAAAATATTCTGTGCGCCGGTCACGATCTGGACAGGCTCACCCTCTCCGACATCCACCGCACAGATCTGCAGGTGGTCGGAGTTCTCATGCTTTTTGATGGAAAGGATGCGTCCGACGACGACATTTTCAATGTCCGCGCCGAGGACGGTATAGCCCTCGACCTTGGAGCCGGTGTCGGTCATGCGGTCGCAGAATTCCTTATCCGGAATATCGGTGACATCGACGAAGTCGGTCAGCCATTTTCTTGAAAGATCCATTGTATTTCTCCCCTTTCTCAGTTGAACTGCTTCAGGAAACGAACATCGTTTTCATAAAGCAGGCGCATATCGTCGATGTTGTACTTGCGCATGACGATGCGCTCGATGCCGAGACCGAAAGCGAAGCCGCTGTACACATCGGGGTCAATGTCGCAGCCGCGCAGGACGTTGGGATGCACCATGCCCGCGCCGAGGATCTCGATCCAGCCCTCGCCCTTGCAGAGGCTGCATCCCTTGCCGCCGCAGACAAAGCAGGAGACGTCAACCTCGGCGGACGGCTCGGTGAACGGAAAATGGTGAGGACGGAAGCGGATGCGCGTGTCCTCGCCGAACATCTTCTTGGCGAAGAGCTCCAGCGTGCCTTTCAGGTCGCCCATTGTGATGCCCTTGTCCACAACGAGACCCTCGAGCTGGTGGAACAGCGGCGAATGCGTCGCGTCCACGGCGTCCGAACGGTATACACGGCCGGGCGAAATGATGCGGATCGGCGGCTTTTTCTTCTCCATCGTGCGCACCTGCACGGGGGAGGTCTGCGAGCGCAGCAGGATCTTGTCCGTGATGTAGAAGGTGTCCTGCGTATCGCGCGCCGGATGGTTCTCCGGGATGTTCAGCGCCTGGAAGTTGTAGTAATCGTACTCCACCTCGGGTCCCTCGACGATCTCAAAGCCGAGACCGATGAAGATGTCCTCAAGCTCGGTCTGAACGAGCGAGAGCGGGTGACGGCTGCCGACGGTCATCGGCTCTGTGGGCAGGGTGACGTCCACCGTCTCCGCCTCGAGCTTGGCTTCAAGCGCTGCTTCGTGTGCTGCTGCTTTTTTCTCCTCGATCAGCTGCTCGATGTAGGCGCGGACTTCGTTCGCCATCTGACCGACCTTCGGTCTTTCCTCGGCGGAAAGCTGCCCCATGCCGCGCAGCACGCTTGTCAGCTCACCCTTCTTGCCGAGGTACTGCACACGCAGCGCTTCCAGGTCAGCATTCTTCTCGCTGAGCCTTGCCGCCGCCTCGGCTTTGATCTTTTCCAGCATTTCTTTCAAATCGAAACGCCTCCTTATATATATTTTTTCCTTTTTGCAAACAAAAACCGCCCCGAAAAACGGCAAAACCGTTTTCCGGGACGGATAGTTTCGTATCCGCGGTACCACCCGCATTCCGACTGTAAAGCCGACACTTTACCGCTCTGTAACGGGAGCACCCGTGCGGGGCTACTTTGCGTTCACCTCGCAGGCTCCGAAGCGAAACGCGCTCTTTCCCGTGCAAAACCGCTTGCAGCCGCGGCGGTTCTCTCTGTGTGACACGACAGCGAAAAGAGGCAAACTTCATCTGCGCCGACATGATTGTAGCACAGAAAATGTCGGAATGCAAGAGGTTTTACGCATTTTTTGCGCGACGGAGTTTCTTTGCGGTGAGGTCATAGCTTTTCCGGATCAGCGGCAGGATCGCATCGTCGGTCATGCTGCCGTCCAGCACCAGGCTGACCCAATGCCGCTTGTTCATATGATACGCCGGCAGCACCGCCGTATACAGCTCGCGCAGGATGAAGCAGTCCTCCGGCGTCTGTTTGAGGTTCATCCAGACATGCCCCTCCCGCTCAAAGATCATGGCAAAGCACCTGTCGCCGAGCCGATGCCGCATGACCGTCCAGTTTGCATCGTCAAACGGATAGTCCTCGTAAGCATCGTCCAGCATGCAGGCGGCAATCGCGTCTTCCCGTGTGGTCATACGGCAAAAACCGGAACTCAGCCGACGCGGAAGGTGATGGCGCGCGTAAAGGTCTCGCCGACTTCCGCTTTCTCAATGCCGAGTTTGGTCTCCCAGACGTGGTCGGTGTCCGTCGGGTCGCTCGTGCCGCACCACGGCTCGATGCAGAGAATCTGCATCTTTGCGCCGACGCCCCACAGGCACATGAACGGGAAGTCGCGGATGCCCATCTCGACAAATCTGCCCGACTTCTTCGAGAGCAGCGTGATGGTGTCCGCATGTACGTTGCCGTACAGCATCGGTCCGTTATCGAAGAAATGCTCGCCGACGTGAATGTCGTTTCCGTCCATCGGCAGCTTCGAGGTTTTGCCGGTGAGCAGGCGCGTGCCCTCCTCGGCATCAAGCAGATTGATTGACTGCGGGCGGTCAAAGCGCAGGACATAGTCCTCGCCGCTCTCGCCGAGCTCGATCGGGCAATAGAAGCCCGGGTGCGCGCCGAGCGAGAAATACATCGTCTTGTCGTCGCGGTTGACGACCTCAAAGCGCTCCTCCAGCACATCGTCCTTCAGCGTGAAGATCACGCGGAACAGGAACTCGTAGGGGAAGAAGAAGCGGGTGTCTTCGTTTGCCGCGAGCTCAAGCACGAGATGCGTCCTGTCGTATTCGGCGACTGCAAACTCCGCATCCTTGGCAAAGCCGTGCATCGTAGCCGGGTAAACTTTGCCGCCGATGATCGTGCGGTCATGCGCGATTCTGCCGGGGTTGGGGAACAGCAGGATAGAATGCGCGTTCCAGATCTCTGCGCCGGGCTGCCAGATGTATTCCTTTTCGGTCTCCTTGGAATAAATGCTGAGCAGTTCCGCGCCCTTGGTGGCAACGCGCGCGGTCAGTCGATCGTTTTCCAGTATGTACTTCAAAATGCAAACCTTCTTTTTTTTAATATATTTTCAGTTGTGAACGGAAGACAAAAATGGGGATACGGGGGTTATACGGGGATCTCGATGTCGTCCTCGGGCGATGCCGCCTTGCCAAACACGGGAACATCGCCGTCCCAGGTGAAGGGCTGTGCGCGCATGCCGCGGCCGACCCAGCCGCCTTTCGCATCGCGGCGGGCATGATAGATGATGAAATCGGTCTTGCCGTCCGCCGCTTTGACAAACGAGCAATGCCCCGGACCGTGTGCGCCCTCGCCCTCGGTGAAGACAGGCTCGGCACATTTTTCCCAGCACTTCGGATCCAGCGGATCGCCGCCGCGGAAGGTCAGTCTGCCGAGGCAGTAATGGCGGCACCAGCTGCCCGCTGCCGAGTAGATGATGTGCACCGTACCGTCCTTTTCGAGCACCTGCGGCCCCTCATTGACGGCAGGCAGGCACTTGCCGGACTTGGTGGGACCGCTGCCGCGCTTCTCCCAGTCGTACTCCGGCGTGCTGAGCAGCACGCGCGCGCCGCAAAGCTCGGTCGGAGACTTCATCGGCGCGATATAGATATTCTGGTGCGTGTTTTCACGGCTCTCCCAACCCGACCAGACAAAGTAGAGCCTGCCGCCGTAGGGCAGCACCGTGCCGTCGATCGCCCAGCAGCCGCTGCCGTCGTCGAGCATACCGACAAGCTCATACGCGCCGTCCGGGCGACCGTTTGTCGATTTCAGCACGTACATGTGATGGTTGACGTTGGCGCCGTCATCCGCCGCAACATAGCAGTACCAGTTGCCGTCCAGGTAATGGATCTCGGGCGCCCACAACTCCTTGGAATAGGGCTTGCCCGCCGCGGGACGGAAAATGCACTTGCCGTCCTGCTTCAGGTGGTGAATATTGTCCGCCGAACTGACGGCAACACCGCCGTCGGCGCTGTAGACATAGTAATACCGATCCTCAAAGCGCACGACAAACGGGTCGGCGCCGTTTTCGGTGATCGGGTTCCTGAAAGTTTCGGTCATATTTACCTCACGATAGATATAATTCATCCTCTGTTAGTTTAACACAGGACAGAGAATATGGCAATACAAAAAAGCCGCTTTCTTTGTGTGATATGTTTGAAAGATTTCCAAAAATATTTTTGAAATATGTATTGCTTTTTTGCAGCGGGTATGGTAAAATGTAATCCGCATTGTGAAAAAGCAACCTATCGGAGGAAATATAAAATGACGACTCTTGAACTTGTACTCGGTATTATTCTTCTCATCGGCGCACTGTTCCTCGTTGTCGCCGTTCTGATGCAGCACGGCAAGTCGAAGAACCTGTCCGGCACGATTGCGGGCGGCGCAGAGACTTTCTTCGGCAAGACCAAGGGCAGAGCGATCGACAAGGTGCTCTCCAGAGTCACCTCGGTTGTCGCTGTTGTGTTTGTTGTGCTCGTTGTCGTGATCTACGCGATCGAGAGCCCCAACTACACGCCCAATACGAGCGTGAACACCGGTCTCGGCGGCGATGATTACCACGGCGTTGCCACGTCGGCAGCCACCACAGAAGCTACCGAACCTGCGGCAACAGAAGCAACCGATTCCACCACCGCAGCCGAATAATTCAAGTATGTATGCCGAATCCGCTTTTGGTTGAAACTGATCAAAAGCGGATTTTTTTGTGCGGAAAAGGAAACCATGAAAAGAAACAGAAGAAAGAAATCAAACGGCGGCGCACCCGAAAACGTGGCAAAAGCCCTGCGCCGCCGCAGCCGCGTGAAGCGGCAGACGGCGGACGGACGCGGCAAAACTGCGCCGCACCGCACGGCGGAAACCGTCACGCTGGAGGGCGTTTTTGCCGCGACCGAGCGCGGGTTCGGCTTTGTCACCGTGACCGAGGAATCCCCGCTGACCGAGGATATCTTCATACCCGCGAGAAAGCGCGGCGGCGCGATGGCGGGCGACACCGTGACCGTCGCCGTGCGGAAGCGCGACCTGCGCCCGACGGCGGGCGGCGACTTCCGCATTGAGGGTGAGATCACCGGCATTCTCTCGCGCGGCTTTAACGAGCTGTGCGGCACACTCGTCGAAACAGAGGGCGCGGAGCGCCGCTTTGCGCCTTTCCGCGTCATCCCGGACAATCTGCGGCTTGCCGACGCGGTGGAGGTCGCAAGCGCCGCCGATGCTGCGCCCGGCGACAAGGTGCTTGTGCGCATCACCGACTACGGCGACAGCCGCCGCCCGCCGCGCGGCGAGATTCTGCGCAGCCTCGGCGCTTCCCTGTCGCTCGGCGCCAACTATGAATCCGTGCTGCTCGCCGCCGGCATCCGCACCGAATTCCCGGACGAGGTGCTGCGCGATGCCGAGCACGCCGCAGCGGAGCCGATCAGCCCCGCAGGCAGGCTGGATCTGCGTGATGCGGCGATCCTCACGATCGACGGCGCGGATGCAAAGGACCTCGACGATGCGATCTCACTGGAAAAGACCGCAGACGGCTGGCTGCTCGGCGTCCACATCGCCGATGTCTCGCACTATGTCCGTGAGGGTTCGCCCACCGACAAGGAGGCAATCGCGCGCGGCACGAGCGTCTATTTCACCGACAAGGTTGTGCCGATGCTGCCCGAATGCCTCTCCAACGGCGTCTGCTCGCTGAATGCGGGTACGGACAAATACGCGCTCAGCGCGCGGATCACCCTGGACAAGCAGGGCAGGATCAAGGACTGCCGCGTGGAAAATTCGATCATCCGTTCCAAGGTGCGCGGCGTGTACAGCGAGGTCAACGACCTCTTTGAAAAGAAGAGCAAATCGAAGTTCTACGCAAAATACAAGCCTGTCTACAAAATGCTCTGCGACATGTACCCGCTCTATCAGCTGCTGGCAGCAAATTCGACCGCACGCGGCGTACTTGAGCTGGAAAGCGCCGAGGCGAAGATCATCCTCGATGACGCCGGCATGCCGGTGGACGTCGTCAAGCGTGAGCGTGGCGACGCGGAGAAAATGATCGAGCAGTTCATGCTCACCGCCAATGAGGCAGTCGCGCGCTTCATGTGCGCAAAACGCGTGCCCTGTGTCTTCCGCGTGCACGAAGCCCCTTCCGAGGAAAAGCTGACGACCTACAAAAACTTCGTACACAACCTCGGGCTGTCCATCCTGCCGCTGAAGGCCGAAAAACTGACGACCGGCGCATTCGCGCCCGTCCTCGCCGAGGCGGAGGAAAAGGGATTCGGCAGTGTACTCTCGCGCATCACGCTGCGCACGCAGATGAAAGCGAAGTACAGCGCCGTGCGCGGCAACCACTTCGGGCTCGGGCTGGAATACTACTGCCACTTCACTTCCCCCATCCGCCGCTATCCCGACCTGTCGGTGCATCGCATCCTGAAATACACGCTGGCAAACGGCGCACCCGCCGCCGCAAAGCATTATGCCGCGTTTGCCGCCGAGAGCGCCGAGCGCTCGAGCGAGAACGAACTGCGCGCCCTCTCCGCCGAACGGGACATTGAAGATCTGTACAAGGTCATTTACATGCAGAAAGCCGTGGGCGAGACCTTTGATGCGGTCATCAGCTCGGTGACCTCGTTCGGACTGTTCTGCGAGCTGGAAAACACCTGCGAGGGGCTGATCCCGATCGAGCGGCTCGGCGAGGGCTACAGCTTTAGCGAAGACGCGCTCACGTTGTCGCGCGGCAAGCATGCCTACAAGCTCGGGCAGCCGCTCCGCGTCCGCGTGACCGAGGCAAACGTCCTGCGCCGCCGCGTCTATATGGAGCTTGCGGAAGAAGAAAGCGGAAAGAAAAAGAGATAAGTATAGCGCAGACCGTCGGGGACGCAATAAATACCGTATGGCAGGCGCTTGCTCCCGCCGCATCTCCGCCTTCCCCCGTGGGGAAGGCTATACTATACCTCACGAAAAACCGCCCTCATGCGAGGGCGTTTTTTCTGCGGTTGACTTTGGCAGCGAAATATGATAGAATACACTCCGGAGACGGCGGCAAAACCGCCGTATAATTTTCAATGAAAAGCATCAACAAACGATTTGCAAAGATCCGCATCGCCTCAAAGATGGTGCAGTACAGCGACGAGACCGATGCCACCGAGGCGCTGACCGAGGAAGACATCACGGAAGAATCCTCCACGCTGACGACCGATTGCACGATCGCCGACAAAGGTGACAAGCTGGAGATCGAATACGAGGAGAGCGAGATCACCGGCATGGACGGTTCGACGACAAAGCTCTTCTTTGACACGCGCGAACCGACCGTGGTCAGCCTCCTGCGCGAGGGGAGCGTATCCTCCGCCTTCGTCTTTGAGGAGGGGCGGCGGCATCTCTGCGTCTACAACACGCCCTATTTCCCGATTGAGCTGTGCGTGGACACGAAAGAAATGCAGAATACCCTGACCTATCGCGGCGGCAGCTTTCACGCGGTCTATCTCGTCGAGATGAACGGTGTGCTTGCCGAGCGCGCCGAGGTCACGATCACCCTGCTGACCTGAAATCAACCGAAAGGAGCGCCGCATGGAAGTCGAGATCAAAAAAGAATACAAGACCCCGAGCGGCGTTTATGTCCTTTTCGGCGAAGAGGATTACCTCAAGCGGTTCTATGCCGCAAAGATCCGTGAGGCGCTGCTCGGCGACTCCCCCTATGCCCTCTTCAACCATGTGATCTTCACGCCGAAGAACTTCACCGCCGACGCCGCGTCCGACGCGCTGATGACCCCCCCGGTCTTTGACGAGAAGAAGCTGATCGAGCTCTCGGAATTCAACTTCACCGAGCTGAAAGCCGCCGAGACAGATGCACTGCTCGAATTTTTCGAGGCGGCAAAGGCGTATGACACCGTCGTGGTGCTGATGACGCTGACCGACGGTGCACTGGACTACGGACAGGCAAAGGGCGCGAAGATCACAAAGCCCTCGGCACTCTATAAAAAACTGAACGCTGCAGCCAAGCTCGCCTATCTGCCGCACGCGACCGTGCGGGAACTTGTCGTCTGGGCGGGCAAGCACTTCGCCAAGGACAAGCTCACCGCCGACGAGCGGACGCTTGCGCACCTTGTTGATGTGGCGGGCAGCGACATGTCCGCGCTTGCCGGCGAGATTGAAAAGCTCTGCGTGTATCTGCACGCCGTCGGGCGGGACACGCTCACGGCGGCGGACATCGACCTTGTCACCGCAGCGACCAAAGAGCTGGAGCCGTTTGCCCTCTCCGG
The DNA here is from genome assembly GCA_003343845.1 of Oscillospiraceae bacterium. GTDB lineage: Bacteria > Bacillota > Clostridia > Oscillospirales > CAG-272 > UMGS902. The sequence goes on from QAKK01000023.1 coordinate 51,213, forward strand.
CGCGGTGCTGGACGGGGACACCGACCGCGCGCTCTCGATCCTCCGCACCATGGAGGAAAAGCGCGTGCGTCCTTTTTCCGCCTTTGCGGGCATTTATTCCACCTATATCGACCTGTACCGGGTGCGCGTCTGCCTCGACGCAGGGCTGCCGGTGAGCGAGGTCGCAAAAAAGCTGAAAATGCACGAATACCGCACCAAGCTCTACGCCGCCGCCGCGAAGAAAACCACAAGCGCGCGGCTCGGCGTCGTCCTGTCGCTCTGCCGCGAAGCGGACCTCGCCATCAAGAGCGAGAGCAGCGATTACGGGCGTCTGCGCGCGCTGGTCTGCGAGGCGGCAAGATGAGCGGCAAGCTGAAAATTGCCCTGCCGGTCATCGTCGAGGGCAAATACGATAAAATCAAGCTGGATTCCCTGCTCGATGCCAACATCATCACCACCGGGGGGTTCGGCATCTTCAACAGCCGCGAGAAAAAGGCGCTGATCCGTCGCCTGTGCGCGGGCGGCGTCATCCTGCTCTGCGACAGCGACGGTGCGGGCAAGGTCATCCGCGGCTATCTCAAGAGCTTCCTCCCGCCCGAGCGTGTCTACGACCTCTACATCCCGAAGATCGCGGGCAAGGAGCGGCGCAAGCGCGTCGGCTCGAAAGAAGGGACACTCGGCGTGGAGGGAATGGACGCCGAACTGCTCCGCGCACTGTTTGCGCCCTACGCGACGGACAGTCTCCCCGCGCGCACCCCGATCACCAAGGCGGATTTCTATGCCTATGGGCTCTCCGGCGGCGCAAATGCCGCCGCACTGCGCGACGCGCTCGCCGCGCAGTTTGACCTGCCGGGCGGCATGACGGCAAACGCGCTCCTCGGCGCGCTCTCCGTTCTGTGCAGCCGCGAGGACTTTGAAGCCGCAGCCCGTGCGGTGCAGGAAAAATTTACGTGAGGATTTTTCGGCGAAACGCCGACAAATAAGCAAATGGAAAAGATCAAGAATTTGTACAGAAAATACCACGAGCAGATCGCCTACGTTTTCTACGGCGGACTGACCACAGCGGTCAACTTTCTCGTCTTCGGGCTGTTTGCAAGCCTGCTTCGCATCGACGAAATGGCGGCGCAGCTCATCGCCTGGTTCGCCTCGGTGCTCTTCGCCTTTGTCACCAGCAAGTTCCGCGTGTTTGAAAACGGGCACAGCGGCAATGCCTTCCGTGAATTTTTGGGCTTTTTCGGTGCGCGGGCGCTGTCCGGCGTCATTGAGAACGGCGGCTTCTGGATCTTCGCCGAGCGGCTCGGATACAACGGCTACATCGTCAAACTGGCGCTTGCCGTCTTTGTCGTCATCTCCAATTATGTGCTGTCCAAATTTCTGATCTTCCGAAAAAAGTGAAAGGAGCATTCCCATGAAAAAACTTGCCATCCTTGCAGCGGCGTTTCTTCTTTGCGCCTCTCTCGCCTCCTGCGGCGCTGCTGCGGGAAAAAACGAATCCTACCGCGACAGCAGCGACCTGTACTATGCCGAGACCACCGCGGCAGGCTATGACATCGGCTACCTCGAGCCGTCCGCCGCAGGCGACAGCTACAAGAGCGAAAGCAGCGACGGCTCTGACGGCAAGGACACCATCCGCGAGGAAAAGCTGGTCTACACCGCAAATGTCACGCTGGAATCCGAGGATTTTGACACCGCATCCGACGCGCTGCACCAAAAGATCGCTTCGCTCGGCGGCATCATCATCTCGGAAAATGCCTACAATCTGAACGGCAAGAGCTACGGCAATCGTTCGATGAACATGAAAGTGCGGATTCCGCAGGAAAGCTATGAGACCTTTCTCACCGGGCTCTCCGACATCTGCAACGTCGCCGAAATCAACCGCTATGTGGATAACCTCACCGAGCGCTACTACGACAACGAAAACCGGCTGAAATCCTACCGTATCCAGGAGGAGCGCCTGTTTGCCATGCTGGAAAAGGCGGAGAGCGTCACCGAAATGCTCGAGATCGAGAGCCGTCTCTGCGACGTGCAGTATCAGATCGAAGCCCTGACCAACACGCAGCGCACCATCGACAACGACGTGCGCTATTCCACCTTCAATCTCACGCTTGCCGAGGTAAAGAAGTTCACCACGCCCGAGCCCGAGACCTTCGGCGATAAGTTCAAGGAAGCCGTCGGCGGCTCGCTCGAGAGCTTCGGCATCTTCTCCGAAAATCTCCTGTTCTTCTTCATCTATGTTCTGCCCTATCTCCTCTGCATCGCCATCGTCCTCGTCGTCGTTCTGGTGATCGTCAAGGCATCGAAGAAGAAAAAAGAAAAGAAACAGGACTGATAAAGCAAGTATAAGAACACCCCCGCCGACCCGAAAGGGTCGGCGGGGGTGTTCTCGCTCTTTTAACATTTTGCAATTTGCTTATTCATGACGATTCGTCTCTTATTTCACATAATTCTCAGCTTGCTTTGTAAACATTTCAAAGTACTTACCCTTCATAGACATTAACGCATCATGCGAACCTGATTCGACAACACCGCCGTCATCAATGACAACGATTCGGTCTGCATCACGTACAGTTGAGAGTCGATGTGCAACGATTATAGTAGTCGTCAGGTTTGCCGCACTCATAATCAACTTCATAATGTTATATTCTGTAATCGGGTCCAATGCAGATGAAGGTTCATCCAGAACCAATAGACCGAATTCTCCCGAAATAACGCGTGAAAGTGCTATTTTTTGTGCTTCTCCGCCTGATACCATGACCCCTTTTTCATTAAATTCACGCGTCATCTCAACATCTATTGTGCCATTCCCTTTTTCAAGAATACTGTTCAGTTCCATCTTTTTGACGATTTCATTTATCTGCTCTCTTGAATATTCATCATACAAAGTTAAATTGTCAATAAAAGATAAGGCATACACATTTGTATCTTGAAACGCAACACCGATTTTTCTCCGCAACTCAACCGGATCGTACTTCTTTATTGAAATCCCGTTATACAGTATATCTCCATTATTTACATCGTACAATCTCAAGAGTAGTTTCACAAGCGTTGTCTTTCCCACGCCATTTGCGCCGACAATCGCAATTTTTTCTCCTGCTCTTATATCGAGATTCACTTTCGACAGTCGGAAATTTGAGTTTTCATAAGAAAAATCCAGATTTTTTATAGAAACAGAAAACGGTCCGTCAGCAGGATGAATTGTCTTGTCTTCATCGGCAGACTCGATTTCAGACTGCATTTCAAAAAATTCTTTGATTTTCTCGGCATTCAGCGACAGCCCCTGCGCGTTTGACAGCAATGTTATAAACTCGCTCAACTTTGAATCCAAACGATAGAAAGCAAGTATCATTGTTATATACAAACCGATTTCGGGGATTCTGCCATTGATAATACTACTAACAAGGTAAATGATAATTACAAACTCTGTAATTGCTAAAACAGCTTCTCTGATTAACCCTATATATAGTATTTTCTTCGCATATTTGTATGTAACATCAACTTTCGCTTTGCCGTTTTGCGCATATTCATGAAACAATTTAGTTGAAAGTGACGTCGTTTTTAAGTCTGCCGCATACTGCTTTAAGTAAAACACCCGATGAAGATACCTCATTTTTCGGTCTATCGGCAGCATCTCGTTTTTCTGACTAATCGAAAGCTTTTGACTGTATGAATTAAAAAAGGCTTGCAAAATCAGTTGTACACATTCAATCAGCAATATCCATGGTCCAATGGTTGCAATGATCGTCAACAATACAGAAATGGAAAAAAAGTATTGACAAAATCTACTTATGAATTCGCGGGCAGAATTGACCTGGTTCGAATATTCGTTAATTGCCCATGAAAACTTGTTATAATACTCGGGGTTATCAATAAACTTATAGTCTGTAGCCAGTCCTTTCTCATAGATTTCTTTGTTCACGAGTTGATTAATTCTGGCCTGTTTTTTCTGAAAAGAAGGATAAAAAAAGCTCGGAAACATATGCGTCAGGAAAGATACACAACACGCTATTGATACAAAAATCACCATATAGCTGAGCGATTTTCCCTGCATCAACAAATCCACTACTCGCTCCGGTAAATATATGTATATGATATCACCGAACGGAAAAAAAACAAACGAAGTGAGAATGTACAAAATGAAGTATGCTCTATCATACTTCCAATACGGTTTACATAACCACATTATGTTATTTAAATTCTTTTTCAAGCGTTTCATTATAAACCTCCTTTTCACTCATTCGCTAGGGGAAACTTCAATATTTTTTCTATAATAATATAGGCCTGTACGCTCAGGAACATTTTACACACAACAACAGTATATAGCAAAATCGGCAATTTTTCAAGTTATTTCCGCACTGTTTCTGAGAATAATTTCATTTTTGTATTGCATGTCACCTTCAGTTTTTCTTTCAACAAGAGAGGCAGCAGTTGAAACTGCTGCCTCTCTTGTTGAAGACTTGAAAATTTTTATACCCAGTTTTCGTCCTTCTCGGGGGGAACTTCGGCTTTGCGCCATTTTGCGGTGAAGTAGAACGCAAGGGAGAGCGCCATGCCGATGACCCAGCCGATCGGCCAGGAGAGCCAGATGCCCGTGGTGGCAAGCGCGGTCTGCGACAGCGTGAGCGCCAGCACGACGCGCAGGATAAGGTCGGAGAACGTGGCGACCATGAAGCGCCCCATCATGCCCGCGCCGCGGAGCACGCCGTCGGCAACGAGTTTTGCCGCGATGAGAAAATAGAACGGCGAGATGATGCGTAAAAACTGCACACCGACATCCATCGCCTCGCCGGTGGGGCTGTCGAGGAAGATATAGACCAGCCAGCGACCCGCACCGAAGTAGAGCGCGATGATCGGCACGCAGAGCGCAAACACCAGCATGAGCCCGGCGCGGAAGCCCGCCTTGATGCGGTCATACTTCCCTGCGCCGAGGTTCTGCGCCGTGAAGCTGGACACGCCGTTGCCAAGCGTGGTGAGCGAGGTGATGACCATGTTGTTCAGTTTGACCGACGCGGAATAGCCCGCCATGACCGCCGAACCGAAGCTGTTGATGACACCCTGAATGACGATGTTGCCGACCGAGATGAAGCTCTGCTGCAAAATGCTCGGGACGGCGACGACCGCAACCTTGCCGAGCAGCTTCCACGAAAACAGCGGCGCACGCTCCGTCGTCTCAACGGCATGCAGATGCTTAAAGACAAACACAAGCGCCAGAATGCAGCTGACGCCCTGGCAGAGGAAGGTTGCCCATGCCACGCCGTCCACGCCCATGTCGAAGCCCGCGACAAAGAGAATATCCATGCCGATGTTGGAGAGCGAGGAGCAGGCGAGGAAGATAAACGGGGTCTTGGAGTCGCCGAGCGCCGCAAAAATGCCGGTGGATACATTGTAGAAGAAAACGAACGGCAGGCCGAGGATGTAAATATCGAGATAGAGCTTGGAGTCGGCAAAGACGTTCTCCGGCGTGTTGATAAGGTGCAGGAGTCCGTCGCCGAAGAAGCCGCCGATCGCCATCAGCGCGGCGCACAGCACGCCGCAGAAGATGAAGGTCGTGCTGACCGCCGTCTTCATATCCTTATGCTGCTTGGCGCCGAAGAGCTGCGCCACAATGACCGACGCGCCGATGTTGCAGCCAAAGGCAAACGCAATAAAGATCAGCGTGATCTCATAGCTGTTGCCGACGGCGGCAAGCGCATCATTGCCGATGAATTTGCCGGCGACAAAGCTGTCCGCAATGTTGTACAGCTGCTGAAAAATAATACTGCCGAAAAGCGGCAGGCAGAACCGGCGCAGAACGCGCGCAGGTTCACCGACGGTTAAATCGCGATTCATATTTGTTCCTCCGAAAGCAGTTTGTCGATGCAGACGATTTTAGTGCAGAGTGCGAGAATATGCGTTGCCGCGGTGGCATCCTCCACGGTGGCAAAAGACGGTGCGATGCGGATGTTGTGGTCATCCGGGTCGATGCCATGGGGGTAGGTCGCGCCTGCGGGTGTGAAGCGCACGCCGAGCGACGCGCACATGGCGACCACGGCGCGAGCACAGCCGCGCGGCGTGTTGTAGGACAGGAAGTAGCCGCCGCGCGGTTCTGTCCAGTCGGCAACGCCGGTGCCGTCCAGCTCTTCATGCAGGGCGCCGTACACCGCCTCAAATTTCGGGCGAAGCAGCGCCGCATGCTTCTGCATCTGCGCGGCAAGCCCCGCGCTGTTCTTGAAGAAGCGAGCATGGCGCAGCTGGTTGAGCTTATCGGGTCCGATGGTGGCAAACTTCAGAAAACCCTTGATGTCGATGAGGTTGGCAGGGCTTGCCGCCACGGCGGAAATGCCCGCGCCGGGGAAGCTGATCTTGCTCGTCGAGCAGAATTCATAGACGAGGTCGGGGTTGCCCGCCGCCTCACACAAAGCGAGCAGATCGGGGATCTTCGGTGTGTCCGCGTCAAAGTCGTGGATGCAGTAGGCATTATCCCAGAAGATGCGGAAGTCCTCCGCCGCCGGGCGCAGCGCGGCAAAGCGGCGGATCACGGCATCACTGAAGATGATGCCGGTCGGATTCTGATATTTCGGCACACACCAAATGCCCTTGACGGTCGGGTCGGCGGCGTATGCCTCCACCGAGTCCATATCCGGTCCGTCGTCGTGCATCGCGATCGGAATGAGTTCAAACCCGAAGTGCTCGGTGATGGCGAAGTGCCGGTCGTAACCCGGCGCGGGGCAAAGAAATTTGCGGTGCTCCACACGGCTCCACGGTCTTGCGCCACAGATGCCGTCGATCATGCCGTGGCTGACGAGCAGGAACATCAGTTCCAGACTCGAGTTGCCGCCGACAATGGTGCTTGCCGTGTGCGTACCCAGCATGTGCGCGAGCAGCCGCCGTGCCTCCGGAATGCCGTCCGGCCCGCCGTAGTTGCGGCAGTCCATACCGCTCTCGGAGTCGGTGACGCTGCGGTGATCCAGCACGTCCAGCATCCCCATCGACAGGGCAAGCTGCTCGGGCGCAGGCTTGCCGCGCGTGAGGTCGAGCGAGACGCCGCGGTCGGTATAGGTATGCAGCTTTTTGTCACAGGCGGCGCGCTCGGCTTCAAGTGCCGCCCGGGAAAGCCCGGTGTAGTTCATTCGGTTTCACTCCCTACTTGACTTTTTGATCAGTAGCTATTATAATACGAATATAGGCATGTGTAAACTGTATATTTGCCATATACGGCATATCAAATTTATATGGAGAAACCGACATGTACGCCAATTACGACTATTATCGCATCTTCTATTATGTCGCACGGTACGGCGGTGTCTCGCAGGCGGCAAAGGTGCTGTCTGCCGACCAGCCGAATCTGACCCGCGCGGTCAAAAACCTTGAAAGCGCGCTCGGCTGCCCGCTGTTTGCCCGTTCGCGCCGCGGCATGACGCTGACCCCCGAGGGGGAAAAGCTCTACGCGCATGTGCGCATCGCCTTTGAACACATTGAGGCGGGCGAAGCTGAGCTTTTGGAGAGCCGCAACCTGCAAAGCGGCACGGTCTTTGTCGCCGCCAGCGAGGTGGCACTGCGCGGGCTGCTGCTCCCGGTGCTGAAAAAGTACCGCACGCGCTACCCCGGCGTGCGCGTCCGCATCAGCAATCACTCCACGCCGCAGGCGGTGCGCGCCATGCAGGACGGCATCGCCGACTTTGCCGTGGTCACCACGCCGGTCGAGCAGTCGGCGTCGATCAGCGTCCGTCCTTTGCGGCAGTTCCGGGAGGCGGCGGTCTGCTCAGACGCCTTCCCCGCCCTCTGCGGTCGGCGCGTGACGCTCGCCGAGCTGAGCGCCTTTCCGCAGATCTCGCTGGCGGCGGGCACGATGTCCTATGCGTTCCATGCCGAGTTGTTTGCCGCACACGGTCTGCAATTTGCACCCGACATCGAGGCGGCGACCGCCGATCAGGTGCTGCCGATGGTGGAGGCTGATCTCGGCGTCGGCTTTGTCCCGGAGCGGTTCGCGCGCGAAAACGGGCGGGTCAACATCATCGACCTTGCCGAGGAGATTCCGCCGCGCAGCATCTGCCTGCTCCGCCGCCGCGACCAGCCGCTCGGCGTCGCCGCGCGGGAGCTGGAGCGCCTCATCCTTGAAGCAGCGGATACATAAAAGCACGGTCCGAAACGCAAATTTCGGACCGTGCTTTTCAATTCTTTATTCGCAGCCGAGCCTTTTACCGAGGCGGTCAAAGGCGAGCGCAACAGCGAAGCCGACGACCATCAAGCAGACCTGCACGAAGAAGTCCGCCACCGATGCAAACTGCGTCGGAATCAGCGGGATGGTGGTGGCGGCGACGACGCCGAGAATGATATAGGACATCACGGCGGGATAGCGCGCAAACAGGCGGTTCACCAGCCGCGCGAGCAGCGCGATCGCCGCAATGCCGCCGATGCCGACCGGCAGCAGCACTGCAAAATCAAGGCTCTTCGCCCCGTTCACCAGCGGCGCAAACAGCCCGAGGAAGATCAGAATGCTCGACAGGCTGAGCCCCGGCAGCACGATGCTGACGCCCCAGATCACACCCGTGAGCAGATACCAGAAGAAGTTCGGCACGATGGACAACCCGTCCTCGCGCCCGAGAAACAGAAAGAGCGTGAAAAACAGGACAAAGCTCGTGAAGAATGCGGGCGCGGAGCCGCGCGACGCGGGCTTCTCCCGCGCGGTGCGCAGCAGCGCCGGCAGCGTGCCGAGGATCAGCCCGACGAACGCCGCCGTGGCATAGGCGGGGTACGCCTGCATCGCCGCGCCGACGAGGTGCGCAAGCCCGAAGCAGCCGACCGCCGCGCCGAGCGCCACCGGCGCAAGCAAAGCAAAATGTTTTTTCAGATTTCTGATCGGTGCGGCGAAGACCTCCATCACCGGCTGATACAGGCCGAAGACGATGCAGAGTACGCCGCCGCTGACACCGGGCAGAATGCCGCCGACGCCGATGATCAGCCCCTGCACAAAGCGCAGAAGCAGGTTGCCGAGCGACGCACCGCCGATTTGAATACGTTTCATGCTTATCCTTTTCCATTCGTATTTTCTGCCCCTATTCTACTACATTTGCGCCGTCGGCGCAAGAGCCCTGCGCAAGTCTTAACAAAGTCTTCATATTTCCATCGCATGCGCATAGAATAATACCCCGAACTTTCCCAGAAAGGATGCTCTGCTATGTCTATCAAGCCGAAAGCACTTGCCGTATCTGTCGCCATGCCCCTTGCCATCGGCGGTCTCGCCGCACTGATCTCGGGCGGTGGTGCCGAAGCCTACGGCGCATTGAACCGCCCCGCGCTGTCCCCGCCCGCATGGCTCTTCCCCGTCGTGTGGACGGCGCTGTATATCCTGATGGGCATCGCCGCTTATCTCGTCGCCGTGTCGGACGCCGACAGCGCGCAGAAGCGTACCGCACTGCTCTTTTACGGCGTGCAGCTCTTCTTCAATTTCCTTTGGCCGATTGCATTTTTCAACTTCGGCGCCTATTGGTTTGCCTTTGTGTGGATTCTCCTGCTGTTTGCGCTGATTTTTGTCACGGCGGTGCTGTTTTACCGCATCACGCCCGCGGCGGGATGGCTGCTCTTGCCCTACCTGTTCTGGGTCGCCTTTGCGTCCTATCTGAACTTCGCCGTGGCGAGCCCCCACTGAAAAAGCGGTGCACCTATCGGTGCACCGCTTTTTATATTATTCTATTTTTTTGTGAGCATCTGTAAAAGCAGAAGCACGTCCCGCAGCTCAATCGTCGTTTTGCCGTAGTAGGCGTTGCCATCGATCGCGTCTCCGCCGGCAACGGCGCGCAGGGCGCACAGTACATCGCGCAGATCCGTCTTGCCGTCCCCGCTAAAGTCGCCGAGCGGGGTATAGACAGGTGTCACGCCGTCGGCAAAGGCTGCCCTGACGCTGCCCGTATTGCGGGCGGGATCAAAGCCGTCCGCCGCGACGGGCGCGAAATCCAGCAGGATGCCACCCGCGCGGTACGCCTCAATGACAGCGTCCACGCTGCCGGAAAGGTAATTCTGCCCGCAGAGTGCGCTCCCCACCGTCCCGCTGCCGACTGTGGCTCCACTGCCGACACGGATGGTCAGCCTGCCGCTGTAGATGCCGTAAGGCGCGTTTGCGACAAACATGCGGTTACCGCCGTAAAGCTGTGCAAAGCTGCCGCCGCGCAGCGTGATGCAGCAGTCCTTGTCCGAGGAGGCGCTCGCAACTGTATCGTAGAGCGTGTCGCTCGGCTTGGTCGCCGCACGTTCAGCATACAGGTTATAACCGACCTTGAGATTCCACGTGCCCTTTGTCTTCGCCGTCTCGGTGAAGGTCACATCGTTGTAGCAGGCGTAAAAGTCGGACGCACTGCCCGCGTCCAGCGTAAGATTGTCAAAGGTAACGGCGCTGCCCGCTTTGAAGAGCCCGCCCGTCAGCTTCAGGACGGCACCCGTCCCCTCGCCGACAATGGTCAGCCCGTCCGTGTAAAGCGGCGTGAACACCTTCATCGCCGAGGACACCTCACCGACGACATGCAGCGTGCCGCCGCTGCCGAGGCGGGCAAATGCAGTTGCAAGGCTGCTCACAGGGTCATCCTTTGTTCCCGCACCGCCGATGCGTCCGGCAGCGGAAATGTACACATCGGACCCTTCAAAGCCTTCGCGCGTGCAGACGCCGCCGAAGATGGCGTCATACATGTACTTTGCATAGACGACATACCCCGCATCCGAGGGATGCAGGCTGTCCGTGGCGCAGAAGAAGTTTTTCGTGCCGTTTTCGATATCCGCCATCGTCTCCGGGAACAGCAGCGCATACAAATCAACAAAAGTGAACTTGTCCGCATCCTTTGCCGACAGCGTCTCGGCGATGTGCCGCTGTGTCTGGCGGATGACCGTGACGCCGCGCAGGGATACCGCATCGCTTGTCGATGTGGCGTTCATCGGCAGGGCGCTGGTGATAAACACCTTCTTCACGCTCGGCAGCGCGGCAAACTTCTCGATCAGCGCCGTGTAATCCTCGGTGTAGGAGAGCAGCGCGCCGTTTGTACCGCCCGCCGTGCGCGCATCGTTGATGCCGAGCGAGAAAACGATATAGTCCGGATCAGTATTCTGATACGCCATGCTGCAGGCAAAGGTATTCGGATAGCAGGTGTTTGCCGAGGCGAGCACGCCGGTGGCAGGCACGCCGCAGTCGGTGATGACCGCCTCCCTGCCCGCCGCATCGAGAAGCGCAAGCAGCTGCGCGGGATAGGAGCGGGTTGCAGGCGCCGAGGCGCCGGTGCCCCAGGTGATGCTGTCACCGATATAGAGGATGCGCAGCGGCTCGTCCACGGTCTGCGCTTTGCCGTTTATAAAGTCAAAGCGCTTGCAGACCGGCAGGCTGACGCCGCTCTCCGCCGTCAGGCGCGCCGCCTTGTTCTCGCCCGCGCGCGCCTTGACCTGCGTGGCATCCAGTACCGTGCCGTCAGCAAAAACAGCGCCCGCACCGATGTGCACATCCAGGTTGCCGCGGAGCAGGAAGGTATACTCAGGAGTCACCTGTGCCGCCGCAATCTCATAGCCTGCAAAGCTGCCGCCGTCGATGGTCAGCGTGATGTCACCGTCCGCCGTCTGCAGCGCCGCATCGGCGGTAAGCAGCGTGCTTGTACGCACGGGGCGGTCGGCAATGGAATAATACCGCCCCTGCAGATAGACGGGGCAGTCGAACACGCCGCCGTGAATCGTAAGGCTGCCGCCCGCCGCGAGGATTGAATTGCCTGAGAGCGAGAACGCCTCATAGGAACGGTTGCTGCCTGTCCGGCTGTAGCTGCCCGTGCCGAAATGTCCGCCGTTGATCGTCACGGACACAGGCGCCGTCAGGCTGCCGAGCATGGTCTGCGACACATTGCGGAAATTGCCGCCGCCGAAATAGGCGAAGTCGCCGCCGTTTACCGTCACGCTGTAGGGATGCGTCGAGATCAGATCCGTCTCCGGCGTGGTGAAGTTCGCCTCTGGCATGGTGCCGCCGAAGAAGCCGAGCTTGCCGCCGTCCTTCAGCGTGGTTTTGCAGTTTTCGGTAAAGGTGACATTGTTATAGCCGCCAAAAATATAATAGGTGTACTTTGTGATCGAGATCGGCGTGTCGATGACGATGTCATATGCTGCGGGTGCAGGCAGAAACTGAAGCCGCATGGCAAGAATCAGGCTGCCGCCCGCCGAAGTGATCTCCAGCCTGCCGGACTGCGCCGGAATCTGCGTCTTCTTTCTGATTGTCGTATCGCCGCAGAGCACGATGCGTCCGCCCCTGCCGTCGAGCAGCGCGACCGCCGCATCCATGCTGCCGCACGGAGAGGACGCCGATGCGCCCGTACCCGTGCCGCCGCCCGCGACATAAACCGTACGCACCTCGGCGGCAAATGCGGGCATGCAAAGCATGCAAAGAATCGCCGCTGCAGCAAGCAGGCGGGCAAATTGCTTGACAATCTTCATTGGGAATACCTCCGTCGCATATGAACTCACCATAGAGTATAGATTGTCGCCGCGCGGCTGTCAATGTGTTTTCCGCCACCATCTTTGTATTTTTCAGCATTTCAACAATGAAAAAGGGCTTGCTTCCGTGTGAAAAAAACTGCCTGTTTTTCGCCGCACCCCTTGACGGAAGAGCGTGCTCTATGGTAAAAATATTATGGAAACAGTATGTCAAAAAAAGAGCATGAAAAGGCGAACGGGAAAGCCCCCGAGATCACGGAACTGCTCGGCATCAAGCAGTCCACGCTCAAATACCACACCGGCAACATGTATACCAAGCTCGGCGTCTCTTCCCGCAAGCAGCTGCTGAATCTGGCGGCGCTCTACGCCGACAGGCAAAAGAGACAGCAGAACATGCAGCCATAACAGTAAGGAAGAAAAGCGTTTTCAAGCCGGGAAACAGACGGCAGATATAAAAAAGATGGCAGACACGCTTGCTTGTGTCTGCCGTCTTTTTTGCTGTTTCGCCCGGACGAGCGGTTCTTTTCGGTTGTTGTTAATTCTGCGCGGTACGTCCGAGCAGCCAGATCACATCGGTGAGAGTGACCGCAGTCGTATGGAAATAATGCTCGGCCTGCGCATCGGTCAGCCTGCCGTTGACCGCGGCGCGCACCAGAAGCAGCGCGTCACGCACGGTGACGGCGCCGTCGCCGTCCAGGTCGCCCATGCGGATGGTCTTTGCCGCGGTCGTCAGCCGCACACTGCCGGTATTCTTCGTCGGCGTGTAGGGGACGATGTCCGAGCGCGAACCGATGTAGGCGAAGTCGGTCAGCGCCAGCGCCGAATCCCAGCCGTCCACCGTGGCGTCAATGCTGCCGGTGAGGTAGTTCATGCCCGAAACGGCGGCGTACAGCGTCGCCTGTGTGGCGGCGGCGGTCATACCGGTGATCTTTGCAGCGCCGCCGACCGTCACGGTCATATGCCCGCCGTAGGTACCGATGGGCGCATGGTTGGAAATGCGGCGGTCGCCGCAGAAGAAGCGGGTCCAGGTGCCCGTGAGCACGCGAACCGTGCAGTCGCGATCGCTCGACACGCTCTCGGCGCTGTCAAACTTCATGTTGGTCTTCACATCAATTTTCGAGCGGTCGCTCTGCACGATGTTGCCGAGGATGAGATCCCACTTGCCCGTGAGCGTCACGCTCTCGTCGATGTCGAGGTCGAAATACCGGCAGACCATCGCCGTGCTCGCGCCGCGCCCGTTGACGGTGAGGTTTCTGAACACCGTCGGGCAGCCGAGGCGGACATCCGCCGCCTTGGAAAGGTTGAGGACGGCATTCGTGCCCTCGCCGACGATCGTGAGCCGCTGCATGTAGGTCGGCAGCGACACGCTGTCGCCGCCAAAGGTCAGTGTGCCGACGATGTGCAAAGTGACATCGGCGTTTGTCGCCATGCGGTCGATGGCGTTCGGCAGATAGGAGATGGGGTCGTCCTTGGTGCCCGCGCCGAACGGCGAGCCGCTGTCGGAGGCGTAGACATCGGTGAGGCGGAAGCCGTCAACTTCGGTCACGCCGCCGAAGATCGCGTCGTAGACCTTCTCTGCCATGTAAATATAGCCATCCACCGTGGGATGGATCTTGTCCGACGAGATGAAGGTGCCTTTCTTCGTGCGTTCATAGGTGAGCGCATAGAGATCGATGAACGTGTACTTGCCGGGATCGGACGCGCTCAACTCGTCGGCAATCTTTTTCTGCGTGGGGCGGATGATCGACGAATTGCGCAGGGTTGCCACATTTGGCGTCATGCGGTGCACCGCATTGGTGATGAAGACCTTTGAGGTCTCGGCGTTATCGCCCACCGCCTTGATAAAATCGGTGTAGAGGTCGACATACCACTTTTCCGAGCCGTTCGACTGCCCCGCGGCGTCGCCGTCGTTGGTGCCGATGGCGAAGACATAAAAGTCTGCGCCGGTCTCGGTGCGGGTCATGCGGTCGGCAAGCGTATCGGGATAGTACACGCGCGCCGCCTTGCCCATCGTCATGCCGGCGGAAGACAAGCCGTAGTTGCCGACAAGCGTATCCTTGCCCTCCCGCATCAGCCGCGCCGCGATGCGCGCGGGATAGGACTGCGTGGCAAAGGAACCGCCGTAGCCTTCGGTGATGCTGTCGCCGATGGTGACGATGCGCAGCGGCTCGGTGTAGCTCTGCGCTGCGCCGTTGACGCGGTCAAAGCGGCGCACGGTGACACCGCTCTGCGCCGCAGGCATGGTCAGCGTTGCCTTGGTGCTGCTGCCCGGATAGGACTTGACTGCCGTGGCGTCGAGGATCGTGCCCGTCTTGAAGGTCGGCTTTCCGGAGATCGTCACATCAAAGTTGCCGCGGACGACCTGCGCATGGCTGACCTGCTGCTGATATGCCGAGATCATGCCGCCGTCAAAGCTGCCGCCGGAAATATTGATTTTCAGATTGCCGTCGATGGAATAATACTTTCTGTCGGACGCGGTCAGCTTCGAGTCGCGCGACGCGCGCACCGAGACCAGTCCCAGCCGCCCTTGCAAGAAGACCGGCACATGGAACGTGCCGCCCGTGATCGTGAGCGTGGCATCGTCGGCAAGGATCATCTGCCCGGAGACCGAAAAGCCGTTGTACTGCTGGTTGTTGGACTCGACATCGTAGGTGCCTGCGGTGCCGAACGTGCCGCCCTCGACGGTGACCGAAACCGGTGCGGCGATCGCACCGACGAGGCAGTGTCCGCTCGACCGGTAGTTGCCGCCGGAGAAGCGGTCAAACGTGCCGTTTTTCACTGTGATGGAATAGGGCAGCTCGGTGATGTAATCCGCATTAACGCCGCCGTTTGCAGCCTCGGCGGTAAACACGCCGCCGTAGAACCAGAAGCCCGAGCCGGTCGCCGCCTTCGTCACCGTGAACTTCTCGGTGAAGGTGATGCTGTTGAAGCTGCCGAAGACCGCCACGGGCGAGGACGCCGCGGCGTAAACCGGCAGATCGAAGGTGATCACATTGTCATTTGTGTTTTTGGCAAAGGTGATGCGCTGCTTCTGCACGAGGCGCGCGCCGCCCTCCGCCGTAAAGGTCAAATCGCCGCTCTGTTCGGGCAGCGTGGTCTGCACCGACACCGTCACGTCGCCGACGAGGACGACGGTGCCGCCCGCACCGTTCAGCGCGTCGACCGCCGCCGCAAGGCTGCCGCAGGGGGTCGATGCCGACTTTCCGTCTCCCGTGCCGCCGTCGGCAACATAGACGCGCGTCTCCGCCGCGCACGCCGAAAGCGCAAGGCCGCACGCCGCAAGCAGCAGCGCACACAGCCAAAGCAGGTGTTTTTTCATCCTGAACCTCCGTGATTTTGCATAGTTACATGCATCATTTTTTATCATTATTTTAACAACCTTAACGAAGTGCGTCAATATAAATTTGCGTGGAAGGTCTGCGCCTTTGTTTGTCCTTTGTGCCGTTTCGTGCGCGGCGGCGGCGCGGGTGCGCGGCGGCGGAGGCATTTCCGCGCGCGGCGCGGATTTTTCTCATTGCGGACTTGCAAAGCGGGGGAAGATATTGTATAATAAATCTGTATGAAATCCAACTGCGGAGGGAGACTATGAAGATCATCGGCATCACGGGTCCGAGCGGCAGCGGAAAAAGCATGCTTGCCGCCGCGCTCACGGCGCGCGGCTATCTGCACGCCGACGCCGACGCGATCTATCATGACCTGCTCCGCACGAGCGCGCCGATGCGCGCCGAGTTGGTCGCCGCCTTCGGCGACGGCATTCTCAAAGACGGGCAGATCGACCGCACGGCACTTGCCGCCCGCGTCTTCGGCGCGCACGGCAAAAAGCCGCTCCTGCGGCTCAACAAGATCACGCACAAATATGTCTGCCGCGCATGTGTCAAAGAGATCCGCGCCGCTGTCGATGCGGGCGCAAAGGGCATTCTGCTCGATGCCCCGCTGCTGATCGAAGCACGGCTCGACCGTCTGTGCGACCTCGTTGTCTGCGTCACGGCGCCGACCGAAATGCGCGTCCGCCGCATTGTCGCGCGGGACGGCATTTCCGATGCGGCGGCGCTGCGGCGCATCCGCTCACAGCCGAATGATGCCTTCTACCTGAAAAAATGCGGCTATCTTCTCCTCAACGACGGCGACGCCGGAAAAATCGACGCCGCCGCACGCGAAATTGATCTTCTGCTCTCGGAGGAACACGCTTGAATAAATTCATCAAGACCCTTACGGTCATCCTCGTGATCGCGGGACTGTCCGTCCTCTGCGGACTTCTTGCCGCGCGCTTTGCCGACAAGCTCGACCGTGCGCGCTACCCGCTGAAATACACCGACCTTGTCGAAAAATACGCCGAGGTCTACAAAGTGCCGCGCGACATCTGCTATGCGGTGATCCGCACCGAAAGCGGATTTGACCCCACCGCCGTTTCTGCGGCGGGCGCGGTCGGTCTGATGCAGATGATGCCCGCCACCTTTGCCGACCTGACCGCCCGCACCGGCGACAACTATGAGACCGGCATGCTCTACGACCCCGAGACCAGCATCCGCTACGGCGTCTATTACCTCTCGATGCTCTACGACCGCTACGGCGTGTGGGACACGGCGTTTGCCGCCTACAACTGCGGTATGGGGCGCGTGGACGGCTGGATCGAAGAGGGCAAGATCGACGAGACCGGCAGGCTGACCGAAATTCCGATCGCCGAAACAAGAGCCTATGTCGGGCGCGTCAAGGAAGCGATCGGAAAATACGAAAAGCTCTACAACACCGAATCCGAATAAAAAATTTTTATATATCAAAGGAGATTTCAAAATGGAAGAACTCGTTTACAAGAAGAAAAGCTCCTATGAGCTTGCCCCCGAGAAGACAGAGGCAGCATTCGCCTTTGCCAAGGACTATATGCGCTTTCTCGACAGTTCGAAGACCGAGCGCGAGGCGGTGGAAACTGCCGTCGCCGCCGCAGAAGCAGCTGGCTTTACACCCTACAAGCTGGGCGATGCGGTCAAGGTCGGCGACCGCCGCTACCTCAACAACCGCGGCAAGTCGCTCATCCTCTTCCGCGTGGGCAGCGAATCGCTGAACTGCGGCATCCGCATCACGGCGGCGCACATCGACTCCCCCCGCATCGACCTGAAGCAGCAGCCGCTCTATGAGGCAGACGGCATGGCGTTCTTCAAGACGCATTACTACGGCGGTCTGCGCAAGTACCAGTGGACGGCAATCCCGCTCGCCCTGCACGGCGTTGTGATCCGCGCGGATGGCGAGAGCGTGCGCATCTCGATCGGCGAGGACGCGGGCGACCCCGTCTTCTATATCAACGACCTGCTGCCGCACCTTGCCGCCGCACAGTCGAAGGAGCCGCTTGCCTCCGCTATCAAGGGCGAGGACCTCAACCTGCTCTGCGGTTCCGCACCGCTTGCGGGCGAGGACGACGACGCCATCAAGAAGAATGTACTGAAGCTGCTCCATGAAAAGTACGGCATCATCGAGTCCGACTTTGTCAGCGCAGAGCTGGAGATTGTGCCCGCGACCGGCGCGCGCGACATCGGCTTTGACCGTGCACTGATCGGCTCTTACGGCCACGACGACCGCGTGTGCGCATACCCTGCGCTGCGCGCCATCCTCGACACCGACGACACGACGCACACGCAGATCTGCGTGCTGGCAGATAAAGAAGAGATCGGCTCGATGGGCGTCAGCGGCATGCAGAGCGCCGTCTTCTGCGACCTTGTCGACGAGCTTGCCGCCGCCCTCGGCGCAAACCCGCGCGTGTGCAGAAGCGCCTCCACCTGCCTCTCGGCAGATGTCACCGCAGCATACGACCCGAACTTTGCCTCCGTCTTTGAAAAGCGCAACAGCGCGATCATCGGGGACGGCGTTGCAATGTGCAAGTACACCGGCGCGCGCGGCAAGAGCGGCTCGTCCGACGCATCGGCAGAACTGGTCGGCAAGATCCGCGCCATTCTCGACGGCGCAGGCGTCGTCTGGCAGACTGCCGAGCTCGGCAAGGTTGACGAGGGCGGCGGCGGAACGGTCGCGATGTTCATCGCCAACCGCAACATTGACACGCTGGACATCGGCGTGCCGGTCATCTCGATGCACGCCCCCTTTGAAGTCGTCTCCAAGGTCGACGTCTACAGTGCATACGAGGCATTCAAGGCATTCACAAAATAAATTTACAGACCGAAAGTCCGCCTGCGGGCGGCTTTTCGGCGTTTAACGGAGTTTCACACATGATCGAAAAGCTCGAAAAAGCCGAGGCGCGTTTTGACAAACTGGAGGAGAGCCTGGCAGACCCCGAAATTTACAAGGATCAGGAATCCTATGCCGCGCTGATGAAGGAGCGCAAAGCGCTCACCCCCGTCATCGAAAAGTACCGCGCCTATAAAGCAGCCGTCGCCGCGCGCGACGGCGCAGCCGAGCTGCGGGACGACGCCGCGCAGGACAGCGAGCTGCGCGAGCTGGCGGCGGCGGAATTTGCCGACGAGGCGAAAAAGTGCGAGGCGCTGCACGAGGAGCTGAAAATTCTGCTGCTGCCGAAGGACCCGAACGACGACAAGAACGTCATCGTCGAGATCCGACAGGGCGCAGGCGGCGAGGAGGCGGCGCTGTTTGCCGCCGTGCTCTACCGCATGTACACCATGTACGCAACCGCGAAGGGCTTCAAGACCGAGCGCATCGGCGCAAACGAGACCGAGCTCGGCGGCTTCAAGGAGATCAGCTTCATGGTGGAGGGCGAGGGCGCGTATTCCCGGCTGAAATTCGAGAGCGGCGTGCACCGCGTGCAGCGCGTGCCCGAGACCGAGGCGCAGGGGCGCATCCAGACCTCGACGGCGACCGTTGCGGTGCTGCCCGAGGTCGAGGACGTGGAGATCGAGATCAACCCCGCCGACCTGAAGATCGAGACCTGCAAATCGAGCGGCGCGGGCGGGCAGCACGTCAACAAGACCGAGAGCGCCATCCGCATCATCCACATCCCTACCGGGATTGTGGTGGAATGTCAGGAGGAGCGCAGTCAGTTCAAAAACCGGGACAAGGCGATGAAGATGCTGCGCACCAAGCTCTACGATATGGAACTCACCAAGCAGACCGAGGCGATCGCCTCGGCGCGCAAGAGCCAGGTCGGCACGGGCGACCGCAGCGAGCGCATCCGTACCTACAACTACCCGCAGGGGCGCGTGACCGATCACCGCATCGGGCTGACGCTCTATTCGCTCGAGAGCTTTCTCAACGGAAACCTGGATGAAATGATCGACGCGCTGATCACCGCCGACACGGCGGAAAAGCTGAAGGGCGCGGAGGATGACGTATAAATGACCACCGAATTTATCCATACAGACGAAATCAATGACGAAGTTCTCGCCCGCGCGGGTGCCATCATCCGCCGCGGCGGACTGGTCGTCTTTCCCACCGAGACGGTCTACGGTCTCGGGGCAAACGCGCTTGACGCCGAGGCGGCAAAAAAAGTCTATGCCGCGAAGGGCAGACCGTCCGACAACCCGCTCATCACCCACATTACGACCCCCGAGGACGCAGACAAATACGCCGTGACAAACGAGACCTACCGGCGGCTTGCGCGCGCGTTCATGCCCGGACCCTTAACCGTAATCCTGCCGAAGCGCGACTGCATTCCGCTTGCAACGACCGGCGGACTTGACAGCGTGGGCATCCGCTGCCCAGAAAACAAAATTGCAAGACGGCTGATCGCGGCGGCGGGCGTGCCGATTGCCGCGCCGAGCGCCAACCTCTCGGGCAAGCCGTCGCCCACGCGCGCCGAGCATGTGCGCTATGACCTCGACGGCAAGGTGGACATGATCCTCGACGGCGGCGACTGCACCGTCGGCGTGGAATCCACCATCGTCAAGGTGGACGGCGACAGGCTCACCCTGCTCCGCCCAGGCGGCATCACGCTCGACATGCTGCGCGCCCTGTTTGACGACGTTTCGGTTGCCGAGGCGGTCACGGGCAAGCTGCCGGAGGGCGTGCGCCCCCTCTCCCCCGGCATGAAATACCGCCACTATGCGCCGTCGGCGCCGCTCTACCTAGTCGGCGGCGACGATGCAAAGCGGCGCGCCTATTTCTCCGCGGCGGATGCGGACACGCTACTCCTCGTCTTTGACGAAGAAGTCGGTCTGTTCCCGACGCACCGCGTGATTGCGATCGGCGGCGAGCGTGACATTGCGGCGCAGGTCAAGCGGCTGTTTGCCGCCCTGCGCGAAGCGGATGCCGCAGGCGCGAAGAAGATTCTCGCGCCGCTGCCCGCCAAGACCGGGCTTTCGCTGGCGCTCTACAACCGCATGATCCGCGCTGCGGCGCACAACATCATCACGCTGTGAGCGTCACCGAAAACGACCGTCTGCGCTTTGCCGCCGCCGTCTCGGCAGCCGAAGCGCGCGTGCGCGCCGCAGGCGGCATCGGCACGCTCGGCGAGCGCACGCTGCACGCGGCGCTCAAGCTCTATTACGAGCCGGACACCGACCTGCACGAGGTCGGCGTGGGGCGCTATGTCGCCGACATCAAGAATGCCGACGGCATCACCGAGATCCAGACGCGCGGGTTCTCGTCGCTCGACAAAAAGCTGGACGCTTTTCTGCCCGAGGGGCAGGTCACCGTGGTCTACCCGCTTGCCGCAAAGAAGTGGATCGCGATGCTCGACCCGGAGACCGGCACGCTCGGCGAAAAGCACCGCAGCCCCAAAAAGGAGACACCGCTCGACGCGCTGTGGGAGCTCTCCTTCATCCTGCCACACCTCGGTGACGCGAATCTCACGGTTCGCCTGCCGGTGCTGGAAGTGCTGGAATTCCGACGGCGCGGTGGCAGGCGGTGGAAGAATTCCACCACGCGGCTGGAGCGTCTGCCGCTCGACCTCATCGACGAGGCAGTGCTCCGCACAAAGGACGACTACCGCGCACTGCTGCCCGCGGAGCTGCCCGCCGTTTTCACGGCGGCGGACTTTGCAAAGGCGGCAAAAAGAAGCAAAAACTTCACGCAGAAGGCTCTGAAAACGCTCTGCGCGCTCGGCGTGACCGCGCGCTGCGGCAAGGCGCAAAATGCGTATCTATACCGAAGAAGTGAGGACTGAAAATGGCAAAGGCAAAAGCAAAGAACATCGACCGCGACCGACGCGCCACCGAACCCGCCGCCCCCGCGACACCGCAGCTCATCACCGACGTCATTGAGCAGAACTACATGCCCTATACCATGAGCGTCATCATCTCGCGCGCGATCCCGGACATCGACGGCTTCAAGCCCGCGCACCGCAAGCTGCTCTATACCATGTACAAGATGGGACTGCTCACAGGACAGCGCACCAAGAGCGCCAACATCGTCGGGCAGACAATGAAGCTGAATCCGCACGGCGATGCCGCCATCTACGAGACGATGGTGCGCCTCACGCGCGGCAACGAGGCGCTGCTCCACCCCTTTGTCGACTCCAAGGGCAGCTTTGGCAAGCAGTACAGCCGCGACATGGCGTATGCCGCCTCGCGATACACCGAGGCGAAGCTCGACCCCTTCTGCGCCGAGATCTTCCGCGGTGTGGACAAGGACGCGGTGGACATGGTGCCGAACTACGACAACACCACCACCGAGCCCGTGCTGCTGCCGACCTCGTTTCCCAACATTTTGGTTTCGCCCAACATGGGCATTGCCGTCGGCATGGCGTCCTCCATCTGCTCCTTCAACCTCGGCGAGGTCTGCGATGCGACGATCGCGCTGCTCCGCCACCCGAACACCACGGTTGACACGCTGATGGACATCATGAAGGCGCCCGATTTTCCCGGCGGCGCGTACATCATCTACAACCGCGAGGCGATGCGCCGCGTGTTTGAGACCGGGCGCGGTCCCCTGCGGATGCGCGCGCGCTATTCCTATGACAAGGACGCAAACTGCATCGACGTGACGCAGATCCCCTATTCCACCTCGATCGAGGCGATCATCGCAAAGATCACTGATGCGGTGAAGAGCGGCAAGATCAAGGACATCACCGATGTGCGCGACGAGATCGACCTCTCGGGCTTCAAGCTGACCATCGACCTGCGCCGCGGCACCGACCCGGACAAGCTGATGACCAAGCTCTACAAGCTGACGCCGCTGGAGGATGCGTTTGATTGCAACTTCAACGTGCTGATCGACGGCGCGCCCCGCCAGCTCGGCGTGGCGGACATCCTGCGCGAATGGATCCGCTTCCGCATGGGCTGCCTGCGCCGCGAACTCAGCTTTGACCTCGGCAAGAAGAAGGAAAAGCTGCATCTGCTGCTCGGGCTCGGCAAGATCCTGCTTGACATCGACCGCGCGATTGCCATCGTGCGCGGCACCGCCAAGGAGAGCGAGGTCGTGCCCAACCTGATGCAGGCGTTCAACCTCGACGAGATCCAGGCGGAATACATCGCCGAGATCAAACTGCGCCATCTCAACCGCGAATATATCATGGACCGCATCAAGGAGATTGAGAACCTCAAGGCGGAGATCGCCGACCTCGAAGCAATCATCGGCGACGACCTCAAGGTCAAGGCGGAGATCGCAAAGCAGCTCACCGAGATCAAGAAAAAGTACGCAAAGCCGCGCAAGACGCAGCTCATCGGCGACGACGAGATTGAGGTTGCCACGGCGGACGACTTTGTGGAGAACTACAATGCAAAGCTGATCCTCACGCACGACGGCTACTTCAAGAAGATCACGCTGGTCTCGCTGCGCGGTAGCGACGAGCAGAAGCTGAAGGAGGGCGACCGCATCACGCACACGATCGACTGCGACAACACTGCCGAGGTGCTGTTTGTCACCGACCGCTGCCAGATGTACAAGGCACGCGTGCGCGACTTTGACCCGGTCAAGGCGTCGGCGCTGGGCGACTTTCTGCCCGCCAAGCTCGGCATGGGCGACGGCGAGCGTCCGATCGCGATGATTCTCCTTGGCGAAGGGCTGGAAAAGTGCAACATGATCTACATCTTTGAAAACGGCAAGGGCGTGCGCGTCAGCCTATCGGCATATCAGCTGTCAGGTACGCGCAGGAAGTTCTCGGGCGTGTATTCGTCCGCATCGCCGATCGTTGCTGCGATTCTCGAAGACGCGCCGAAGGATATTATCCTCGTGTCCAGCCAGAACAAGGCGATCACCATCAAAAGCGCGCTCATCCCCGAAAAATCCACGCGCACGGCGGGCGGCGTGACGCTGTTCACGCTGAAGGCGGGAGCAACCGTCATCTATGCGGACGAGACCGAAAAGTCGATCTACCCCGACCCGCAGAACTACCGCAAGATCAAGATCCCGGCGACCGGCTCGGCGCTGTAAGGAAGGAGAACAATCATGAAAATCGCTATCGTTACCGGCGCGTCCTCCGGCATGGGGCGCGAATTTGTCTATGCGCTTGACCGCGAGGGCAAGTATGAAGAGATCTGGGTGATCGCGCGCCGCGCCGATCGGCTGGAATCCCTGAAGACCGAATGCAAAACCGCGATCCGCCCGATCGCGCTCGACCTCGGCAAAGCCGAGAGTTTTGATGCCTACCGCACCCTGCTGGAGACCGAAAAGCCGGACGTCTCGGTGCTGGTCAACTGTGCGGGCTTCGGCAAATTCGGCACCTACGCCGAGATCCCGACCGAGGTTGCCTGCGAGATGATCGACCTCAACTGCAAGGCACTTGTCCACATGACCGAGTATACCCTACCCTACATGAACACGGGCGCGCACATTGTCGAGCTGGACTCGCTCTCCTCCTTCCAGCCCGTGCCCTATATCGGCGTCTACGGCGCGACCAAGGCGTTTGTCCTCAGCTATTCCCGCGCGCTGAACGTGGAGCTGCGTCCGCGCGGCATCAAGGTGATGGCGGTCTGCCCCGGCTGGGTGCGCACCGACTTCTTTGACCGCGCTAAGACCGACTGCACGAATGCCGTGACCTACTTCAACAAGATGTATGAGGCAAAGGACGTCGTCGCCACCGCGATGCGCGACCTGTACAAGCCGAAAAAGGATGTCTCCATCCACGGCTTCCCCGTGCGTGCGCAGGTGCTCGCCGTCAAGCTGCTGCCCCACCGCTTTGTCATGCACACCTGGATGAAGCAGCAGAAGCATCTTTAAGCGGCATCCGCATTTCCGTTTCGCATATAGAAAACCGCTGCCTGTACATAACAGGCAGCGGTTTTCTGTCTTTGGGGAGCTCATTCGGTTTCCGGTCGGATCTCCACGGTTCTGCCGCCGAGATTCTCATAGATGCGGTGCGAGATGGACAGCACAGTTCGCCCGGCGGAGGCGCGGCGCAGCGCTTCGAGCACGCGCGCCTCGGTCTCCGTACATCGTTGTACATACATCATTATACGCGGGAAAAGAGAGAAGTCAACAGACTTCTCTCTTTTTCTTATTGCTTTTCCCAGCCGGAGACCGCCTTTGCGTAATAGGTGTTGATGACCGTGAGCAGGCGCTCCGCCGAGGTCTTGTAGGAATCGTACATCGAGGTGAAATTCGTGTCGCGTTCCTGCACCATGCGGATCAGCTGCTTGTTGTACGGTCCGACCTGGTAGTAGTACCCGATGTCGAACACGAGGTTGTCGAAGATGATCTCGAGCATATCCGCCGACTCTTCGTCGCGCGTGCTCTGCCCGACCAGGTTGACGTCGTAGTAGGCGGGGGTGACGATCTTCTCGCCGTAATATGCCAGCGCCTCGGTGATGATGCCGGTGCGCTCGATGTCCTTCTGGATCAGCGGCACGCAGACAAACTGCGAGTTATAGGGTGCGACGGTGGTGTAGTAATCCTGCTGCTCGGCATTCAACTTCGGATACGGCAGAATACCGAAGTCGCTCTCCATGCCGCGCAGCTGCGGAATTCTGGTCATTGTGTTCATCCAGAAAAGTCCCTTGTCCGCCTGCCACATCTCCAGCGGATCGACTTTTTCCCGTTGATAGGTCAGTGCATACTGCGTGTCATAAATGATGGAGAAATACTTGTCGAGCGCGGCGAGCGTCGTCTCGTTGTAGAGCGTCAGCCCGATGGTGCCGTCCTCGGCAATGGTACAGCAGCGCTGCCCCGCGGCGTTGACGATGCCGACGACCGAGTCGTCCCACACGAGCACGCCGAAACGGTCGTTTGCGTCCATGATGCCGTTCTGATCGAGGTCTTCGGTCACCGTCTTGCAGAGCGCGCCGAAGGTGTCAAGCGTCCATTCGCCGTCATAGACCAGGCTGTACGGGTCGTTAAGATCGTATGCCTTCCGCAGTTCCTTGTTGAACAGGATGACAAACGCAACATCATTGTCCGACACCGTGATCTCGCCCGTGGTGAAGAACATGACCCCGCGCACGGCAAGATTCTCGTTTGCGCGTTTGTCCCACCAGGACTTTGAGAGGTCGATGCCGGGGATCGAGGCAAGGTCATAGAGATAATCGCTGTAGGCAAGCACCGTGACGTCGTACCCCGCGACAAGCGCAAGGTCAAAGTTGCAGTCGCCTGCATTTGCGTCGGTGCTGAGACGCTTGTAGCCGGGACCGCCGCCCGAAGAATAGGCTTTTTCCACCGTCTCGGCGATTTTGACGCCGTAGTTCTGCTCAACGAGGGCTTTTCGCCTGTACTGCGCGCTGTCCAGCGGGGTGGAGGCATTTTCATCTGCCGTGAAGTCGGCATAGGCGACATTGCCCGCCGACAGGATGTTGAAGGCTTCACCGCCGTAATCGGCAGTCTCAGGGATACCGAGCGTATCTGCATCCGTCACGCTCGTATCCCCCGCCGATGTGTCCGTCGTGGTCACCGCGGGGGGCTTGTCGCCGCAGGCGGCAAGCAAAGCCGCAGCCGACAGGGCGGCAACAAGGGTTAAAATCCGTTTTTTCATCTGCTCTGTGCTCCGCTCAATGCTTTTTCTTTTTGACAAGGACGATGCACAAAACAGCTGCTGCCAAAACGACGATCGCAATGCCGATGATCAGTCCGATCGGTGCGCCGCTGCTTTCCCCTGCGGGAGCGGCAGTCGTCGCCGAGGTCGCAGCAGGTGCGGTCGTGCCGTCGGTTTTCACAGTCTTCTCCGTCGACGCGGTTGTACCTGCGGGTTCGGTCTGCTTTGTCGTCACCGTCGTTTCGGTTGTCACGGCAGCATCTGTGCTTGCACCGGGTTCCGCAGAAGACGCAGACGAAGCTGCCGAGGTTGTCGCAGACTTTGTCGTTGCCTCCGTTGTTTTTTCGGTTGCCGAAGAGGAAGCCGTGGTCGCCACAGGCTCGGTCGCCTTCGTCGTCGCCGTGGTTGCGGTCGTAGTCTCCGGCACCTTTCCGCCTGCAAAAGCGGCGAGCGTGGGACCGTCCTTGCTGCTCTTCCAGGTGGATGCAAAATCAAATCCGGCAAAGCTGTCTGCCTTGCCCGCGTTGTCTGCCGTCACCGACGACGCACCCATTTCGGCGCAGATCGGATTGCTTTCGCCGACGGCGGTGTCCGCCGTGCCGACGAGGTAAACAGAATTGGTCTCACAGAAGATCGCGCCCTCCGCCTTGCCCGCGATGCCGCCGACGAGGCTGTCCGCCGTGACCTTGCCGCTGTTGTACGAGGTCAGAATGTCAAAGCCGTACCAGCGGCCGACAAGACCGCCGGCGCATGCCGAGGAGGACACCGCGCCGCGGTTTTCGCAGTTCTTCACCGCCGAGCGCACATCCGCGCCGCAGCGGTTCTCGGTGTACCCGGCGATGCCGCCCGCGTGGGACGGACCGTTGACTGTCGCCGTATTCAGGCAGCCGACGATCTCACTTGCCGTCTTTGTCGCTCTGTCCGAGCGGTTGATATATGCGGTGATACCGCCCGCATGATGCGAGCTTTCGATCGCACCCGTATTCTTGCAGTTGAGCAGGCGCACGGCGCTTGTCGCGTCGGTGACAGCCTCGATACGGCCCGTGATGCCGCCTGCGAACGGGCAGTTCGACGCCTTTGCGCCGCTGTTGGTCGCCGTGATCTTGCCCGTGTTTTCACAATTCTCGATCACGACCTCGCCTGCCTCGGCGCGGACATAGCCCGCGATACCCGCAAGGCGGTTGCGATCCTCGGAGACGGACTGCACATCCGCATGGTTGGAGCAACCGTTGACCAGAACGGCGGGCGATGCCGACGAGCTGATCTGGATTCTGCCGAAGAATCCGCCCGCGTTGCCGAAGGACGAATCAATTTTCGCCTCACCCGTGCAGTTTTTGACCGTGACCGTGTGTGCATCATAATTGTAAATCACGCCGACAAGACCGCCGACGTTGCCCGGCCCCTTGACCGTCGCGCGGGTCGTGCACTTCTCGATGGTCGTGCCCGAAAGCGCAACGCCGCAGAGCGCGCCCGTGCCGGGGTACTTGCCGTCGATCTTGGTCTCGGCATCGGTTGCGGCAAACGTGTTTTCCACGCTGCCAGTGACCGTGAGGTTCCGGATCGTCGCGTCCTGCGTGACGCCGAAAAGTCCGGTCGGACCGTCTGCCGTGATGTTGACCTTGACCGTGTGTCCGGCGCCGTCAAAGCTGCCGGTGAACGGGGTCTCATATGTACCGATGGGGTCCTGCGCCGTGCCGGTGAGGTCAATGTCCGCACCGAGCTTGTAGCTGCCGCCCCATGCGGCGGAGTTGCCCATCAGCGCCGAAAGTGACGCTGCGTCCGAGATAACCGTCTCCCCTGCTGCCGATGCCGCGAAGGCGAGCAGCAAAACAAGTGTCAGGACGGTCAGAATGCGAATGCCGGTTTTCATCTTCATTGTATAATCTCCTTTTTCAGGTTTGATTTGAACCGATACGTTTTGCGGCGGCACAGATGCGCGTGAAGATCACGCACGCCTCCGCGCGGATGATGCTGTCGCCGGGGCGGTAATTGCCGCTGCC
Organism: Oscillospiraceae bacterium; assembly: GCA_003343845.1. Taxonomy (GTDB): domain Bacteria; phylum Bacillota; class Clostridia; order Oscillospirales; family CAG-272; genus UMGS902. Next base: position 79,416 of record QAKK01000023.1, read on the forward strand.
CGCATCGCCGCCGACGATCCCCGCAGCATAGAGCTTCTGCACCGCGTCATAGCAGCCGAGCGATTTTGCCACATCCTTCGGCATGCCGTCTCTGCGCGCCGCATAGGCGGACGCCGGCAGTACGGCGGCAAAGACCTCTGCCATCTCGCCGCGCGTGATATTCGCATCGTAGGATGCAAACTGCCCGCGCGTGATGATGCCGAAGCGGATGCAGTATTCGACATACGGCACATACCACGCCTGCCCCGCATATGCCTGCGGCACGCTTGTGCCGAAATACGCCGTGTGAATGTTGGCGGCGGCGGTCAGCGCCTGCGCGACCGTAAAGCTGCCGCGCGGCGAGAATGCAGACGCGCTTGTGCCGTTTGCCAGCCCATAGGCGTAGGCAAGCCCGACATAGTCATAGAACCATTCATCCGGCTTCACGTCCGCAAAATTGCCCGTGTACGCGCGTACTCTGACAAAGCGCGCGGGGCTTTCCCGCAGCATGGGCGCCGATGCGCCCATCTGCCAAACGGTCTCAAAGTCAAAGCCCGCAAAGGATGCCGGGTTTGCAAGATCGCCCGCAGCGACCGCCGCCGCATCGGTCGGCGTGCCATGCATTGTGCCCGCGCCGACGATCGACGCCGCGATGCCGTCCGCATAGCGCACATGCGTGATGCTGCACGCCGCCCCTTCGGTTTTGGCGGCAAGCGCACCCGCGGTTGGGGCGGTCACACTGCCGAGCGCGATGCAATCCGCAATATCAAATCCGCAGCAGCGCCCGATGATGCCGCCTGCGGATTCACCTGCCTTGACAGCGCCGGTGCTCAGGCAATTTGTCACTGCTGTACGGGGGGATGCTGCCGCCTTGCTTTCACTGTAGCCGAGAATGCCGCCCGCCCACTGTCCGCCGGTGACGGCACCGCTGTTTGCACAGCCATAGAGCGCTGTCGCCGTATCGGTGCAGGCAGCCGCACGGTTGACGTAGGCGGCAATGCCGCCCGCATATTTGCTGCTCTCCACCGCGCCGCTGTTTTTGCAGTTGACGACCCGGAGCGCCGCCGTGGCGTCGCCCGTCAGCTCCGCGCGTCCGAGAATGCCGCCCGCAAACGGATAATTGGCAAGCTCCGCGCCGCTGTTCTTTGCGGTGATACTGCCGGTGTTTGCGCAGTTTTCAAGAAGGACAAACCCCGCCTCCGCGCGGATGTAGCCCACAATGCCGCCGAGGCGGTTGCGGTCCTCCGCAGTAAGAGTCTGATCGGCGGTGTTGACCGAATCCGAAACAACCACCGCAGGGAATGCGACCGATGCCGTGTAGATCCTGCCGATGAGTCCGCCCGCGTTGCCGCAGAGCGATTCGATCGGTGCTTCACTGCGGCAGCCGTCGATGCGCACGGTTGCAAGCCCGAAATTGTAGACCACGCCGCAGAGCCCGCCGACATTGCCGTAGCCCTTGACCGACGCGCGGCTTGTGCAGTCTTTGATCGTCGTGCCCGAGAGCGCGACGCCGACGATGCCGCCCGTGCCGGAATAGCGTCCCTCGACGCGGGTCTCGGCGGTCGCCGCCGCGAAGGTGTTCTCCACGCTGCCGCAAACCGTGAGGTTCTGCACCGTCGCACCCTCGGTGACGCCGAACAGCCCCGCCGCCTCGCCGGCGGCGATGTGCAGCCCCGAAACCGTGTGTCCGGCGCCGTCGAAGCTGCCGGTAAACGGCGTTCCGTAATTGCCGATGGGGGTCTGTGCCTTACCCGTCAGATCAATATCTGCCGTGAGCGTCCAGTCGCCGCTCCACGCGGCAGGGTCGTTCATCAGCGAGGTAAGCGCGTCCGCGCTGCCGATCTCCTTTGCCGCCGCAGGCAGCAGGAGCATCAGGCAGAGCGCAAGCAGAAGGGGGATAAACCCGTATTTTTTCATGCTGATTCCTCCGTTCTCACTTGACGTTCACGCGGTCGAAGCCCGAAATCTTCTTGCCGAGCGGGGTCTTGTTGATGTTTGTCGTATAAACCGTGTCGAGCGGCGCGGGATGCCCCGAGCGGTTGCCGATGGAAACCCCGCTTGCGCTGACATAATACGGTTCGATAAAGGAATTGCGCTTGGATGAAGTGTCCTTGCCGAGGTATGCGTGGTAGCACGCCCACTTCGTGCCGTCCGCGTCGGTCATATAGGAGGCGTGTCCGCAGCCGTTGACCGTATCGGAGCGCGAGAAGATCGACTCGGGATTCTTCTTCCAGTTCTTCGCGTCGAGCGGGTCGCCGCCTAAGAACTTCAGGTAGCCGAGCTGGTAATAGACCGTCCAGTAGCCGCTGCCGGTGTACATGAGGTAGACTTCCCCGTTCTCACCGTAGACCGCAGCCGCGCCTTCGACCACCTTGGGATACCAGTTGCCGGGCTTTGATGTGCTCTCGCCGTAGCCGCCCATCTCCCATGTATATTCGGGCACGCAGATGACGGTCGGGTCGCCGATCGCCGTCCACGGGTTTTCAAACCGGATGATGTTGATGGTCTGGTGGAAGTCCGCCGTACCGCGCCCCTCCTCGCTGACATAGGTCAGATAAGGCTTGCCGTCGATGCGGATGACCGAGGTGCCGCCGCAGAGCATGTCACGGTTGATCTTTGGATGGCTCACAAAGTTCAGGCGGCGCGGCTTGTTCACTTCGCCGGTCACAGGGTCGCCCCAGCGCCCGAGCAGATTGTCGCCGTCGAGGCACTTGACCACGTGCTGCCGCTGGTTTGCCGTCGTGCCGTCGTCATAGGCGATAAACATGTACCAGCCCGCGTTCGCTTCGCCCACATCCGCAGCCGAGAAATAGTGGATCTCGGGCGACCAGAAGTTCTTGCCGTCGGTCGATTCCAGGATGGTATAGGGCGCTGCGGTCTTGATGTCTGCGATATTGGCGACCTTCATCAGGTTGATGGTGGTCGCGCCCGTGCAGGTGTAATAATAGAAGCCGTTGTAATAGAAGATGTACGGATCGGCGTTGTTCTGCCGCAGATAATTTGTAAATGTCACCGTGCCGCTTTCCTCGCGGTCAAGGTCGATACTCTTTGCCACGTTCAGCGTACTCGTCATGTCGCCGCCGAACGTCTGTGCGCCGCGCAGATCCGTCAGGTGCCCGAACGAGCCGCCCTCGATGTTCAGCGTGAAATTGCCGTGCAGCGTTGTGCCAAGCCCTTTGGCGGGCGCGATCGTGCCGTGAATGACACCGCCGCGCACCGTGACGGTCACGTCGTAGTCCAGGCGATAGCCCGCGCTGTCCTCCTCGTAAAGTCCGAAGATGCCGCGCCGCAGCTCGCCGCCGGTCACCGTGATGTCCACGCTGCCGCCCGTGCTGCCGCGCGAGCCGCCGGCAACATAGCCGTGGATCGTGCCGCCGCCGATTGTCAGCGTCGAACGCACGCCGCGCGTGATGAGGCGCGTGCTGTTATAGCCCGCGCGGATGTTGAACCAGTTGCCGCTGTTCACCGTGAGGCTGGTTGTATAAGAGGTAAAGAGCAGGTTGTGCCCGCCGACCAGCGAAATGTAACCCGCGTTGCCGTCAACCAGCGTTGTGTCCACATCGTCGCCGATCGTGAGCGGATAGCCCTTTGCGTAGATAGTGGAAGTGCCGCCCGCAGTGAAGGCAAGCGCCTCCATGCGGGTCTCCCCGCCGAGCGTGAGCGTGCCGTTCATCGCAATGCACGCGCCGGATGTGCGGTAGTCCGTTGTACGGTCCTTCGCCGTCAGGGTCAGCTTGCCGACCTGCGTCTTCACGGTATAGGCGCTGCCAGGCGTATAGCGCCCGCAGATCACCACCGTGCCGTCCCCGCCGAGCAGAGCAATCGCATGGTTCAAATCGCCGACGGGTGAGGATGCGCTCCTGCCGTCGCCCTTCCCGCCGTCAGCAAGGTAAACGACATTCGCCTTCTCACTTGCGGCAAATTTGGCTGCCACCGCTGCGGCAAGCGCGCTGTCCGCGCCTGCACCGATGACCAGTGTGCCCTTCTGAAGCGCGGATGCGACCGTGAGCGCGCCGACCTTGGCGGCGCCCAGCTCCAGCGTGACGGCGGCGGTCTCCCCGCCGATCTGTACCGTACCCACGCTGCCGCCGCTGAGCGTCATGGCGAGCGCGTCGGTCACGCAGTGATCCGCCGCAGCAAGGCGCGTCACGCTGCCGTCTGTCACCACGACCGTGACCGACTTCGCAGCCGTCGCCCCGGTGCAGTGCAGCGTACCCACGCTGCCGCCGGAAAGATACAGACTGTAGTCGCCGCTGCCAGCCCCGACCGTGACCGTACCGTAACTGCCGGTGCGCACGACAAGCGCCGCACGCGTGCCCGCAGCGGCAAGATTCACACTGCCGCCGGTCGTAGTCACGCCGTCACCCATCGTCAGCGTACCGTCCGTGACCGTCATATCCAAATTGCCGCTTTGCCGCAGCGTGATATTTTCAAATGTGAGGTCGCCCGCAAAGCGGAGCGCCGCATTTGTGCCGAAGTTCAACGTGCCGCCGCCCTCGCCCGTCACGGTGACCGCACCGCCGAGCGTGCCGACGTCCGCCGTAAGATCGGCATAGCAGTTCCCCGTCACCACAATGCTGCCGCCGGTCTTCCGCAGCAGTTCAAATGCGCGGGAGAGCGACGTGGGGTCATCCGCGCGCGTGCCGCTGCCGAATGCCGACGGGGCAACATAGGCGACCGTCAGATTCTCCACGCTGTCAAAATCCTTCGCAAACGCTTCGCGCTGTGCCGCCGTATAGCGCAGCATGTTCAGCGCAAGCGTATTTTTTGCGCCCGCCGTCGCATGGAGCTTTTTCACCGCATCCGACGCATAGCTGACCGCGAGGGCACCGATCTTGCCGCCCGTCAGGGTGACGGCTGCGTTGCCGACAACGTTGTTGACCATGACGCTGCCGACCGTGCCGCCCGCGATCGTGATCGCGGCGTCGCCGTTCAGGCGTCTCGGACCGTCGCCGCCTGCCCACAGCGTGGTAATGCTGCCGCCCGTGACCGTCACCACGGCGCTGCCCGCATAATGGTTGTAGAGCGAGCCGCCGTAAAGCTCGCGCACAGATCCCCCTTCAAAGGCGATGTGCGCCGTGCCGGTATAGGTCATCGTGCCCGCGCCCTTGGTGCGCGTGAAGCCGCAGAGCTTGTAAAACGAGCCGCTCCGCACCGTGATGTGCGCATCGAGGTCGGCGGCAAGCCCGGTGTTTTCCGGCGTCTGATAGCCGCCGATCACAAAGGCATACTTTTCGCCGCCTTCCACCGTGAGCCCCGTGTCAAAGGTGAGGTTGTGGAACTGCGCCGTGAACATCACGAAGTTTTTCAGCGTGATGTCGAGGTCCCGGAAAGTCGTCGCGCCCGAGAGGCGGTAATGCGTCTCGCCCGTGACGTTGAAGATCAGCTTTGCACCGGTGTCGCGCGTACCGTCCTTCGCCGTGATGACGATTTCGCCGGTATGCTGCGGCTCGGTATAGTGTGTGCGGATTGTATAATCCGACAGCAGAATGATTTTGCCGCCGTCCTTTGCCGCGCCGATCGCCGCGTCCAGTGTGGCAAGCGCCGCACCGGCGCTGCGTCCGCTGTTCGCATCGCTGCCGTGTGCCGCGTCCAGATAAACGGTTTCCGCCGCCGCGGCAGAGACCGTCCATGCAGCAAAAAGCAGCAGAAAAGCGGCAAAGCAGACCGCAAAGCGGCGTTTTGTCCTTTTGTCCATGCGTGATACCTTCCTTTCGGAGAAAAACAGCCTGTCTTTCGGGTGTACTGCACAAAAAACGTGCAACTGCGCCCCGTTTTTTTGATCAGTTTCAGTATAGCAAATCCGTTCCGCCTCTGGCAATGACAATTCCGATTCAGTTTTTTGCAAAACCGATACTGTTTCGGAGCTGCAATGAAAAAGCCCTGCCCGCGACAGGCGGGCAGGGCTGCCGTATGCACGGCAAAGAGAAAGGATTCAGAAGTCGGTCGGGCGCGGCGCGGTCAAGTCGAGATTCTCGACCACGGTGTGCATCGCGCGCAGGAGCGGCTGCTCACGCGACGAAAAGGTATCATAGCGCTCCACGCACAGCCAGCAGCAGACGCCGAGATACGGTCCGATGGCGCGGTGCAGGCGACAGTAGCGCCCGCCCGAAAGAAACAGGAACGGCACCTTCAGCTCGCGCTTCAGCGTGCGGATGGCGGCGAGGTTCTGCATCAGCTCCTCCTCGCTGTCCGACCAGGTGACAAACTTCACGACGTCGGCGCCGCGGCTCTGCTGTTCAAGCGCGACCGCCAGCACCTCCTCCTCGGGAAGGAACTTGTAGATGTGCGAGGACATCAGCACCTGCCCGCCCATCTCATGGACCTCTTCGATGAATTTCTTCTGCTTGTCGATCGCCGTGGGATTCTTCGTCAGCTCACCCGGGGTCGGGTCAAAGGTGTCGCCCGTGATGTCCAGCAGCGATGCGCCGCAGCGGAGCGCCAGCTTCAGCTCGTCGAGCCGCGCCTCCTCGGTCATCTCATGGTTGTATGCACCGCGGTAATTGGTGATGTAGAGCGGGCGGTCGCCGAGATGCGAGAACATCTTCGTCAGCATCTCCTCCGTGCGGAATTCGGGCTTCAGCCGTTCCATCTGAAAGCCGAAGGCGTCCGCCCCGTCATAGATAGCGTTGTGTACATTGGTGATAAACTGCGTCGGCGTCTCGACGATGATCATATCGACAAGCGGCGGACGCTTGAAATCTGCAAAACTCGGTCTCATTCCGGTGCCTCCGTGCGCGGCATGTGCGCGCTTTTCAGTGTGTAATGTGAAAATATCTTCTGCCGGGGCAAAGCGCTCCCGACATTTGCAGTGTAGCATTCCGCGTCCTGCCGTGGCAATGGGAAAAGCGACACTGTTTTGCAAAACATGATACTTTTTCGGTCATATCTGCCCGCATGGCTTGCGCTGCTTTATCAAAAATGATATAACGGTTTCAAGAGATTCCACAAACGAAAAGGAGTACGAGATGGACGCGATTGCAAACCTTGCCGTGACGGCGTTCGGCAGTGTGGTCACGGTCACCAACCCCTGCTTTGAGGAGCGGCGCATCACCAATCGCCGCGCCTATGCGCTCTGCTTTGCAAAAAGCGGCAGAATGGTCTACTACCACGACGGGCATGAATACGTCTCGGACGCAACCCACGCGCTCATCCTGCCGATGGGGGCAACCTACACCTCTGCCTGCACGGAAGCGGGCGAATTTCCGCTCATCAACTTTTACACAACCGATACTTTCGCCCCCGCCGGCTTCATCAGCCTGGAGATCGCCGACACCGACGCCTATATGGCGGAGTATCAGAAGATGGAGAAGCTCGCACTCATCAAGCCGCCGAACGTTTTTCTCAGCAATATGAAGACCTTCTACGGCATTCTCAACCGGATCTACAAGGAGAAGCTGCACGCCGCCGATGGCAAAAGCTATGACGTACTGCGCCCCGCCGTGCACTATCTGGAGGATCACTTCACCGACCCCAACCTGACCAACCGCATGCTTGCCGAAAAGGCACTCATCAGCGAGGTCTACTTCCGCCGGATGTTCCGCGAGAAGTACGACACCTCGCCAAAGCAGTACATCCAAAATCTGCGCATCAAAAAGGCGGAGAGCCTACTCCACAGCGAGTATCTCTCCATCACGGCAATCGCCGAGCAGACCGGCTTTTCCAGCGTGTATCACTTTTCCCGCTCGTTCAAAAAAGCCACCGGCTACACGCCGACCGCCTATGCCAAGCTGTTCGGCGGCAGCGCCGACTCGATCTGATATGCCTGTTTAATAAATATCCCCCCGTTTTACGGGGGGATATTTATTATAAGTGCATGGGGACGGGCAGCTTGCGGCGGACGCATTCGCAGCAGATTTCACCCTAAATCAAAGCGCCTTGCTTCCCTTTTTCAGCCAATCTCTTTTTCAAGCTCAATTCTCTTTTTGTCAAGAATCCCGATAGCCTCTTTGGTGAGCCTCGTATGGCAAACTCCGTATGCAAGTCCGCTTATACCATAGTACCAATCGCCGGAATCTGCATCGCGATGCTGCAGAATAAACGCATTCAAAGCGGGTACAAGTACGGTTGGATCCATCGCCTCCAACCGCAGTTCAACATATGCACTTCCCGGATCATTCAAAGCTTCCATCCACTGCAACAAGTCGGGCAAATACGGGGCAAGTTTCTCGTCTTCGATAAAAAGCAGCACCGCCGCGCAATAATCCCAGCTGCGCCAAAACGCAGCCGGTCGAATCAGGAAAGCAATGTCAGCCATCTCTGCGGCTTGATTCAATGCCTTTCTCTTTTCCTTTATGGGAGTTTCATAGGAAAGCATGGAAAGTATGGTTCGTTCCTGCTCAGTCATCTAAGTCTCTCGCTTTTTATTCACGCTGCTGTAAATGACCGCAGCAGATTGAACAGCGTACCTGCTAAAAGACATCCGGCAGTCACATATAAAACAAATCGAAAAGCCATAAATCGGCTGCCCTTATATTTCAGCATCAGACCAAAGCATATCATCACAGCAGACAGCGGGAGGACATACAAGAATGCAGCAGCGCACAGCATGCTGTAATGCGCATCAAAGTATGCAACGATCGCCCGCAGTTGTTCTACAGGCAGTTTTTGCACATATAAGAAGTAAAAAGCCAGAAACGCCATCCATGTGATTAGGGCGCACAAAAAAACAGTTTTCGAGACAAGATATTTTTTCTCGCTTTTCATTGCAATTTCTCCTACCATAATTTCTGCGTTCGCCTAAGGTTCAATGCGGATACTGAAGCCCAAAATCACATATCGTGCAATGCAAAAACGGCATAGCCGAAGAAAAGCCCTACAAAAAGAACAACTGTCAACAGGTTTCCTAAAACGAACTTATACCACTTATTTTTGCACGGTTCCTTTCGAAAATCGTGATAGAAGTATATACAAAAAGATGCAAAAATGTTAATAAATGTATATACCGGAAACAATGCTTCGATTCCTATAGTGCTGAATATTGGCTTCCAAGTGGATGCGAGAAAATATAAAAATCCAAGAAATGCGTAAATCAACACCCACATGGAAATCACCTTTGTCCATTTATTTTTTAATGTATACAACAGCTTTCCTGCTCGTCCCGCTGTCTGCGGTGACGGTGACCGACCGCAGATCAGTGCTGTCATAATTATACACACTCTGCGCGGAATTGTCAAGAACAGTCCGCAAAATGTAAAAGAACCGCGCTTGCGCACGGTTCTTTTGTTGAATTTTGGTTTGCGCTTTTAGGAGCTGACCGTTACAGGGGCAAGATAGGCGGTGACGGGGATATTCCATATTGCCGAACGACACGGTACGTCGCCGTCAGCGGAAATATAGATATCCGCTGCGCTTGCTGTACAAAACAGCGCGACTATCGCGAGAAAGATGCAGAGTGCAAATTTGAATTTCCTTTGCATTTTTCAGTCTCCTGTTATTGAATTGTGAGTTTGGTGCGGTGTGGAAAATACACCGCCGCATTTGCTTCTCGCGGGCATCATAGGTATAGGCGATGCTGTCTTTGCCCTTGCGACAATCAGCCTATCCAGCCCGCATAGTAAGGTAAATGCGCTGGCAACGGAGGATTCACCCGCTGCGTTTGTCAGAATACTCGTTAATGGAATTGATGGTATTTTCGTCACTGTAGGTATACGCGACCGCAACCACACCATCGCGTCTGCTGTACACAATAGTGCGACTATTGCGAGAAAGGTGCATTGCATAAAATGGAGTTTACCATGCGTTTTTCAATCAATTGTTGCTTGGCTTGCATGATAACGATCCCATTATTTATGCGGTTTGACTTTTTCGAGCAATTCACGCACGGTTGCTGCTATGGTTATCCCATCTGCATCAAGTGGAAGATAGCTGTAAAGACCACGGCGGCAGAAAAAGGAATACCCACCGCCTTC
>QAKK01000034.1:0-25323 GCA_003343845.1 Oscillospiraceae bacterium
ATCAAAATGGGTTAATTTGAAGTCAAATTTCCTCAAATTTCACCATCGGAATCAGGCGATTTCAGGCATAGAAAAAGCCCGGAAAATGGCGTATTTCCGGGCTTTTTTAGCATTATTAAGCTGTAGATTATCGCTTGCTGAACTGCGGAGCGCGACGAGCGGCTTTGAGGCCGTATTTCTTTCTTTCCTTCATACGAGGGTCGCGGGTGAGGAATCCTGCCTTCTTGAGGGCGGATCTGTAATTTTCGTCAACCGTGAGCAGTGCGCGAGCAACGCCGTGGCGGATTGCGCCTGCCTGACCGGACATACCGCCGCCCTTGACGTTGGCAACGATGTCAAACTTGCCCTCGGTGCCCGTAACGCCGAAAGGCTGGTTGATAATGAGCTTCAGCGTATCAAGACCGAAATACTCGTCGATGTCACGGTTGTTGATCGTGATCGAACCGCTGCCGGGATAAATGCGTACACGTGCAACGGACTTCTTTCTTCTGCCGGTTCCGTAGAAATACGGCTTTGCGCTTTCGTACATAATTCTTTATCCGTCCTTTCTCTTAGTTAAGCTCGATGGGCTTCTGTGCCTGCTGCTTGTGTGCGTCGCCTGCATAAACCTTGAGGCGGGTTGCAGCTGCTGCGCCGATCGAGTTGTGCGGGAGCATGCCCTTGATTGCAAGCTCCATAGCGAGCTCCGGCTTGGTTGCCATCAGGGTCTTGTACTGCACTTCCTTGAGACCGCCGATGTAACCGGAGTGATGACGGTAATACTTCTGCTCGAGCTTCTTGCCCGTGAGAACCGCCTTGGATGCGTTGATGACGATGACAAACTCACCGCAGTCAACATGAGGGGTGAACTCGGGGCGATGCTTACCGCGAAGAATGGTCGCTGCCTTGACAGCAGTCTTGCCGAGCGGCTGATCAGCCGCGTCGATCACATACCATTTGCGTTCAACGGTTTCTTTTTTAGCCATGTAGGTAGACATTGAAAATCCTCCATTAAACTTATCGTAAAAATAGTCTTTCAGTCGAACATTCGGTATTATAGCATGGGAGACATGCCCTGTCAAGCGTTTTTTGAAAAAAAGTTCAAAATTTTAATTTACGATATTGCAAGCTTTGATTTTCTCGTTTTTTCTCTTGTTTTCTTGCAAATGCGCGAGGCGCAGGAATTGTTATTTTGCAACCGGAACATTGCCTGTCGTAGACATGTTTTCCTTTTTCATATATATAAGCGACCTCATCAGAAAGGAAGACCGTCATGTTTGCACTTACATCCTTCGCCATGGGCATCATCTGGCTGATCCTCGGACTGTCCGGCACGCAGAACTTCCCGCCCCCGCTGTCGCCGAAGACCGAAACCGAATTATTTATAAAGATGAAGGAAGGCGACGACGCGGCGCACACCAAGCTGATCGAGCACAATCTGCGGCTGGTCGCCCACATCGTGCGCAAATACTATTTCACAAACAAAAATCAGGACGATCTGATCTCCATCGGCTCTATCGGACTCGTCAAGGCAATCGATTCCTTTGACTGCGCAAACGGCGCGCGCTTTGCCACATACGGTGCGAAGTGCATTCAGAATGAGATCCTGATGCATTTCCGCTCACAGAAAAAGCTGTCCTGCGAAGTTTCGCTGAGCGAAACGATCGACACCGACCGGGACGGCAATCCGCTGACCTATCAGGATATTGTGTGCTGTGAGGACACTATTGCCGAGGACATTGACCGCCGCCTGCATGCCTCCAAGGCACTGCGCCTGGTCAATGAGCGGCTGGACGAGCGGGAGCGCCGCATCATCGTCCTGCGCTACGGGCTTGACAATCGCCCTGCCATGACGCAGCGCGATGTGGCAAAGCAGCTCGGCATCTCGCGCTCCTATGTTTCCCGCATTGAAAAAGCCGCCCTGGAAAAACTCGCAGACGGCTTCAAGGTCAATAAAAGTCAAAGAATCGATACAGATGATTGATCGGATCTTCACTGCTTTTCAGACAATCTCGATCCGATTGGAATCGTAGCACGCGCCGGGAATGCCGAGCGCGGCAAGCAGACGCAGATAGTACGCGCAGATAATGTTTTCGGTATAGAAATGCCCGGCTTCGACGAGCGTGATCCCCATCTCCGCCGCCTCTGCCATGGTATTGTAGCTGAGTCTGCCGGACACATAAGTATCTGCCCCCGCCGCGATCGCGCCGCGGATGAAATCCTTGCCGTCGCCGCCGAGCACCGCCACGCGGTGTGCCGTATCGTGCGCCTTTGCAAGCAGCAGGGCATCCGCATGCAGCACCCGCTTGATCTGCGCGCAAAAATCGTAGATGTCGATTTCTGCGGGCAACAAACCGATGCGCCCCATGTCGCTCTCACCGTCGCCGAACGGCTCTGTCTGCATAAGACAGAGCGCACCGGCAAGCAGATCGTTCATTCCGCCGGGCATCGCGTCAAAGCGCGTGTGATAAGACAGCACCGAAATGCCGTTCTGCACGGCGAACAGTACCTTTTTTGCAATGTGATCGTCCGGTGTCAGCGCGCCGAGCTTATGAAAGATCAGCGGGTGGTGCGACAGCACGACGTCAAACCCGTTTGCGGCGGCGTAACGCAGCGCATCATCGGTCACATCCAGCGTGCAGAGCACGCGGCGCACCTCTGCATCCGGATCGGGCGTACACATCAGCCCGTCGTTATCCCATTCACAGGCATATGCTCTCGGAATGCGCGTCTCCAGCGCGCTGTGCAGGTCATGTAATTTCATATTCGCCCTCCAGAATCCCGTTATAGCCGTCGAGCAGCGCAAGCTCCGCCGCGGCATCCGCGCCCGCTTTCCGCTTGCCCGCAATCTGTTTTTCCACAATGGCTTTTCTGCGGTGTACATAACGCAGGAAAAGCGGTGTGCGCTTTTCGATGTTCAGCCGCCCAAGTTCTGCCTCAATGGGTGTCAGCGTATACGGCACGCCCGTATACGCCGCGCACAGGCACTGATACATGCGTCCCTCGGACAGCACAATGTCCTCCTCCGTCACGGCAAAGCCGCTTGCGGCGAGGTATGTCCGCAGCATGGAAAAATCGGTCATCGGCTGCAAGATCAGCTGCACGCGTGCATCGCGGATAAATGCCGACGCATCGAGGATGCCGACGATCGTCTCACCGCCCATACCGCAGATAGCAATATCCGTCGGCGCAAAGTGTTCAAGCGGTGCAAGCCCGTCACAGACCGTCACGCGGATTTTGTCTGAGAGCCCCCGCTCGGCAATGCGCGCGGCGGCAATGGCTGCCGGCTGCTCGCCGATGTCGGACGCGACCGCAAAGGACACCCGCCCCGCCTCGACCAGTGCGATCGGCAGTTTGGCATGATCGGTGCCGACATCGGCAAAAACCGCGCCGCGCCGCACCCTGTCTGCCGCAAAACGAAGACGCGGCGACAGCAAATCAATCTGTTTCATTTGATTTTACAAACGATGCCTTTCCGCATGCGCGGAAAGGCATCTCATCTTTATTTGCTTGCGAGGAACGCGTTGATGCGCTCAACCAGCTCGTCCGCATCGGTGCCGTGCACCGCGCACGCCTCTTCAATGCTCTCGCCGCGGGAATGCGGACAGCCAAGGCAGTGCATGCCGATCTCCATAAAGAACTGTGCCGTTTCAAGATCAAAGTCCAGCACATCGCCAATCAGGCTGTTTTTCGTAACCGTCATATCTGTCACTCCGTTTGATAAATTTCGAGATTTATTTCGATACATTTATTATATATCCCCATGTCTTAAATGTCAATACCGCGTTTTTTGCGAATAACTCTTGCAAAACATGGCGGAAATATGATATAATCACATAGTTAATACAGTTTTGGAGGGACGATATCTTGATCGTTGCACTGGAAGAAGCAAAATATAATCTGAATGAAATGCGCGGGAAAGTCAAGGAGCTCGGCAGCGCGCTGCGCATCGACGAGACCCGCGAAAAGGCAGCAGAGCTGGAAAAACAGACCTACGCCGAGGACTTCTGGAACGATCAGGAGAATTCCAGTAAGATCCTGCAGCAGGTCAAGCAGCTGAAGGACCGCGTGGAAGAATACGAAAAGCTCGCACATAAGCTGGAGGACGCCATCACGCTTGCCGAAATGGCAATCGAGGAGAACGACGAGTCCTATACCGAGGAAGTCCAGCATGAGCTCGCCGAGATCCAGAAGACCGAGGAGCGCATGCGCCTCGAACTCCTGCTCTCGGGCGAATACGACGACAGCAATGCAATCCTTTCCTTCCACCCCGGCGCCGGCGGCACCGAGGCGCAGGACTGGGCGCTCATGCTCTACAGAATGTACACCCGCTGGGGCGAAAAGCACGGCTACGACGTCAAGCTGATCGACTGGCTGGACGGCGAAGAAGCCGGCATCAAATCGGCAACCATCATGATCTCCGGTCCGCACGCCTATGGCTATCTCAAGAGCGAAAACGGCGTGCACCGTCTCGTCCGCGTCTCTCCCTTTGATGCCTCCGGCAGACGGCACACCTCGTTTGCCTCGGTCGAAGTCATGCCCGAGTTCAAGGATGACGGCAAGGTCGAGATCCGCGATGAGGATATTGAAGTCACCGCACACCGTTCGAGCGGCGCAGGCGGTCAGCACATCAACAAGACCGACTCGGCGATCCGCATTCTGCACAAGCCGACCGGCATCGTCGTCGGCTGCCAGACCGAGCGCAGCCAGCTGCAGAACAAGGAGACCGCGATGAAGATGCTGATCTCCAAACTGATGGAGATCAAGGCACGCGAAAAGCTGGACAAGATCGAGGATATTCAGGGCAACAAGAACAACATCGAGTGGGGTTCGCAGATCCGCTCCTACGTTTTCATGCCCTACACACTGGCAAAGGACACACGCACCGGCTATGAAGACGGCAACATCAACGCAGTCATGGACGGTGAAATCGACGGTTTCATCAACGCCTATCTGAAGATGAACGCAAAATAAGCAAAAAGAGCGGTTCTTCCGCTCTTTTTTTACGAAAAAGGCTTGACACGGCACTTTGGCTATGTTATACTCTGTAAAGCGTTTTGCTTTACAGTGAGAGTGAGGGGCATGAGATGTTCGAGAAAAATATGAATATCTCCTTTCTTCTTGACTTTTACGGAGATGTGCTCGACGAAAAGCCGCGCGCACTTCTCGACCTTTACTATAATGAAGACCTGTCGCTTGCCGAGATCGCAGAGAGCGAGGGCATGACAAGACAGGGTGTCCGCCACGTCATCAAGAAAGCCGAGCAGCAGCTGCTCTTTCTTGAAAACAAGCTCGGACTGGCAAACCACTTTGTGAAAATACGGAGCGTGAGCGACGGGATCATCGCTTCCCTGTCCGATGCCTGCGAAATGCTCTCGCGCGGCGCGGACACGGACGCTGTCAAAGCCTTATTGCAGGCGCAGATCGCAGAGGTCCGGACGCTTGCGCAAATCGGAGAATAACTATGTTTCAGAGTTTAAGCGAAAAGCTCGCGAATGCCTTTAAGAAATTCAAGAGCAAAGGCAAGCTCACCGAAGCGGATGTCCGGGAGGGGATGCGCGAAGTCAAGCTTGCGCTGCTGGAGGCGGACGTCAACTTCAAGGTTGTCAAGGACTTTGTGAAGACGGTCACGGACCGTGCCGTCGGCGCAGAGGTACTGGAAAGCCTGTTGCCCGCACAGCAAATCATCAAAATTGTCAATGAAGAACTCATTAACCTGATGGGTTCGGAAAATTCCAAATTGGAGATCGCATCCGCCCCGCCGACGGTCATCATGATGGTCGGCTTGCAAGGTGCGGGTAAAACCACGCACAGCGGCAAGCTCGCCGGTTACTATAAGAAAAAAGGCAAGAACCCGCTGCTGGTCGCCTGCGATGTTTACCGCCCTGCCGCGGTCAAGCAGCTTGAGGTCGTCGGCGAAAAACTCGGCATTCCCGTGTTCAGCATGGGCACCGGCATTTTCCCGGTCGAAATCGCCAAGGCGGGCGTTACGCACGCAAAGAAAAACGGCTATGACATGGTGTTCATCGACACCGCAGGCAGACTGCACGTTGATGAAGCGCTGATGAACGAGCTGAAGGATATCAAGGCGGCAACCTCGCCGACCGAGATCCTGCTTGTGGTTGACGCCATGCTCGGGCAGGACGCCGTCAATGTGGCGCAAAGCTTCAACGATCTGCTCGACATCACCGGCGTTGTCCTCACCAAGATGGACGGCGACACGCGCGGCGGCGCCGCGCTCTCCATCCGGCACATCACCGGCAAGCCGATCAAATTCATCGGCACAGGCGAAAAGCTGGATACCATCGAACCCTTTCACCCCGATCGTCTCGCCTCCCGCATCCTCGGTATGGGCGACATGCTCACGCTGATCGAAAAAGCCGAACAGGCATATGACGAGAAAAAAGCGGCCGAGCTGGAAGAAAAGATCCGCAAATCCACCTTTACTCTCGACGATTATCTCGAACAGATGGCGCAGATCAAAAACATGGGCTCGCTTGAATCCATGCTTTCGATGATGCCCGGCGTCAAGCCCGGTGCGCTGAAGGACGCGAAGATCGACGAAAAGGCGCTTGCCCACATGGAGGCGATCATCCTCTCCATGACAAAGGCGGAGCGTGCAAAGCCGGAGGATCTCAACTTCTCCCGTAAAAAGCGCATCGCTGCCGGCAGCGGCACAAGCGTGGAAGAGGTCAACAAGATCATCAAGCAGTTTGACCAGATGAAGAAAATGATGAAGCAGTTCACCGGCAATCAGAAACAAATGAGCCGGATGTTCGGCAAAAAGATGAAAATGCCGTTTTAACGGATTTTTATAAAAACTATTTATTTATTTTTCGGAGGAAAAACCAATGGCAGTTAAAATCAGACTCAGAAGAATGGGCGCAAAGAAGGCTCCCTTTTACCGTGTTGTCGTAGCGGATTCCCGTTACCCCAGAAACGGCAGATTTATCGACGAGATCGGTTACTACAACCCCCTCACCGAGCCTGTTGAGATCAAGATCGATGCAGACAAGGCAGCAAAGTGGATGGAGAGCGGCGCACAGCCTACGGATACCGTGAAGGCTCTTCTCGTAAAGAGCGGTATCGTAAAGTAATCCTCTTTCGGGAGCAGACATGCTTGTACTGAAAGACGTGCTGACCGACATGGCAAAAGCTATCGTGGAGAAACCCGACAGCGTTTCGGTCACGGAAGCCGCCGGTGAGGACGGTGAAGTCCTGCTTACCCTCAGCGTCGATCCCGACGATATGGGCAAGGTCATCGGCAGACACGGCAGAATCGCCAAGGCGCTCAGAACCATTATGAAGGCGGCGGCGACCTCCGTGGATCAAAAGGTTACCGTTGAAATCGAAGACAAATAATGCAGCAAAAGAGTCTTTCCGAAGGCTCTTTTGTGCTCTTTGGAGGTTGCCATGGCAAAATATCTGATGGCGCTCGACCAAGGGACGACCGGCTCGCGCTGCATTCTGTTTGACACAGCCGGCAATCCCGTTTGCAGTGCCGCACAGGAATACACGCAGTATTTTCCGCGCGACGGCTGGGTCGAGCACGACCCGATGCAGATTTTCGACTCGCAGCTTGCCGCGGCAAAGGAAGCGATGCGGAAAGCGGAGGCAACCGCAGCCGACATCTATGCCATCGGGATCACCAATCAACGTGAAACCATCACGGTGTGGGACAAAACCGACGGCAAGCCGATCTACCGCTCGATCGTCTGGCAGTGCCGCCGCACGGCAGACGACTGCGAAAAGCTCAAAGCGGACGGCATCGAGCCGACGATCAAGGAGAAGACCGGACTGGTCTGTGACCCTTACTTTTCCGCGAGCAAGCTCCGCTGGATCCTGCAAAATGCAGAAGGCGCAACCGAAAAAGCCGCATCAGGCAAACTGCTCTGCGGCACGGTGGACACCTGGCTGATGTGGAAGCTCTCCGGCGGCAAAATCTTTGCCACCGACGCCTCCAACGCCTCGCGTACCATGCTCTGCAACATCCGCAGCGGCGACTGGGACGATGATCTGCTGCGCCTCTTCGGCGTGCCGCGCGCTATGCTGCCGGAGATCAAGCCGTCGGCGGGGCTGTTCGGTTATACCGATCCTTCGCTCTTCGGCGGCGCGATCCCGATCACGGGCGTTGCCGGCGATCAGCAGGCTGCCATGTTCGGGCAGGGCTGCCATACGCCGGGGGACGTCAAAAATACATATGGTACGGGCGGCTTTTTGCTGATGAACATCGGCGAACTGTGCGTCACGCCGAAAAGCGGACTGCTGACAACCGTTGCATGGAAGCTCGGCGACCGTGTGACCTATGCCTGCGAGGGCTCTGTGTTTGTCTGCGGCGCGGCAGTGCAATGGCTGCGTGACGGACTCGGACTGATCCGCACCGCTGCCGAAACCGAGACAATCGCGCGCTCGGTGGAAAGCAGCGGCGGCGTCTATGTTGTGCCGGCATTCTGCGGGCTCGGCGCACCGTATTGGGATCCCTATGCCCGCGGCATGATCTGTGGGATCACGCGCGGCACGACCCGCGCACATCTTGTGCGCGCTACGCTGGAATCCATGGCGTATCAGACCAACGATCTGCTGCATGCCATCGAAACCGAGTGCGGCGTCAAACTCTCGCGCCTGCGCGCGGACGGCGGCGCGGCGGCAAACAATTTCCTTCTCTCCTTCCAGTCCGACCTGTCTGCGCTGCCGGTCATCCGCCCGAAGTGCATTGAGACGACCGCGCTCGGTGCGGCACTGCTTGCCGGGCTCGGAGCCGGGCTTTTCAAGGACGTTGCCGAGACGCAGCAAAGCATCGCACCGGATCGCATCTTCGAGCCGACGCTTGCGGAAAGCGAAAGACAAGCGCTGCTGGACGGTTGGAAGACCGCCGTTTCGCGCGTGACACGCGGCACACTGTCATAAACCGAAACTGTTTCGGAAATACTCCTTTCAGGAACCTGAAAGGAGTATTTTTTATGTTGAATTTGCAAAAATGCGCAATCATCGGCTGCGGCAACGTCGGTGCTACCTGTGCTTATACGCTGATGCACAGCGGTATTTTGTCCGAAATCGTCCTGCTTGATGCAAATGCCAAAAAGGCGGAGGGAGAAGCGATGGATCTGAACCACGCACTTCCCTTTCTTTCGCCGATGCGGATCTGCGCCGGCACATACGAAGACCTCGCCGACTGCGGCATCATTATCATCGCGGCGGGCGCCGGGCAGGCAAAAGGTGAAACCCGCATTGATCTTTTGAAGAAGAACCGCGCCATTCTGCGCACGATCCTTGACGGCATCAAGCCCGTGAATACAGAGGCGATTCTTCTGCTTGTCTCCAATCCCGTCGATATTCTGACCTATATCGCGTTGGATCTCTCCGGCTTTGATCCGCATCGCGTCATCGGCTCCGGTACGGTGCTGGACACGGCGCGGCTGAAGTTTCTCGTCGGCAGAATGCTGCAGGTGGACAGCCGCAACGTGCACACCTTCATCATCGGCGAACACGGCGACAGCGAGCTGCCGGTCTGGAGCAGCGCCAACGTCTCCGGCATTGATCTCTACGGCTTCTGCAAAATCAGCGGCGTGCCCGACTACCAAAACCAGCTCGACCGCATGTTTCTGGAAGTGCGCACCAGTGCATATAAAATCATCGAAAATAAAGGTGCAACTTACTATGCCATTGCCGAAGCCGTTTTGCGCATCGTCGACAGCATCGTGCGCGATCAGGACAGCATCCTGCCGGTCTCCACACTCGTCGAGGGACATTACGGGCTCTCCGACATCTGCCTCGGCGTCCCCTCGGTCATCGGGGCTGACGGCGTGAAAAATGTGCTCGACATTCCGCTTTCGCAAGCCGAATATGCCGATCTGCACACTTCCGCAAAAGCGTTAAAAAAAGCGCTCGGCGGACTGTCCGAAGACGTTATGGCGCCTGTTTAGTCAAAGCTTTACAAACGCAAAAATGATTGCCTTGTTCCGATAATTTTGCATCTTATATTCCGTGCCTCCTTTGCGCAAAATGAATGTTGAGCGAAGAAACACGCTCACAGGGCGGCAGATTCTGCCGTCCAAGTCGGGAAGGAACGGTCAAAGGAATGAACAGAATTATATCGAAGGCAAGGCAGTTCTGCGGAATCGGCGCGCTTGTACTGCTGATTTCCTTCATCCCGTTGCCTGTCGCGGCGGCAACACCCGCGCAGGCGCCGAAATACGCCGACGTTGTTGTATACCCGGGCGGCACCCCGTTCGGCGTGCGCTTCGGGGCAAACGAGGTGACCGTTCTGCGGCTCACCCGATTTGCGTCATCGGGCAAAGAGGTGTCGCCCGCCGCCGACGCAGGCATTCTGCCGGAAGACGTGATCCTTTCGGTCGACGGGCAAAAGGTGACGACGCTTGCCGATGTGACGCGCATGACCGATACGATGGACGCGACACCGGTCACACTGACCGTCCGCCGCCGCGGCAGGGAGATCCCCGTGAAGGTAACCCCTGCCAAGTGTGACGAGGGCGGATATCGCCTCGGCTTTTTGCTGAAGGACACCTCGGCAGGCATCGGCACGGTCACGTTTATCAAAGATGATGCGCTCGTCTTCGGCGGACTCGGGCACGGCATCTGCGATGCAAACGACGGGCATGTCCTCGAAATCGACACGGGCTCGATCAGTGATGTGCACATCAACAGCGTGAACAGCGGCAAGCCGGGTGCGCCCGGTGAACTGCGCGGCAGCTTTGAGGGGGAGAAATGCGGCAAATTAATTGCCAACACCGAGGTCGGACTTTTCGGTATGTATACGTCCCCGCGCGCAGAGCTGGAAGCACCGGTCGCCGTTGCAGAGGCGGATGAGGTCAAACCGGGACCTGCAACGATCCGCTGCACATTGGATAACAATCAAAAAAGCGACTATCAGGTGGAGATCGTGGAGATCAACCGGGACAGCACTGCCAAAACCAAAAACTATGTCCTGCATGTTACAGACGAACGTCTGCTCGCCAAAACCGGCGGCATTGTGCAGGGGATGAGCGGCAGCCCCATTTTTCAGGGCGGCAAGCTCGTCGGCGCGGTCACGCATGTCCTTGTCAATGACCCCACAACGGGCTACGGCATCTATATCGGCAACATGCTGGACGAGATGAACAGCCTCTTATAAGCGGATAAGATAGGTTCAAACGAACCTATCTTATTCTTTTACATCAGCGGATCTGCCGCTTGATGCGCTCGATCGCGCCCTTCTCCAGGCGGGAGACCTGTGCCTGCGAAATGCCGATCTCCTCGGCGATCTCCATTTGTGTCTTGCCGCCCGTGAACCGCATGCCCAAGATCGAGCGCTCGCGTTTGTTCAGTTTTTTCATTGCCTCACGCAGCGCAATGTCCTCCAGCCACAGATCGTCGTCCACCGTATGATCGCTGATCTGATCAATCACAAAGATGGAGTCGCCGCCGTCGCTGAAGACCGAGTCGTACAGGGAAACAGGCTCGATGATCGCCTCCATCGCGCGGGAGACCGCCTCGGTGCTTTCTCCGATCGCTTTTGCAATGTCCTCTACCGTCGGCTCGCGAGACAGTGTAGAGGACAGCTGCTCGCGCGCCTGCAATGCCTTATAGGCAAGGTCCCGCATGGAGCGGCTGACGCGGATGGAATTGTTGTCCCGCAGATAACGGCGCACCTCGCCGATGATCATCGGCACGGCATAGGTGGAAAATTTCACATCCAGCTCAATGTTGAAATTGTCGATCGCCTTGATCAGCCCGATACAGCCGACCTGAAACAGATCGTCCATATTCTCTCTGCGCCCGGAAAAGCGCTGTATGATGCTGAGGACAAGACGCAGGTTGCCGGAGATCAGCTTTTCCCGTGCAGCCGCATCGCCCTCTTTGGTTTTTTTCAGGAGTTCCTTTTTTTCTTCGTCAGTCAGATTTTGCAGTTTTGCGGTGTTCACGCCGCAGATCTCAACCTTACTGAAATGCATGTTCAATCTCCTATGAAATTTCTTTCAAAGTAAGTATTGACACATGCGAAAAGCGGTATACAAACGCACGGCGTGGGAATTTCTGCCTGCATGAACCGACAGTTTCCGCGCAGATTCCGCCGCATTTTCCGCGTCGGCAATGTCGCCCACGCGCCCTTCTTGACAAACGAAAAGAATCCGTGTATAATTTTTATAAAATCAGGCGGAATGAGGCGGAATATGGCGAAAATCACTTTGAGCTTAATCAAGCGCGATCATGTCAGAGTCGTTTTGGAGGCGATTGCGCGGAAGAAACACATTACCAAGCAGGAGATTGCCGCACTGACCGGTCTCAGTCTTGTCACGGTGGGCAAGATCACCGATACGCTCGGTGAAGCCGGCATCATCGTACACGGCAAGAATGTGCAGCAAAAGGTCGGGCGGCGCGCAGAGGTGCTGCGTGTGCGGCAGGACTGGGCGATCCCCGTCTATGACCTGTCCGGGACGACATTCCGTTTTTATATCACCTCGCTCGACGGCAAGATCATTGACAAGGCAGAGTTTCCGCGCAGCGCAGATGCACAGTATGTCTCCGCCGACTTTGTACGCTTTCTGAAACTGACGCTCGGACTTCTCCGTCGTAACTACCGCAATCACAAGCTGCCCGGCGTCGGCGTGGCGATCCCCGGTGCCTACGATGCGGAAAACGACCGCATCATCTCCACCATGATGCCGGAAATGGGCGATCTGAAGCTGCTGCGCAACTTCAGAAAGATCTTCAAGGACGCCGATATTGTCATCGACAATGCGAGCCGCCTCTGCGCCGCCGGACTCATCGAGGCGCTGCCGGACTACAAGCAGCGCACGATCACCTGCATTTCCTTCGGCGACAGCATCGAATGCACGACCTGCGACCGCGGCGAGTACCCGCGCGGTGCGCATAACCTCGCAGGCAGACTCGGCGATCTGCCGTATGTCAGCGGCGTGACCTACACAAACTTTATGCATGACGCACTTTCTACGTCGGTCATTCTTGAACCGGCGCTCGAGATCATCCGCACGGCAGCGATCGCCTATGATCCCGAGGAAATCTATATCTGCTCCAACCGTTTTTCATTTTCACCGGACGAGGTTCTGCGCATGCAAAACCGCCTTGCCGCATCGGTCGGCATCGGCGCGTATCCGCCGAAGCTGCACGCAGTCTACAATCCGGAGATGGAAGCGATGAGCGGTATCATTTCCCGCGTCATCGGCAACTGGCTGGACAGCATGATCGTTCCGCAGACGCGAAAAAAGAGAAAAACCGCCGACGGCGCGGACGTAAACGGAGAAACACCGACGGTGGCAGAGGCGGTTGCGGATGAGGCGGATGTTTCCGAAGATGCCGATGCATAATTCCGCCGCTGCGGCGCAAACTAACAGACGAGGTTACAGCCTCGTCTATTCTTTTTATAAGGCAGGTAAAAACCATGGAAAACAACAGAGCAAACATGTGCATCGAATGCACCGTCAACCAGTGCAAGCACCACTGCCCCGACCAGAACTTCTGCTCGCTCGACCGCATCAAGGTCGTCACCCACGAGGAGAACCCCACGGTCACGCAGTGCACCGACTGCCACTCGTTTGAGGTCAAGAGCAGCTGCTGCGCACAGTAAACCAAAGTTAACCCCAAGTTCTGCGGGCACGTCACCGCGCACGCAAAAAAGAGGAGCGGCAAGCGCTCCTCTTTTTCTTCTTATTATTTATTATTCTGTTATGAACGCTCTACGATCTTGACATTGATCGGCAGCGCACCCGCCTGCTCATAGACGATCTCATTGATCTGCGCGATTTCGCTCGGCAGAAGCCCATCGCTCTTGACAACGATATTGACCGTACTGCCGTTGACCACGGCAACGCAGTCCTTAAAGCCTTTGGCTTCGATCAGCGTCTCGATATTCGCCTCACTCTCAATGTCCTTGGCGATCTGCGAGATGTCGGCAAACGCCTGCGCTTTGGTCTCCTGCATCGCCTCTGCACTGTCTACCACGGTCTGCAACACGCCGAGTGCCTCGTCCCGCGCCTTCTGTCGGCTGAGTACGGTTGCGGCAAAGTAGGAATCCTCCGCTCCCTTCCCTGCCTCGGCGATGTCGTCGCCGGCACTCTCACCGCCCGCAGCAGCGCCGTAGGTATCTTCCATGTTGTTTGTCCCGTAGCCGATCGTGCCGATCGGGTCGCTGAAAATGCGGTAATTGACGTACACCGCGCCCGCAATGACCAGGATTGCCAGTGCCACAATCAGATTCCGTTTACCGATCTTCTGATAAGCCTTCTTGAAGAATTCGCCTGCTTTTCCGAGTTCGATCTTATGTTTCATGATGCCCTCCGTACCGATTTGGTTTACATTGTCATATATATGGGGAAGAAAGCGCCGATATGCTACCCGCTGCCCGAAACCGAGATTCTTGTGCTCGGCAAGGCGTAGAGTGATTCCAGCATACTGTGCAGCCGAAGCTGCACAGCAGGGTCGCTGCCGCCCCGACACACCACGGCAATCCCGCAAATTTTCTGACCTTCACTGCCCTTTCCGAGGATGGATGAAGCATACACAGCCTCATATGTGATCATCACCCGCGCCTCCGAAACGCCGTCTACCGAATTGCACAGAGCGGCAAGCCGTTCTTCCTCGGTCTGTGCAGTCGGTGCGGCATCTCTTTTGCCTCCGAAAAGCGAAGACAATGCGATGCCGAGAATCAGGAGCAAGAGCAGCGGCACGAACCACTTTTTCTGTGCCAGACTGCCGAAAAGCGCGCTCATTCAAATACCACCTCGACTTCCGTATCCGTACCGCACTGCGCGCGGACGTAAGCCTTCACTTCATAGCTGCTGAGCAGCAGATCTTCGCGGACAAACCGCACAGTGACCGCCGAAACCTGCAGATTCTCCCGATTGAGCACCGCGCAGCACGATGCAGGCGCATGCCCGCACTTGTCCGTAATGCCGGTGCACAGCCGCTCCGCAAGCATTTTCTCCGCCTCGCGGCAGACTGCATCCAGGGTTTCCGCCGACAGGCTCTGAAAGTAGGCGGTCTCATCCCGGAAGTCCATGACAGGCACGACCTGCACACCGCCGCGCACTGCGTCGGCAAGCACAAACAATGCAAGAAGACTGCACAGCGCAGCGACTGTCTTTGCAGCGGCGCGCGCGCCTGCGCTTTCGATCACAAGGCGCAGCAACGTACCGACAAGCGCGAGCAGCAAGCATAAAAACAGCGCTTCTTTCATGCTGCCACCGCCGGCAGACTGCCCATAAAAATGCCGATATTCAGAATTCCCATGACCACAACCGCCGCATTGGCGGCAAGCGCAAAATCAAAGGCGCATTTCACCTGCAAAAACAAATTCCTGAGGTTTTGCAGTTCGGTACATTCACAGAAAAAACCGAATAAAGAAAGCAAGAGACTCCAAAACCAAATCCGGATTAACACAGGACCGAACATGGCAGCGAGAAAGAGCACGGACGCGATGCCTGTTGCATTTTTGACGGTGACGAGACTTCCGCTGACCAGCTTGAGCGCATCGCCGATCGTGCCGCCGACGATCGGCACGGCGTTTGAAACCAGCAGACGCAGCGTCTTTGCGCTGACGGTATCCGCATTGACGGCGGCAACATTCTGACAGCCGACAATGATAAAAAACACCGACGTAAAAAATGAGAAAAAGCCGAACAGCACATTGCGCGCGCCCTTTGCCAATGACAGCATCGCCGCCGATCCGCCTGCCGCGCCGATCAGTGCCAGTGCGAGAAAACAGGTGACCACAACGGGCGAGAGGCGCGTGATGACCCATTCGGCGGCGGCGAGAAAGACAGACAATATAACGCTGCCAGCCCCTGCCGTCGCCAGGTTGCCGCCCGCCGCTGTCAGAATACCGATCACAGGCGCCAGCGCACCGAAAAACAGCGAGATATCCCGCATATAAAGCGCACAGGTATCGAGCGTTTCAAACGCGGCGCCGACCACAACTGCGGCAAGCAGCAAGCCAACCAGTGCATCCATCGCATGGCAGATCCGCTCGCTTTTCATCGCACTTCCGAACAGCTTCAGGGTAAATGCAAATATGCAAAGCAGCAATGCGCTTCCGACAAAATCCGGAACGGTCAACACATCTGCAAAAACACCCCGCAGCAGTTCGGCAATGCCTGAAAACAGATTATCCCCGCCGTTCCGCCTGCCGATGGATGCAAGCAGCCGCTTTGCATAGTCGCTTTGGACACGTGCGGCAGCATCCTGTAAAAAATCCGAATAAGTTTCTTCCATTTTGCATATCCTTCAGTTCAACAGCATTTTTTCGGCAAAACCGAACAGATCCGAAAGGATCGGCTGCGCCGCTAGGATCACTTCGACAACGCCGAGCAGTTCCAGTGCGCGCGCGGCGGCACGCTGCCCATTCTCCTCGCAGAGCGCGGCTGCCGCCGCCGAAAGCAGCGAGATACCGGCAGCACGCAGCAGAACGTCCGCGTGCGGAACAGAGGCGCCTGCGCTGTCCAGCCATGTGCGCACCGTACCGAGCAGCCCGCCGAGCTGCGCCATCGCATACAGAAACACCGACAGATACAGCAGCCCGGCACTCACCTGTGCGAGTTCTTTTTCCCGCTTTGCAACCGGCAGAAGCAGCGCGGACGCGAGTGCTGTGAGCGCAAGAACGCGCACAAGCTCCGTCATATCCCGAAAATCAGGCGGATCTTTTCAAACAGCTCCGACAGCTTATCCGCCAGCATCAGGAGGACGGCAACGATCCCCGCCACCGACACCAGCATCGACTGATCCTTTCGATCCGCACGATCCAGCACAAGTCCGGAGAACATCACGATCATGCCGACACCGATCACCTTGTAGACAAGCGATAGTTCCATAGCTTCCTCAATTCCCGTTTCGCGTTTACTCAAATATATGGGGCTTGTCTCGCATGTATGCACAAAAAAACATCGCCTGCCCGGAACAATGTTCCGAGCAGGCGATGAACCTGCTACAGCTCGTCAAGCGTACCGAATCGGTACCCCTGCTCTTTCCAATCATCGATAAGTTCACCTAAAATATCCGCGTTGGTTTTCGAGGTGGGGTGCAGGAGAAGGATCATGCCGTTATGCGTGCCGCGAAGCAGTTTTTCCTTCGCTTTCTCCGCGCTCATCTGCGCGTTGTTGTCCCAGTCGGCATACGCAAAACTCCAGAGTATCGTTTTATAGCCCATGTCTTCGAGGATCTTCAGGTTGTTTTCGCTGAGCCTCCCCTCGGGCGGTCGATAATACTTCGGCATTTCCCTGCCGGTCTTTTCGCGGAAAACATCCGCAAGTCCGCAGAGTTCCTTCTCAAATGCAGCGCGATCGGTGACGGCTGCCATGTTTTTGTGCGACATCGTGTGGTTGCACACAAGATGCCCTTCGTTGACCATACGCAAAACGAGATCGGTATTCGCCTCGATCAGATGTCGGAGGACGAAAAAGGCACCCGGCACGTTTTTTTCTTTCAGCGTATCGAGAATACGTGCCACATTGCCGTTTTCATACCCGGCGTCAAACGTCAGGTAAATGACCTTGTCCGGGTTGTCATCCCCGTGCTTTTTGTCCGCATAGTAACAGCTGTAGCCGTTAATAAAGGACTGCGCCTCGTCAAGCAATGGCTGCTTATGCTCGTCGTTTTTCTTGAAATACCAGCTGAGTTCGTCCGCTGCGCTTGCGGAGATCACCGCCGGAATCAGAAAAACGAAAAGGAGCATGCGCAAAAAGAGTTGCTTTGGTTTTTTCATATTCGGTTTCCCCAAAATACGATTGTGATCGGTCACGATCCTATTTTGCCCGGGACACGCCCGGATAACCGCATGAAAATCTGTCAGCAAAGAAAAAGACTGCCTCAGGCAGTCTTTTTTCGCTTTATTTGTTGTTAAATGAATTGTATATCAGAAATTCGCCGTCCACCTTCCGGAAATAGAAGGTCATGTCCACATAGTCGTTATAGTCCTTCAGTCCGCGGTATTTCAGCACATGCGTGAGGCTGACGCGGCAGGAAAAGACATCGTCGCTGTAAGCGTAGAATTCGGACGCCGTTACGTCGCGGAACTCGTAGCTGTTGTGGTCGATGACCCACATCGTCGCCGAGGTGCGAAGATTCTTATAGATGACAGAAGACGGATCGAAATACTTTTTGATCTGCGCAAACGACGTGTCGTTCTGCATATAGGTTGCATATGCCATCGCAGCCGCCTTGGCATAATCGCCGTACTGCTCGGCAAGCGCATCGTCGTACAGAATATCCGCCGTGAACATCGCCTTGGCATCGTCATAATGCACGGTGCTCTCCCTGCCATCCTTGTCCTGCACCGTAAAATCCGGTGCGGCACACAGGCGGTCAAAGGTGTAAGTCGTATAAAGGATCCCCTGCACACCTTCCGGCATAAAGTCCGCGGACGGCGTGGTCACATCGTCGCCGAGGCAATATTTTGCATCCGCTGCCGTGCCGTTGACCGCGAGCGCATACCCCTGCGGGATCTGAATCGAGAATGCGGTGAGCAGTTTCGGATTCAGCTGCACCGTATCCAGGGTGTAAAGATCCAAACCGTGTGCGGTTTTCTCCCCGCTCTTTTTCAGCGAAAAGGTTGCAAATTTCTTGCCGTCGCACTTCACGGCATACTGCACGGCGCTGTCAAGCCCGCTCGACATGCTTTGCAGAGAGAGTTCTTTGCCGCGCGTCAGCTCGGCAAAGTATGCCGCGATATGTTCCCGTGTCTCATATTCGGAGAAAGAGTCCGCGAAGAATGCCGCCAGCTTTTCACCGTCGCCGGCAGTGAGGTTCTGATCCAGAATATCCGCGGCAACATATTTATACTGCGCGCCCTCGTATTCGGCAAGCAGATCACGCAGATACCCCTTGCCAACCTCGGTGAGAATCAGCACCGCGACGATAAAAACCAATAAAACAATATAGAAAGGTGAAATCCTGATTTTTTTCATCACTCATCCCCCGCGACCAAGAAGAAAGTCGGAATTTTGCGCGGCGTGGTGAACGCCTTGTACTTGTTGACGAGCCCCTGCTTCTGATATTGGTCGAGCTTGTCAACATCAAACCCATACTTGTCAAAGTAATTCTCGTAGTACATCATCGCGGACGAACCGCCGTCCAGCATGCCCGCCACAACGGCGCCGTAATCCACCATGATGTCAATGACGTCATTGTGCGTCGCACCGAGACTGGACGCGCTTCTGCCGTCGGTGACAAGCAGAATGACCGTGCCGTCCGCACGCTGTCCGATTGCGGTGCGCTGCGCCGTTCCGGTATTGCTGTCGGCATAGTACATGGTCACATCGTCGCCGTCATGTGTAATGAGCACATTGCCGGTCTGGAAGCAGACACCGTCGCGGATGCCGAGCGCATCTGCCTCTTTGGCACTCATGCCCTCGGTCACGATCAGCTTATTGTCCTTATCAAAGCCCATGAATGTGCGTCTGTTCTGTCCGTCGTTCCAGACGAGCTTGCCCTGCGAATAGGTCGTGCCGATCGGGTTGTCGCCCGTACCGACGCCGCCTCTATCGTAGAACTCGCCGCCGTTGATGGCGGCAATCGCATTATACTTCTTTACAACATCAAAAATGCGC
Source organism: Oscillospiraceae bacterium (assembly GCA_003343845.1). Lineage (GTDB taxonomy): Bacteria > Bacillota > Clostridia > Oscillospirales > CAG-272 > UMGS902. The sequence continues at coordinate 19,536 of QAKK01000034.1, forward strand.
GCGCCCTGCTTACCGCTCTTAAAGTCGCTGGAAGTGCCGACAAAGACACGGGACGGATCCTTCACGAGCAGAATATATGCCTTGTAGGAACTGCCGTTGACCGTCTCAAACAGCATGCCGTCGATTGCCTTGTCCCAGGCATCCGCCTGTTCGGTGTTCCCCTGCGTTGTGCCGTAGTCCTCGATGGAAACCGTGTCCGTATTGACTTTTTTGCTGTTTGCAACGATGACATCCACGGTTTCCTTGCCCAAAAACAGCCCGGGCACCCACTTGGTCGCGCTTGCCTGCATAGCGGAAAGCACAAGCAGATCGCGGATGGTCTCACTCGGTCCGTGCGCAACGGTCGCCACGGCGGAAAACAGCACATACAGTGCCGAAACCAACAACACAAGCAAAAAAAGCAGAGTACGCCGAATGACGCGACCGACCCTACCGCGGCGCTTCGACTTTTCTGTGCGGCGCGGTCTTGCAGGCTGCGGGCGCGCAGATGCAGACGACGTTCTTGCCGCCGCAGGTTGTGTCCGATGCTCCTGCGCCCATGTCTGCTGCGGCGCTTGTGCACCGGGCTGCGGCTGCGACGGCGTCTGCTCCGTCAGTGTCCGAACAGGGCGCGGACGGCGTGCGCCGCCCCCTTCTTTTGGATTCATACGATTCTCTTCCATATAATTCCCTCAACGAAACGATTCCTTATCAATCTCTTTTTTGAACACCCATGCCTGCTGGATACGGAAGCTTGCGATGAACAGCACGCAGTCCACAACAACCCCGAGCAGCGTGATCTGCCAGGTGCTGTCGAGCCCGAACAGCAGTTTGCCGAATGCGGTTGCGCCGGACGAGACCAGCAGTATGCACGCGGCGAGGATAAAATAGCGCAGCATCGAGCGCCGCGTATTTTTCGCCGCACCGAAAACCTTCTTTCGGTTCAGCGTAAAGTTGAACAAAGCGGACAAAACGCGCGCACATGCCTTACAAATAGCGGTTGCAACAAGGGCGGTTGTCCCCTCGTCATCAAAATGCACGGAAAACAGCTTCTCCGCAAGTGTAAGAAACAGGAATACCAGCAGTGCATCCATAAGGAACGACGCAAGCGATGATCCGATGAACAGTAAAAACCGTGCATAGACGCGCACCGAATCACGAAAAGGGCGGAAGTGTGACGTGCGATTCTCTTCTATGTAGACCGTGTCGATCTTCACCTCGGAAATCCCGATGCCGTGCGCCTGCATCTCGTGCAGCATGTTGGTCTCATACTCAAAGCGGTCACCCGGCACAGTCAACATCAGCGGAAGCAGGTCCCGCGGAATGGCGCGCAGCCCCGTCTGTGTATCCGACAGCCGCAGCCCGCAGAAAATGCGAAAGACGGCGGAGGTGATGCGGTTGCCCATGCGGCTGCGGCGCGGCACATGCGGCAGCGAAAAGTCCCGGCAGCCGAAAACGATCTTCCGGGCGTCCCCGTCTGCGATCATTGCCTCGGCGCAGCGCCGCACATCCTCGGCGCGATGCTGCCCGTCGCCGTCTGCGGTGACAACGCCGGGCGAATCCGGGCGATGCTCCAGCACATAGCGGAAAGCGGTCTTCAGCGCGGCGCCCTTACCGCGGTTGACCTCGTGCCGCAGCACCGTAATATGTTCGTCTTCCTTCGGAAAGAATCGAAGCGTATCTTCACGGCTGCCGTCATTGACCAGCACAAGGTCGGTAAACCCTGCGGCAAGCAGCGATGCAACCGTTTTCTGCAATTTCTCGTCCGGATTGAGCGACGGCAAAACCACCGTCACATGTGCAAAATCCGATGATGGCATATTTTACTCCTTTGTCTGTTTGTTCAGCAGCTTCAATGTATCGTACAGCGTGGAAACGCCGAAAAGCTTTGCGGTGGTCTTTGCGGTCAGCTTTTTCTCGTTCTTCTGCGGGCAGAGGATCGTGCCGAAGCCGAGGCGTGCCGCCTCCTTGACACGGTAGTCAAAATGCGAGACCGCACGGCACTCACCGGCAAGCCCGATCTCGCCGACGGCGATCAGGTCCTCCGGCAGAACGCGATCGGTGATGCCCGAGATCAGCGCAAGCGCAATGCCGAGATCGGCGGACGGCTCGTCCAACCGCAGACCGCCGGTGACATTCAGATAAACGTCGTTCTGATAGAATTTCAACCCGAGCCGTTTTTCCAGCACCGCAATGATCAGGCACATGCGGTTGTAATCAATGCCGTTTGCGGTGCGGCGCGGCACGGCAAACGCGGTCTGTGTGACAAGCGCCTGTACCTCGGCAATCAGCGGGCGCGTTCCCTCCATGACGCAGACCGCGCATGCGCCGGAAACCCCGCGCGGGCGCTCCGACATCAGCGTCTCGGACGGATTGTCCACCTGTACAAGCCCGGTGTCGGTCATCTCAAAGACGCCGATCTCGTTCGTCGAGCCGAAACGGTTCTTAATGGCACGGATAATGCGGTAGGACTGCCTGCGTTCGCCCTCAAAGCAAAACACGGCGTCCACCATGTGCTCCAGCATCTTCGGTCCCGAGATGCCGCCCTCTTTGTTAACATGCCCGACAAGGATCACGGACAGCCCCTCGTTTTTCGCCTTGGTGATGCAGGCAAGCGCGCATTCCCGCACCTGTGTGATGCTGCCGGGCGCACTGGTATATCGGTCGGTGCTGACAGTCTGGATCGAGTCCACGATCAGCACATCCGGCTTCAGCTCGTCACAGCGGGCAAGAATCGCATCCATGTTGGTCTCGGTGAGCAGATAGAGCTTGTCCGAGTGCACGCCGAGCCGCCCTGCGCGCAGTTTGAGCTGCCCGCAGGATTCCTCGCCGGATACATACAGCACCTTTTTGTTCTGCCCGAGCACGCCGGAGATCTGCATCAGCAAAGTCGATTTGCCGATGCCCGGCTCGCCGCTGAGCAATACGACCGAGCCGTAGACCAGACCGCCGCCGAGCACGCGGTCGAGCTCACGGTATCCGGTCTCAAACCGCATATAATCCGGCATATCATAGGCATCCAGTAAAACCGGCTTGTTGGACCCGCCGACGGCTGTCGCCGTCACCTTGACGGGCGCCGCCTCCGGTTCGATCAGTGTCTCTTCAAGCGTGTTCCACGCTCCGCAAGAGGGACAACGCCCCATCCATTTGAGCGAACGGTATTCACATTCCGAGCATACAAACGCGGTCTTCGGCGTTTTCATCGGCTCGCCCCCTATATGTAGCTATCGTTGATTGTAAAGTGTCGTTTCAGATTTTCGTCAGTTTGGCAAAGGTCGCCATCAGTTTTTTGGTACCGACCGTGTCAAATGCGACCTCATAGAGCGTATCTGCGCCCATCTTGTTTGCCGAGAGGATCAGCCCCTCGCCGAACATCGGATGGCGCACGCGGTCGCCCGCGCAGAGGATCGCCGTCGGCGCGGCAGCCTTCTTCGGAATGCCGCCGTACTTTGTCGCATAGCTGTCCCCGCCGAAGGTCGGCTTGTGCGCGGCGCGCGGCGCAGGCGCCGTGCCCGGCTTGCGGTCGCCGACCGTCACACAGAGCGCCTCCGGAATTTCCTTCAAGAACTGCGACGGCGGGTTGTACTGCGTTTTGCCGTAGGTGATGCGCTCCCGTGCGCGGAAGATGTATAGCTCTTCCTTGGCGCGGGTGATTGCCACATAGGCAAGGCGGCGTTCTTCCTCCATTTCGGATGCGTCAGTGATGGACTGCATCCCCGGGAAGATCCCGTCCTCCATGCCCGGCAGGAACACCACCGGAAACTCGAGCCCCTTTGCCGAGTGGATCGTCATCATGACGACCGCATCTGCATCGGCATCATACTTGTCGACATCGGCGACAAGAGAGATTTCTTCGAGAAAGCCGACCAGCGTCGCCTCTTCCGCGCGGGACTCATAATCTGCCGCAACGGAAACCAGCTGCTCCACGTTGTTCAGGCGATCCTCAGCCTCCGCGCCCTCGCTCTCCAGCATCTGCCGATAGCCCGTAGCAAGCAGCACACGCTCGACAAACTTGGAGAGCTCGGTCGTCGCCGCAAGCGCGGTCAGCTCTTCAATCAGATCGCAGAATGCCAGCAGTTTCCCTGCCGATTTGGCAAGCGCGGTGTACTGCGCCGCATTCTGCATGACCGCATAGGCGGAGCAGCCCTGCTCCTTTGCAATCTCAACCACCGCCTCGAGCGTCGCCGCGCCGATCTTGCGCTTCGGCTCATTGACCACGCGCAGCAGCCGCTGGTTATCATCGTGGTTCGAGATCAGGAACAGATAGGCAAGCACATCCTTGACTTCCTTGCGGTCATAGAAGCGCATGCCGCCGAGCACGCGGTACGGCAGTCCGCTCTTGGCAAACGCAGTCTCCAGTGTCTGCGCCTGCGCATTCATGCGATAGAGAATGGCAAAATCTCCGTAATGCCGCCCCATGCGGGCAAGCTCCATCACCTTGTTGACGATCAGCCGCGCCTCATCGTTTGCATTGTTTGCCACCGTCACCGTGATCTTGCTGCCGGTGTCACCCGCTGTCCAAAGCGTCTTACCCTTGCGCCCGAAATTGTGTCCGATCACCGCGTTTGCCGCATCAAGAATGTTCTTTGTTGAGCGGTAATTCTGTTCCAGCTTGATGACTTTGGCATCCGGATAGGTGCGGTCGAAATTGAGGATGTTCTCGATTGTCGCACCGCGGAACTTGTAGATGCTCTGATCGTCGTCACCGACGACCATGATGTTGCGCCAATGCCCCGCCAACATCTCGGTCAGGCGGAACTGCGCGTAGTTGGTATCCTGATATTCGTCCACGCAGACGTACTTGAACTTGTGCTGATAGTATTCGAGAATGTCGGGATTTTCCTCAAACAGGCGTACGGTGAGCATGATGATGTCGTCGAAGTCCAGCGCGTTCGCCTGCACCAACTCCTCCTGATACCGTGCGTAAACCTTGGCTGCGACCGACCAGAGATAGTCCGCCGTGTTCTCCTCCTGCATGTCCTTCGGCGTCATCAGTCGATCCTTGGCTCTGCCGATCATGTTGAGCATGCTCTTCGGCGGGAATTTCTTGTCGTCGAGGTTCATGTCCTTCATGCAGCGGGCGATCGCCTTTTTCTGATCGTCCGTGTCATAGATGGAAAAGCCGGGCTTGTAGCCGAGCAGCCCGATATGGCTGCGCAGAATACGCATGCAGACCGAGTGGAACGTGCCCGCCCACACGGCGTCTGCCGCCGTCGGGTCATCCAGCGCCTTGGCAAGGCGCTCTTTGATCTCGCGCGCCGCCTTGTTGGTAAAGGTGATCGCCAGCACAGCCCACGGCGGGCATACGCCCTCGGCAAAGCATTCCAGGTACTCGCCGAGCTCCTCTCGGCTGCCCGCCTGCGCCGCACGGCAGGCGTCGGCAAAATCGTCCGGCACCTCTTGCGGCTCGGTTACCGGTTCGCAGGCAAGCCCGTATCGCAGAATATGTACGATGCGCTGCACGAGCACGGTCGTCTTGCCGCTCCCCGCCCCCGCGAGGACCAGCAGCGGACCTTTCACCGTGCAGACCGCCTCGCGCTGCATGTCATTCAATTTGCTGTAATAGGTATCAAAAAGCGCTTTTTTCTGCGCATTATATGCCGTAGGTTGGAATATCAATTTCACAGACCCGGTCATGCGACCGTCCTTTCAAAACTAAAGTATATCTATTATACTATAGTTTGTCGGATTTAGCAATAAAAAAGTGGCAGAGAGTTGCCTCTCTGCCGGGAAAAATTTTTCCGCTTTTCAGAAATCTTCGTGGTTCTGTCTCTGCTGATTCTGCTGGTTCTGCTGGTTCTGATTCTTG
>QAKK01000034.1:25406-34626 GCA_003343845.1 Oscillospiraceae bacterium
TTGGTTGTTCATGATCGTTTTCTACCGAATGTTCGGCTGCCTTTCAAAAATTTTCGTAAAGTGCCGCTTTGCCGTCGGCAATGCGCCGAAAACACGGCGCCTTATTATTCTGCACAGAAGATGCGCGGGTATGCATAGGAAATACCAGAGAATACTGTAGATGAGCGAGATCTGCCCGCAAAGGTTGAACCGCATGCCGGAATAGTCCCATACACCGAGGCGGAACACGCGGTTGATGAGCAATCCGGAGAAAAACTCAACAGCCGTCACCCATACCGTCGAGATCAGCGCCCGCACGGCGAGCCGCCAGCGGCGGTGCACCAGCTCAGACACATATATGAACAGAAAGCATACGCCGCCGCAGATGCCCATTGTCCAGTGCGTTCTGCCGCGCCACAGCACCTCGATCATGCGATAACCGATCGAACCGATTGCATAAACCGTCAAAACTTCCCGTTTTTTCATCGGAATCACCTGCCTTCTCATGCAGTATTCGCTTCATGGCGCAGTTTATTCCGGAATTCCGGGTATTTTATTGACTTTGTGCCGATATAATGCTATAATGCAATATCATTTATAAAAAATTTTTCGCAGAGGTACAGCCATGAAACAAGATAAACTGAAGGTCGGCGTCATCGGCGCAACGGGCATGGTCGGTCAGCGTTTTCTGACCCTGCTTGAACATCACCCCTATTTCGAGGTCACCGTGCTTGCGGCAAGCGCCTCCTCGGCGGGCAAAACATACGCGGAGGCGGTGGACGGCAGATGGAAAATGGCAGAACCGCTGCCGGAGGTCTACAAATCCATGCGCGTGTACGACGCAGACGCAGATTTTGACACGATCACAAAGGCGGTCGACTTCGTCTTCTGTGCGGTCAACATGAAGAAGGACGAGATCAAGGCGCTGGAAGAGCGGTATGCCAAGGCGGAGACACCGGTCGTCTCCAACAACTCCGCCAACCGCTGGACCGACGATGTTCCCATGGTCATCCCCGAGATCAACGACGCGCATCTCGCCGTTATTGAGGCGCAGCGCCGCCGTCTCGGCACCAAGCACGGCTTCATCGCCGTCAAACCGAACTGCTCCATTCAAAGCTATGTCGGTATGCTCACCCCGCTTCTGAAATACGGCATTACCGAAGTCATCGCCACGACCTATCAGGCGATCTCCGGCGCGGGCAAGACCTTCCGTGAGTGGCCCGAAATGATCGACAACGTCATTCCCTATATCGACGGCGAGGAAGAAAAGAGCGAGCAGGAGCCGCTGAAGATCTGGGGCAAGGTCGAGGGCGGCAGGATCATCAAAGCGGACGCGCCGGTCTTCTCCGCGCAGTGCATCCGCGTTCCCGTCACCGACGGGCATACGGCAGCCGTCTTCGTCAAGTTTAAAAACAAGCCGACCAAGGAGCAGATCATTGCTGACTGGCGCGCCTTCTCCGGCAAGCCGCAGTCCCTCGGACTGCCGAGCGCGCCCGAGCACTTCATCACCTATTTTGAAGAGGACAACCGCCCGCAGGCAAAGCTCGACCGCGACCTGTACGGCGGCATGGGTATCTCGGCAGGCAGACTGCGCGAGGATGTCATCTTTGACTACAAGTTTGTCGGACTTTCGCACAATACCCTGCGCGGTGCCGCGGGCGGCGCGGTGCTCATCGCCGAGCTGCTCTACCGTGAAGGCTATATCGTCAAGAAATAAAGATATACGACAAAAAGCCGCCTCATCCGAGGCGGCTTTTTGTCCCAACATATTGATTATACCACAGGGATGTGCCCCGTGTCAATTCGCTTTTTCCATAGTTCCGACGCATGAAATTCATCTGCTTTGCCGATAGTATTTTCCCGCGTTTTCAGGTATACTGTAAGCGGAAGGAGGAAAACAAAATAAAAATTCTTCAAAAGGGGTACACGGTATGAAACTTACGATCAGCGGTCGCGATATGACCGTCCGAAACGACCTCAGAAGCATCACGGAAAAACGGATTGCAAAACTCACGAAGTTCTTCGATGACAATGCGGAAGTCAATGTCATCTACTCCAAGAAGCGCAATCTGCAGATCGCGGAAATCACCGTCTATGCAAACGGTACGTATTTCCGCAGCGAAGTGGAGGGCGACACCTTCAACAATTCGCTGGACGAGGCGATTGAAGCCATCGTTCGCCAGATCCGCAAAAACAAGACACGCCTTGCCAAGTTGCTCCGCGCCGATGCATTCGACTATGCAGCGGATGAGCCGGAGCTGGACGAGGCGCCCGAGTTCCTCATCCGCACAAAGTCCTTCCCCATCAAACCCATGTCGGTGGAGGAAGCCATTTTGCAGATGAACCTGCTCGATCACATGTTCTTCGTCTTCCGGGATGCACAAAGTATGGAAACCTGCGTGGTTTACAAGCGGAAAGACGGCGCCTATGGTCTCATAGCGCCGCAGTAGATAGAAGGAAGCGCAAGCCCCCGTGCCCGGCACGGGGGTTTGTGCTTTATTCGGGACAAAAGCAAGAAAAAAACGCATTTGCAGACCGCAAATGCGTTTTTTGGTGACCCGTGGGAGAATCGAACTCCCGTTTTCGCCGTGAGAGGGCGATGTCTTAGCCGCTTGACCAACGGGCCGTGGCTTGACAACAATAGGATTATAGCACATCCGGAAACAGATTGCAAGCCTTTTTTGAAAATTTCCGTCGGTTTTTTTACAAATGTGCGAAGCGACAAAAGAGGCGCGGTTTTCCCTCGCCTCTTTGTTCATTTTTGCTCTGTGTTCTCCGCGTCCGCCTGCTGCTCTTCCAGATACTTTGCAAAGATCCGGGTAAGCGCCCGCAGGGGATCCTCGGTCTTCTTCGGTCGATAGGAAACATACGCCTTCGCCGCCGTGATGATGCGCACCTCGTTTTTGAACGCGAAGGAGACGGCAGCCCATGTGGCAAGGTCAAACTTATCCGCAAAAATGCGGATCTCCCCGTTTTCCACCTTGACAAGGCTCATGCCCGCACGTTCCGCCATATGGCGCACGAGCGAGATCTGCATGAGGTTTTTCACCGGCTTGCCGAATTCGCCGTAGCGGTCAATCATCTCGTCGGCAACATCCTCCATGTCCGCCTCGGTCTCGATGAGCGCAATGCGTTTGTACATCTCCATGCGCCCGGCGGAGGAATAGATGTAGCTGTCCGGAATATAGGCATCGAGCGGAATGTCGATCTTGCACTCCTTGCGCTCCGGCAGCTTTTCGCCCTTTTCTTCCAGCACCGCCTCGTTCAGAAGGCGGATGTACATGTCGTAGCCGACGGCGTCCAGATGTCCGTGCTGCTCCGCGCCGAGCAGGTTGCCCGCGCCGCGAATCTCGAGGTCGCGCAGAGCAATGCGGAAGCCCGCGCCGAACTCGGCATATTCCCGGATGGCGGCAAGACGTTTTTCCGCGATCTCGGAGACGACCTTTCCCTGTCTGTATGTGAAATACGCATAGGCGCGCCGCCCCGAGCGCCCGACTCTGCCGCGCAGCTGGTGCAGTTGCGAAAGACCCATGCGATCGGCATCCTCGATGATCAGCGTGTTCGCATTCGGCACATCGACGCCGGTCTCGATGATGGTCGTGCAGACGAGAATGTCAATTTCCCCGTCGATCAGCGCCTGCCAGATCTCCTCGATCTCCTCACGCTCCATCTTGCCGTGCGCCACGGCGACGTTGGCGCTCGGGTTCTCCCGCGCGATCCGCGCCGCAACATACTCGATCGACTCCACGCGGTTGTACAGATAGAAGACCTGCCCGCCGCGTGCAAGCTCGCGCCGGATGGCTTCGCCGATGATGATGTTGTCATGCTCGAGCACATAGGTCTGCACGGGCAACCGATCCTCCGGCGGCTCATCCAGCACGGACATGTCGCGGATGCCGCCCATCGCCATATTCAGCGTGCGCGGGATCGGCGTTGCCGACAGCGTCAGCACATCAATGTCCTTCGCCATCTGCTTGAGTTTTTCCTTCTGCGCAACGCCGAAGCGCTGCTCCTCGTCCACGATGAGCAGTCCGAGGTCCTTGAACTCCACATCGGACGAAATGATGCGGTGCGTACCGATGATCATATCGGTCTCACCGCGCTTTAAGGAGCGCAGAATCTCCTTCTGCTGCTTTGCCGTGCGGAAGCGGGACAGCATCTCCACCTTGACCGGGAAATTGCGCATGCGGGAGAGCGCCGTATGATAGTGCTGCAGCGCCAGAATCGTCGTCGGCACAAGCAGGGCGACCTGCTTGCCCGCCTCGATCGCCTTGAACGCGCCGCGCAGCGCCACCTCTGTCTTGCCGAAGCCGACATCGCCGCACAGCAGTCTGTCCATCGGCACGGGACGCATCATGTCGCGCTTGATGTCCTCGATCGCCGAGAGCTGGCTGTCGGTCTCGTCGTATTCAAACGCCGCCTCAAAGTCGTGCTGCATTTTGTCGTCCGCCGGGAACGCATAGCCGCTCTTGCGCATACGCTCTGCATAGAGCGCGATCAGCTCCTTCGCCATATCCTTGACTGCCGCCTTAGCGCGCGACTTCGCCTTCTGCCAGTCGCCGCCGCCCATCTTGGAGAGCTTCAGAAGCCCGTCATCCGAATGCGCGCCGATGTATTTCGACACCATATCGAGGTTGTCCACAGGCAGAAACAGCTTATCCGTTCCGGCATATTGAATATTGATGTAATCGCGCGAAACGCCGCCGACCGTCAGATTCTGAATGCCGAGGTACTTGCCGATACCGTAAGCCGTGTGCACCACATAGTCGCCCACCTCGAGATCGGCATAGGACAGGATCTTCTGCCCGCTTTTCATCTTCTTTTTGCTCTTTCGGCGGACAAGCGAAGGCTTCTCTTCCTCACCGCCAGAGAGCGTCAGCGCCGCAAAGCGCGCCGCGCTCAGTTCATAGCCGCATTCCAGCGGCTCGACCGAGAGATAGACCACACCGGGGATCAGATCCTCGATGTCCGCGCCTTCGCCGAGCGAGACCGCCTGGATCCCGTCGTTGCCGAGCGCCTCCAGCAGGCTTTTGACCTCGGCGTCCGCACGGCATGCCAGAAGGATCCGATATTTGTTTTTGATGAAGCCGGTCAGATCCTCCTTCATCAATTCATATTTCTTAAAGGAAGATGCCAGCTGCCGACAACGGAAAGCGAACATGCCGCCGATGCGTTCGCCGGCAAGCCCGACCGCGAAGGTATTCAGGTGTACGGCGACATTTGCCGCAAAGAAATGCTCGGCGCGGGCAGGCTCTGCCGAAAATGCGGCGTGCCCGCCGCGGATCACGCCGTGCTCCAGCAGGTTTGCAATCAGCTCGCCGTCATACCGCGCAGTCGCCTCCAGCCGATCGCGAATCGCGTTCGTCCCGCACAGAAGCACCGCCGTGCGCAGGTCAAAATAGTCAAAGAGGCATTCTTTTTGCGGGTAGATCTGCGCGACGTATTTGTCCGTGAAATTCAACGGCTGCCCGCCGTCGATCGCGGCAAGCTCCTTTTCCAGCTCCTCGCGCGCATCGACGGTTTCGCACTTTGCCAAGCAGTCTTTCACGGTTTTGCGCACGACTGCCAGCGCCCGCGCGTCGCAGAGCACCTCGCGCACCGGCAAAAGTTCCAGATCGTCGCGGTTTTCGATCACGCGCTGCGTCATGCGGTCAAACACGCAGATGCGGTCGATCTCGTTGTCAAAGAACTCGATGCGGTAGGGCTGTTTTTCGCCATCGCCCTCCTCGGGCGGAAACATATCAATGATACCGCCGCGCTGCGAATACTGCCCTACATTGTCCACCGTTTCCACGCGGACATAGCCCATCGCGGCAAGCGCCGCCGCCAGCTCCGCAGGCTCGATCACATCGCCGATGCCGTAGCGGAAACGGTTGCGATCCAACACCTCGCGCGGCATGGTAAAACGCAGCGCCGCCGCCGGCGTGGTGACCACCGCGTCAAAATCCCCGCTCTGCACGCGGGCAAGCACCAAAAGCCTCTCATGTTCATTCTCATGAGAGGCGGTAATGTTATAAATGTTCAGTTCGCGCTCGGAAAACCGATAGGCGCGCAGTCCGCTGCCCTGCAAGTGCGCGGTCATACGGATCGCCGTCTTGTCATCCTTGACAAGGACAAGCGCGCCCCGTTTGTACGTCGTCGCGAAATCCGATATAAACGCATCGAGAAACGCCTTTTCAATGACGGGCGGCATCCCGCTCACCACAATGGGCAGCGGATTCTGCCGCATCTGCGTGCCGAGGCAGTCCCAAATCTGCGCGTATTCCCTGTCCAGTCTGAGCGACTGTGCACAAATACTCATTGCTTTTTACCTGTTGTATAAATTCATTGCCTTGTCGATCTGTCCCGACAGAATCAATTCCACTCCATCATACACCCGCGAAAACATCGAAAACAGGGTCTTTTTGTCGGCATCCGAATAGGTACCGAGAACATAATCGGCAAGATCATAGTCTGGCGACGGCTTTTTGCCCACGCCAATCTTGACGCGCGGGAACGCGTCCGAGTTCAGCTGATAAATGATGCTCTTGATTCCGTTGTGCCCGCCGTCGCTCCCGTTTCTGCGGATGCGCATCACGCCGACGTCAAAATTGATGTCGTCAAACAGGACAAGGATGTTTTCCGGCGGAATCTTGTAGAAATCCGCCGCCTCGCGCACCGCCTCACCGGACAAATTCATGAAGGTCTGCGGCTTCATCAGAAGGACGCGATGCTCCCCGATGCGCGCATCGGCGCACAATGACTTAAATCGCGCGCGATCGACCCGAACGCCGCATTTTTCGGCAATAAAATCGAGCGCCATGAATCCCGTGTTATGTCTTGTAAAGGTATATTTGTCCCCCGGGTTGCCGAGACCGACCACAAGGTGAGTCAGATTCCCCGCGGCAGGCGTGTCTTTTTTCTCAATCTGCTTAAATAAATCAAATATATTGCTCATACAGCGCACATAGCCTCCGCACTACTTTCTCAGCTTACTACTTTATCACAAATTTTCCGAAATTGCAAGATTTTCGGAAAAAATACAATTTCGAGTGTAAAAAACTTCACAATTTTAATACTATTTCACCTATGAAATTTTTCCAAACCTATAGATATTTCCCAAAAAACGTGGTATACTATTGGCTGCGGTTCGCATAGGTGCGGTGCCGTGATATAAGTCGGGGTTCCGACTTGTCGTTTGAAAAATTGTGTTTGCAATTTTACAATATTTTTGGAGGTTCAAAACAGTATGAGCAAAAAGTATGTCTACCTTTTCTCGGAAGGCAACGCGAAGATGCGTGAGCTTCTCGGCGGTAAGGGCGCAAACCTTGCTGAAATGACCGGTCTCGGTCTTCCCGTTCCGCAGGGCTTCACCATCTCCACCGAAGCGTGCACCCAGTATTACGAGGACGGCAAGCAGATCAATCCTGAAATCCAGGGACAGATCATGGAGTACATCGAGAAGATGGAGCAGATCACCGGCAAGAAGTTCGGCGATCTCGAGAATCCGCTGCTCGTTTCCGTCCGTTCCGGCGCACGCGCATCGATGCCCGGCATGATGGACACCATTCTTAACCTCGGTCTCAACGAGGAAGTCGTTGAGGTCATGGCAAAGAAGTCCGGCAACCCGAGATGGGCGTGGGACTGCTACAGAAGATTCATTCAGATGTACTCCGACGTCGTTATGGAAGTCGGCAAGAAGTACTTTGAAGAGCTCATCGACAAGATGAAGCACAAGAAGGGCATCACCCAGGACGTCGACCTCACTGCCGACGACCTCAAGGTGCTGGCTGAACAGTTCAAGGCTGAATACAAGTCCAAGATCGGTGAGGACTTCCCGACCGATCCTAAGGAACAGCTGATGGGCGCTATCAAGGCGGTCTTCCGTTCCTGGGACAACCCCCGTGCAAACGTCTATCGCCGCGACAACGACATTCCCTACTCCTGGGGTACCGCAGTCAACGTACAGATGATGGCGTTCGGCAACATGGGCGAGACCTCCGGTACCGGCGTTGCATTCACCCGTGACCCCGCAACCGGCGAGAAGAAGCTGATGGGCGAGTTCCTGATGAATGCACAGGGCGAAGACGTCGTTGCAGGCGTCCGCACGCCTATGCCGATCTCCAAGCTGCATGAGGTTATGCCCGCAGTTTACGACCAGTTCGTCGAGATCTGCCACACGCTTGAAAACCACTACAGAGACATGCAGGACATGGAGTTCACCATCGAGGACAGAAAGCTCTACATGCTCCAGACCCGTAACGGTAAGAGAACCGCTAAGGCAGCACTCAAGATCGCCTGCGACCTCGTTGACGAGGGCATGATCACCGAGGAAGAAGCCGTCCTCATGATCGACCCGAGAAACCTCGACACCCTGCTCCACCCGCAGTTCGACGCAAAGGCACTGAAGGCTGCAACGCCGGTTGCAAAAGCACTGGCTGCATCGCCCGGAGCTGCTTGCGGTAAGATCGTCTTCACCGCTGAGGATGCAAAGGAGTGGAAGGCACGCGGCGAGAAGGTCGTTCTTGTCCGTCTTGAGACTTCGCCCGAGGACATCGAGGGCATGAAGGCATCGCAGGGTATCCTGACGGTCCGCGGCGGTATGACCTCCCACGCGGCAGTCGTTGCCCGCGGCATGGGTACCTGCTGCGTATCCGGCTGCTCCGCAATCGCCATGGATGAAGCAAACAAGCAGTTCACGCTTGCCGGCAAGACCTATCACGAGGGTGACTTCCTCTCGATCGACGGCTCCACCGGCTGCATCTACGACGGCATTATCCCGACCGTTGACGCCTCCATCGTCGGCGAATTCGGCAGAATCATGGGCTGGGCTGATAAGTTCAGAAGACTGCAGGTCCGCACCAATGCCGATACGCCCCGCGATGCGAAGAAGGCATTTGAGCTCGGCGCACAGGGCATCGGTCTGTGCCGTACCGAGCACATGTTCTTCAACGATGACAGAATCGCTGCCATCCGCGAGATGATCTGCTCCGACACCGTTGAGCAGAGAGAAGCCGCTCTCGATAAGCTGCTGCCCATGCAGCAGGGCGACTTTGAGGAGCTCTATGAGGCTATGCAGGGTCTGCCGGTAACCATCCGCTTCCTGGATCCCCCGCTCCACGAGTTCGTTCCCACTGAGGAAAAGGACATCGAGCTGCTCGCAAAGACGCAGCACAAGACTGTTGCCGAGATCAAGAACATCATCGCAGGTCTGCATGAGTTCAACCCGATGATGGGTCACCGCGGCTGCCGTCTGGCTGTC
>QAKK01000032.1:0-41643 GCA_003343845.1 Oscillospiraceae bacterium
GACCTGCGCCTGGATCGAAACGTCCAGCGCGGAGACCGGCTCATCGCAGACGATGAACTCGGGGTTGACCGCAAGCGCACGGGCAATGCCGATACGCTGGCGCTGACCGCCCGAAAACTCGTGCGCATAGCGCGACGCATGCTCACTGTTCAGACCGACATGATCCATCAGCTCGAGAATGCGTTCATTGCGCTCCGCCTTCGTGCTGTAGAGCTTGTGTACATCGAGCGGCTCGCCGATGATGTCGGCGACCGTCATACGCGGATTCAGCGAGGAATACGGGTCCTGAAAGACCATCGTTGCCTTCTTGCGGAAATCCTGAATATCCGCCTTGGACTCGATCTCCTTGCCGTCGAAGACGATCTCGCCCGCCGTCGGCTTGTACAGATGCAGAATGGTTCTGCCGACCGTGGTCTTGCCGCAGCCGGATTCACCGACAAGTCCGAGCGTCTCCCGCTTACCGATCGTAAAGGACACGCCGTCCACCGCTTTCAGCGGCTTCGACTGGAACATGCCCATCGGAATGTTGAAGTATTGTTTTAAGTCCTTGACTTCCAGCAAGGGGCGCTCATTGATTTCAGGCATGTGCTTCCCCTCCCTCAGTCGTGATCTCACCTTTTTCAAAGGCATCCTTGACGTTCATCCAGCATGCCGCCGCATGATCGTCATTGAGCTGCATCCGCTGTGCGCGCTCGCGCAGGCAGATCTTCATGGCATTGCCGCAGCGGGGCGCAAAGGGACATCCATTCGGCATATTGAGCAGGTCGATCGGCGTACCCGTGATCGGCTGGAGCTTTGTGCCCGCGGTATGCGCCGTCGGGATCGAACGGAGCAGCCCCTTGGTGTACTCATGATGCGGATTGTAGAAGATCTCATCCGCCGTGCCCTGCTCGCAGATCGAGCCGGCATACATGACAATGACTTCATCACACATCTGCGCAACGACGCCGAGGTCATGCGTGATCATGATGATCGCCATGCCGAGTTCCTTCTGCAGATCCTTCATCAGAGACAGAATCTGCGCCTGGATGGTCACATCGAGCGCCGTGGTCGGCTCATCCGCAATCAGAATATCCGGCTCGCAGGCAAGTGCCATGGCAATCATGACGCGCTGCCGCATACCGCCCGAAAACTCGTAGGGATACTGCTTCATGCGCTTTTCGGGTTCGTTGACGTTGACGAGCTTCAGCATCTCAATGGCGCGTGCACGCGCCTCCCGCTTGTTGCGGTTGGTGTGAAGCAGGATTGCCTCCATGAGCTGGCGTCCGATCGTGTAGGTCGGGTTGAGCGAGGTCATGGGGTCCTGGAAAATGATCGAAATTTTGTTGCCGCGGACGGTCTTCATGACCTTTTCGCCCGCATTGACGAGCTCTTTGCCGTCGAGTTTGATCGAACCGGAAACGATCTTGCCGGTGCCGGCGAGGATCTGCATGATCGAATACGCTGTGACCGACTTGCCCGAACCGGACTCGCCGACGATGCCGAGCACCTTGCCGCGGTCGAGGTTGAAGGACACGCCGTTGACGGCGCGGACTTCGCCCGCATCGGTGAAGAAGGAGGTGTGAAGGTCTTTGACTTGGAGCAATTCAGACATCTTTTTCCCCTCCTTAATTATTCAGTTTCGGGTCGAACGCATCGCGCAGACCGTCGCCGAACAGGTTGAGCGACAGAACGATCAGCGAAATGACGACCGCAGGAATGACCAGACGATACGAATACGAATTGATGCCGTTGAGCGCATCGGACGCAAGCGAACCGAGCGAGGGCATCGGCGCATTGACGCCGAGACCGAGGAACGACAGGTAACTCTCGGTGAAGATCGCGCTGGGGATCTGAAGCGCCGTGGAAATGATGACCACACTGATGCAATTGGGCAGCAGATGCTTGCGGATGACCCAACCGCCTTTGGCGCCGGTTGCGCGCGCGGCGAGGACATACTCCTGCTCGCGCAGCGAGAGGATCTGCCCGCGGATCAGACGCGCCATTGAGACCCAATACAGCACAGCAAAGACAATGAACAGACTGATCATGTTGCTGCCGAGCTTGCCGAGCGCCGTCCCCTCAATGAGCGGATCCAGCACGCGACCGAGCACCGATGCAAGCAGAATGACCATCAGCATGTCGGGCAGTGAATAGATGACATCGACAATGCGCATGATGATCATATCGACCTTACCGCCGCAATAACCGGCGATCGAGCCGACCAGCATACCAATGATCAGGACGATGATACTGGCAAAGAAGCCGACGGCAAGCGAAATGCGCGTGCCGTAGACCACGCGGATAAAGTAGTCGCGGCCGGAAGCATCCGTTCCGAAGATGTGCGGGAAGACCTTCTCCCCTGCCTCGATCGCTTTCAGCTCGGTCTTGCCGTACTGGAAAGGCGCAAGGTTGTTATACGAGGAATCCACCGGCTTGCCGGGACGGACACCGAGCATATTGTCATAGGAGTAGGGCCAGAACATCGGAATGATAATGGATGCAAGGGTAATGAGGATGACCACGATCAGGCTGATCGTGGCGATCTTGTTTTTCAGAAGGCGCTTTACGCCGTCCTTAAAGAAGGTAGACGACGGGCGCATCTGCACCAGATATTCTTTTTCGGCGTCGGTAGCGGGAATAAAATCGTCCACATCGACGTGCATACTGAACGGTTTCTTTGCCATTATGCCTTTATTCCTCCTACTCAAGTGTGATACGCGGGTCGACGACCTTGTACAGAATATCACTGATGAGGTTCATGATGACAATCAGCGACGCCAGTACGATGGTGGTACCCATGATCAGCGGGTAATCGCGGTTTGTAATGCTGTTGACAAAGGCGCGACCGATGCCCGAGACCGAGAAGATCTTCTCGACGACGAGCGAGCCGGTGACGATGTACGCCAGCATCGGTCCGACATAGGTAATGACCGGGATCAGCGAGTTCTTCAACGCATGCCCGAAGATGATGCGCGCGCCGGGCACACCCTTGGCGCGTGCGGTGCGGATATAATCCTGCCCGAGCACATCCAGCATGGACGAGCGGGTCAGACGCGTGATGTATGCCATCGGCGACAGCGACAGCGTGATGACCGGCAGGACAAGCCCCTGCGTCGTTGCACCGTTTGCAGGAAGCAGCTTCCACTTGACCGCGAACAGGATGAGGAGAAGAGATCCCATGATAAAGGACGGCATGGAGACCAGCGCCGTTGTAATGACCATGATAATCTTATCGATCAGCTTATTGCGGCGGAGTGCGGCGACCGCGCCGAGGACGATGCCCACGACCAGTGCCAGCGCCGCAGCGATCACGCCGAGCTTTGCCGAGACCTTAAGACCGTCTGCGATGATGTCGGTGACCTGTCTGCCGCGTTGCTTGGTGGAAGGACCGAAGTCAAACTTCGTCACAATATCCTTCAGATACGTAAAATACTGCTCCATCAGCGGTTTGTCGAGGCCGTACTTCGCCTCCAGCTGCGCGGTGACGGCAGCCGTCGTTGCCTTCTCGGACATGAACGGACCGCCCGGAACGGCGTGCATGATGAAAAAAGTCGCAGTGATAACAACCCAGACCGTCAGAATTGCAAGTCCGAGGCGTTTCAAAATGTAACCTAACGTTTTCGCGCTCATTGCAAACCCTCTCAAGTAAATTCTTCGGTATAAAAAAATATATACGTTAAATATACCACAAAGCGACGCAAAATTCAAGATAAAAAACGAATTTTTGAAAGTTTTGCACAATCAATATCCGTCTGTGCACCTGATTCTCCACAGTTTCAACGACAGCGACGCTTATTTGCCCGTCATAACGGATACTTTATTATACAAATGATATGCAGCTTTGTCAAGTGAAAATGCAGGAAGTGTTCCCGGGTATATGCAAAAGTTTAAAAACGCCGCCTGTAAAAATACCGGAAAGCACGGCTTTCCGGTATTTTTGATTTATTCGTACATTTTTTCGCGCTTCTTCTTGACCGTTCTGCGGTAGAAGACAAAAACGACGATCAAAGCGACGATCACGGCAGCGATGATATAGATCGCAGCGCCCATACCGCCGTCCAGCATCAGTTCCTCCCACAGCGTGTTGACGGCTGCCAGCGTCTCGGCATCGAGGTTATGGTAACTCATCTTGTTGTAGTTGGCTCCGAAATCAAAGTCTGCGGGATAGAGGATCTCCATCGCCTCGTCGCCCATGTCCTCGCGATAGGTCGCGCTCTCGTAGACCGCCGCATTCGGAGAAGCGTAGCAGACAACTTCGGCGTTGGCAACGGCGATTTTCTCGGACAGCGAAAAGTTGATATAAGCCTCGGCAAGATCCTTGTTTGCCGCGCCCTTCGGGATGCAGTAGGCATCGACGAAGAGGTTGGTGGCAAAGTTGCCGTCCTTATCTGTGGGGTAGTAGAACCCGAGCTTGTCGTTGTTTTCGACCATCGAGAGGTAGTCGCCCGCGTAGTAGGCGGCAACGGCGGCTTCCCCGCCCTCCATCTTGTTGAAGACCTCGTCCATAACGTAGCCCTGGAGGAGCGGTTTCTGCGCTTTCAGCGCATCCAGCGCCGTCTGCCATGCTGCGCGGTCTTCGGTATTGACATCAATCCCGGCACGATACATTGCCGTACCGAATGCATCGCGGGAATTGTTGAATTGCAGGATCTTGCCTGCATACTTCTCGTTCCACATCAGATCCCACGTGCCGGTGTCCGCCTCGTCCACGACCGTGGTGTCATAGATGATGCCGACCATGCCGTAGGAGAACGGCACGCTGTATTCGTCGTTTGCATCATAGTACAGTCCGCGGAAACTCTCGCTGATGCCCGTATAGTTCGGAATGCTGTCAAAGTTGAGCTTTTCAAGCATGCCTTCTTCGATCATGCGCGCGATCATGTAGTCGGAGGGCAGGATCACATCGTAGCCCGCCGCGCCGCTCTTGAGCTTGGCATACAGATCTTCGTTCGAGGCATAGGTAGTGTAGACGACCTTGACCGTCTCACCGTAGGTCTCGGCATACCACTTCTCAAATTCGGCATTGACATCAAGCGAGCCCTCGCTGCCGTCCGAAATATATTCGCCCCAGTTGTAGACGTTCAGCACGCGGTCGGCGGCGAAAGCCGACAGCGAAAGCATGGTGCAGAACGCAAAGAGAACGGCAAGCGCCGCAAGAAATTTTTTCACTTGGTTACCTCCGTTTGTGCGGGTACTTTTGCGTGGCTCTTCTTCTCACTCTTGCTGCCGGCAAGGTTGGAGAGGACGAGCAGGGCAAGCACCGCGATAAAGATCAGCGTGGACAGCGCGTACATATCCGGCGTCACACGCTTTTTGGTCATGGAATAGATGCGGATCGGAAGCGTCTCAAAGCCGCTGCCGGTGGTGAAATAGCTGATAACGAAGTCGTCGAGCGACAATGTGAATGCCATGATCAGTCCGGAAATGACACCGGGCATAATCGAAGGCAATTCCACCTTGAAGAACGCCTGCATCGGCGTGCAGCCGAGGTCAAGCGCAGCCTCGGTCAGATGCTTATCCATCTGCCGCAGCTTCGGCATGACAGACAGGATGACGTAAGGCAGGTTGAAGGTGATGTGCGCGATCAGCACAGTGGCAAAGCTGAGGCTTGCCGCGCCCGCGAGTCTGACGCAGACGAAGACGAACAACAGCATCATCGAGATACCCGTGACAATATCCGGGTTCATCATCGGGATGTTGGTGACGGTCATGATCGCGCTTCTTGCCGCGCGGTTCTTCAGCTTAAAGATACCGACGGCGGCAACCGTGCCGATGATCGTGGCGATCAGCGAAGACGAAACCGCCAGCACAAGGGTATTCTTGAGTGCGGCAAGCGTCGCGCCGTCGCGGAACAGCTCACGGTACCAGTAGGTCGAGAAGCCTGCAAACACACCGGTCGAGTTGATCGAGTTGAACGAGAACAGCACCATGACGGCGATCGGCGCATAGAGGATCACGAAGATCAGCGCCGTGTATACCTTGGAAAGCGGTCTCATGCGACGAGCCCCCCTTCCTCTTCATCGGAATAGCGGTTCATCACAGCCAGTGAGAGCAGGATCAGCACCATCAGCACAAGCGACATCGCCGCGCCGAGGTTGTAGTTATACGCGCTCTGGAACTGACGCTCGATGACGTCGCCGATGAGCTGGAATTTGCCGCCGCCGAGCTTCTGCGAAATGTAGAAGGTGCTGACCGACGGCACAAACACCATCGTCACGCCCGAGACGACACCCGAGCGGCTGAGCGGCATGACCACCTTGAAGAAGGTCTGCATCGGCGTGCAGCCGAGGTCTGCGGATGCCTCCAGCAGACGGTTGTCCAGCTTGGAAAGCACGGTGTAGATCGGCAGGACCATATACGGCAGGTAATTGTACACCATGCCGAAGATGACCGCGCCGCCCGTGTTGATGATGTGCAGCGGAGGCAGACCGATCCGCCCGAGGAGCGAATTGAGGAACCCGGTGTCCTCGAGGATCGCCATGATGGAATAGGTGCGGATGAGGAAGTTCATCCACATCGGCAGCATGGTGAGCATGATGCAGATCTTCTGCGACCGCGGCTTGGCACGCGAGATCGCGTAAGCCAGCGGGTATGCGACAAGCAGGCAGATCGCCGTCGCCGCAAGGGCAAAGCAGAGGCTGCGCGTGAAAATATCGAGATAGCTTGCGCTGCCGAGCTCCTTTATGTTGTTCAGTGTGAACGCGCCTGTCTTGTCCGTGAACGCATAGTAAAAGACGAAGGCAAGCGGTGCCAGAATGAACAGGATCGACCAGACGACATGCGGCGCCGCCATGAGGCGCGCCATCCAGGACTTATTGTGCATCCCCCGCACCGTCCTTTTTGCCGTCGGCGCTGTCCATCTCATCAAAATAGGTGGAATAGTCGCCGTAAAGATCGGAATACTTCGACTTCTTCATGACGTGGATCTCGTTCGGCAGGATGCGCAGACCGACTTCCGTGCCGGGCGCGGCATAATCGGTGGTCTGGATCATCCATTTGAAGCCCGCGACGTCCACGATGATCTCGTAATGTACGCCCTTGAAGGTGACGGTATCCACTCTGCCGCGGATCGGCACGCTGTTCACGTCCACCATGTCCACATCCTCGGGGCGGATGACCACGTCCACAGGCTCGTCCTTGGCAAAGCCGCCGTCCACGCACTCCAGCGTGTGGCCGGCAAACTCGACCAGCTTGTCCGCGTGCATGATGCCGTCCAGAATGTTGCTCTCGCCGATAAAGTCGGCGACAAAGGCGTTGGCAGGTTCGTTGTATATATCTTCGGGCGTTCCGATCTGCTGGATCACGCCGTTGTCCATGACAACGACGGTATCGCTCATCGAGAGCGCCTCTTCCTGATCGTGGGTAACATAGACGAATGTGATCCCCATGCGCTGCTGAATCTTCTTCAGCTCGGTCTGCATCTCCTTGCGGAGCTTCAGATCCAGTGCGCCGAGCGGCTCGTCAAGCAGCAGCACCTTCGGGTCGTTTGCCAGCGCGCGTGCAATGGCGACGCGCTGCTGCTGTCCGCCCGACAGCTTTTCGACGCTGCGCCGCTCAAACCCTTCGAGGTTGACGATCTTCAGCATCTCCTTGACCTTGACTGAAATCTCCTTCTCGCTGCGTTTGGCAAGCCGGAGCGCGAACGCGACGTTCTCATACACATTGAGATGCGGGAACAGCGCGTACTTCTGGAATACCGTATTGACGGTACGCTTATAGGGGGGCAAGTCGTTGATGCGCTTGCCGTCGAAATAAACATCGCCCTCGTCCGGCGTCTCAAAGCCGCCGATGATCCGCAGCGTGGTGGTCTTGCCGCAGCCGGAGGGTCCCAGGAGCGTAACGAATTCCTTGTCACGGATATAGAGGTTGATGTTTTTCAGCACCGCCGTATCCTCAAAGGATTTCGACACATTTTTCAGTTCGATAAGCCTGCTCATT
Source organism: Oscillospiraceae bacterium (assembly GCA_003343845.1). Classification (GTDB taxonomy): domain Bacteria; phylum Bacillota; class Clostridia; order Oscillospirales; family CAG-272; genus UMGS902. The sequence goes on from QAKK01000032.1 coordinate 7,921, forward strand.
TTCTTAGAGTTTATACACATCCTTTTTAACCGATTAAACACGCGGCGGCACGTCCCGTACCCCGCGTGTTTGCGTCGGTAATCATTATATAAAAAACATCTGTAAAATGCAATAGGTTTCTTCAAAAATATTTGCAAAATTTGCGCGAAAAATCGCGGATTTCTGCAATTTTTCAAAACGAGGTGCTGAATTTTTGAAAAAATGTTGATTTTGCTCAGAAAAGCGCCGAAATCCTCGGTTATTCTTCGTTTTTTGCCGAAACTGTCAGACCGCCGCTCTTTGCCGTGACCGACAGCAGATACAGGGCGAACAGAAGCGCATACAGCCCCTCCCCCGTCGTCAAAAGCCGGTAAGAGGACGCGAGAAATACGGCAAGGGACAAAAGCAGCGAAACGCCCGCCGTCACCCGCACCGCGCGAAAGGGATCCCACACCGCGCCGAGCACGAGACAGAGCAGTCTGCCGCCGTCCAGCGATACCGCCGGCAGCAGATTGAACAGCGCGCAAAACAGGTTCAGCAGACCGAAGGCGGCAAGATCGAGCCGGAAAGCGGCATGCAGCCCCCATGCAAGAAGCGCGCAAAGCAGATTGGCGGCGCTCCCCGCCGCCGCGACCAGCGCTTCCCCACCGGCGGAAAGCGTGTTCTCGTCCATCTCCAGCCGCAGCCCGAACGGCGCGGCGCGGAAGTCCCGCAGCCTGCCGCCGACCGCATGCAGGGCGAGCAGATGTGCCGCCTCATGCAGGCAGACCGCTGCGGCAAGCGGCAGCATCAGCTCACCTGCCGCCGCGCAGGACAGCACCATCGGCAGAATGCAGAAGAAAATGCCGATCGCCTTACCGCAAAGCCGCATAGATCTGATTATAGCGCTGAATGTATTCGGCTGCCGCCGCACGGATCTGCGCATGGTCCTGCGCATCCGCAATGCCCGCCGTCGCATCCTCCGTTGCGTCCGCGGTGACCGTCGCGGCATCGGTCATCCCGAAAAAGGCGGCAACCGCCTCATTCTCGCCGAGAAAATGCCGCGCAGCGCTTGCAGCGGCGGTAAGCGTGCCGTCCGCCGTTTCGCTTTCCAGTCTGTCATACATCTGCACGGACAGTGCAAACACCGCGCAGAGTGCCACTGTTAAGATACAGAGCGCCATGCCCTCGCGCCCGATCCGGATCTTCATGCAGTCACCGCCCTTCGCTTTCCCATTGTATGCAGAAGGCGGTGAAATTATAAGCCGCACACAAAACCCGAAGGCGGCACAAGCCGCCCTCTGTGAAAGCGCTTATGCCGCCTTTTTGGATTTGAAAACATTAAGCTGTGAAAGGATGATGCCGACGAACATCAGCGCACAACCGATGTAACCGCGCACCCCGAGATTCTCATGCAGGATGAAGAACGCGCCGACCGCCGAGAAGACCGACTCGGTGCAGAGGATGATGGACGCAAGCGCCGGTTCCGTGCCGCGCTGCCCGATGACCTGACAGGTGTACGCCACGCCGGAGGACATGATGCCGCAGTACAGCAGCGGTACAGCCGCCGTGCGGATCAGTTCCGAGCTGACCGTCTCACGGAATGCAAGCGCAAAAATCACGCACAGAGCACCGCAGACCACAAACTGCGCCATGGAAAACTTGATGGCGCTGGTATTCGGCGACAGCTTGTCGATCGCCACGATGTGCGCCGTCCAGAACAGCGCGCCCGCAAGCGTGATGAGGTCTCCGGGTTGGAACGCGGTGTCCCCGCTCTGGAAGCTGACGAAATACAGACCGAGCACCGCGACGGCTGCCCCGAGCCATGCCTCGGGGCGCACGCGGCGATGCATGAAGATGCCGCAGAACGGCACAAAGATCATGTACAGTCCGGTGATAAACCCGGTCTTCGCCGAGCTCTGCGTCGCCTGCATGCCAAGCTGCTGCAAGGTGGTCGCCGCAAAGAGGATCACGCCGCAGACCGCACCGCCGCCGAGCGTGCGGCGCAGCTTTGCCGCATCGCGCCCCTCGCGCTCGAAGATCAGGATCACCGGCACGAGCGACAGCGCGCCGATGGCATACCGGATCGCGTTGAACCAGAACGCGCCGAGCGCATTGCCCCCCTGAAGTTGGAACGGAAACGCAAAGCCCCAAATGATCGCCGTGAGAAAAAGAATGAGGATATATTTTGTCTGGCTTTTCTTCATACCGATTGCCCTCGCCGCTGCGGCGGCGCCTTTCGCGAAATACATCCCTATTTTATCCGTTTCGTGCGCCTTTGTCAATTCCCGCGCCGTAAAATCGGGAAAAGCGAAAAAAGCACGGTCCGCAGACCGCGCTTTTTTGTGTAAAATTCGCTTTTTGCGACTTACTTCGCAGACTTCTCCGCAGCAGCCGTGGTGGGGACAAGGCGAATGATCGCCATCTCCGCCGCATCGCCTCTGCGAGGACCGATCTTGAAGATCTGGGTGTAACCGCCGTTGCGGTCAGCATACTCGGGTGCGATCGTGTCGAACAGCTTCTTCACGACGCTCTCCTTCGTAATGAATGCAAGTGCCTGACGGCGGCTTGCAAGCGTATTCTTCTTGCCGAGCGTGATCATCTTTTCGGCAAGAGGCTGTACTTCCTTCGCTCTGGTGAGAGTCGTCTCAACAGAACCGTTCTCCAGCAAATAGGTTACCATGCCTCTGAGCATCGCTTTTCTATGGTCAGTGGTTCTGCCGAGCTTTCTGGTTCCGGGCATTGTAGTTCCCTCCTTATCGTATTATGACGCCGTGCGTCGTGAATTACTCTTCTTCGTGCTTCAGCTCGAGTCCGAGTCCCTGCAGCTTGTGGATAACTTCCTCAAGCGACTTCTTACCGAGATTCTTGACTTTAATCATTTCACTCTCGGTACGGTTGGTCAGATCCTCAACCGTGTTAATGCCCGCGCGCTTCAGGCAGTTGAAGCTGCGCACGGACAGGTCAAGATCTTCAATGGTCATCTCAAGAACTCTATCACGGATGGTCTCCTTGCGTTCGACCATAATCTCGGTCTTCTTTGCCTCGTCTGACATATTGACAAACAAGTTGAGATGCTCGTTGAGTATCTTGGCGGCAAGCGAGATCGCTTCCTTTGCGGAGATCGTGCCGTTCGTCTTGACATTCAGCGTGAGCTTGTCATAGTCCGTGATATTGCCGACACGCGTGTTTTCCACGGTGTACTGTGCCTTATACACGGGCGTGTAGATCGAATCGGTGAAGATCAGCCCGATCGGCGCACCGGTCGGAACGGATGCGTTGTACGCCTGCTTATTCTTCTCTTGCGAAACATATCCTCTGCCGTGATCGAAGGTCAGCTCCATGTAGAAGCGGGCATTCTCCACAACAGTGGCGATATGATGCTCGGGATTGAGGATTTCAATATCAGCGTCGGATGCAATGTCGCCTGCGGTGACTTCGCACGCGCCTGTGACATCGATGACGACCGTCTTGGGCGTCTGCGAATAGAGCTTCGCAACAATGCCCTTGACATTGAGTACGATCTCGGTGACGTCTTCTTTTACGCCGGACACGGTCGAGATCTCGTGAAGAACGCCGTCGATCTTGATGCTGCATACCGCAACACCGGGAAGCGAGCTGAGAAGCACACGGCGCAGCGAGTTGCCAAGCGTCGTGCCGTAGCCGCGCTCCAGCGGTTCGACAATGAAAGTTCCCTCACTGCCGTCTTCGCTGACGCCAACCATGCTGATATTGGGCTTTTCAATTTCTATCATTTCGTACCCTCCTTGAAATCAAATGATGCAATCGTTCTTTCATGCCCCGTACGGGGTTGGGAATTTGCACTGCACATATATGCACGCCCGAAGCGCCGCTCCGATGCGTACATACATCGGAGGCGGTATTACTTGGAATAGAACTCGACGATAAGCTGCTCGTTGATCTCGAAGTCGATGTCTTCCTTCGTGGGAAGTGCGACGACCTTTGCAGTGCCGTTTTCCTTGTTGACATCAAGCCACTTCGGAGAAACGCGCGATGCAAGACCTTCAAGAAGCTCCTTGATCTTTGCACTGTCCGTGCTGTTGTCGCTTACGGTGATCACATCGCCGACACGGACAAGCAGCGAGGGGATGTTTGCCTTCTTGCCGTTGATGCGGAAGTGATTGTGCAGAACGAGCTGACGTGCTTCAGCGCGGCTCTCTGCCATACCCATTCTGTAAACAACATTGTCAAAGCGGCACTCAAGGATGGTGAGCAGGTTTGCACCGGTCATGCCTTCCTTTGCGTCTGCCATGTCAAAGTAGTTTCTGAACTGCTTCTCCTGGATGCCGTAGTATCTTCTGACCTTCTGCTTCTCACGGAGATGCATACCGTATTCGCCGACCTTCTTGCGTGCATCTGCATGCTGACCGGGAACCTTTGCTCTGCGGTCAAGAGAGCACTTGCCGGACGTGCAGCGTTCGCCCTTCAGATACAGCTTTACGCCTTCTCTGCGGCACATTCTGCAAACAGGACCTGTATATCTTGCCATTGTGTTATACCTCCTTCAATCATTACACGCGTCTGCGCTTGGGCGGACGGCAACCGTTGTGCGGGATCGGGGTAACGTCCTTGATCAGCGTGATGTCGAGACCGACGGTCTGGAGCGCACGGATCGCAGATTCACGTCCCGAGCCGGGACCCTTGACATAGACCTCAACGGTCTTCATGCCGTGGTCAACGGCAATCTTGCCGGCCTGCTCAGCAGCAGTCTGTGCTGCGTAAGGAGTGGACTTTCTCGAACCCTTGAAACCGAGCTCGCCTGCGGATGCCCACGATACGGCGTTGCCTTCGGTATCGGTGATCGTGATGATCGTGTTGTTAAAGGTCGACTGGATATGCGCTGCGCCTTTTTCAACGTTCTTGCGCTCACGGCGCTTCTTGATAACCTTCTTAACTGCCTTAGCCATCTTTCGTTATCACTCCTTTACTTCTTCTTGTTCGCGATGGTCTTTGCGGGACCCTTGCGCGTTCTGGCATTGGTCTTCGTGCGCTGTCCTCTTACGGGCAGGCCCTTTCTGTGACGAATGCCGCGGTAGCAGTTGATTTCTACCATGTTCTTGATGTTGAGCGCTACATCACGGCGAAGGTCGCCCTCGACGGTGTAGTGTGCTTCGATCTCATCACGGAGCTTCGCGATCTCAGCCTCGGTCAGATCCTTTGCACGGGTATCAGGGTTGATACCGGTCTTTGCAAGGATCGCCTTGGCACTGGTCTGTCCGATACCGTAAATGTAGGTCAGCGCGATCTCAACACGCTTCTGATTTGGAATATCAACACCAGCTATACGAGCCATTTGTGTAATCCACCCTTTCTTTGGTTTCTGTCACTTGGACAGTCTTGGTATAATGGGATCTGCTTAGCCCTGCTTCTGCTTATGCTTGGGGTTCTCGCAAATAACCATTACTTTACCTTTTCTCTTGATGATTTTGCACTTTTCGCAAATCTTCTTTACGGAAGGCTTAACTTTCATTGTTTATCTTCCTTTCATAATGGTTTGTTTATTTCACGCGCCAGGTGATGCGCCCCTTGGTCAGGTCGTATACCGAGACCTCGACGGTCACCTTGTCACCGGGCAGTATTCGGATATAGTTCATGCGGAGCTTACCCGAGATGTGGGCATTTACGATATGCCCGTTGGGAAGCTGCACTTTGAAGTTGGCATTCGGCAGAGCCTCAATGACCACACCTTCAAATTCCATTACGTCATCCTTCGGCAGAATAATCCCTCCTTGCCTCAATCTCATAGTCCGCTATACGCTGACGGAGCGTTTCATCGTCGCACGGAATTTCGATCCGCGCGCCGGTGAACTGCAAATGCTTCAGTCGTTTTCGCTTCGGTCGGTCCAGTTTGCGCAGGTCTCCGTTTGCAAGAAGCACAAAATCCTCATCGCAAACGCCGACTACGCAGAACAGCCGTTTTCTGTCCCTGCCGCACATCGAGTACGCAAGGCAGCCGACACAGCTCTCACACATGGGCATCCGTCAGAATGATCGGTCCCTCATCGGTCAGCGCAACGGTGTTTTCGTAGTGCGCCGACAGCTTGCCGTCGGCGGTCTTGACCGTCCAGCCGTCGGGAAGCTCGAGTACATCGGGGACGCCTGCATTGACCATCGGCTCGATCGCAATGACCATGCCGGGGTAAAGTCTGGCGCCGCGACCCGGCGTACCGTAGTTCGGAACCTCGGGCGATTCGTGCAGCTCATGCCCCACGCCGTGCCCGACGTATCTGCGGACGACACTGAAACCGTTTGCCTTTGCACAAGCCTCCACAGCCGCGCCGATATCGCCGATGCGTAAACCGGCAGAGACTTGTTCAAAGCCCTTGAAGAAGCTCTCTTTCGTCGCTTCGATCAGGTGCATGGCTTCTGCACTGACCTTCCCGACCGGGAATGTCCGTGCGCTGTCGCCGTGGAACCCGTCGATAAACGCGCCCACGTCAACCTTTACGATGTCGCCCTCTTTAAGAATCCGATTCTTCGAGGGAATGCCGTGAATGACTTCGTCATTGATGCTGATGCAGGCACTGCCGGGGAAGCCGCCGTAACCGAGGAAAGACGGTTTTGCACCGCACTTCACGATGTAATCGTGGATCACGGTGTCCAGAAATTTCGTGGAAATTCCGGGTTTCACATGTTCCTCTGCCACGAGCAGCGCCTCGGCGGTAATTCTGCCCGCCACGCGCATCTGCTTTAACTGTGCTGAATTTTTAAGCTGAATCATTTTACGCTCCGATTGCCTGGAAGGTCAGCGCCGTAGTGTCCTCCAGCTTCTCCTGACCGACGACCGTTTTCAGGATCCCCTTTGCCGCATAGTAGCGCTCCAGAGGTTCGGTCTCGGTGTGGTAGACCGCGAGGCGGTCACGGACGACCTCGGGCTTATCATCCTTGCGGATGGTCAGCTCGGCGCCGCACTTGTCACACTTGTCGCCCTTCGCGGAAGGATTGAACAGCGTGTGGAAGGTAGCACCGCAGGTGGGGCAGACACGTCTGCCGCTCATGCGCGAGACGATGGTCTCGTCACTGACGCTGATGTTGACGACCAGGTCAATGACGATACCCATTTTGTCCAGCGCTTCTGCCTGCGCAATCGTGCGCGGGAAGCCGTCGAGAATAAAGCCGTTTTTGCAATCGTCCTCAGCCAAACGCTCACGGATGATGCCGATGACAACCTCATCGGGAACCAGCTTGCCCGCCTCGATATAGCTCTTGGCGGCAAGCCCCATCTCCGTGCCCTCCTTCAGCGCTTTGCGAATGATCGCGCCGGTGGAGATCGTCGGAATGCCGAGTCTTTCGGATACGAGTTCTGCCTGTGTGCCTTTACCGGCACCGGGAGCACCCAGAAATATGATCTTCATGCTTTACCTCACTTGAGAAAGGCTTATTCCAGGAAGCCCTTGTAGTGACGCATCGTCATCTGTGCCTCGATCTCTCTCGTGGTCTCCAGCGCAACGCCGACAACGATCAGCAGCGAAGAGCCGCCGAACATGATGCCCTGGAACGTCGACTTGGAAATCATCGTGAGAATCATCGGGAAGATTGCGATTACGCCCAGATAGATCGCGCCGATCAGCGTGATCTTGGACAGAATCTTGGAAATATAATCAGAAGTGGGTTTGCCGGGACGAATACCGGGGATGAATCCGCCGTTCTTCTTCAGATTATTTGCCACCTCAACCGGGTTGAACGAGATCGCGATATAGAAGTACGCGAACGCGATGATCAGGATGAAGTAGACAATAACATAAACGATGGAAGTCGGATCCGAGATGTTCTTGAAGAAGTTGTAGACGCTCTTGCCGAAGCCGGCGGTCGTGGGCTCCTTGATGAACATCATGATGGTTGCGGGCAGCGAGCAGATCGAGGAAGCGAAGATGATCGGCATGACACCGGTCATGTTCAGCTTGATCGGCAGTACGGAGCTTTGACCGCCGTACATCTTTCTGCCAACCACGCGCTTTGCATACTGAACGGGGATCTTGCGCTCGCTCTCCGTGAGGAAAACGACAACGCCGACCAGCGCGATCATGAATGCGATAATGCAGAGGATGAAAAGAACGCCCCAGAGAATGCCGAGACCGCCCTTCTGCATCCAACCGTAAGCGGTGTTCCACATGGTGCGGAACATCGAGGGCAGACGAGAGATGATGTTTGCAAAGAGGATCATCGAGATACCGTTGCCGATACCCTTTTCATCGATCTTCTCTGCAAGCCACATGACCAGTGCTGCGCCCGCGCAATAGCAGGAGATGATGACGACTGCCGTGAATGCGCCGGTGTTGGTGACTGCATTGTAGTTCTTCATCAGCATATAGTAGCCGAAGCTGGTGACAAGCGCCAGGGCAACGGTTACATAGCGGGTGATGCTGTCCAGCTTCTTTCTGCCCTCTTCGCCTTCCTTGGAGAGCTTTTCAAGCGCAGGGATGGCGATGGCAAGCAGCTGAATGATAATGGATGCGTTGATGTAGGGAGATACGCCGAGGGCAAACAGGGTTGCCTGCTCGAGCGCGCCGCCCGACAGAAGGTTGAGATAGTCGAAAATGGAGCCGGAGCCGAAGACGTTCTCAATACCGGTCTGAATATACGGTACGGGAACGGCGACACCGATACGATACAGAAGGATAACGAACAGGGTGAACAGAATCTTGTTTCTCAGATCAGGGATCTTGAACGCGTTCTTAAATGTCTGAAACATTTATACCACCTCTGTCTTTCCACCTGCTGCTTCTATCTTTTCCTTGGCACTCGCCGAAAAGACTGCTGCTTTCACAGTGATTTTTTTGGCAAGCTCGCCTTTGCCGAGAACCTTGAGCGCGCCCTTGGGCTGGCTGATGACGCCTGCATCCGCAAGCACTGCCAGATCCACAACTGCGCCGTCCTCAAAACGGTTCAGTGCTTCTACGTTCACAACGGAATATTCCTTTGCGAATCTGTTGTAAAATCCTCTCTTCGGAAGCTTTCTGTAAAGAGGAAGCTGTCCGCCTTCGAAGCCCGGTCTCACGCCGCCGCCCGAGCGTGCGTTCTGACCCTTGTGACCCTTGCCGGCGGTTTTTCCGTTACCGGAACCGGTACCTCTGCCCTTGCGCCATGCAGGCGTCGTCGAGCCGGGAGCCGGTGAAAGTTCATGAAGTTTCATGATAATCCTCCTTTGTTTGATTCTTTGTGTACGGTTTGGTTCCGGAGAACTTAAACCGTCTCAATCTTAACAAGGTGGGACAGTACCTTTACCTTGCCGCCGAGTACGGCATCGTTGTCGTGAACGATGCTGTCACCGATTTTATTGAGTCCGAGCGATTTTGCGGTTGCCTTCTGGTTCGGCTTTGCGCCGATCAGGCTCTTTGTAAGAACAACTTTTACCTTTTCCATGAAAACTACCTCCTTATGCCTTGATGTCGTCCACGCTCTTGTCGCGGATGGCAGCAACCTGCTCTGCGGTACGGAGCGTCTTCAGACCTTCAAAGGTCGCCTTGACGACATTGGTGGGATTGTTGGAACGGAGGCACTTTGCACGGATGTTCTTAATGCCTGCAAGCTCAAGCACGGTACGGACCGCACCGCCTGCGATGATACCGGTACCGGGAGCTGCGGGCTTCAGCAGGACTCTGCCTGCGCCGAACTCGCCGACGATCTCGTGCGGGATGGTGGAACCCTTGCGGGAAACGGTGATCATGTTCTTCTTTGCATCTTCGATTCCCTTGCGGATCGCATCCGGAACCTCGGCTGCTTTTCCGAGACCGTAGCCTACGCGGCCATTTCTGTCACCGACGACCATGATCGCGGTGAAGCGGGCAATGCGTCCGCCTTTTACGGTTTTGGAAACACGGTTGAGGGCGACCAGGCTCTCGCTGAATTCGCTGTCCTGCTTCGCCGCATCGTTTCTGTAAGCCATGTTTTTTCTCCTTAATCAGTGATTGAAAATAAATTTCAAACCGTGTACAAACCGACCTCAGAACTTCAGGCCGCCCTCGCGAGCGCCTTCAGCCAGTGCCGATACACGACCGTGATAGAGGTAACCGCCGCGGTCGAAAACGACGTTGGTGATTCCCTTTGCGATTGCTCTCTCGGCAATCATCTTGCCGACTTCGGTTGCAGACTCCTTGTTTCCGCCGTGTCCCTTGAAATCCTTTTCAAGGCTGGAAGCGGATACGAGGGTCACGCCCTTGACATCATCAATGATCTGCGCAGAAATGTTCGCGTTGGAACGATAAACGCAAAGGCGAGGGGTTTCTGCCGTGCCGGAGATCTTGCCTCTGACTCTCGCGTGTCTCTTGAGACGCTGCGCGTTACTGTCTTTTCTTGAAACCATCTGTGTCCACTCCTTTCATTATTTACCGGTCTTACCGGCCTTACGGCGAATGTGCTCGTCCGCATATTTGATACCCTTACCGAGGTAGGGCTCAGGCGGTCTCTTCTCGCGGATCTGCGCCGCTGCCTGACCGACTGCCTGACGGTCGATGCCGTGTACGATGATGGTGTTTGCATCCGGGGTCTCATAGGTGATGCCGTTTGCTTCCTCAAAGTATACGGGGTGCGAATAACCGAGCGAGAGGGTGATCTTCTTGCCCGCCTTCTCGACCTTGTAGCCGACGCCGTTGATCTCGAGCTTCTTGGAATAGCCCTCGGTGACGCCGTGCACCATGTTGTTGATGAGCGCTCTCGTCAGACCGTGAAGCGCCTTGACTTCCTTCTCCTCGGAGGAGCGGGTAACGAGAACTTCGTTGCCCTCAACCTTGATGCCGAGGCAATGTGCGAAGCTGTCCTGCAGCTCGCCCTTGGGTCCCTTGACCGTGACCAAGTTGCCCTCGCCGACCGTAACGGTAACACCGGCGGGAATTACAACGGGCATTCTACCAATTCTTGACATATCCGTATCCCTCCTTGATTACCATACAAAGGCAAGCACTTCGCCGCCGACGTTCTCTTTGCGAGCCTGTCTGTCGGTCATGATGCCCTTGGAAGTGGAAACGATCGCAATACCGAGGCCGTTCATGACCTTCGGCATATCCTCGCAGTTCGAGTAGATGCGGAGACCCGGCTTGGATACGCGGCGCAGACCGTGAATGACCTTCTGCTTGCCGACGTACTTCAGCGTGATGCGGATCACACCCTGCTTGCCGTCTTCAATGATCTGATAGCTCTTGATGTAGCCCTCGGAAAGAAGAATCTCGGCGATCGCGCGCTTCATGTTGGATGCAGGGATGTCCACCGTCTCGTGCTTTGCGTCGTTCGCATTTCTGATGCGGGTGAGCATATCTGCAATTACGTCTGAAATTTGCATTTTAATATCCTCCTTATGCAAGTTAAGTTCTTGCTGCCGGGCTTTGCCCGACGGCTAATCGGTGGTTAAAGCGGAAACCGTGCTCCGCTTTCCTTCCGATAAGATGGGAGATTTACCGGCATGCGCCGGACGGTTTTTACCAGCTTGCCTTCTTTACGCCCGGGATCTCGCCCTTGTATGCGAGCTCACGGAAGCAGATACGGCAGATGCCGTACTTGCGGAGATAGGCATGGGGACGGCCGCAGATCTTGCATCTGTTGTATTCTCTCGTCGAGAACTTCTGCGGTCTCTGCTGCTTCAGGATCATCGATTTCTTTGCCATTGTTCAGTCCCCTCCTTATTTCGCAAACGGAGCGCCCATCAGGGTGAGCAGCTCTCTTGCTTCTTCGTCGGTGTTTGCGGTGGTGACAAAGATGATGTCCATACCGCGAACCTTCTCGACCTTGTCGTACTCGATCTCAGGGAAGATCAGCTGTTCCTTCAGACCCAGTGCGTAGTTGCCTCTGCCGTCGAACGCGTTGGGGTTGATACCCTTGAAGTCGCGGACGCGGGGCAGCGCCAGGTTGAACAGCTTATCCATGAACTCGTACATATTCTCGCCGCGAAGCGTGACCTTGACGCCGATCTTCACGCCCTCACGGAGCTTGAAGTTTGCGACCGACTTCTTCGCGTAGGTCGGAACTGCCTTCTGACCGGTGATCATCGTAATCTCTTCGATGATGCTGTCGATAACCTTGGAGTTTTCCTTTGCATCGCCTGCGCCGACGTTGACAACGATCTTGTCAAACTTCGGGATCTGCATGGGGCTCTTGTAGTTGAACTTCTTCATGAGTGCAGGAGCAACATCGTTCTTATACATTTCAGCATATCTGGACATGACTTACTGCACCTCCTTAAAGTTCAGCGCCGCACTTGACGCAGACACGGATCTTCTTGCCGTCCTGGGTCTTGTGTGCGACTCTCGTGGCCTTGCCGCACTTCTCGCAGAAAAGCTGAACCTTATCCGCATAGATGGCGCCTTCGACCTTCAGAATGCCGCCTGCTTCGCCCTGCTTACGGGGCTTTGCATGCTTGGTGACGACGTTCACGCCGTCAACGATGATTTTTCTCTCCGCGGGAGAGACCTTGAGAACTTTACCCTTCTTGCCTTTATCGTCGCCGGATATAACAACAACGGTATCGTCCTTCTTTACATGAAGTTTTTCTGCCATTTTGTGTTACCTCCTTCGATTAAAGTACTTCGGGTGCGAGCGAGAGGATCTTCAGGAAGTCCTTCTCGCGAAGCTCTCTTGCGACAGGCCCGAAAATACGGGTACCCTTCGGGGTATTGTCGTCCTTGATGATAACGGCTGCGTTCTCGTCAAACTTGATGTAGGAGCCGTCCGCACGGCGGAGACCCTTTACGCTTCTGACAACGACTGCCTTAACGACTTCGCCTTTTTTAACAACGCCGCCCGGCGCCGCTTTCTTGACGGCGCAGACTACGATGTCGCCGATGTTGGCGTATCTGCGGCCAGTACCGCCGAGTACGCGAATGCACATCAGTTCCTTCGCACCGGTGTTGTCGGCAACTTTCATTAATGTTTGTTGCTGAATCACTTAACGTATCCTCCTTTTTCAGCAAGTTCTTTGACCTGCCTACTGAATTTCCGGCTATTATTTAGCCTTCTCAATGATAGATACAAGTCTCCATCTCTTCGTTGCGGAAAGAGGTCTTGTTTCCATAACGGCGACCTTATCACCGACGCCGCACTCGTTCTTCTCGTCATGAACATGAAGCTTCTTCGTGGTCTTGACGATCTTGCCGTACTTGGGATGCTTGATGTTATCTTCGATAGCGACGACAATGGTCTTGTCCATCTTATCGCTGACAACCTTACCCACTCTTGTCTTTCTAAGGTTTCTTTCCATCTTCATTCACCCCTTATGCATTCTTCTCTTGAAGAACGGTCATTACACGTGCGATGTCCTTCTTCACATCCGAGATCTTGTGCGGATTGTCAAGCTGGTTGATCGCATGCTGGAAACGGAGATTAAAAAGCTCGCTCTTCAGCTCTTTGAGCTTTGCCTGGAGCTGGTCGGCAGTCATGTCTCTGAGTTCTGTAACCTTCATGGCTTATTCCTCCCCAACTTCTTCTGTAGTTTCCTTCTTCATGAACTTGCACTTGATCGGAAGCTTGTGGCCTGCAAGACGCATTGCCTCACGGGCGATATCCTCAGTTACACCGTCCATCTCGAAGAGGACTCTGCCCGGCTTAACGACCGCTACCCAGTACTCGGGCGAGCCCTTACCGGAACCCATTCGGGTCTCGGCAGGCTTCTCGGTGATCGGCTTGTCGGGGAAAATCTTGATCCAGACCTGACCGCCGCGGCGGATGTAACGCGTCATTGCGATACGGGCAGCCTCGATCTGGTTGCTGGTGATCCATGCGGGTTCGGTGGCAACAAGACCGTAAGAACCATTCGTGATGGTGTTACCGCGCATTGCCTTACCGGTAAGTCTGCCGCGATGAACGCGACGGTACTTAACTCTCTTAGGCATTAACATTATCGGTTGCCCCCTTCCGTCTTATTTCCGTTCGGATTCGGATTTCTTCTGCCGTCACGCGGGCGTCTGTCACCGCTGCGGTTATCGCGTCTGTCGCGATTGTCGCGGCGGGGCGGACGTCTGTCGTCACGTGCCTGTGCCTGACGGTTGACCTCGGAGAGCACTTCGCCGCGGTAGATCCAGACCTTAACGCCGATCTTGCCGTAGGTGGTGTTTGCTTCCCAGAAACCGTACTCGATGTCCGCACGCAGCGTCTGCAGCGGAATGGTGCCTTCGTGGTAGTGCTCTACGCGTGCGATTTCCGCGCCGCCGAGACGACCGCTGCAAGTCACCTTGATACCCTTTGCGCCGAGGCGCATCGTTCTGCCGATCGCCTGCTTCATAGCACGGCGGAAGGAGGTTCTCTTCTCAAGCTGGAGCGCGATGCTTTCCGCAACGAGCTGTGCATTGAGATCGGGGTTCTTGACTTCAACAACGTTGACAACAACGTTTTCAGCCGGCATTTCGAGAACGCCTGCGATGTCGAGCTTCAGCTTGTCGATCTCCGCACCGCCGCGGCCGATGACAACGCCCGGCTTTGCGCAGTGAATGAAGACCTTCACGCGGTTGGCGTCGCGCTCGATCTCAATCTTCGGCACGCCTGCGCCCTGAAGCTTCTCCTTCAGATACTTTCTCAGCTTATAGTCGGATACGAGCGTATCGCCGAAGACTTCATCCTTCGCGAACCATCTCGAATCCCAGTTCTTGATTACGCCCACACGGAGACCGTGGGGATTCACTTTCTGACCCATCTGTTCGTTAACCTCCTTTTACTCAAACTCTTTCCTTGACGGTAATGGTAACATGGCTCGTTCTCTTCAGGATTCTGAACGCTCTGCCCTGTGCTCTCGGCATAATTCTCTTGAGAATCGGACCGGGGCATACGAAGCATTCGGAAACATAGAGCTTGGATGCGTCCATGTTGAAATTGTTTTCTGCATTTGCGACTGCACTTCTCAGCAGCTTGGTGAGATACTCGGATGCACTCTTGGGGGTATTCTTGAGAATAGCCATTGCCTGTGCAACATCTTTGCCTCTGATGAGGTCAAGCACGATCTTCACCTTTCTGGGAGAAATTCTCGCATATTTAAGATGCGCTTTTGCTTCCATTTAAGGCTTTGCCTCCCTTCGCTTTTATGCGATCTGAAATTTTTGATTATTTGCCGTTGTTCGAGGTCTTAGAACCTGCGTGACCCTTAAAAGTTCTGGTAGGTGCGAACTCGCCCAGCTTGCGTCCGACCATATCCTCGGTGACATACACCGGAATATGCTTTCTGCCGTCATGTACAGCAATCGTATGGCCGACAAACTCAGGGAAAATCGTAGACGCACGCGACCAGGTTTTGAGAACCTTCTTTTCGCCCTTTTCGTTCATAGCAACAACTCTGTTGTAGAGCTTCTCTTCAACATAGGGCGCCTTTTTAAGACTTCTGCTCATTTACTGTGCCTCTCTTTCTGCGTTATTCGCCATTACTTGCTGTTTCTGCGCTTTACGATGAACTTGTTCGTTCTCGCCTTCGTGTTTCTCGTCTTATAACCCAGAGCAGGCTTGCCCCACGGGGTTACAGGACCGGGACGACCGATCGGCGCACGACCTTCACCACCACCGTGCGGGTGGTCGCAGGGGTTCATGACCGAACCGCGGACGGTAGGACGAATACCCTTATGACGGGTCTTACCTGCCTTACCGACCTTCACGGTGTCGTGCTCAATGTTGCCGACCTGACCGATCGTTGCCTTGCAGTCGAGGCGGATGATGCGAACTTCGCCCGAGGGAAGTCTGACCTGCGCAACGCCGTCTTCCTTCGCCATGAGCTGTGCAGCGCAGCCCGCGCTGCGGACGAGCTGACCGCCCTTGCCGGGGTAAAGCTCGATGTTGTAGATGAAAGTACCGACCGGGATGTTTGCCACGGGAAGCGTGTTGCCCGGCTTGATGTCTGCGTCGGCTGCCGAATAAACGACGTCGCCGTCGGTCAGACCTATGGGAGCCACAACGTAGCTCTTCGTGCCATCCTCATATTCGAGAAGCGCGATGTAAGCGGTTCTGTTCGGGTCATACTCAACGCCGATGACCTTCGCAGCACCTTCCGTCTGGCGCTTGAAGTCGATGATTCTGTACTTCTGCTTGTTTCCGCCGCCCTTGTGACGAACCGTGATTCTGCCGTAGCTGTTACGACCGGAGTTCTTCTTCTTGATGACGACCAGGCTCTTCTCAGGAGTGAACTTCGTCAGCTCCTCGAAGGTCGGCACCGTCATACCGCGGCGGCCGTTCGTTGTCGGCTTATACTTAATAGTAGGCATTCTGTTCTATCCTCCTATTCTCAGTTCATGCTGTCGAAGAACGCGATGGTCTTCGACGAAGGCTTCAGCGAAACGATAGCCTTTTTCCATTCGCCCGAGTAGCCGGCGTGAACACCGAGTCTCTTGGGCTTCTTCTTCATGCTGATCGTGTTTACGCTTGCGACCTCAACGCCGAACATCTCTTCGATCGCTGCTGCGATCTCGGGCTTCGTTGCGTCGGGCTGTACCTTGAATACATAACGCTTGTCGGCAAGCATATCCATGCTTCTCTCAGTGATGATAGGCTTAATGATAATGTCCTGTGAAAGTTTCATTATGCATATACCTCCTCAATCTTCTTAACAGCAGCCTCTGCTACGACGAGCGTATCGCAGTTCAGGATGTCGAAAACATTGATGGAGTTGTAAACCGTGGTGTTGACACCCTCAATGTTGTCGCAGCTCTTGACGACCTTTGCATCGACCTCGGGGAGGACGACCAGCGCCTTCTTGTCGGCGCCGATTGCGTTCAGCATGCCAACCATCGTCTTCGTCTTGAAAGCGTCGGTTGCGATGTTGTTCACAACGATCATCTTGCCGTCTGCGACCTTGGAGGACAGTGCGCTGAACAGTGCTGTTCTTCTGGTCTTCTTCGTAATGGTGATTCTGTAGCTGCGGGGCTTCGGGCCGAGTGCTACGCCGCCGTGCGTCCACTGCGGCGAACGCGTGGAACCCTGGCGTGCTCTGCCAGTGCCCTTCTGCTTCCAGGGCTTCTTGCCGCCGCCGCTAACCTCGGTGCGGGTGAGCGTGGACTGCGTGCCCTGTCTCTGGTTTGCCAGATAAGCCTTAACAGCGGTATGGAGGACAGCGCCGTTTACTTCCGCGCCGAACACTTTATCGCTGAGCGTGAGCGTGCTCACTTCCTTACCGGACATATCAACAACTTTAATCGTAGGCATTGTGTTTTCCTCCTTCCGTTATGCTTTTACCGAATCGCGGATGAAGACGATACCGCCCTTGGCACCGGGAACGGCGCCCTTTACGGCGATGATGTTCTTCTCTGCGTCGATCTTGACAACAGCAAGGTTAAGAACAGTAACCTTCTCGTTACCGTACTGACCTGCCATCTTCTTATTCTTGAAGACTCTCGACGGGGACGAGTTTGCACCCATCGAACCGACCTGACGGTGGATAGGACCGGTACCGTGCGTCATACGGAGAATGTGGTTGCCCCATCTCTTGACCGCGCCCGAATAACCGTGGCCCTTCGTTATACCCGTGATGTCGACCTTTTCACCTGCGGTGAAGGTATCGGCTGATACAACGTCGCCGACGTTCATTTCGGAAGCGTTTTCGAGTCTGAACTCCTTGAGGTGTTTCTTAGCCTCGACGCCTGCCTTCTTGAAATGACCGATCTCTGCCTTCGTCATGTGCTTTTCCTTGACTTCTCCGAACGCGAGCTGAACTGCGTCGTAGCCGTCATTCTCGACCGTCTTCTTCTGTGCCACCGTGCAGGGGCCGGCTTCAATAACGGTCACCGGTACAACGCTTCCGTCTTCAAGGAAGATCTGGGTCATACCGAGCTTCTTGCCAATAATGCCTTTTTTCATTTTCTCCTCCAGCTATTGGTTGACGTTTTGGATTTTCGGTTGCCCGATTACGCCAACTTGACCGATTGAGTACTGATTTCAGATGATCTCGATCTCGACGCCCGCGGGGAGCTCGGTCGCAGCGATTGCTTCGACGACTGCCTTCGAGGGCTTCATGATGTCGATCAGTCTCTTGTGCGTGCGCATTTCGAACTGCTCACGGCTGTCCTTGTACTTGTGCACCGCGCGGAGGATCGTGACGATCTCTTTCTCCGTCGGCAGCGGTACAGGACCCGAAACGGTCGCGCCGCTTCTCTTTGCCACATCCACGATCTTCTCTGCCGCCGTATCGATCAAAGTGTGGTCGTAGCTCTTCAGTCTGATTCTGATTTTCTCATTGACTGCCATTGTTTTTGCCTCCTTCTAAATAAATAGTGGGGCGATCCGCTCAACACTGTGCCGTGCGTTTCAAGTTTTCCCTTTGTAAACCCGGCACTCACGCACCGTCTACGGCAGACGGAAGGCGCAAATACCGGTAAGAGAAACCCGCACCGCACGGTGCAAAGCATCAATCTTAATTCGCCCGGTTATCGGACATACTCCACGAAAATTCCCCGCATACTGCGGCAACCTCTCGCTTCATCGCACATCAAGCCTTTTCATTATAGCCGAAGTCGCAGAAAAAAGCAAGGATTTTACAAAATAAATCGCATTTTGCGCCCGAAAAAAATGCAGAAATTTTGAGTTTGTTTTTGTGCATATTGACGAAAGCGGCGGAACGGTTTTCCGCCGGTGACATTTTTTTCGGATAGGGCTGTTATTTTGCGGTGCTTTGTGCTAAAATAGGAATTGTCTACTAAACCCCCGAAAGAAGGTCTTCCCCATGAAACGAACGGTTCCGTCCCTGTATTTCTTTGTGACCGTACTGCTTTCCGCCGCATTTACCGTCCTGCGCACCTGTATGCTGCTCGGCGGCTACGACTATGAAAACGGTTTTTATACGAACAACACGCAGCACGCCCTTCTCGGCGGCGAACTGCTTGTCTGCGCCGCACTTTTCTTTGTCTGCGGCTATATATATAATAAAAAGGAAGAAAATAAACCTGCCGCACTGCCGCAGACCAGCGTCACAAACGTGACAGCGTTCATCGCAGGCGCGGCACTGGTCGGCTATGTGCTCTACAGCTTCACGATGTTTGCGGTGTTCACAAGCATCGACATTGCCGCCGTTTTTCTCGGCATCTTCGCACTGATCGGCTCATTCTATTATTTTACCGAGCGGCAATACAAGGGAAAAAATGCAGATTTTCGCGCGCTGCTCTGCGCTTCCGTGGCGCTCTCGCTGCTCGTGCTGGTCTTCGATCTGTACTTTGACAAGACGGTGTCCTTCGCCAACCACAGCGTGAAGCTCGCGTTTGCCGCCGCCATCTTCTTGATGCTGACGCTGCTTTCGGAAGCCAACTTCGCGCTCCGCCGCCCCGAGGCATGGCGTCGCTACTTCTGCTATGCGCCGACGGCGATCCTGCTCTCGATGACGCTGGCGGTTCCGGATCTGATTGCCGCTGTCGCATACCGCACGGCTGTCATTTCGGATCTGTATTATGATATTCTGATCTTCACCATCGGACTGCACCAGGCGGCGCGGCTCGGTGCCGTCGCATTTGCCAAGGAGAACTGACGAATGGAAAAACTGCTGGTCATTGACGGAAACAGCATCATCAACCGCGCGTATTTCGGCGTGCGACCGCTCACCACGCGCGAGGGGCTGCACACCAACGCGATCTACGGGATGCTGAACATCATCGAGAAGCATCTCGGCGCGCTGAACCCGGAATATGCCGCCGTCGCTTTCGATCTGAAGGCGCCGACCTTCCGGCACAAGATGTACGCCGACTATAAGGCGGGTCGCCGCCCGACGCCGCCCGAGCTGCTGGAGCAGTTTGCCCCCGCCAAGGAGGTGCTGCGCGCGATGGGCTTCACCGTTGTCGAAAAGGAAGGCTTTGAAGCCGACGACCTCATCGGCACACTGGCAAACGCCGCTGCCGAGGCGGGCAAGGAAGCCTATATCCTCACCGGCGACCGCGACGCGCTCCAGCTGATCCGGGACAACATCACGGTGCTGCTGGCGACAAACACCGAGACGATCCACTTTGACCGCGCGGCGTTCGTCGAGCATTACGGCGTCACCCCCGAGCAGTTTGTGGATGTCAAGGCCATCATGGGCGACAAATCCGACAACATCCCCGGCGTGGCGGGCATCGGCGAAAAAGGCGCGCTCAAGCTGATTGCCGACTTTGGCAGTCTCGAGGAGGTCTACGCCGCGCTGGACACGACCGACAAGGTGAGCGAAAAACAGAAGGAAAAACTGCTGCTCTCCAAGGAAGACGCATTCCTCTCGCAGTCGCTCGCGCGTATCGACATCCACGCGCCCTGCGGCGTGACGCTCGAGGACACGCGCCGCGCCGAGCCGGACAAGGCTGCGTTGTACGACTTATTTACGAAACTCGAATTCAATGTGTTCTTGAAGCGCATGGGGCTGACCGACGCGGTCAAGCTGAAAAGCGCCGACGCTGTGGAGGCTGTCGCGCTCGAACCCGCGGCGCTCTGTGATGTGCTGGTGGACAAGCGGTTTGCCTTTGCCCCCTGCGGCGACGAATTTTGCTTTGCCGACGGCGAAAAGCTCTACCGCACG
Organism: Oscillospiraceae bacterium; assembly: GCA_003343845.1. GTDB lineage: Bacteria > Bacillota > Clostridia > Oscillospirales > CAG-272 > UMGS902. The sequence goes on from QAKK01000032.1 coordinate 28,322, forward strand.
CTGCCCGACTACGCCGCGCTGCGCCCGCTGCTCACCTCGCCGCACCTGATCTGCTATGATCTGAAGGCGCTCTGCGCCGAAACCGCGCTGCACGGTTATCTGCCGAGCGAGAATGCCTATGATGTGATGCTCGCCGCCTACGCCATCAACGCGGGCGAAGGCTCGTTTGCGCTCGATCGGCTTGCCGCCGCCTATGCGGGCGAAGCCCTCGACGCGGACGCGCCCGCTGCGCCGGTGATTTACCGCATCTATGAGGCGACCGCAAAGAAACTCGCCGAGGACAAGCTGGACGCGCTGTTCTACGATATGGAGACGCCGCTCTGCCGCGTGCTCTACGAGATGGAAAGCACCGGCTTCAAAATCGACCGCACCGGACTTGCCGCCTACGGCGAGCAGCTCACTTCCCTGCAAAAGCAGTTTGAGGAGCGCATCTACACGCTGGCGGGCGGAGAATTTAACATCAATTCGCCGAAACAGCTGGGCGAGGTGCTGTTTGAGCGCCTGCAGCTCCCGGCGGCGAAGAAGACCAAGACCGGCTACTCGACCAATGCCGAGGTGCTGGAAAAACTGCGCCCCTATCACCCGATCATCGACGAAGTGCTGGAATACCGCAAGGTGACCAAGCTCATCGGCACCTATGTCGAGGGGCTGCTCAAGGTGGCGGACGCGGACGGCAGAATCCACACCAGCTTCAAGCAGACCGGCACGGCGACGGGGCGGCTCTCCTCCGCCGAGCCGAATCTGCAGAACATCCCGATCCGCACCGAGGCGGGGCACGAGCTGCGCCGCTACTTCATCCCGCGCGACCACGACCATGTGCTGATTGACGCAGATTACTCACAGATTGAGCTGCGCTTGCTTGCGCACATCGCGGGCGACGAGACGATGATAAATGCCTTTCTCTCGGGCGAGGACATTCACGCATCGACGGCGTCCGCCGTCTTCGGCGTCCCCCTCTCCGCCGTGACGCCCGAACTGCGCAAGCGCGCCAAGGCGGTCAACTTCGGCATCGTCTACGGCATCGGCGACTACAGCCTGTCGGTCGATCTCGGCATCACGAAGAAGCAGGCGGGCGAATATATCGCAAACTACCTCGCGCGCTTCCACGCCATCGACAGCTATCTGAAGGACACCGTCCGCATGGCGTATGACCACGGCTTTGTCGAGACGATTTTCGGCAGACGGCGCTACATCCCCGAGTTGAAAGCCTCCAACAAGATGATGCGCAGCTTTGGTGAGCGCGTCGCGATGAACAGCCCGATTCAGGGCAGCGCCGCCGACATCATCAAGATTGCCATGGTGAACACGCGCAACGCCCTCGCCGCCGCAAACATCGACGCGCGCCTGATTTTGCAGGTTCACGACGAGCTCGTCGTGGAAGCCGCGCGCAGCTGCGCCGACGAGGCCGCCATGATCCTCCGCCGCGAAATGGAGAGCGCCGTTCACCTGTCCGTCCCCCTCTCCGTCGACCTCACCGTCGGCGATACGTGGTATGAAAATAAGTGAACATCAAAAGAACCGCTACCCGGCAGGGTAGCGGTTCTTTTATGAATGCAAAGCCCGATGCTGAAACAGCATATGGCAGTCGCTCTCTGCAAATTTCGATAACACTTTTCACATGCGGGTTTGCCCACAGCTCGAGGCTTCCGTTTGGAAAGCCTATTTGTTATTCCGGCAGTTCGATTGCCAGGGCATGGTTGGTATAGCGGTTATCGTCGGTGACCTCGCGGAGAACGCGCACGAAGGCGGGCGGTGTGACCGGTGTATCCTCGCGCGGCAGTTCCACCTCGAGGAACGCTTTGTCCGACCAGAACGGGAAGACATCGATTTCCCAGACAAAGCCGCCCTCGCGGACGCAGTAGCGCGTCTTCTCAATCGTGCGGCAGGCAGGGTCGGCGCGGCGCAGCAGCTCGTCATACGCGGTGCGGTCGACCTCCTCCTCAAGCTCAATGCGTTTCATCGCATTCAGCTTGATCTTGGTGTTGTGCGTGTAGGTCGTCACGCCGCCGCGCGTGCGGGCGCGGACGCGCTCGCTGACGCCCTTCTCCGCGACAAGATAGGTCTGCGAGATGGCGGAGACATCGCCGTCCGCCAGCGCGGCAAGCCGCGCCGTGTCGGGGTATTCGATGAGAAATTTGCGCTCGATCTCGAGCGGCGCGCCGTTTTCACTCTGCATCTTGGTTTTCCTCCAGATAGCGCTCCATGCGGCGATAGAGCATCTTGGCATCGCTGCATCCGAGCCGCTCAGCCGTCTTGACGCATTCCAGCGCGTAGGCGCGGTCGGTCGGCGTGCCCTCGCCGTTGAAGGCACAGATGCCGACGTGCATCCAGCCGTAGGCGCTGCCCGCGTCAGCGGCGCGCTTGTACCATGCGAAGACTTTCTTTGCATCAGCCGGAACGCCCTTGGCGCCGCGCCAGATTGACGCCAGCGTCAGCATCGCATCGACATTGCCGAGGTCGGCAGCGCTCTCGAGCAGGTGCACGGCATCGATGGCGTCCGGCTGCATCCCCTCGCCGTTGAGGCGGCAGATGCCGAGCTCGTAGAGCGCGCCGGGATGCCCCACGTCGGCAGCCTTTTGCAGCCACTTCACCGCCGCATCAAAATCCGGCAAGCCGACCACGCCCTCCATCGCCATCATCGCGGCGGTGTACTGCGCCTCGGCATCGCCTGCTTCGGCGGCGTCGATCGTCTTCCGGAACTGCTCGACCGTCTCGGGAGACGGCGCGTCGATGGGGCAGTTGCCCATGACGAAATCGCGGTAGGCGATGTCGCCGAGCGGGATGCCGTTCTCGGTCAGATACGCATATTCGTTGACGCGGTCGAGCATGTCAATGAGCAGGCGGCGGTCGTCGCCGCTCTTTGCCGCCAGCATCATGCCGGTCAGCAGCTCAATGTCCTTTTCGGGAATACAGCTCAGTTTTTCCGCAATTTCGGTGCTTGTCATGTTTCGTCTCCGTAAAACAGTTTTTCAATGCCCTCTGCCACGCCGTCCTCGTCCCCATCGGTGCGCAGGGTGGCATGCGCATCGAGCGCGGCGGGCGCGTGGTGCATAATGACGCTCTTTGCGGCATAGTCCAGCATCTCGATGTCGTTCTCACTGTCGCCGAAAGCAGCGGTGCGCTCGCGCGGGATGCCGAGCTTCTCGCAGAGCAGCGCCATGCCGGTCGCCTTGGAGTAGCCCTGCTGAATCCCCTCCGCATAAGTGGCAAATTCAATGCGCCGCAGCGCGGGGAAACGCGCGTCAAAATCGGCGGGCAGCGGGTCAAAGAAGGTGACCTTCGTCACCTTCAGCTTTGCGGGATCGGCGAGATACTTCTCAAGCGAGCGGGTCATGTCCACCGTCTCGATCATGCCGACGTCGCCGATGGTATAGAGCTTATCCACGCCCTCGAGGCAGAGCCGCTCGCCGTGCGATGCGGCATAGCGGCAGACGGCGCGCACCGTCTCGTCGTCGACCGTCGAATTGTGCAGCACGCTGCCGCCGTACTCCACATAGGCAGAGCCGCAGATATAGCCGTCCATATGCAGCCCGGGCGGCAGCGCGTGCAGCATCATGGCACGGCTGCGCCCCGTGTTGATGAACACTTTATGTCCGTCGGCACGCAGGCGCGCGATCGCCGCCGTATTCCGCGGCGAGATGCCGTCCGGAAAGAGCAGCGTGCCGTCGATATCGAAAAAGACAAGCCAGGGTTTCATTTTGTTTCGGTCTCCGTCCTTTGCGGGTGCGTCTCGGTTTCGTGCGCCGTGCGCGCAAGCGCCACGGCGGCAGCGGATGTGTTCATCTCGCGGCAGAGCGCGTCATAGACCGTCTGCAAATCGCGCACGCGGGCGCGGCAGGCGGCGCAGTCTGCAAGATGCGCGTTGACCGCAGCGGAAAGCGCCACCGTCTCAGCGTTCAGCCTGTCCATCGACACAAATGCGATCAGATCATTCAGATTCGGATGGTTGTTCATCGCAATTTCTCCTTCAGTCCTGAATTGATACGGTTCACCCAGTCGCTGATGGACGCTTTTGCGCCCTTTTTCATGAAAAAGTCGGCATAAACCATGTCGCCGTACCGGACATCTTTACTAAACGGTGCCGCCAGCATTTTTCGCAGGCGATCATCGGCGGCGGCGCTGATTTTCAGCCACGGAATGCGTGCGGATGCCGCCGTGACCGACGCCCACATCTCGGAGAGCGTCATATGCTCGTAGGCGCGGATCATCAGCTCATTGGACTGGATCTTCGTCACGTCCGCCGACAGGATGAGGACTGCCTGCGCCGCCCAGGTGATGATCTTGTAGACCTGCACATCCATGTCAAGCACCCGCTCAAATGCGGCGCGGAGCATGTCCGTGCTCTCGTCGACCTCAAACGGCAGCTCGGCATCCGGATCGGCAATTTGCAAGTACGGCGCGTCCTCGTCGTCCGGGTCGGCGTCGAGCGCAACGGTCTGCCGGGCGGCAGCGGAGCGGCATTTATCGCGGCAGATGTTGCCCGCGACGGTATAGACCCAGCGGGCAAAGCCCTCGGGATCGTTATTGAGCGTATCGTCACGATACAGAAAATTTGGGATCGTGCACTTGATCAGCCGGATGTACACCTCCGAGAGCAGATCCTCCGCAGTGCAGCAGCGTGCAAGTGCGGGCGTCGACGCTACCTTACGCTCCAGCTTGCGCCAAAGCAGCCGCTCGGCGACGGCGCACAGCGTATCGTACCGCGCCGGTTTCTCCGCCGTCATCTCGTGTACGATCCGGTCAAATTCCTCTTGCGTGATCGCAGTCATAATTCTCTCCGTCAGATGCCGAAGCCCATACGCTTCGGTTTTTTCTCCATCATCGCGGCAAATTCGCGATCGCTGCCCGCCGCGCGGAGATCCTCCTTCGTCAGCACGACAGCCGCTTCGCCCGCAAGCCGCGCGCGCATCGTCGCCTTGCCACAGGTGCGCTCAAACAGGTTGCGCACGAAGCGCGCGTTGCTGAAATTTTTGCTCTTCAGCACCGCGTCCGGCAATGCAGCAAAGTACGCCTGCACTGCGGCGGCAAAATCATCCGCGACGGCGATCCTCCCGCCGCAGAAGCGCAAAAAGATCTCGGCAAGCGCAGCGCGGTCATAGTCGGGAAACTCGATGACATAGGGCATGCGGCTTTCCAGCCCCGGATTGGCATCCAGCAGGGTCTGCATCTCGTCCGGGTATCCCGCCATGATAACCACAAAATCGGCGCGATGGTTCTCCATCTCGGCGATCAGCGTGTCGATTGCTTCCTTGCCGTAGGCATCGCCGTCGCGTTCCCCGCGGTAGAGCGCATACGCCTCGTCGATAAACAGCACCGAGCCGTACGCCTCGCGGCAGATCTCCGCCGTGCGCGGCGCGGTCTGCCCGAGATACTGCCCGCAAAGGCTGCGGGCGGCGCACTCAAAGAATGCGCCCTTCCGCAACACGCCGCGCTCCGCCAACAGCTTGCCGAGCGCGCGGGCGACCGTGGTCTTGCCCGTGCCGGGATTGCCGACGAAGCGCATATGCAGCGTCGGCTGTTCAAAGTCGTGCGTCTTGGCATATTCGATCTGCGCGACGATCTCCTCAATGCGGGCGCGCACATGCTCCATGCCGACAAGCCCGTCGAGAATCGCCTCGCCGCTCCGCGTATCGTACCCGGCGGCGACGCCGAGCGTCCCGATCTCGGACGGCTTGATCACGCAGTCGTCCGTCCCGTCCGCTGCGTCAAAGACCTGTTTTTCATAGATCACCTCACGCACGATCTTGTTGACTGTGTTAATGCCGTAGAATGCGCCGTCCGCGCGTTCACAGCCGACCAGCGCATCGAAAATGCTCCACGCATCGTCCGCCATCGTATAGCCGACGGCGGCAAGCGAGCGGCGGGCGCATTCCCGCAGATCGGCGGGGGAAAACGGCTCAAAGGTGACGGTCTGCACGGTCAGGATATCGCCGAGCGAGCGGCGGACATTTTCAAGCGCGTCGTCCTCCAGCAGCGGCACGCGGAACACCACGATGTTGTCGGTGGCATAGTCCTCAATGCGCGAAAGAAACCGCTTGAACGCGGCGTCGCGCAGACGTCCCAGCCATGCGGTGATGTCCACGCAGATGATATGCCCGCAGCCGAAACCCTCGGTCACCAGCTTGCAGAGCGCGTCATCGTCCGCTTCCCTGTCGGGCAGCCGCCCCTCGCGGACGCGTTTGCCCTCACCGAAGCGAAACAGCCCGGTCTCGCAGAGCAGCTCGGCAAAGAGCTCCAGCGCCGTGGTCAGCCCCCGTCCCGCGCCGATGGAAAACAGATAGCAGCGGTTGGTGAACACGTCATAGGTCGCATGGCGCTTCACCAGCGGCGCCACGCTGTGCAGCTCGTGCATAAGCCGCTTGTACTCGGGCGAGCCGACCAGCGCGTCGATCTTTTCAAGCGCGCCGGATTGCTCTGTGGCAGCCTGCGTCACCGAAAGCCGCAGATCGGCGGCATTCGGCAGCGCCGCAAGCCAGACGCGCAGTGCCTCCGCCTCCCCGGCGGTCTGCACCTCGGCTGTAACATGCGTGAGCGACTTTGCGCAGACGGAAAAGCCGTCGAACGCCGCGCTTGCCGCGGCAATCAGCCGATCAATGAACGTGCGGTCACCGTCGAGCACCACATCGGGGCGCACATGGACCTCGATTCTGTATCTCATGGTGCCTCCTTACTCGGTTGTCCGGATGATCGTGTTTGCCCAGCTTCCCTTCTTCAGAAGGTACATGCCGATGCCCAGTTTCATCACGTCCGCAAAGCGGACGGCAAGGTAAATATACTCAACGGGAACGGCAGTGAACGTGCAGAGCGCCCAGGCGATCGGCGCGGTCACCAGCCAGGAAAAGCCGCAGTCAAAGGCAAAGGTCGTCCAGGTCTTGCCGCCGCTGCGGATGGTGAAATAGGAGGCGTGCACCAGTGATTCAAACGGCAGCGCCAGTCCGCCGAACACCAGCATCCGCGCAGCAGTGGTGCGCACCTCCGGCTCGGTGTTGTACAGCTCGGGAATCAGCCCGGAGAAGACGATCAGCAGCGCGCCCATCACGAGGTGGATGGCCAACGTAACGAACATCAGCTTGCGGTTCATGTCCATCGCGCCCTCCCGGTTGCCGCAGCCGAGCTCCCGCCCGACAATGATCGAGATCGCCGCGCCCATCGCAAACATGATGATACAGAACAGGTTCCACACCGTTGCGGTGATGTTGGCGGCAGCAACCGCGTTCATGCCGCGCGCCGCATAGCAGCCCGTGACAAAGGTCATCGCCAGCGACCACAGCACCTCGTTGGCCATCAGCGGCGAACCGGTGACGGCAATGTCGCGCACCAGCCGCGCGGGAATGTGCATCGAGCGATACGCGCCGCGGATGAACGGGAAGCGTTTGCCGTTCAGATGCGTATACAGTATGATGACGCCAAGCTCAATGAAGCGGGACAGCGTGGTGGCAATTGCCGCGCCGCGTACACCGAGCGTAGGAAAGCCGCATTTGCCGAAGATAAGCAGCCAGTTGAAGGTCAGATTGAACGCGATGGCGACAGCGCCCGCCAGCATCGGCACAAAGGTCTCGCCGGTCTCACGCAGCGTGCCCGCATACGCCTGAATCAATGCAAACGGGAAAATGCCGATGAGAATAATGTCGAGATAATCCCGCGCGTAGCGGAGGACGACCGCCATGTCAAGCCCCTTGTTTGCTTCGTTGTCGAAGAAGCGCAGGATCAACGCGTCGCCGAAGAAATAAAAGACAACAAGCGCAATCACCGTCGCCGCCGTGCAGAACAGCAGTTTGAAGCGGAAGACCTCACGCTGCCCCTTCCAGTCGCTCGCGCCCGCAAACTGCGCGCCGAAGATAGATGCGCCCGAGATGCCGCCGAAGATCGTCATGTTGAAGACGAAGACCAGCTGGTTTGCAATGGCGACGCTGCTCATCGGCGTGGTGCCGAGCGCGCCGACCATCAGATTGTCGGCGAGGCTGGCGAAATTCGTCAGCCCCTGTTGAATGATCAGCGGCAGAACCAGCGCAAACAGCATTTTGTAAAACGCGCGGTCGCCGATGTATTTTTTCTTGAAGTTCATAGAATCGGTTTTGCCTTTCGTCAAAAGTGCCTCCCGAAAGACATGCCTTTCGGGTCAGCGGATCATTTCGTCCTGCTTGCCGGAGGATTTGTGCGCACGGATCACGCCCTCGATCTCGTCGATGCTGCTGGCAGGCAGGTCGCCGAGGATCGTGTTCTTGATCGCGGAGAGCGCGTTGCCCACCTCAAGCGCGCGGCGCACATCGCCGCTCTTCACAAGCCCGTAGAGCACGCCTGCGATGTAGGCGTCGCCGCTGCCGATGCGGTCGATGACCTCGATGCCCATGTACGGCGGTTCTTCGTAAAATTCGTCCTCAAACAGGATCTTCGAGCCGAAGTTGTGCCGCATCGGGCTGACCACCTCACGGCGCGTGGTGGCGACCAGCGTGCAGCCGTAGTCCTTCGCGTAGCCGCGCATGATCTCCTCGAGCGTACCGGTGCGCTGCAGCATGCGGCGGGAGGTCTCCTCCGAGACAAACAGGAAATCGACGTACGGGAAGACCGACTCAACCACCTGTTTTGCCTCCTTCTCGCTCCAGAGCGTAGCGCGGTAGTTGACGTCAAACGAGATCATGGCGCCCGCTGCCTTGAAGCGGCGGATCGCCTCGATCGCGGTTGCGCGCAGCCCCTCTCCGATCGCCAGCGAAATGCTGCTGACGTGGAAGATCTTCGTCTTTTCATAAATATCCGCAGGAATCTCGTCGATGGTCAGCGTGGTCGCCGACGAGCCTGCACGGTCATAAATGACCGCCGATTTGCGCGGGTAAGCGCCGGTCTCGGAATAGTAGATGCCGAGGCGCTTGGTGGGCGAATCGTCATAGACGATATAATCGTCGCTCACATCGCCGTAGCGGATGCGGTTGCGGATGAAATGCCCCATCTTGCTCGACGGCAGCTTGGTGAGCAGCGCACTGCGCGCGCCCAGCATCGCCGCGCCGGAGGCAACGTTCAGTTCTGTGCCTGCCGCCTCTTTCTCAAAGACCTCGCACTGCGAGATCTTCTCCTTGTTCGGCGCGGACAGGCGCAGCATGACCTCGCCGAGCCCGATGATGTCAAATTCGGTATTTTCTTTCAGCTTCAGCATGGGATGTTCCTCCTAATACTCTTTGTTTTCTTTCAAAAGACGGCGCATATAGGCAAAGGTTTTCTCTTCCCCCTCGTCCGCCAGCATAGTGAGCAGCCGCTCGCAGAGGTCGGAGGTCTCGGGGTGAATCACGCGGTGCGACTTGCCGTGCACGAAGTATTCCAGTGCCGATGCGTCTGTATATTTGTCGCCGAGATAGATCTTGCTCGCCGCCATGCGGTCGCAGACCATCTCGATCACATAGCGCAGCGGCATTTTCACCGGACCGACCCGCCGCTCGACGGGGTTGTAGTCCGACCAGTATTCAAAGTGGTGGCGATTGCGCCCCTTGTGATGCAGCCACGCGGCGGAGTAGCCTTTGTCCATGCGCTCCAGTTCATTTGGGCTGCGCGTGCCGACGTAATATTTCACGCCGGGGATAAACTCGGTGGGCGAATACTTGGACAGATCGTGCCGCAGTCCCTGCCAGAGGATCCCGGCGCGGCAGCAGTTGCGGATGACCGCATGCCGATGCTTTGTGATGGTTCTGAAATGCCCGATCAGTTTGTTCATGTGCGTTTCCTCGAAAGTTTAATTCACGGTCTGCAAAATGCCGTCGGCATGCGCGTGCTCAAACGCGCGGCGGACATGCGCGGACACGCCGACGCATTCCACCGCCGCACCGGCGGCGCGCAGGCTTTCGCAAAGCTCAGCAACCGCTCCGATCACGGTGAGATCCGCGTAGGACACGCCGGAAAAGTCAAAGATGCAGGCCTTCGCGCCCGCGCGGTTTGCCTCCACTGCGGCGCGGAGCGTATCGGCAAAGGCAAAATAGCAGTTGCCGCTCATACGGAAGGCGACGGTATCGCCGTCGCGCACCGCGTCGACCGTGGCGCGGCAGAGGTCGCAGAGCAGAAGCACAAAGGCAAGCCCCACGCCGATGAGAATCGCATAGGTCAGGTCGAGCAGCACGGTGGCAACGCAGGTCACCGAGAATTGCAGGATCGCGCCGGCATGCCGTGCTTTGAAATAGGAACGGATGGTCGCCCAGTCATTCATGCGGAACGCCGTGACGGCGAGCACGCCCGCCAGCGCGGCATACGGTACTTTGCCGATCGCGCCCGAGAGCACAAAGACACAGGCGATGAGAAACAGCGACTGGAACACTGCGGTCAGCCGCGTCTTGCCGCCGCTCTTGACCGCCACGCTGGTGCGGGCGATCGCCGCCGTTGAAGGCACGCCGCCGAAGAACGGGATCACCATGTTGCCGATGCCCTGCGCCACAAGCTCCACATCCGAATCAAACGGTTCTTTCTTCATCGCGGCGGCGCAGGTGCCGCAGAGCAGGCTCTCCACCATGCCGAGCAGTGCAATCGTCACAGCGCTGCCCGCCACATCGCCGAGCATCTCGGGCGTGACGGCGGAGAACTCCAGCTTCACCGTATTGACGAGGGAGGACGGGATCTGCCCGATCGTCCGCACGCCGGGGTTCCAGAAGACGCCGACAAGCGTCACGACGATGATCGCCGCAAGGCTGCCGGGGATGAACTTTGCCGCCTTCTTCGGGTAAAATGCCATGACGAGCACGGCGAGCACCGAGAAAAACACGGCATAGGGATTGATCTTACCGAGCGTATCCGTGAAAAAGTAAATGACCTTATCCAGCGTCGTTTCGCCCGCAAGCGTGACGCCGAAGAAGTTGCCGAGCTGCCCGAGCGCGATGACCACCGCGATGCCCGAGGTGAAGCCGACGACGACCGGACGCGGGATAAAGCGGATCAACCGTCCGAAGCGGCAGAGCCCCGCGGCGAGCAAGATCGCACCCGCAAGAAAGCAGGCGAGAAACATACCGGAAAGCCCGTATTTGCCGGACACGATGCCGCCGAGAATGACGGTCATGGCGCCGGTCGGACCCGAGATCTGAAAGCTGCCGCCGCCGAGCAGTCCGCTGACGATGCCCGCGACGATCGCCGTGATGAGCCCGGCGGAAACGCCGATGGCGGCATATTCTTCGCTGACGCTCGCCGCGCCGAACGCAAGGGCAAGCGGCAGTGCGACAGCACCGACCGTGATGCCCGCGACAAAATCGCTGAGCAGGGACGACGCGCCGTAGCCGCGGAATTCGTTTTTCAAAAGTGTAAGATAGCGTGTGATGAGAAGATTGTTTTTCGACGAATGAGCCATATTTTTTTCGCTTTCCGTTGCAGGTGCGCAACAGAAATATTGTAGCACAGAAGCCCCGCAAAATCAACATATTTCGCGGTTTTCGGCGCTTTTTGCAAGGGGGCGTCAGCCGAGCGGCGCAAGCCTTTCCAAAGCGTTGCGCACAAGGTCGTCTGCGTTCAGGCGGCAAAGCGAAAAGGCGGCGGCAGCATCCGAGGCGACGGCGAGCATGAAGGCATCTGCGCGAAAGATGCGCGTCGCCGTACTCTCCGCCGCCCTGCCGCCTCGCGACGCGGCAAAGGTCTCCGCAAGCGGCGTCCCCGTGCGCTTTGCCAGCGCCTCTCGGCGTGTCCAGACCTCAAAAAAGCGGTCGTCCGCACCCGTGCAGTACGCCTGTTCCTCCGGTGTAAAAAACCGCTCCGCCACGCCGTGCGGCGCTTCCCGGAGGCGTTCAATGTCCGCGCCGACCGTGCTCGTTGAGACCGCGAGGGCGACCGCGCCGTCCGTGTGCGCGACGCTGAAGCAGAAGTCGGGCGCGCCGTCAAGATACGGCTTGCCCCACTCGGTGCAGGCAAACCGCAGCTGCCTGTTTTCCGCGCCCAGCGCCTCGGCAGCACAAAGCCGCACGGCAACCGCCGCAAGCAGTGCATTTTCGCGGTCGCCTGCAAATCGCAGCGCGGCGATCTTCGCGCGCCGTGCGGGGGAGACGCACGCAAGCAGCGCGTCCGCCGCCTGCGGCATGCCGCCGCTTGTCGGCAGAAAATACAGCGTGTGTTCCATCGGTCTCCCTCCTTATAATTAGACATCTACAGTATAGCATTTCCGCCGTGCAGGGTCAAGTTTTCTTTCGATGGTATAAAATGCGCCGATATGGGCAAAAGTATTTTTGCAAAAACGCAAAAAAGCATTGACAATTTCGGAAGTGCTTGCTATAATAATACTGTTGATGTTCCGTCAACATATTCCTCCTTAGCTCAGTCGGTAGAGCGCGTGACTGTTAATCACGATGTCGTTGGTTCGAGCCCAACAGGGGGAGCCAAGAAGAAGACCATCCGAACCGGATGGTCTTCTTCTTTGCTTCTCGTATCGTTGCGCTCGAAAGAGTTTGCCGTTTTTCGCATCGCGAAATCGGCGGCGCACAGCCGCCGAAGGCAAACTCATTGGCGGCTGCTGCGCAGACGCCGTCGAGTCCCAACAGGGGGAGCCAAAGAAAAGACCATCCGAACCGGATGGTCTTTTCTTTGCTTCTCGTATCGTTGCGCTCAAAAGAGTTTGCCGGTTTCGCATCGCGAAATCGGCAAACTCATTGGCGGCTGCTGCGCAGATGCCGTCGAGTCCCAACAGGGGGAACCAGGAAAAAGCACTTGCTTTCGCAAGTGCTTTTTCAGTTATATTCGCCTTGCGGCGAGTGATATTGCCTTCGGCAGTGATATCCGGCGTTGCCGGGTGATATTCGCTTCGCGAGTGTAAGCGGCGAATATAATATCACTGCGCGGCAGCGCAATATCACTTTTGCGTCAGCAAAAATATCACGCCGCGCATCGCGCGGCATATCACTTATTCTCTTTACAGATTAGCGTACTTATAATATAATCGGTTTGCGGGGTTGATGAGCGTGCCTGAAAGTATTCTGCGTTGTAAATCGAAAGAGTTTGCCAAGCAAATTGTATTCCTTTGCCGTAGCATAAAAACGGCTTCTAAAGAATCGGTTCTGACGAATCAGCTTTTGCGCTCCGGCACAAGCATCGGGGCAAATATTCACGAGGCGCAGTATGCCCAAGGCAAAAAGGATTTTATCTCAAAGTTGGAGATCGCACAGAAGGAATGTTTTGAAACGGAATACTGGCTTGAGCTTCTTTTTGAAACCGGCTATATTGCAGAATCAACATACAAGCCTTTGCAAAATCAATGCGGCGCAATCAGAAGAATGTTGATTTCTTCGCTTAATACCGCAAAGGAAGACTGCAGATGAATAAGTGGATTGAAGAGTTTGCCGGTTTCGCATCGCGAAATCGGCGGCGCACAGCCGCCG
>QAKK01000032.1:44169-60445 GCA_003343845.1 Oscillospiraceae bacterium
TAGCTCAGTCGGTAGAGCGCGTGACTGTTAATCACGATGTCGTTGGTTCGAGCCCAACAGGGGGAGCCAAGAAGAAGACCATCCGAACCGGATGGTCTTCTTCTTTGCTTCTCGTATCGTTGCGCTCGAAAGAGTTTGCCGTTTTTCGCATCGCGAAATCGGCGGCGCACAGCCGCCGAAGGCAAACTCATTGGCGGCTGCTGCGCAGACGCCGTCGAGTCCCAACAGGGGGAGCCAAAGAAAAGACCATCCGAACCGGATGGTCTTTTCTTTGCTTCTCGTATCGTTGCGCTCAAAAGAGTTTGCCGGTTTCGCATCGCGAAATCGGCAAACTCATTGGCGGCTGCTGCGCAGATGCCGTCGAGTCCCAACAGGGGGAACCAGGAAAAAGCACTTGCTTTCGCAAGTGCTTTTTCAGTTATATTCGCCTTGCGGCGAGTGATATTGCCTTCGGCAGTGATATCCGGCGTTGCCGGGTGATATTCGCTTCGCGAGTGTAAGCGGCGAATATAATATCACTGCGCGGCAGCGCAATATCACTTTTGCGTCAGCAAAAATATCACGCCGCGCATCGCGCGGCATATCACTTATTCTCTTTACAGATTAGCGTACTTATAATATAATCGGTTTGCGGGGTTGATGAGCGTGCCTGAAAGTATTCTGCGTTGTAAATCGAAAGAGTTTGCCAAGCAAATTGTATTCCTTTGCCGTAGCATAAAAACGGCTTCTAAAGAATCGGTTCTGACGAATCAGCTTTTGCGCTCCGGCACAAGCATCGGGGCAAATATTCACGAGGCGCAGTATGCCCAAGGCAAAAAGGATTTTATCTCAAAGTTGGAGATCGCACAGAAGGAATGTTTTGAAACGGAATACTGGCTTGAGCTTCTTTTTGAAACCGGCTATATTGCAGAATCAACATACAAGCCTTTGCAAAATCAATGCGGCGCAATCAGAAGAATGTTGATTTCTTCGCTTAATACCGCAAAGGAAGACTGCAGATGAATAAGTGGATTGAAGAGTTTGCCGGTTTCGCATCGCGAAATCGGCGGCGCACAGCCGCCGAAGGCAAGCTCATTGGCGGCTGCTGCGCAGACGCCGTCGAGCCCCAACAGGGGGAGCCATGAAAAAAGCCAAGTCGTACGACTTGGCTTTTTTCAACGAAATAAATCCATGCCGGGATTTGTGAAATGCCCCGTGCGTGATATACGCCTACGGCGTACGATTTTACTTCCGCTTTAATATCCGTTCGAGCGCGGCGGGGTCGAGCTGATTGACCGTCTGAAACACGCCGCCGTAGAACACCGCCCAGTTGTTGAACACGCAGGGGAGCGATTTTGCAGCCGCGAGACTGTCCACCTCGACAAAGCGGGCAGGTATGCCCTGCTCTGCGCAGTATTTCTGCAAGGTCGCGACGCGCGCGGGGATGAACGGGCACTGCATGTCGTAGTACACGACCAGCCCCTTCTCGTCGATGCACTGCGTCACGCTCGGGGCAAAGCGCGGCTTTGTCCCGTCAAGGCTGAGGGCGAGCAGCTCATAGCCGTCGGACGTCGTATCGACCGTTTCAAAGCCAAAGCGCCGCGCAAAGCGCTGATCCGACAGCCAGGCTTTCTGCTTCTCTGCGCCGAGCATGCAGACGCCGGATTTTCCCTGCCGCCGTGCGTCGTCGATGCAGGATTCCAGCAGCGCGCTGCCGTAGCCATGCCCTTTCTGCGTACTTGCAACCCACAGACAATAGATATACAGCCAGTTGTCCCCGACCACCGGCACCCACGCGGTCTCCAGCGGCGCGTATTCGATGAACACGCAGTCCTTCACGTCCAGCTTGCGGAAGACGTGCCCCTCGGGCAGGCGCGCGGACAGCCAGGCACGCTTTGCCGTGATGCCGGGATTCGGCTTTGCGCGGATAATGCAGCACAGATGCTCGTTTGCAAGGTTCTCGGGCACAAGGTCGATATAGGTATCGGGCATGGTTTCTGCCTCCTGTCAAAGGATATGTAACACGCGTTATTATACCATGCGCGACTGCCGCTGTCAAGCGATGTAAAAAGCGCTCTCTTCCGAGAGCGCTTTTTACTTTACTTCAGATCTTCAACCGTGCCGATGAAGACGGGGGCATTGCCGTTTTCGCAGTCGATGAGCAGGTAGACAAACGGGCGGTCGAGGATGACCTCCTTCGGCTCCTCCGGTTCAAAAACGGCAGACTCTGTCATTTCGACAACGGTGGCAGCGCCTGCCTTGGTGCCGCTCTCGTCCACCGCGATATAGGTCTTGTGCAGCACGCGGCTGATGCAGATGTTGTCGCCGTCCGCAATCTCCGCCATGCCGGAGAAATCCGCGCGCGCCGGGTCAAACGCGTCGGTCATGCCGAGCGCGGCAAGCGCCTTGCTCATTTCCACGGTGTATTCGGTCTTGAAGCGCGGCAGTCCGGCATTCACCTTTTCGGCAGTCATGCCGTCCAGCAACGCACCGAGCTTTTCGCCGTTGAGCGATGCAACATAATCGGCAATCGACATTCCCTCGCGCGGCAGCAGCGCCGCAAACGCATAGCGCCTGCCCTGATAGTACTTAACAAAGCCGGTGGTGTCCGCATCCGCGAGATAGCGGGATTCCTCGGAATACATCATATCCGTGTCCTGCTTTGTACCGTCGGCGGCGGTGAAGGTCGCCTTCCGCACCTCATTTTCACGGTAGATATTCTCCCACTTGGCGTCGAGCGCCAGCGCGTTGACCAGATACATCACCGCATCGGGCGATACGCGGTCGAGGACGTCCTTGACGAGTCCGTCGGTGTGTTCCTCGATCCAGTCGTTGATCGCCGCCACCGTATCGTCGCCGAACGCGGTCTTATAGATCGCCGCACCGTAGTTGGCGGTATTCCGCGCCAGAAAGGCATCGCGCACGCGCAGATCCTCGCGCACCCAGATGGAGTTGGCGATCTTCAGCTTTGCGCCCTCGCCGTCGCTGCCGAAAGCAGCAAGGTATGCCGCGATCTCATCGGCATTCATGCCGAACAGGTCTTCCATTTGCGAGAGCGTCTCGCCCGCGGCGCCGCCCGCCGTCATGCCGAGCGCACCCAGCACCGAGAGCGGGGACAGGAGCGTGTTGCCGCCGTCGTAGCACGTCTTGAAAAGGTCAACGGCAAAGCGGTCGTAGGACGCCGCCGCATCGGCAGGGGCTTTGACGGATACAGGCTGTACGGTGACATCGCTCGTCAGTTCCATCGGTTTGTTTCCTTTCGGGATGGTGTTTTTGCTGCCGCAGCCCGCAAGCGGGGCGAGCAGACAAATGGATAAAAGAATCGCTGCAAATCGTTTCATAGTCGTTACCTCCGTTTCTGCTCTTTAGTCGCAGGAAGGAAGAAAAATCCTCACGGCGGATGAAGGCTTTCCCAGGTGTGGAAGCCTTATATACGCATATACGCAAAAAAGCACCGCAAAAGCGGTGCTTTTTAACGTATCCGGTTCAGCCGATGACGCGGACGCGGATCATGCCGTCCACGGCGCGGAGCGCATCCGTGGTTGCATCCGAGATCGCGCAGTTGGTGTCCACGATCGTGTAGGCATATTCGCCCTTGGAGCCGTTGCCGAGGTTCTCGATATTGATGCCCTCTTTTGCCAGCAGCGTGGTGATCTGCGACAGCACGGCGGGAATGTTCTTGTGCGCAAGGCAGATGCGCGCGCCGCCGCTCTTCGGCACGGTGACCGTGGGGAAGTTGACGCTGTTTGTGATATTCCCGTTTTCGAGGAAGTCCACAAGCTCCTTCGCCGCCATGACCGCGCAGTTGTCCTCCGACTCTGCGGTGGATGCGCCGAGATGCGGGATCGAAATGACACGCTCGGTGCCGATCAGCTCGGGCGTGGGGAAGTCGACCACATAGGATGCGACCTTGCCGTCGGCGATCGCCGCCTTCATCGCGTCGGAATCGACCAGCTCCGCGCGCGCAAGGTTGATGATGCGCACGCCGTTCTTCATTGCGGCGAGCGCCGCCTTGTTGATGAAGCCCTTAGTGTCCTTGGTTGCCGGAACGTGCAGCGTGATGTAGTCGCACTTGGCAAAGATCTCGTCATAGCCGGATGCCAGCGTGACAGCGCGCGACAGATGCAGCGCGTTTGTGACCGACAGGAACGGATCGTAGCCGATGACCTGCATACCGAGCGCGTTTGCCGCATTGGCGACCATGCCGCCGATGGCGCCGAGACCGATGACGCCGAGCGTCTTGCCTGCGATCTCGCAGCCTGCAAATGCGCCTTTGCCCGCCTCGACTTCCTTTGTGATATTGGCGCGGTCCTCGACCGCTTTTGCCCAGTTGATGCCGTCCACGATGCCGCGCGATGCGAGCAGCAGGGCGCAGACCGCCAGCTCCTTGACGGCGTTGGCATTGGCGCCCGGGGTGTTGAACACCACGACGCCCGCCTCGGCGCACTTCTCGACCGGGATATTATTGACGCCCGCACCTGCGCGCGCAATGGCGAGCAGCTCGGGGTTCAGGGGCATCTCATGCAGCTTTGCCGAGCGCACCATGATGGCGTCGGGCACTGCCACATCCTCGCCGACGGTGTACCTGCCGTCAAAAACGGCAGTGCCGACCTTGGCGATCTTATTCATCAATTTGATATTCATATGAAACGTTTCCTCTTGTAATTATTTCTTGGGGTTCTCCGCCGCAAACTTCTTCATGAATGCGACGAGCTTCTCCACGCCCTCGATGGGCATGGCGTTGTAGATGGAGGCACGCATACCGCCGACGCTTCTGTGCCCCTTGAGGCTCTTCAGCCCTTCCTTGGCTGCCTCGGACGCGAACTTCTTGTCCAGCTCCGCATCGCCGGTGACGAACGTGACGTTCATCATCGAGCGGCATTCTTTCTTGACGGGGGCGATGTAGTAGTCCTGCGCATCGAGATAATCGTACAGGATGGCGCACTTCTTCTCGTTGTACGCCTTCATATTTTCAAGTCCGCCGACGTCATTCAGCAGCCACTCATAGACGAGCCCCGCCATATAGATGGAATAGCAGGGGGGCGTGTTGTACATGGAGTCGTTGTCCGCCATCAGCTTGTAGTCGAGCATGGCGGGCGTGTCGGGGCGGGCATTGCCGATGAGGTCCTCGCGGACGATGACCACGGTAAGCCCTGCGGGCGCCATATTCTTCTGCGCGCCGGCATAGATCAGACCGAACTTTGTCACATCGACCGGCTCGGACAGAATGCAGGAGGACATGTCGGCAACCAGCGGAATATCGCCGGTGTCGGGAATGTAGTTGAACTTCGTACCGTAGATGGTGTTGTTGAAGCAGATATGGACATAGTCCGCATCGGGGCGGAAGCTCTCGCGCGTGGTGGCGGGCACATAGGTGAAATTGTCGGCGGCGGAGGTTGCGGCGCAGACGGCATCGCCGTACTTCTGCGCCTCCTTGAACGCCTTGCCAGAGAACTGACCCGAGACGATGTAATCCGCCTTGTGATTCCTGTTCATCAGATTGAGCGGAACGGCGGCGAACTGCGTGGACGCGCCGCCCTGCAAAAAGAGCACCTTATAGTTGTCCGGAATGTTCATGAGGCGGCGGAGGTTCTGCTCTGCAGCCTTGATGATGGCATCGTAATCGGAAGATCGATGACTCATCTCCATCACTGACATTCCGCTGTCGCCGTAGCAGACAAGCTCGTCTCTCGCTTTTTCAAGCACTGCCAGGGGCAGCATCGAGGGACCGGCGGAAAAATTAAATACTCTTGACATGGTGAGTCACCCGACCGCATTTTTGCGGTTTCCTTTCTTCCTTCTATGAAATGTGCATTCTTTAGCACGCTAAAGTAATGTAACCCCTATTATACTAAAGAATATGCAGTCCGTCAAGCGAAATCCTGCATTTTCTCCTGTTTTTTTGTCGAAGAAAAGAGGCGCTGCCGTGGCGGCAGCGCCTCTTTTTTTGCTTTTAAGTATAACGGTCTGCAAAACCTATAGGCTAAGCCTATCGGATTGCTCAGTTCGCGTGCTCTGCGAGCCATGCGTCCATGCGCGCGTTCAGACCCTTGTCGGGCGGGAAGGTCGCATCGGCGGGCAGCTCTGCAAACTCGGTTGCAAGCGCGTCGTGAATCGGCGTCAGGTCGCTCTGCTTCATCCCGCAGATGCGCAGCACCTTGGAGTTGTCCACGATGCGGTCATACATGCGGTCGTATTCCAGCTGCCAACGCGCGTCGCGCATCGGATGGTCGGGGTTGACCATGCGCAGGTATTCCATCTCGTCGATCCATTCGACCTCAAGACCGATCAGTTCCTTATAATAGGAAGCAACCTCGTCCCAGGTGTGATGCTCTGCGGTGGAAACCGTGATGCGCTCGCAGTATGCTTCGGGATTGAACAGCAGGCGGGAGATCATCTTTGCCATATCGCCAGCCCAGGTCATGGTCGCCTGTACATAGCGGGCGGGTGCGGGCAGCAGCAGCTTCTTGCCTTCGCGTGCGCGCACGACAACGGTGTTTGCCTCCATGGTCACCAGCTGATAGCGGCGCTTGGAGAAGGTGATTGCCGGGCGGATTGCCGTCCAGTTCTTGAAGGACGATGCCGAGAGAATATCCTCCTGACGTGCCTTAGCCAGCGCGTAGGTATCGGTCTCCAGCATTTCCTTGTCGTCCGAAACATCGAGGAGACGCGGTGCGCTCTCGGTGATCGGGTGCTGTTCGTCCGCGTAAACGCGATAGGACGACAGATAAATGTAGTGCTTCGTGTTTTCAAGCAGCAGCTTGTACCGCTTGGTGAACAGCTCGGTCGAATAGATCATGAAGTCCACGATGCCGTCGTAGCCGCCGTTCTCGAGAATCGGGCGGATCACGTTTTCATCGCGTGCATTGCCGACCGTATAGGTCAGATTCGGGTTGTCGGACTTGATATCGTCCAGCGACACGACGTCCACACGGTATCCCATGCGGAGCAGCTCGGGTACGAGGTAGACGCCCATAGCGCCTGTACCGCCGAGCACAAGAATCTTCTTCTGATTTTCCATTATGAAGCCTCCTCTGTCGGATTCTGTCTTTATCATAGACGCTTGACAGACAAAAAGCGATATGTTATACTGCAAATAACCGCATAAAATTCTGCAAATATTCGACCGATTTTCAAGGAATTCTGTCATGGATAATATAATGCTCTGCAAATCCTTTGCGTTTTGCAAATTTCATTTTACCCGCACGCACCACAGCGACCTGATGGGCGGCACGGTCTGCCATCATATCGGCTATATCAAGGCGGGGCGCGCCGAGTTTGTCACCGAGGAGCGCACCTACAGTTTTGCGGCAGGAGATGTGTTCTACACGCCGCCCGGCTGCCGCTACCATTCCTACTGGTACGGGCAAGACGGCGACAGCATCGTCTACGATGCCTACGCTTTCACCTATCTGCCCACCGCGCAGAACACCGCCTTTGCCCTGCAAAAGCTGAACCCGAACAAGGACGCCATGGATATGCTGCGCCGCCTCTCCGCGCACAAGCAGGCGGACTGCACATCGGTGGGACTGCTGTATGCCTTTTTCGGCGCGTGCATGCCGCAGATGGAGCGCCTCGGACAGCATCCGAAGCAGGCGGTCATCGACCGGGCACGCAGCTATATCCGCGCCAATCCGCGCTTTCGGATGCCGGAGCTTGCCGCCTACTGCCGCATGAGCGAATCCGGGCTGTACGCCGCGTTCCGCGACGTCACCGGGCACACGCCCGTGGAGGAAAAGCACCGCATCCAGATCGAGCTTGCGACGAGTCTGCTCGAAGCGACCGATCTCTCGGTGGAGGAGATCAGCGACCGGCTCGGCTTCTCTTCCCCGGCATACTTCCGCGCCGTTTTGCGGAAAAACGGCGGCAAATCGCCGCGCGACATCCGCCGCGCGGCGCAGAAAGGGCAGATATAGAAAAAGCACGCGGCTTCCGTTTGGAGAGCCGCGTGTTTTCCCTTTTCAGTCTGCGCTTTTTGAATCCCTATTACTGCTGCCGTGCTTCATCCTCGCGGGGACGGAACAAAAGCGAAATGCACCAGATGCCCGCCAGCGCCACCAGCGTATAGACGATGCGGCTGACCACCGCCGCCTGCCCGCCGCACAGCCATGCGACAAGGTCAAAGCTGAACAGACCGATGGAGCCCCAGTTCAGCGCGCCGATGATCACGAGGATCAGCGATATTCTGTCGATTACCATAAATACTACCTCTTTGCATTCAGATTTGATATGGACTTGCTCTGGATGTATTATGCACAAAAGGCGTATATTTTAGTAAGGGAATTTTTTACTGTTTATTTTCGAGGATCAGCGAGTTTTTGCCGTACAGCGATTCGGCAGACTGCCACGTCGAGACCGGGGCGGTCAGATGGTTCAGCTCGGCGATCCGCTCGGGCGCGGTGTGATTCTCCTTAGCGACTGTCCACAGACTGTCGCCGCAGGGATAGACCACCGCAAGCGGATAAGGGCACTTTGCCACCGGCTTTGCCGCGGTGAAATCGATCATGCCGACGACAGTGCACTCGCCGCGCACCGTGCCCTCTGCCGTGAGCGCCACATCCGCGTCGCAGATCAGATTCTCGCCGTCGATCCGCGCGCGCAGGTCGGCAAGGCGCGCCGTTGTCATCACTTCCGTGCCCGCAGGCGTTTCGGCGTCCAGCGTCAGGCGGACGGGCATTGTTCCCTCGCCCGATGTGATGCCGTCCGGCGTGTGGCAGATCACATTCAGCATGCAGCGCCCCGTGATCGACACCCTGCCGTCCGCAGCGTTTGCTTCGTCTACCGTGACCGCGCCCGACGCATCCAGCACGCTGTCCGCGCCGCCGAGTCCCATCGAGGCAAGAGGCAGGCTGCCGCCCGCGCCGTAAACGCCCGTGCGGGCAAAGACAAGACGCGCCGTCGGCAGCTTCCGCATCTCAACCGTGCCGTCTGCGCATTCAGAGAAAGCATCCTCCGTCACCGGGATGCGCCGCGGCGTATCCGTGCGGCAGGTCAAGCTGACCACGCATTCCACATAGATGTTGCCGCCCTCCGGTTCTCTGCCCGCCTCTGTGGACAGCACATCGGCGCATGCCGTAACGGTCGTTCCGCGCGTAAGCTCGGCGTCCAGCCGCTCCTCAAACGGAATCTTTTTGCGCAGCATCTTCGGCGTATTGCCGTCCAGCACCAGCACCTTGACGCAGACGTCGCCGCGCAGCGTTGCGCCGTCCGCCATGGCGCGCACATCCGTCACCGCCGCCGTCGCGCCGCACCAGATCGGGCGCACATCGGCGCCGGACACGTCAATGCTGTCGGCAAGCTCGATGTCGGGCAGCTTGACATAGCGCGTTTCCACGCTGTCCGCCTCGCCTTCCAGCGTGTGCAGACCGTCGATCTTCTCCGGCGTGCGGCGCGGCGTGATCTCCGCTACCTCGGTCACCTGCGGCTTTGCCGCAAGGCGCGTGCGGATATTGATCTTGCGCGGCGCGCTCAGCCGATAGGTCAGCGCATCCACACGCACCGGCGCCTCCACCTCCGGGGCGTTCAGCCCGGCGGTCGGGACGGTAAATTCGTATTTCGACGGCAGCACCGCTGCGCTCATTTCGCCGTCCTCGCCGAGGTAGATCAGCGTGTGCAGCACGCTGCCGCTCATCTGCGCCTCGCTGCCGCTCATGTACCGCGTCGGCGGCAGCGCATTTGCCTCCAGCCGCAGAACCTTCTGTACCTTCGGCAGATAGTCCGGCAGCACAAATTCCCCGCCGCTCTCAAAGAGCGGGCTGCTCACCGCCGCCGCCTGCTGCATCGTCTGTGTGCCCGGGGTCAGTTCCTTTTTCTCGTTCGTTTCTGCTTTCATGTCGGTCTCCTTTGCTCGCTTGCAGTATTTTTCTACTGCATTGTATGCGTGCTCCCGGACGAACATGCGAAAAAAGCGGAGCGCATCGCGCTCCGCTTCTCATTTCGGCTTTACTTTGCTTTCTTTTCGGCAGACTGCTCCGCCGCCTTCTTTGCCGATGCTTTCTTTGCAGCCGGTTTCTTCTCGGCGGGCTTTTTGGCAGCCGCCGCACGCTTTGCACGCGGCTTGTGCAGGGTAGCCAGCGCCGTGACGTGGTCGATGCTGCCGTAGACCTCGATCTTGCCGGACATCACAGCGGCGAGCATATCCATCTTGCCGGTGAGCGCGTCGATCAGATCCTTCGACTTTGCATAGATCATGGCGGTGTGATCGTGATAATCATAGGGCTCAATGGCAAGGTTGCCGCCGATGTACGCGATGTAGAACGCGCCGCCGCAGTCTGCGTCGGTCATGTTGACCTGTACCGCAAAGCTCTCGGTCAGCTTCGAGAGGTCGGGCGTTCCGATTTTCTTTTTGATCTCTTCAAATTTTTCGATAAAAGTCATTTTCGGTTCTCCTTTCGTGTATGCTTTCTGTTTTCATTATACAACGCACCGCAGCCCGCGTCAATAGGAATCATTTGCCCCGTGTTTACAAAAAATACGGAAAACGGCGTCCTGTCATGCGGTTTCGACAGGCAGGCGTATTTTTCAAAATGCACAACTTTTTTTGAAAAAGCATATTGACAAACAGGACGGTACATGCTATAATAACGAAGTCGCGTGAGAAACCCGCTGGTGTAGCTCAGCCGGTAGAGCAGCTGATTTGTAATCAGCAGGTCGGGGGTTCGAATCCGTCCACCAGCTCCATCGACCCGCATACGCGATAACCGAATATGGGAGCGTTCCCGAGTGGCCAAAGGGGGCAGACTGTAAATCTGTTGTCTCTGACTTCGGTGGTCCGAATCCACCCGCTCCCACCAAAAAGCCCGCAAGCCTTGTGCTTGCGGGCTTTTCTGTTTTGCGTACACGAATTTTACACGAATTTGGGGAGATGTACGGAACGGTTTTGTCATTTTACTTTGTTGAGGACAGAAAGTGAACGCTCGCTCTCGCGCGGATAGAGGTGCGCGTAGGTGTTCCAGGTCATTTCGATTTTAGCGTGCCCGAGCCGCCGGGCAATCTCCTGAATGTTGATGCCCTCGTTGGCAAGCAGGCTGGCATGGCTGTGCCGGAAGTCGTGGATGCGAATGTGCGCAAGGCCTGCGGTATCTGCATAGCGTACATTATGATTGGAAAGACTGGTGTCTGGCAAGACTCCCTCTTCCCCGCCGCCGCATACGCGGTAGTTATCCCGATAAGCGTCTCGACTTTCGAGGCGCTTTTTGTATTCTGCGAGAATCTCCATCAGTGGCGCAGGGATTTCGATGGTGCGGTAGGACGTTTTATTCTTAGGCAGCGTTTCAACCGCGCTTTCTCCTTTGACCTTCTGTGTAACCGATCGGCGGACGGTGAGCAGTTCCTCGTTGATGTCCGACCAGCGCAGCGCGTTGATTTCGCCCTTGCGCATCCCCATATAGTAGGCGATGCAGAAAAAAACATAGTACGCATATTCGGAGAGGGTACCTTTTGCCTCGGCATCCGCCAATGCTGCCGCCTTATACCGCAAAAACTCGTCTGCGGTATAGTAGTGCAGCTTTTCCTGCGGTGGCGTGAAATCGGTGTCCTTAAAATTGCCGACCGCCGTCAACGGATTTTGCGCTATATACTCCATCTTGACGGCATAATTCAGCATTGCCCGAAATTCGGAGTAAATATTTTTGTTTGTGCGCAGCGAAAGCCCGAGCGCAGAAACGGCAAGTTTCCAGTCCTGCATCTTCTGTCGGTTCAGTCTGTCAAGCCGTTCTTTTTCCAGCGTGGGGAGCACATAGCGATTCATGATGCGCTGCGTTTTTTCCACAGAGGCACGGCGGACTTCCGTTTCTTTGGCGGCAAGGTACCTCTTCACCAGCTCGCCGACGGTCATGCGCGCGGCGGGCGTGACCTGCTTGGTCTTGTATTCGGCTGTAAGTTGGGATTCAAGCAACTTTGCCGCCTCGGCGCCAACGGCCGTGCGCGTGAGGCCGTGTGCCTTGCCGTTTTTGTCGGTATAGTTGACGCGAACGGTGTAGAGGAACAGCCCGTCCCGTTTTTTATTGGTTTTGTAGATGGGCATCGGTGTCACCTCGATTCTGATTATCCGACTTCCACTTCTTTGCACGGCGAAACCCGAGAGATTCCGCCTCGGCAACAGTTTCGGCATAGCATTCGCCTTTTTTCTTCTCTATAGCAACACGATCATACTGCTGATCCATCGGCAAATGGTAGATTCGCTCTCCGTTTGCAGCGATGTTGCATTTTACCATCGGGTATTCGGCAGAATACGGAATCACGCGCGCCTCAATTTCAAAGAAATTTGCTGCATCTTTAGCAATGGGCGACAACTCGGCAGTGGATATAAACACGCCGATGCACTGCTCCTGCGGATGTTCAAACCGATATTTTTCAAGTGTTCCGTAAAGCTGGAATATATGCTTTTCATGGATAGTTTTGTGCGCGTTCCATCGCTTGCACTGAATAATCAGCGTCCGCCCTTCTTTTCGCGCAATCAGATCGCGTCCGAGATCGCCAAGACCGTCAGTCGCACCGGTATAGCGAACGGAAAAACCGTGCTGTTCGTACCGATAGCCGATATACCGCTCATATTCGATCCCTGCCGCCCATGCCGTTTTTGTCGAGTTGCCGTGAATGCAGTTTTCTCTGTAACGGTTCAATGCGATCTGAAACTTTTCGGCGGGCGCAAGCATATTCCATTCATCGGGATTCAGCCACTCGCGATACAAATTATATTCGTCCTCCACTGCCGCAGCTGTTTCCGCGGCATATGCTTGCGCCGGCGGCAAGGTGATGAACTCTTCAAGCCACGGCACGGTATCCTTCAAATAGTTCAACTGATAGCGCAGGCTTTTGTTTTCGCGGCGCAGCTTGGCAAGCTTTTTCCCGTTGGATTCGATCTCTTCTGCCTTTTTAACAGCGGGAAATGATTTTGCGCGCAGAGCGGCTGCCGCCGCCTCTGCCTCATAACGAGCCAATTCCGCAAACAGGTCTGCAAGATACGGGAATGTCTGCTTTTTCTGATTCAAAAGCGCCCATGCTGCTTTAATCTTTTTTCTGCTCTCTTTCAATGCCGCTGTTTCGGCAGCGCAGGCAGCTATCTGCGCATTGGCTTGCTCCCCGAGGTCGGAGAGCAAGCCGAGTTCGAGCGCGATACGGTACATATGTTTGCAGGGCTGATGCCTGTGCTGAAAGTCCGGACAGGTGCAATCGTTCAGCGTGGTACGGTATACTGCGCTGCTTGCGCCGCGTATTTCAAAGCACAGGTGCGTTGATGGCAGGATTTCGATTCTTTCATCTGCGGCAGAAGTGATTTTTTCAGCACAGGCATCTAAAGTTGCGTGCGCGAAAGAGCGGCATAAAAAGGTGTTTTGAACATATGCTTTCCGCAAGGCACTTTGTGCGGCGCGCCGGTACAAATCGTCGATGGACTGTCGCTGACTTTTAAGGGCGGCTATGGTAATGTCACAGTTGTTGGCACGCCTCTCAATTTGCTCTTTCTCATAGTTCAAATTCTGAATGCGATTCTTTGCCTGTTCAAGCTTTTTTTTCGCTTCAGCCGCACGATTTTTCGCGTTTTCCAATTCTTCTGCGGTTGGCGGGATAATGACGCGCGAGGCAGCTGCGCGCGCGTCCTGCAGCCGTTGCTCTATGATGGTAAGCTTGTCTTGTAATGCGGAAACTTTCCGGCTGAGTTCTTCGTTTTCCTGCTTCAGCCGGTCTCGCTCATTTGCATATTCTCTTTCTTTGTCTGCGAAATACTTTGCATCCGCATGTCTTGCCCGATGCAAAGTGATAATCCAAAGTACCATGACAGCGAAAACAACACAAAGAAACGCAATGTCAGAGGGAGACATGCTTTTACCTCTCAATCATAATTTCGAAAACAAATTTTGCAAGGCTCTTTGCCAAGGTCGACGGCGCAGGAGATGGAGAGCGGACATGTATCGCGCCCGATAAGGTATGTGCAATTTCCTTTATGATACCGCTCGCCGTGGTTTGTGATATAGATAACCTCTTCCTGCTCGGATTCATCGGCGGAGAGGGCTGCGGCAGCAAGTGTCGGTTCGGTCGGCGTTGGTTCTGCGCGGGTACGCGCGGTGATGACGAATGTCTGCGACTGCGCTGTGTCGGGCGTATATATGAGGCGCCGAAAATGCAGCACTGATACAGACGCGATGACGAGCACAAGTGCGACACCGATGCTTGCATAGAAAGACAAAAGCGGGCGAGCCGGCTTTACCTGCGGCGTCTCCGGCTGCTCTGCCTGCAATTCTGCGAGCACATGTGCCGCACGCTCGCGGTCCAGGAGCGTCATCCGCTGGATCTGCTTGACGGTGCGGACGCGCGCTGCGCGCAGCGCATCGAGCGGCGCGAGCAAAGCGTAGGCAAAGGCATCCGCCTCACGCTCCTGGGCAGTATCAGATGCGTCATACCCGAGTGCGCCGGTTGCGATATGCCGCAGCACGATATGCCCGATTTCGTGTGCCAAGGAAAACAGCCGCGTGCCGACGCTGCAGGTATCATCATAAAACACGACATTGCAATCCATCACGCGCGTGCAAAATGCCGGGCAGTGCATATAGTCATCGAACGACAATTTTTCGAGGATGGGGGCGCCTTCGGCGTAGGTCAACAGCTTATACCCGAGGGCATCGCAAAGATGCCTCATGGTATCGAGACGCAGGGGCAAGGCGAGTTTGTACTGTTTTGCGAAATCGTCGGCAATACGAATGATGTTCTCCATGGTTGAAATCTCCTTAAAAATAAATTTCAGGGTTGCGCTAAGGAGATTTTAACAAATTTGTCGAAAAATGTCACCAGTTCCAGTGCATTCTTAGCCGCGCTTGTACCGCTTCTTTCTTATTTATTTTTGAATGCCTCGAGCGTGGAGCGGATGATTTCCTCGGCGTCGGCGGGGACTTCGATGATCCGACGCTCCTTCCCTTTTCCGATGACGACCACCATGTTCGCGTTTGATTCGTCCAGCAGCTGCTGCAGCGCCTCACTTCCGTGGGGCGCTTTTTTAATGTCGGTTTTGCCGAGAAGATAGTCCACCGATACGCCGAAATAGTCGGCGAGTTTGGTGAGGATGTCGAACGAGGGCTCGGATTGCCCTTTTTCATATTTGACATAGGTCGTCCTATCAATGCCGAGCACTGCGGCTACATCTTTTTGCAGGAGACCGCGCGCGGTGCGCAGTTCTTTCAAACGTTCCATATTATCACCTCAAATTTATTATAGGTGAAAGTATTTCACATTGCAAGAGAAGTGATATTTTTTCACTAATTTTCAAAAAATCTATTGACAAGTGAAGAACAATCACTTATAATACAATCGTCGAGTGACAAATCTTCACTTTTTGGAGGGCTTATGTTGATAAAGGATTTACGGACGGCGAAAGGAATGCCGCAACGGGAGTTTGCCGCGGCGCTCGGCGTAGACCGAACGACCATTGCGAAATGGGAAACCGGGGCGGCATTGCCGCGGGCGGACATGCTGCCGAAAATTGCAAAGCTGCTCGGCTGCACAATCAGCGATTTATTCGAAGAACGAAAGGAGGCGGACGCATGAACACACCGAGAATCGCAAGCGTGGAGGTGGCGGTGGAGCTGTATTACAGCACCTTTGCGCTGTACACGGCAGACCTGCGGAAGCTGTTTCCGGACGCTTCGGCAACGACACTCAGCCGCCTGAAGCGCGTGGCGCGCGAGTACACAATCTCAAACGGGCTGATGCTGATCGACAGCCTGAGTGTGCCGACCGACGACGCCTACAAGGCGTGGGGGTTGGACATCGGGAAGCTGGAGGCGAAGTTCAAAAAGCTGAAGAACCTCGGGCTCGGCACAGCAAAGGAGGGAACGGCATGAACGAGCTTTTGATTTTGGGGCTTGTGCTGACGGTGTTTACGGTCGTCTGCGCCGCCGTGGAGGCGGTGGAGAGCCGGGACGCGATCGTCGCATGGCTTGACCGGGAGATCACGGCGCACTATGCGGCGCGGATTGCAAAGCGGCGCGTGCGGGAGATCTGGCAGATCCGCAGATGACAGTGCGCGAGGAGATCGCGGAGACGATCCGCGCGTACATGATGCAGCTGCCGCCGATCGCGGACAAGCCTCGTCGGGTGGAGCTGGTGATTGAGTATCCGTCAGTGACGGAAAGACACGAAATTATAAAGGAGATAGAAAAAATGACTGCATTCGAGGACACCAAAGCCGAAACGGAAACAGCCGAAAGTTTGAAAACAAGCGGCGACCGTACGACGCTGGCAGGCGGCAACGGTGCGAAGCTGGCAGGCGGCTACGGTGCGACGCTGGCAGGCGGCGACTATGCGA